>NZ_JCAXDT010000005.1:0-300583 GCF_059759215.1 Glutamicibacter sp. GQ173
GAATGGTTCAGCGCCAGCTCTGTTTTGCTATTAACTTGCAGTATCAGCTGGAGGATCCAGGAAAGAGATCCTTTGATTCAACGGCTTTCTGCAAGCGGGAGTCGACGGTCTTGGCCAGCATCTGCACGTAGGTCTCACTCAAATGAGAATGGTCCCAATAGGCCATGACTCCTCCGACGACTGGGTAGCACGTGGTGTCATCGCACAACTGATCATTCATGTCGATGCTCACGACGTCTGGATCATCCAGCGCCTTGACCGCTTCGGCCTGCGGGTCCATGGGAATCCATTCTTCAGCAGCTGCGGAGCAATCCTTGTAGTCCGCGGAATTCGCTGCCACGCAATCCGGAATGTTCCCTACAGTCGCCCCGGGCCAGGGAGTGTCTCGGATCACCGCGACCTCTGCCCCGGTATCGCTCCAGTCCTGGAGCATTTCTTCATAGGCATCGCGCCCTGGGGCCTCGCTCTCCGCTAGGGTGCGTCCCGCAAGAGGCTGGGCGAATCTGTTGGAGCTGATGATCAGGTCGTAGTCCTCTTTTTCAAACTGCTTTGTAGCCCAGCGGGCATAGTCATTACAGCCTTGAACGTCTTCTTCCGACTCGAACTCCTGCGGGGCATCGAGTACTGCACACCGGCTGGCCAGATAGGTATCCAGGCTCCAACCATGTGCCTTGGCGACCTTGTCAATGGCAGGGAACCACTGTCCCGCATGGGAATTGCCCACCAGTGCCACCTTGATTTCCCCGTGTCCGTAGTTGCATACGGGGCGAGTCGCGAAATCTGTCCCCGCGCCCGAGAAGCAGTCGTCCGCATAAACCCGCGGCTTGTCTTCTTTCGCGACGACAGGTGCCGGCGCAGCGCTCTCGTAGGAGGTTTGAAGCGTCTGCGGATTATCACAATTATCCGACAAGCCTTCTGGCCCGAAGCAGTCCTCGCCCAGTTCTTTTTGCACCGACGCAAGGGCCGCGTCGACATTTTCTGCATTCCGGATGATGCGTGTGCTGGTCAGATAGAAGCTGCCTGCCACAAGAGCGAGGACCAGGCTTCCAGCGACCAGGAAGCGCGGGGCGGAGAGGAGGGCGGAAGTGTCGATGAATTTCCGGAAGCGAACTTCCACCAGCTTCTGCGTCAGGACAGCAAGAACCAAGGTGAGGGCCAAGGCGATGATCTTCTGCGGCCATCCAAAGTCATCGACCAGGTACGGCATGAGGATCAGCAGCGGCCAGTGCCAAAGGTAGATCGCATAGGAGTTGTCACCGAAGAATTGGAAAATCCTGGTGTTCAGGAAGATGTTGGGCGAATACGTGTGTGTGGAATGCGAAAGCAGCAGCAAGGCCGTGCCCAATACCGGGACGGCAGCAATATAGCCGGGGAACGGCATATCGCCGCTGAAGGCCAGCGCGCTGAAGGTGAGGGCCAATATGCCTCCCCATGCGCCTACCAGACTGACCCAGTCCTTCTTCGCTGCGTGGATCTTGGTTCCCAAGGCAGCCACCAGAGCCCCGGCGGAGAACTCCCACGCACGGGTGAAGGTGGAGAAATAAGCGCTGCCCGGATCGGTGGCCGTGGCGTAGATGGAATACCCCAGGGACACGGCAAAGACTGTGCCTACTCCAGCTAGCGCCATGGCCCCAGGCTTCCGCCGGAACCGCACCGCCACAAAGACCAGCGCGCCAATCAGGATTGGCCATACGAAGTAGAACTGCTCTTCTGCGGACAGCGACCAGAAATGCTGGAACGGGCTTACGGCATCGCCTTCGGCCAGATAATCGACCTTGGTGAGGGCGAGGAACCAGTTCTGGAAATAAAAGGTCGCAGCTATGGCCTGCAAGCCCCAGTCTTGCCACACCGTAGTGGGGGCTATGAGCCAAATCCCCACGACGCTGCATAAGATCACGACGAAGGAAGCAGGGATAAGCCGCTTGACTCGGCGCATCCAGAAACGCCCTACATCCGCCAGGTTCTTTGGCGGCTTGGAAATGAGGTGCGAGGTGATCAGGAATCCTGAGATGACAAAGAAGACATCAACGCCGACGAATCCACCTGGAAGGTAATGTCCCCAGAAGTGATAGAGCACCACAATGCCAACAGCAATGGCGCGAAGTCCCTGGATGTCAGCGCGGAAGGCCCGGGGCCTCGGGTCGCGTTGAATGGGCAAGGGCAGGTCTTGGTTCGACGTCACGTCCTAAGAGATCCTTTGCGGGTGGAGACCGAACGATCCAAACAGTTGGCCGTGCCAACCTCATCTGGTGTTCAGGTGTAGTAATTTCACGTTAAACTTCCAGCCTTCATTTCTACCGAAGGTAACTGGCATGTTTCTGGGAATCCTGGGCATCCAAGCGGCCGCTTGGATCCACCGGCTGCGGCTATACGCCTCATTTTCTGGTATTGACATGGCACAACGGACCGCGCAAGCCGGCCACGTTTCTGCCGATCCAGATTTTTCATTAACTGGGCGTCATCGGCGTGGCGCATCGAATTTGGCGCACAAACAGGCCGGGTGGGACCGCCATAGCGAGGCCCACCCGGCCCGTCGTTGCCTACTAGCCTTCGAGCAATGCGTCCACGAAATCCTCTGGGCTGAACGGCGCCAGATCATCCGGTCCCTCGCCCAGGCCAACCAGCTTCACTGGTACGCCCAGCTGCCGCTGGATCGCGACCACGATGCCGCCCTTGGCGGTGCCGTCAAGCTTGGTCAGCACGATGCCGGTCACGTTGACCACTTCCGAGAAGACCTTGGCCTGTTGCAGGCCATTCTGGCCGGTGGTTGCATCCAAGACGAGCAGCACCTCGTCAATGGTGGCCTTCTTTTCGACGACGCGCTTGATCTTTCCAAGCTCGTCCATCAAACCGACCTTGTTCTGCAGACGGCCAGCGGTGTCGATCATGACAATGTCGACTTCCTGGTCGATGCCGGCGGAAACTGCTTCGAATGCCACCGAGGCAGGGTCGGCACCGTCGATGTCGGAGCGGACCGTTGGGACACCCACGCGGTCGCCCCAGGTGGCCAGCTGCTCCGCGGCCGCGGCGCGGAAGGTGTCAGCGGCACCCAACAGCACGTCCTTGTCCTCGGCGACGAGGACACGGGCCATTTTGCCGATGGTGGTGGTTTTGCCAACGCCGTTGACGCCCACGACCATGATGATGCTTGGACGATCCGGGTGCGGCTCAGGCAGGTAGCTGCGGTCCAGGCTTGGATCCACGAGCTTGAGCAGTTCCTCGCGGAGCATTGCCTTCACGCGGGCAGGATCCTTGCTGCCTTCGATCTTCACGCGTTCGCGCAGGGCATCGACGAGTTCCATGGCTGGTTCGGTGCCGAGGTCTGCCATCAGCAGATTTTCTTCGATTTCTTCCCAGACATCCTCGTCAATGGTGTCCTGGCTGAGCAGAGCCAGCAGGCCCTTGGAGAACATGTTGTTGGACTTGGTCAGGCGGGCACGCAGTCGCGCCAATCGGCCCTGGACCGGTTCGGGAACATCGAGCTGCGGCGTTGCCGGTACGACGAGCTCTTCAACGGCGAGGGCCGCATCAGCTGCACCGGCGGCGTCAGCAACGGCCTCGGTCGTGCCTTCTGCGGTTTGACCGGCTGGCAGGTCGTCAGCATCGCGCTCGGAAGTATATGGAGTCTTGGGCTTGCGGCCCTTGGTGACAAAGGCAATGACGCCAATGCCCACCACGGCAACAACCGCGACAATGATGATGGTTAATGTAAGCGAATCAGACACGCGTTAAATCGTCTCACACCTCCGCGTCTTTGGGGACGATGCCCCGTACTGCACCATGAAAGAAGAGCCTTGTTTCTTGATACTTCTTGGAGCTCGACCGGCGAGGCCCGCAGGCAGTGCCACTGCTGCTGAATCTCGGCTGCAAACCGTCAAGCAAGGTGCCCCTTCTTAGGGCACTGGCCCGACAAGCTGGACCTGCCGGGCAGGCCCGCAGATTATCGCCGAAATGATGTCGCCAATGGGCGATGTGAAGCCCGAGCCCGCCATGATGCATCAGCGGCTTCAAATACGTCCCACGGTTCGACGATTATTCTTTCAAGGTCTGCGGATTGAACTAGGTCCATTGGTTGACCGCGTTGATGATCATCCTAGTCAGAACCTGCTGACTACGTGTCTACAGCGCCAAACGCAATGGAAATAACGCAGGAGCAGAATGATAAGCTCAACAAGAGCTGAAGTGAAAGAGGATTTCCGCATGTTAGATCGCATTCGAAAAGTCGCCAACCGTATTTTCAGCGTCAAAGTAGTCAATAGCAGGCCAATCGCAGTAACGCTGGACCCGCCAATTACTGCCGACCGGGATCAGAAGACCCTGCTGCGCCAGATTCACAAAGAGCTGAAGACACATCGACGGGAGCTCGAAACCATCCGGCTTGCGGCAACCTCTGAAGTCATGCAGGACGTATCAAAGTTCCACCGCAATCAAGTCAAAACGCTGCTGGAAACCTTGGAACTGCTAGCCACAACTGATGTGTCCATGTCCCGATTCGGTGACGGCGAGTTCCGGCTCATGCTGCTCGATGATTTCAATCTTCGCTTTCAGAAGAACTCCCCCGAACTCCAAGAAGACCTTCGGAATGTTTTCACCAGTAATGATGCCAACTTGGCAGTCGGTTTTCCTCAGCTGTTCCGTGATGCACATTGGTCTGGCGTATATCAAGAACTATGGCCGCGCTTAGTGCAGCTTACAGCTTCTGACCGCACCTACGCTTGCGCCCATGTTACTCGACCCCAAGCCTTTTCGACCTTGGGACAGCGTGCCGTCGATCTGTGGCGTCAAGTATGGGATGGCAAAAAGGTGGCTATCGTGACCGGTGAAGGGTCACGATTTGATCTAATTCCTGAACTGTTCGACAACCTTGCGAGCCACGAGTTTATCTATTCGGAACCAGTGGGAGCGTACGACGATTTGGATCGCGTTCAAGCTCTCGTTGCCGACAGCGACTGTGAACTCGTGCTCATCGCCTTGGGGCCCGCCGGAGGGATTCTTGCCCACCGCCTTGCTGGGGCCGGAAAACGAGCGCTGGATATCGGCCATCTCTCAAACAGCTATGAGAATGTCTTCAAGGACGCACCGCGCCCCGAAGCCACCGCAGTGACTACCGATGGCGAGAAAAATCCGTAGCGTCAGGCGGCAAGCCTTTCGGCTGTAGACAAAGCACCTGCCAGACACGTCCGCATCTGGCTAGGGGGCCTTGTTGATGGGCAGTTCCGGGCTAGCGGAGCACTTCTACACGGGCACGAAAATCTTCGTGTAGCGGGCCAGTCACAGGATCGATCGGAAACGTGTCGCTTAACAGGGACAAGTCAATCTGAAGCGCCGGCAGCGTCGCCTTGGCTCCCAGTGCCGCTAGATCGATACTTGCGAGCTCGCTTGCGCTGATCTGAATCCGGCTTACGGTCTCGCGGTCCAGACAGCTGAAGAAGTCCTCGAACTTGAAGTCCTTGCCCCCCAGCTGATGGTCAATGACATCAAGCCATACCCAAGGCACACCATATGCCTGCGCAACAATCAAACCATGCAAGGAGCTGGACACCACAGCTTGGGCCCCGGCGATCTCCTCGACGACCGCCTTGACATCATTGCGCACATCTACCACTCGTCCACTCACAGCATTGTGGTCAATTCTTGGCAAATGAACGTAGTGCGGAACGACTGCGACTTGGCCATGATCTTGGTCCCGGGGCACAATCACATCGGGCAATAGTAGCGCTGGGTCGCCATAGACCTCGGGAACTTCCCAACCGAGTGAATCTTGCAGTTCACGACGGGTCAGCTTGCCACGCACCGCGTGGACCTTAATCCCTTTGAGCCGCTTGCGCACTTCAACTTCTTTGATCGTCAATGGACGCATCAAGCCACTGCCCCAGACATCAACATTGTTCCGGTTGATCTTGCCTGCAATCGAACCAACGCTGAACAAGGCTCGGGCATTGGTTCCAGGGCGGTTGAACTGAATAGGTTGACGACCCGAATATGCCTGGACCAATTGCGGACCCACCCAGTCGCCAAAGTTGAGTTTCGCCGAATACCAATACATGGGAATGTGGGTCCCCGGGTCGAAATCCCCAACTTCCTCTTGCCTGCGCAATGCCAACAATTTTTGTCCCGCGCGGATCATCTCCGCCGGGACATTTCCGGTTGGCACGCGGGTGGCTAGCGCATGCATTGGATTACCATGCACATCGAATTCCACCGATGCCTGCGTAATCAGCACGTCGTTAAGCCATTGGAGGGCAGCGGCATTGGTTCCGACGCATCCGACAATATACCCCTCGCTCGAAGGTACGCATCGGACTGCAACGGTCGACCCCAGGACAGGTACCGCGGCACGAATCTCGGTGTCGTCACTGGACAACTTCGTAAAAATTGCGCTACCGATGGGGTCATTAGCCAATTCGGCAATAGCACAATGATGGGCGCCGGCCAGCTCTGCCAAGTTCTTCCTCCATGTAGTTCGGCTTCGAATACGAATGAATTGGTCGTAGCTTCATCACGCTGTATAAGACAGAGCATCGTCTCGCCTGAGGGATGCATGCCCGAATCCCACTCTAGCCAATCATATGCGTGCCCACTTTGCTCAATGTTCCGGCCCATTGTGAACTTGCAGGTGAATGGCCTGGTTCAGCCTAGGGATATCCACACCGAGCCATGATCATTTAGCCAAAATATGAAAGACCAAGAGGACATAGACTTAGTTTGGCCCTATCGCCCTTATCTGTCCCGTAGAAAGGCTGGAAGGCCTGTTTAGCCCCAGGCCATCGGCAATGATCAAGTTTTTCAACCGCACAGCGGCTTCACGCGCCCCGATCCCCCGCGAAATTGGCGTCCTTCTGGTGGCGGCATTCATTATCGCTTTGGGGTTTGGGCTCATCGCCCCGATCCTGCCGCAGTATGCGGTGAGTTTTGATGTCGGAGCGGCGGCGGCAAGTGTCATCGTGAGCATCTTTGCCTTTACCCGTTTGATTTTCGCTCCGGTGGCGGGCGCGTTGGTGGGCAAGCTCGGGGAACCGCGCATCTACGTCACAGGAGTTTTGCTGGTGGCCGTCTCAACGCTGTTGTGCGGCATTGTCCAGGATTACACCCAGTTGCTGATCGCTCGCGGGCTCGGCGGCTTCGGCTCCACCATGTTCACCATTTCCGCGATGGCCCTGATTGCGCGGCTTTCGCCAGAAGAGTCCCGTGGCCGCATTTCCGGGCTGTACGCCGGCGCCTTCTTGCTGGGCAACGTTGCCGGTCCAGTGCTTGGAAGCTTCTTGGCGCCGCTGGGCATGCGCCTGCCGTTCTTCATTTACGGTACCGCCCTGGTGATCGCTGCCGCCGTGGTCTACTTCGCCCTGGGCCGCCGCCGCGACCTGGATCGGGATGCCGAGGATTCTGCCACGACCCGCCAAGCCATCGAAGTGGTCACGACCCGGGAGGCGCTGAGCTCCCCCGCCTATCGCGCGGCGCTGTTCTCCGGTTTCAGCTACGGATGGCTGGCCTTCGGCATTCGAAACAGCATGATTCCGCTCTTTGCCTTATCCGTTTTCGGGCAGGGCTTGGGCACCACGATTGCCGGATTGTCGATGGCGCTGTTTGCCATTGGCAATGGCTGCGCATTGCTTTTCTCCGGGAAGCTGACCGATAAGGTGGGCCGCAAGATGCCAGTCATGATTGGCTTGGCCCTCTTGCTGCTGTCCATCGGATCCATGGGGATTTTCACCTCGGGGGCCGGGTTCGTGATTTGCTCGATTTTCGCCGGCTTCGGCGGCGGCATCCTCGGACCGGCGCAGCAGGCGTCGGTTTCCGATGTCATCGGCACGGGACGCAACGGCGGCAAGGCTTTGGCCGGTTTCCAGATGTGCCAGGATTTCGGGGCGATTATCGGCCCGCTGCTTGCAGGCTTCCTGGCTGACACGCTGAACTATGAAATTGCCTTTGGAATCTCAGCCCTGGTTGCTCTGGTGGGCTTGATCGGTTGGGCCCTGGTCCCCCGCACGATCCGCCCTGTGGCGTTGGACGAGGGATCCCCGGCTCCCAAGAACCCGCGCTAGTCACCGGCGGCCCGCAGCATCGCTCGGCGCCGGAACCTGGTTTTAGAATGATGGAGTGAATGCCAATTATCGGCATTCACTCCATCATTTTCTTGGGCGCGTTCAGGCGAGCTTGGCCTTGCGCAGATCGATGCTCAACGCACCAGTGACTGTCCGGAACACAATTGCACCGGCATAAGTTGCTTCCTTGACGTTGGCCGGCATGCGAATACGCCGGGTTTCGGCATGGTCGTAATTGACGTGCATGTCCGCTTTGCCCTTGAGGCTGGCGCCCAGCGTTGCGTAGGAAATCTTGGCAATGTACTGCCCGGATTCTTGCGCCACAATGGGGAACTGAAGACGACGATCGGTTTCGCGTTCATCAACATATATTCCACGAGGAGCCGGCCCGTTGGCTGGGCTGGAGAAGCGCAATTCAAAATGATCGCTCTTGCTGGTGGCCTTGATCAGCTCCGGGCGCCCAGCAACGTCATCATCCTTCGCCGCCAGCCGCTTCAGTTCCTCGTAGTCCCCGGCAATAATTGCCGAGGCCTTGGCAGCATCGTGCTCGCTGAGCACTTCGCCGGTGCGCTCGGCCAGGAACTCCTGGACGTATGGGCCGAATGCCGCCGTCCACAGCTTGGCGCGGGCTTCACGGTATTTCAAGAACCGCTCTCCGACGAAGAACTTCAAGCCCTTGCGCTTGAACAGGCCGGCAATCAGGCGGCGGCCCAGCTCTGGATCGTCAAGGGTGTTGCTGCGAATCGTATTGCTGATGTGCGTCATGGATTCGACGTAGCCCATTGGCTCGAAAGGCTGGGCACTGATGTTGTTCCCGTCCCCGCGTTCACGAATGTAGTAGTAGTCGTAATCTCCAAGGACGCTCACGCGCTTGGCATGCAAGTAGCATCCTGCCAGCACCATTCCATCTTCGAGACGGACTTTTTCCTCTGCAAAGCGCAGGTCGTGATCGAGGATCATCTGGCGGCGAATGAGCTTCTGCGGCATCAAAGTCGCAAAGATCTGTTCGAGTGGCACATCGATCTGGGTTGAGGAGAACAGCGAAGTGCGAATCACTCGACCGCCAACGGGAACGAGTTTTGGGGCGAGGACATCTACATCATGCTCCAAGGCGAAGTCGCGCATGCGGCGCAGCGCTTCGGTTCCCAAGGTGTCATCAGAATCCGCGTAGAAAACATACTCGCCCTTGGCCAGTGCAGTTCCGACATTGCGCGGCTTGCCGGGCCACCCGCTGTTTTCCTGATGCACGACGGTGAAGTTGTCATTGCGCTTGGCATAGACATCCAGGATCTCGCCACCGAAATCAGTGGATCCGTCGTTGACTGCAATGACCTCGTAAAGGCTCTTGTCCAAATCCTGCAGTTCCAAGGAGTTGAGCAATTCAGTCAGGTAGGGCATTGAGTTGTAAACAGGAATAATGACGCTGACGAAAACTCCGGCCGGTTTCGGCTCAGCGGCCTTTGCCATTGCTTCGAAATCACCGGAAATTTGCGGGGCCGTGGCCTTGGCGGGCGCCGCGGGGATCACTGGTGCCGCGGGTTCGCCCTGATCCGGCGGGGACACCTCATGCGAAACGTTGCCACTTGAAGCTTTACTGCGCCTTCTAAACAGAGCCATCAATTTCCCAAATTCCAGAACCCTTCCGGGTTCGATGTATGTCTACCCTAATTATATACAGAGAAGCAACACTAGATGCGACCAGAAAGAAGGTGCTATTTCCCACCTGATTAGTAATGTTACAAATTCATAACGATCGTTCCGAGTAGGGTGTGACCACTCTAATCATGTCGATTGAAGATCGCGAACTCTCACGCTTCGGCCACCACGGACCGCTTCACCTCGATGGAAATCGACACGACACCTCGGTAATGAATTGAACCCGCCATCCTCGCGAAGCTAGGGTTTACCCGTGCAAAAGAATTCCGTTATCCACGAAGAGCTGTTTGTCGGCCACGACCTCGCCCTCGACTATCACGACGGCGGTTTTCCCATATCAATCGTCACTTTCGAGGCGAGGAATAAGTATATTGACGCCGTTGATCCCAGCCCCTTCGAGGGTGGCTACGGGCGTGGCATCTTTGCACAACTCGGCTTGAATGAATTCCTGGTTAAGCGCAGCAGAAACCACTGGTACCAAACAGATGAAATCGAGCAAGTCGTTGACATCATCAAGGAACGTGCCAAGGGGACCACGTTAATCACCTACGGCGGGAGCATGGGTGGCATGGCCGCCATCAGCCTCGCAACGAAACTTGGCGCGAAAACGTTCATTGCCCTTTCACCGCTGTACGATATCGCCGCTGACGGCGAGGTCAAGGACGATCGATGGGGCGACGAAGGACATCTTTTTGACTTCAAGCACAATTACATCCGCTCGGGAGACTGCAAGGACGCCGAAGGCTACGTCTTCTATTGCCCCGATACAGTAGACGTGGAACACGCCCAAGGCATCGAGCGCATGACCAAGGGAACACTGGTCCCATTGGAATATGGAGGGCATCCGGTTTCGTTCTTCTTGAACGACACCTACAAGCTCAAGCGCCTCGTCAGCGAGATTGCCCACGGCGAGTTCGACCTGGACAACTTCTATAACGTGGTGAGAACCAATACTGAACTCACGCACTATCCGCACGAAAAGCAAGCTGCCGAGTTTTCCCGGCAAGGAAATAGTGCCGCCGCCATTAAGGCCATGAGCACCGCTGAGTCCATGAATCCAAAAATCGCGCGGCTGCCCTATCGGCTTGGCGAAATGCTGCTCGCCGCCGGCGAATTCGACGAAGCCAAATTGGCATTCCAAAGGGCCATAGCCGTTGACCCGTCGTTGGCCCGTGCGCACGCGCGCCTCAGCCGGATTCACGAAAAACAAGGGAACCTGTCGGATGCCATCCGGGCCATTCGCCAGGGAATCAAAGCGGCGCCGACAAAAGCAGATGCCCGCTTGCGCCTAGGAGAGCTGCTGCTGAAAGCTGGCAGATCAAAGGAGGCAGAAGCCTCCATCAGCCGCTCCCTGCAGATCAATGCCAACCAACCGGCGGCGCACGTCCGCTTGAGCTATGCGTACGCAGATCAGAACCGCTGGACCGATGCCGTTGATGCAATGCAGCACGCCGTTGCGCTGGCACCCGAGAAACCGGAATACTACCTTCGCCTGGGTGAATGGCAGATGAAAGCACAGGACTACCGCCCTGCTCAAGACTCGATGCAACGGGCCATCGAACTGGCCCCCGGGAATTCGCACTACTACGTTCGCATCAGCTACGCCTATGCCGCGCAAAAGGACTACCAGCAAGCAGCCAGCGCCATGGAACAGGCCTGCCGCATTTCACCGGACAAGCCAGCCTCGCACCTGCGCTTGGGCGAATGCCTGATCAAGGCCGGTAACCTCTCCGGAGCAGAAGCCGCCATGGGTGAGGCCGTTCGGCTGGATCCGCAATGGCTGCGAGCCCAGGAACGCTTGGCAGCAGTGCAGTCGGCCATCGCACGGCGCCATCTGGCCAGCGCCAGCCGGTAGGCGCGGGGAGGTTCGCCCGTATCCGCAATGGCTGCGAGCCCAGGAACGCTTGGCAGCAGTGCAGTCGGCCATCGCACGGCGCCATCTGGCCAGCGCCAGCCGGTAGGCGCGGGGAGGTTCGCCCGTATCCGCAATGCGCAATTCCCTGCAGGAGCCCTTCTCCCCCTTGGCCATTTAATGGCTGGGGGGCGAGGGGCAGCGTCCCCGCTACGTCAGGGTTCGTTCCATCTTCTGGCTGATGACCGTGGTGACACCGTCACCGCGCATGGTGACGCCATAAAGCGCGTCGGCCACCTCCATGGTCTTCTTCTGGTGGGTAATGACGATCAGCTGGGAGGACTCGCGAAGCTCCTCGAAAATCGTGATCAGACGGCCCAGGTTCATGTCATCGAGTGCTGCCTCGACCTCGTCCATGACATAGAAGGGAGAAGGGCGCGCCTTGAAGATGGCGACGAGCAGCGCCACTGCCGTCAGTGAGCGCTCGCCACCGGAGAGCAGCGACAGGCGCTTGATCTTCTTGCCGGCGGGACGCGCTTCCACTTCGATGCCCGTGGTCAACATGTGTTCTGGATCGGTGAGCACGAGTTGGCCCTCGCCGCCGGGGAACAGCCGGTCAAAGATCCGCTTGAACTGTACCGCGGTGTCGTTATAGGCCTCGGTGAAGACCCGCTCCACGTGGGCATCCACATCGGCAATGATCTGTTCCAGGTCTCCCCGGGACTTCTTCAGGTCTTCAAGCTGGCCGGAGAGGAACTTGTGCCGTTCTTCGAGAGCCGCAAATTCCTCGAGCGCGAGCGGATTGACCTTGCCCAAGGCTGATAGATCCCGCTCCGCTTTCTTCAGGCGCTTTTCCTGTTCAACGCGTTCAAAGGGCTTGGTTCCAATGGGGTTGCCGTCTTCGTCGACATTTTGGCGCAGGCTCCCCCATTTATCATCTTCATCGATGGCTTCAGGGATCAGTTGATCCGGGCCATAGTTGGCAATCAGGTGATCGGGAGTGAATCCCAGTTCTTCCAGGGCCTTGATTTCCAGGTTTTCGATGCGCAGGCGCAATTCGGCGCGGGCCATCTCATCGCGGTGCACCGCGTCGGCCAGCCTGGCCAGTTCGGCACTTAACTGCTCGGCCTCGGTGCGCTGGTTGCCGAGCATCTGGTCGAGTTCGGCCTTTTTGGAAGCAAGTTCCTCGCGTTCCTGCCCGGCCATGGACACCGAGACTTCGATGAAGCGCAAAACGCGTTCGGCGGCCTGTTCGACACGGCTCGCGTTGGCAGCCTGCGCCTGGCGCTGTTCGGCCCGGCGGGCTGCGACTTCGCGGTGGTTGCGTTCGGCAGCTGCGGTGCGTCGAAGACTCTCGATCCGCGAGCGCAGCGCCGATACCCGCTCCTCGCTGCTGCGCAACGCCAGGCGGGCTTCTAGTTCCTGCTGGCGCGCGGCAGCGGCGGCATCGGCGAGCGCGGCACGCGCTGCGTCATCGATGGTTTCTTCTTCCTGGTCCGTGGAGGCAAGCTCCATGCGCTCGGTGATCTCTTCAAGGGATTCCTGCTCGATTTCCAGCTTCTCGTTCGAGGTTTCCAGGCGCTCGATGAGCTGGAGCTTGTCCGCCTGCGCGCTGCGCAGCTTCTGTCCCAGTCGCGCCAGATACGAACTGAGCTCATCGATCGTGGCGTCCGATTCGGTCAGCGCCGAGAGCGCGTCTTCCCGTTGCTGCCCGGCGACAGAAAGCTGCGGTGCGCGTGCGGCAATGCGCTCCTCGACCAACCCGAGTTCGCCCTGGCATTCGTTCAGTTCGGCCTCGGTTTGCTCCACCATGGCCTGTTGGGCAATCAGCGACGCTCCAGCGGCATCACCCACGGAGCTGCGCAGGGACGAGAACGTGGTCCCGTCCAAGGTGGTTACCTTCGCCTGTGGATATTCAGCCAGCACGCTGCGTGCTTGGCCGAGTTCTTCAACGACGTAGTGGCCCTCGAACAGCTGGTCCAGCAGGGCGGAGACCTTATTCTCGGAACTGACGATTTCGCGGGCGCTAATAGCGTTGCGCAACTTTGGCGATGGCGTGGCGGTTTGGCCGATATCCGCGTGCAAGAAGACGGCGCTGGACTCCTCGGACTGGAGCTGCTCCAGCAGACTGGCTGCCGACTGGGCATCAACTGCCACGAGCGATTCCGCGTTGTCCCGAAGGATCGCTGCGACGGCTTGCTCGTAGCCTGGGTTCACGGTCATCAGCTCGCCAAGGCGCCCGAACAGCGCAGTCGAGGCCGACTGCAGCAGGTGCGAGGACTGGTCATCGGGCTTGGTGTTGAGCTTCAGCGCTTCAAGCCTTGAGCGCAGGCCGGAGACGCGCACCGATAGTTCGCGTTCCCGCTGGGTGTCGGCCTGCTGGGCTTGGACCAGGGCGGAGAATTCCTTGTCCGCCAGCTCAAATTCCTCGTTCAGGTCTGTTTCGCCGGCAAGCTGGGTATCCAGCTCGGCTGAGACTTCATCATGGGAACGCTGATCGAGTTCCAGGTCTGAGTCAAATGATTGAACGCTTTCCTGCAGCCGTATGATCTCTGCCCGGGTCACGTCCACCCGGCTGCGCGCCGAAGCGACCTGCGAGGCCAGCCGGGAGATCCCTTCGCGGCGGTCTGCCGCGGCACGGAGCATGGCCGCCATGCGCTGCTGCTCGGCCCGGGACTGCTCTTCAGCCTCTTCCTTGGCTTCCACGGCTTCGGCGAGGATTTCGTGGCGGTCTTCCAGCGCCAGTTCAAGCTCTTCGAGTTCTTCGCCCAGGCGCTCGGCCTGGGATTCGAGCCGTTCAGGATCACGGCTGGAATCAAAGTGGGTTTCATTGCTTTCCAGCAGTTTGCTGCGTTCGCGCGCCAAGGCGGCCAAGGAGCGGAACCGTTCGGCCTGGGTGCTCAATGCCACCCAGGTATCTTGCATTTGCCCCAAGCGCGGGGTGACATTTTCAACCTGGCCGCTGAGTTCGGCGATATGCCTTTTGACCCGTTCAAGCCGATCCGAGGCTTCTTGCTGCTGCGCCTGGACCTTGGACTCGTCATCGATGTCCTGGGCAAGCCGGTTATTGAGGGTCACCAAGTCATCAGCGAGCAGGCGCGACTTGGCATCACGCACATCGTGCTGCACGCTCTGGGCGCGGCGCGCTACCTTTGCTTGCCGCCCCAAGGGAGCCAGCTGGCGGCGGACCTCGGCATTGAGGTCTTCAAGACGGTCGAGGTTGCCCTGCATGGCCTGCAGCTTGCGCAGGGTTTTTTCTTTCCTGCGACGGTGCTTGAGCACCCCGGCGGCCTCTTCAATGAATCCCCGGCGGTCTTCGGCAGTAGCGTGCAGGATGCGGTCCAGCTGCCCCTGCCCGACGATGACGTGCATTTCCCGGCCAAGTCCTGAATCCGAGAGCAGCTCTTGGATATCGAGCAGGCGGCAGGAGTTCCCATTGATGGCGTATTCCGAACCGCCAGCGCGGAACAGCGTGCGGGAGATGGTCACTTCCGCATAGTCAATGGGAAGCTGTCCGTCGGCGTTGTCGATGGTCAGCGAAACGTGGGCGCGGCCCAAAGGCGGGCGTCCGGACGTGCCGGCGAAGATGACGTCTTCCATCTTCCCGCCACGAAGCGTCTTGGCCCCCTGCTCCCCCATCACCCAGGCGAGCGCATCAACGACATTGGATTTGCCGGAGCCGTTGGGGCCAACTACCGCGGTGACCCCGGGTTCGAATTCGAACGTTGTTGCCGACGCGAAAGACTTGAATCCGCGAACGGTAAGAGTCTTTAGATGCACGGCGTGAAGTTCCTAAGTTTGGGTCGGATCGCTAAGGTTGGTTTGGGCAGTAGCACTCAATCCTTCACGCAATTCTAGCGAAGCGTGCTCGGCTTTTTCTGATTCTGCTCGCACATACCATCAAGAAATATCGAGGGATAGATCATTCCATGAGCATTCTGAGCCAAATTGACCAGTGGCCTTCCGCGAACGCAGTTTCCGTTGTCATTGATGGCCACGGTGGCGTGGTCGACCAGCACGGTGACTTGGACCGCCTGTATTCGCTGGCATCGGTCACCAAGCTGCTCAGCGCCTACACCTTCCTGGTAGCGCTGGAAGAAGAAGCGATCAGCCTCGACGATCCCGCCGGCCCTGAAGGGTCCACGGTCCACCATCTGCTGGCCCACACCGCCGGCTACGACTTTGATTCCGAGACCATCCGCTTTGCGCCGGGTGCCAAGCGCGGCTACTCCAATACCGGTTTCGAGAAGCTTGCCGCCCACCTTGAGGCGCAGACCTCGATCAGCATGGCCGACTACGCTCAAGAGGCGGTTTTTGCGCCGCTGGGCATGGCCAGCACTGGTATCGCGGGCAGCTGCGCCAAGGATGGCCGGTCCACGGCCGCGGATCTGGCAAAGTTCGCCGCCGAATTGCTCAACCCCACCATCGTGGCCCGGGAAACACTGGACGATGCCACCCGGGTTCATTTTGAAAACCTGGCCGGCATCCTGCCCGGTTACGGGCGGCAGAATCCCAACGACTGGGGCCTGGGCTTTGAGATCCGTTCCACCAAGAATCCGCACTGGACCGGCAAAGACCACCCGTCCAGCACCTTCGGGCACTTTGGCCAATCCGGGACGTTCCTGTGGGTTGATCCGGAACACCGGCTGGCGTGCGTGACGCTGACCGATAAGAATTTCGGCCAGTGGGCGGTGGACGCCTGGGCGCCGTTCAACGAGCAGGTCCTGGTTTCGCAGTTGCCCTGACGCATTTCAAGGAAGGCCTTTCCCTTGTTGAATTCGAAGGGCCTTCGCTCGCCACATGGTGGACATGACTTGGCGGGGTGCACGAATCGGGCCGAATATGGACAACAGCAGTACTTTCCGTAGTCCTATCGCCATTTGTGAGGCCGCATGGAACCGTTTGTCAGTTGGCAATGGTGCAAAAATCATGTCCAAGAAATCGTCCTAGTTGATGCGCGCTGGTACTGGGACCGCCCGGGTTTTGATGCCTACCTGACGGGGCATGTGCCCGGTGCGGTATTTATCGATCTCGATGCCGACCTCACCGGAGAAATCACCGGGGACTCCGGACGGGGACCTTTCCCGGCGCCGGAGGATTTCGCCCGGGCCATGTCCCGAGCCGGGATTGACGGTTCCAGGCCGGTGGCCGCCTACGATGACGCGGGCGGGGTCATCGCTGCACGCTTGGTGTGGATGCTGCGGTTGCTAGATGTTCCTGCCGCCGTGATTTCTGGCGGCATCCAAGCCTATTCAGGCGCTCTGGACTCCTCACCGATTCATCCGATTCCAGCCGTTTTCCCTCCCCGACCATGGCCTGCAGGATTCCTATTGTCCACTCGGGACGTGTCAGCCCTCTCGGAAGCCGTGCTGATCGATGCCCGTCCGAATAACCGGTACCGCGGCGAGGAACCTGAAACCGATCCGCGGCTGGGCAAGGTTCCCGAAGCCGATCCCCGCAGAGGGCATATCCCGGGCGCGGTCAATGTTCCGTGCCGGGACCACCTCAAAGATGGCGGAACGATCAAGCCGCCCCAGGTCATTCGCGACAGGTTCGCGGCTGCGGGCATTGTCGATGCCTCCGGCGTGGTCAGCTACTGCGGGGCCGGAGTGACAGCCTGCCACAACCTGCTGGCGATGGAATACGCCGGGCTTGGACAGGGCAGGCTCTATCCAGGAAGCTGGAGCGCATGGAGCCGGGACCCTGCGCTACCTGCTGCGATCCGGCACCCGTCCTAGGTCGTCCCCCGCATCGGCAAAACTTCCTGCCAGCGCCAGCAACCTGGTTCACCTCCAGGAACTCTTAGGAAGACAAGCCATCCGCCGCCGGAACCCATGTTGGAGAGCACGCCATAGCAGGTCGCATCCATCCTGGCGAGGCCAGCGAGGTCGTCCGGCATCGTCGGATCCGGGCGGTCGGCGGTGCCGCCCGCGAGTACAGGTTTCAAGGTTGTTCTCCTTTCCTCAAACGCCTGAGCCATTTTTCCCCTAGGGGAGAATTGAGGATCCAATTCACAATCGTTGAAGTTTCGTGGCATTGAGCCCGGCATTCATTCCGGGCGCTGTCCCCCTGTCTTGTATATTTTCGATTCTCCAGCCAGCTAGTGAGAACGGCTGACGAATATCAGGCGCTGAACAGTCGCCATCAACGCCGCGATGTGTTTCTCAGCAATCCCTTCGGACCACGGCCATGCTGCGCTCCGAGTCCACTTCGGCGATCGCCACGGCGTACATTTCTTCAATGGTCGAAACGTCTTCGATCACGCCCGCGGACTTCAAGCAAGCCCGCCGAAGCGACTTCCGTGCCTTTGCCATCGCAGCCGCCAAATGCGGTGGTGGCCTAGGTGTAATACCCAGCGACGTTGAACACACGCGTCGGGTCGCCCCATCCTCGCGCCGAGTGCGGTGGTTAGTTCGTTATGTAGGCGACTCTGCAGCATTTGGGATTCCTAGCTGTTCACCAGCACGCATTCATTCTTGGGGGGCCGGATTTGCGGATTGACCGGTGATATTTCGCAGTGGCATATTGCCAGCCAGCCTTTGTTCTACCTCGACTAGACACAAAGAAACTTCTCCCCACTCACTCACCGTTCGGGCAAAGGGGCCAATGGCTGCTCACGCCGAAAGAGGACTCACCCGTGTAAAGCGTCGCTGAGTTTGGATACGAGGGGTAGTCTATGTCTAAGTTTCACGCCGGACTTCCATTTTTTGGGGGAAACGGAGGTCCATGGGAAAAGGAGAAATCCTTCTCTTGGCGCAAAACTCGCAGCCAGCCCTCACCGGATTGATGTTCGGTGAGGGCTGGACAAATTTATGTGACTGCTAGTCGCTTGTTTTCAAGCGAGTCAGCATAGTGGGGCTAAATAGAAAGACCATGTTTTTCCGTCGAGTGATAGCGGTGCAGGAAGGCAAGAATCGCCTGCGAGGTTTCGATGGGTTCTTGTTCCAGGGGGTAGTGCCCAGAGCTATTGAAAACGAGACCGTTTACATTTGTGGCCAGCAATCGCATGCCTTCGGCAACGGCAGATCCCATCGCAAATCTTCCTCCTATGGCGAGTACCGGGGTCTTCATCAAAGGGCCGGTCAGCAGCCCTCGAACGTCGGCGACATCACCGCTCCGGGTGCGGTAGTAGCTGAGACCCGCTTCCAAGACGCCCGATCGAGAATAGGCCTGGATGTATGAATTAACTGCTTCGTCATCTAGCCTCGGTGGCCCTGCGCTTTGCGCAAGAAACTCTCCGTAAAAGACAGCTTCGTTTGTGGGCACAAGGTGGTCGGCAAGTCCAGGCACGCTGTTGAATGAGCCGTGCCAAGTCGGGTAGTAGTCTCGCCCTGGGGCGGGGATGTCGATGTCGATTCCCGGTAGGATTTCTTCTTCTACGACGAGCGCGGTCACCGCGGATCCCAGTTCCGCAGCTAGTAGGGCGGCCACTGTGGCACCCCAGTCGTGCCCAATCAGGGCGAAACGTGTGATTCCTTGTCGTGCCAGTTCGTTACGAACCCACATGGCGAGGTCTGTTTTTCGGAAGCTCTGAGATCCTTCTGGTGCAGCTCCGAGTCCAGGCAAAGTGATTGGGATGATGCTGTACCCTGCTTTGCCGAGAACTGGCACCAAGTGCCGCCAGTGATTCTCCGTGACTGGCCAGCCATGCAACAGGACCACGGGCGAGGAATCGGGTATAACGGTCATTTTTAAATGCTAGCATCCGTCCCATTTGCACAATGAGATTGGCGCGGTTTTCTGCCTGAATACCATTCCGCGCTGACGCCGATAATAATCCTGACTGCGCCTGGTAATAGCAACACCAGCATTGGTGGCAGCATTAGCATTGATTCTTTGAGGACACATAATAGCCCAGGTACAGGCCGATAATTGCAGCAAGCATTCCTACCAAAGCTAATCCAACGGGTCCTGCATTTTCGCTTTCCTGGATTCCCCAAGCAAGTGATGCACTGGAATTATGCTTCGAATACCGAAGTTCTACGCAACAAAGACGAGGCAGAAATAAGCAGCCCGATCCTATTCGGGAAGTCCTGAATGGGATCGGGCTGCTTTTCGTTGGTGCTGCTACTTGGAGATGGTATCCGCCGTGCAGCTGACATTGTCGGTTCCGGACTGCTTGGCAACGCTCTCCCCATCAATGATGATCTCGCAGGATACCTTCTGCGATGTAGTGTAATCGCCACTGGTTACAATGAGGGAAGTTGCGTCCCACCCGGTGACGGTGGTTTCTTGCTCCCATTTACCCTTGAAATCCTCGTTGGACGTACCGCTTGTCGCCCCGAACATGACTGTCGCATTATTTTCTGAAGTTGCCTTGTATACGACTGTGGCTTCTTTGTTCATTTCCTCATCAACGCTGCTGACAAATGCAGCAGTTGTCGCAGTGACAATTCCAGCAATGATGATTCCTACAGCCCCGAGGATTAGACCTGCAATAGACAGCCCTTTTGCCCGATTCTTTCGGGTGAGACCAATAATGCCGAAGATTACGGCTAGTCCGCCAACGAAGAAGGAGACTATTCCCACGAGAGGAATGAATGAGAAAATAACGGCGATGATTCCGAGGACAAGAGCTGTAACGCCGAATCCATTACGCGGATCCAATGGCGCAGAGCCAGATGGTGACATGGTCAAGTGAACTCCTTGAATGAGTGATGAATGTAGACGAGGAAATGTATCTACAGAGCTGCAGTTTATTTGAAATGCCAATAAAAATCTAATCTTTAGAAGAACGATCTGCGTCGAATATTCATGCTGGGCTAAAATTGTCAGCAAGAAATCAAAGCGGTGTGTTTAGCTCGACTCGATTTCCGTGGCGAAGAAGAAGATCAATAGAAAATCTTTGGTTAGCTTTTCTATAATCACGTAAACCTCTACGCACGCTTCGGCCAGGATAGTTATTCTAGGAGACTGGACGAACCCACATTGTGCTAAACCCGCTAAACAAGACGATGAGGCTAGGCGTTCGAGTCTGATCAGATGAAGTCGAGCGGACATATCCGGCCCCATCAACCTTGTCCCAATGGTTGCTTTCCGGTGCCCTTGCTCAGCCATGAGAAGGTGCTCGGCTGAGAAGAAATTTCTCCTGGCAATAAAGAAGGGCAGGGCTTCTCCAAGAAGCACTGCCCCAGTGGGATGTCGCTGAGCGGCAAACTAGGTTTGCCGCTTTCATGCCGCTAGTCCCTGCAGGAGGACAACCAGCATGATTCGCATCTGAATAGTTCCATGTCACTTCCTGCAGGTGGAATTTAGAGTTCTTTTTACAGCTGCATTTGGAGCACATAAAACTGGGTCGCTTCACGGTCCCATACCGCGGCCTGCGCCAACGGGACAAGGTACAGATCGCATTTGCGCTCGGCGCCCCGTCAAAATGTTCATGACGAGCTGGCTGGCCAGCCTTAACTGCATCCGCGATGTCGCCGCTCAACGCTTTCGTCTGTTCAACAGTAAGCTTCAGAACGCCCCTGTAAGGCGAAAAAATCGGGCAGATCGCTGCCCTCGACCACTTGCGGGAGGATGAAAGCGCGAAAGTTTTCTTCGGTTCCTAGAACGTTCTGGCAATCATTGCCTATGTTCTGCAGTCCATCGGTTCTGGAACGGATTGATCTAAACAATTGGCCGCGCTCTTGCAAGAGTTCCCAGCCTCACGCACTTTTCTATCGAATCAATGGGAACACCCGGAAATTGGAAAACACACGACCTCTGGCATGGCTGAAGCACACGGAAACCGTTCGTTAACAATACGCCCAGGCCTGCCTGACACGTACGTGACATACACGCGAATGGCCCGAGGAGCAATAAACAGAACAGCCCCACTCCTTGACGTGATAAGCGGTACCACCATTTGTTGAGACCACCTCTAGCTGGGTGAGGCTCAAACCACGCGTCCGAGCGATTGACTTCTAACGCCGCGGACGTGGCTGGCACACCGGGCAAGTGTAGGACGAGCGCCCCATGAACGCGTCCCGGCGGATCACCGAGGCCACCCCGTTTTCGGCGCAGCGCAGGCAGGGTTTGCCTTCGCGTCCGTAGGCGTTGAGCGAGCGGGCAAAATAGCCGCTGGCCCCGTTGACATTCACGTACAAGGAATCGAAGCTCGTGCCGCCTGCCGCCAGCGCGCGGGTCATGACATCGACCAGTGCATCGTTGAGCCGTTGTACTTCAGGACGCCTGATCGTGGCAGTTTTCCGGGATCCCGACAGCTTGGCCTGCCATAGCGCCTCATCAGCGTAGATGTTGCCCACCCCGGAAATGACGGCCTGGTCCAGGATGGCGCGCTTGAGGTCGGTATTACGGCGGCGCAGGGACAAATAGAAATCCTCGGCGCTGCGATTCGGGTCAAGGACATCGCGGGCGATGTGCGCGGCGGCCTGGGGTATGGCAGGTTCTGGGGATCCTAGTCCGGCCGGCAGCCCGTCGGAGGTTGCTACCAATGGCGAGAGGAACATCCCGCCGAATATCCGTTGATCAACAAATCTGAGTTCATCTGGATAGTCCAGGTGCTCCCCGAGAGACAGCCTGACTTTGAGGTGCTTTTCGTCTGCCGCGTGTGGCTGCTCAACCAATAGTTGGCCACTCATCCCCAGGTGCGCGACGAGGACCGCCGGCACATCCAGCCCATCGAGTCCTAGCCAGAGAAATTTTCCTCGGCGCACCACCGAGGAGATGGTGCAGCCTATCAAAGTTTGCTCGAAATCGAGCGGGCCATCAAGGTGCCGCCTGACTGAACGCGGATCCAGCACCTGTACGGCTTCGATCCTTCGCGTGCGCACCCATTTTTCCAGCCCTCGACGGACTACTTCCACTTCTGGCAGTTCAGGCATCTGGGTGGCGCTTAGCTTTTGGGTACTTGCTGGCCAGGATTGAACTGCAACCACGTTTGGTGGGCAGCTTCCTGCTCAGCTTCTTTTTTCGAGGGGCCATGTCCCTGGCCGTATCCCTCGTCGCCAATATGCAGTACTGCAATGTAAGTGCGGGCGTGGTCCGGGCCGGATCCGGTGACTTGGTAGCGAAGCTCGCCAAGTTTGCGGGAGGCAACAACTTCCTGGATAACAGTTTTCCAGTCGGTTGTGGCTCCAATCAGCCGGGGATCCTCTAGCAGTGGGGTGACAAAGCGCAGCACAAAGGCCCGTGCGGCGTCCATCCCCTGCACCAGGTAGGTGGCACCAAGAATCGATTCCATGGTGTCAGCCAAAATGGAGGACTTGTTGGCACCGTTGGACTGGGCTTCCCCGCGTCCAAGCAGCAAGTGCTCTCCAACTTCCAGATCACGAGCGATCATCGCCAGGGCACGGGTGCTGACAATGGCAGCACGGCGCTTCGCGAGATCGCCTTCGGGCAGATCCGGGAATTTTGCGTAAAGGTATTCTGCAACGCAGAAGCCAAGGATGGAGTCGCCGAGGAATTCAAGGCGTTCGTTCGTTGGAATGCCACCGTTCTCGTATGAGTACGAGCGATGGGTGAATGCAAGACGAAACGTCTCGGAATCAATATCGATTCCGAGACGTTTCATAAGTTCTTCTTTAGAAGACATGTCTTAGACGTCTGCGACCTTGCGACCCTTGTACTCAAGGAACAATTCGGTACCAGCCGAGTCAGTGACAACCTTAGCCTGGTGAGGCAGGCTGTAGGTTACGCGACCGTTTTCAACGGTCTTCACCAAGCTCGGTGCGGTAGCCTTCCACTGAGAACGGCGGGCACGAGTATTCGCACGGGACATCTTCCGCTTTGGAACAGCCACGACTACTTCTCTTCTCTCTTGTCTGACGTTTTATTTGTTGCCGCATCCTCTGCGACATTGTCGGACAGCTGCGCTAGCGCTGCCCAACGTGGATCCAGAATCTCATGGTGATGCTCAGGGTCTTCGTTGAGGTTGATTCCGCATTCATTGCAGAGCCCCAAGCAATCTTCCCGGCAAACCGGCTGGAACGGCAGGGCGGTAACCACTGCGCTCCGTAATACCGGATCGATGTCAATCAAGTCACCGATTACCCAATACTGATCCACATCATCATCGTCTTCGAATTCTTCGCTCTCTTCATAGTAGAAGAGCTCCTGAATATCAGCCTCGTAGTCGTACTCGATGGAATCCAGGCATCGTCCACATTCCCCAGCAATTAGCGCTGTAGCGGTACCCGATACCAAAATTCCTTCATGCACGGCTTCAAGGCGAAGATCTAAGTCAAGCTCAGATCCTCCACGAATGCCGATGAGTGCATTTCCCACATCTGCGGGTGCCGGAACCTGCTCGTTGAGAATCTCCATTGAGCCCGGCGAACGGCCGAGATCCCTGGTTGAAAAAACCAGAGGCGAGTTGCGATCGAGTGCGCCATGTGACGATCGATCAGAACGCTTTTCGCTAATGATGACTCCTACTAAAACATAGTCCGACATTTCATCTTAGCTTGCCACAACCCAAGATCCCAAACTGAAACCAGTTATAGAACCCTCCCGTTGGTGTTGCACTCACCACAACATATCGTAGCGCGATTCAAAATGAAGTTCACGCACGTCTGGCGTGAAGGGCCAAAAAGCTGTTTTTGACCCCCTGCCAGTAGGCTTACCTGTACGAATTTAGGTCATAACCTTAAAATTACCTAGGTTCATGGGCGTTTCAAGGCATGTAAACAGCCCTTAACTAGATCTTGATCTTATGCTTGTGAGAACGGTGCAGTTACTATCGGCAAAGGATCTGAGATGAAGCTATTGAATACCCTGCAAAGGGTGGCAAATCGTGCCCGTCAAAGTCTTGCTGATAAGCAGCAGCGTCAATTCATCGAGCGTTATGCCACTGATCTAATCCACGCTCCGGTTGGCGAAGACCGCTATAAGGCCGCCTTGTACTTCGCAGACGAGATGGTCAACGCGTATCAAATTCGCCAGTGGTACGAACCGATGAAGCAACTGGCCGATTTCATGCCAATAGCTGTCATCACTCGTCGCCCGGATACCGCTTTAGCTTTGCGCGATGAATGCCCGTTGCCTGTGTACTACGCCCCAACGGTTGAAGATCTTGAGCGCCTCGTTGACTCTCAAGACTTGCGCCTGATGTTCTATGTGAACCAGAACATTCATAATTTCCAGATGTTGCGCTTCAACGAACCTAAGCATGTCTTTATCTGCCACGGTGAGAGCGAAAAGTCCTACATGTGGTCCAACCAGCTGAAGGCGTACGACTTCGTATTCTCCGCTGGTCAGGCCGCACGTGACCGCCTCTCCTCGCAATTGCATAATTTCGATGCCCAAGAACGGACTCGCCTCATTGGACGTCCGCAGATTGACGTTTCATATGTGGCCCCTTTTTCTCCAGACCCTGCCTTACCCACGGTGCTCTATGCGCCAACGTGGGAGGGCGACCGTCCGTCAATGCAGTACGGGTCTGTAATTTCGCACGGCGAGCAACTGGTCGATGCACTCATCAGTGACGGCGGGTTCAATTTGATCTTCCGTCCGCATCCTCGGTCCGGCAAGAATTCGGCAGCCTATGGAAAGGCAGTAGAAAGAATTCGCCGGAAGCTGGCAGAGGCCAATGCCAATTCGAGCGCACAGTTGTTCTTTGACGACACCGCTGGTTGGGGTTGGCAATGGAGCACATCGGACTTTTGCGTCACCGACATCTCGGCAGTCGCTTACGACTTCTTGGCAACGGGCAAGCCAATGCATGTCACCCGACCAGCCTCTAGCGAAGCCGCGGTTCATGATTCACCGGCACTGGCCAGGGTGCCTTCTCTGAGCGCAGAGGCCTCAGAAAATGCGCCATCGCTCATTCGTTCCGCTCTCACGGAAAATAATGTGGACTTGCGCGAAGTCGTTGAATACTACTTTGGGGATGTGACTGCAGGCGCCAGCATGCGCCGATTCATCACCGAGTCCCTCAAGCTAGTTGTAGGGGATGTACAGGCAGAGCAGCTACCGCTGAGAAAAGCCGCTTAATCCTAAGACCTCATTGGCGACTAGAAATATTGACAAGACTGCACCCGACGCAAGTGCTGAGAACATGGGCCTCGAGAAAGAGGATCCGGCAATTATGCTTAGTCTTGCGTCGAATTTCGTGGTGAAGGAACTTTTATGAACGTTAATCGAACCATCAATAGGGTCATCAATAAAATCCATACGAGTCTTGCTACCCGAAAACATCTGAAGTTCATTCGCGATCACGCTGCAGAGCTGCGCAAACTACCTGGCGGTCCGGACAGGTACAAAGTTGCCTTGCACTTTCCCGACGCGATGGTCAATGCATATCAGATCAGGCAATGGTATGAACCGCTTCTCGCTCTAGCCGAGTTTGTTCCTGTAGTAATCATCGTGCGAAATCCTGACGCGGCCATGCATTTATACAAAGAATGCCCTCTGCCGATTCACTTTGCGCCAAAAATTGAGGACGTTGAGCGGCTAGTACAGTCCCAGGATCTGCGCGTGGTGTTCTATGTGAATCAAAATATCCGCAATTTCCAAATCATGCGTTTCAATTCTCCTGACCATGTATTCATTTGCCATGGGGAAAGCGAGAAAGCGTACATGTGGTCCAACCAGCTCAAGGCCTACGATTATGTTTTTTCAGCTGGCCAGGCTGCCCACGACCGTCTACAAAAGCACTTGCGAAATTTCGACGCGTCAACGCGCTGCCGCTTAGTTGGCCGTCCACAAATTGATGTTCACTATGCGTCACCAATAGATTTAAACAACGAACTGCCGACGATACTCTACGCACCAACCTGGGAAGGCGACAGGCCGTCCATGAATTACGGATCGGTGCTTTCTCATGGTGAACAGCTGGTTGACGCGCTGATCAGAGACGGCGGGTTTAACATTATTTTTCGTCCGCACCCACGTTCGGGCCAGAACTCAAAGGCTTACCGACAAGCTCTAGAACGAATAAAAATGCAACTGAGCACAACTAACGAAGGCTCAGAAGCTCAGTTCTTTTTCGACGATTCTGCCCACTGGGGTTGGCAATGGTCGGTTGCCGATGTCTGCGTCACAGATATATCCGCCATAGCTTATGACTTCTTGGCCACGGGAAAACTACTGTACGTAACGAAACCCGTGTCAGACAATGCCAGCATCGTTGACTCTCCGGCGCTCGCGCAAGTCACAACGTTGAAGGCGAATGGAATAGAAGATTTCGCCAGTTCGGCACGAGATGCCTTAGCCGACGAAAGCTTGCGGCAACCGGAGCTGGTCAACTACTACTTTGGCGACATTTCTCCAGGTGCCAGCATGCAAAGATTCATTTCAGAAACTCTTGCATTAGTTGAAAAGCATAGCGAAGCTGGCCGCTAGTCGACTTTAACACGACGTGGTACCGGACCTTTGAGAGGTCCGGTATCACGTCGTTTTGGCAGTTGGCCAAGCCCTTCTATTTAAAGAAACGCTCCACGACCCGCTGTGATGCTAATCCGTCATCATGAGGAGCGAATTTCTTAATGAACTCCTCACGGTCCACGCCGGCTAGGGGTTCACCGGCCAAGGCCGAGGATAATGTCGCCCAAAGGTCACTTTGGTTTTCAACGATTGGCCCCGGCAGTGCACTTTCGTAATCCAAATAGAAACCGCGAAGGTTGTCCCGGTAGTTCTCCAAATCGTATGCGTAGAAGATAATTGGTCGACGCAACAAAGAGTAGTCAAAAAACACCGATGAATAATCCGTTATGAGAACATCGGATGCCAAGTACAGCTCCTGGATATCTGGATGCCGCGAAACATCGATGATGCGATGCCTCAGGCGTTCCGGAATGGTAACTGCGTTCGATACCAACACATGCATACGAAGCAAGAGGATCGTGTCTTCGCCGAAGCGCATATCAAACTCATCCAAGTCCATTGGCAAATCAAACCTGAATTTGCCACGGCCTGAGGCAGCGTCGTCGCGGAACGTCGGAGCGTATAGAACGGTTTTAACTCCGGGCGGTATTGCGAGCTCATCACGAATATTTTTCTCACGGTCCACAACGTCTTGGCTTGTCAAGATATCGTTTCGAGGATACCCAACCTCCACAGCTTCACCTGAGAAAGCGTATGCAGATCGCATGATGTCGCTGGTGTAACTTGAGGGTGAAATGAGATGCGTCCACTGACGCGTTGCTCTAGTAACTCGCTCCAGGTACCCTTCGTCGCGACCATGAACTTCTCGAATATCGAGGGCCATCTGCTTGAGGGGAGTTCCATGCCAAGTTTGCAGGAACACTCCCTTGGAACGACGCTGCACGTAATGCGGGAAGCTCTGATTATTCACCCAGTACTTTGCCCTGGCTAGGTACCAGAAGTATTCGGGCGACAGTCGCTTGACGGTGGTGGTCAAGGGATCCGTGAATCGGTGCCCTCCTGAATAAACCCAGACCTTACGACGAGTATCGCCTTGACGAATCAATTCCTCGTAAATGTATCGCGGTGAATCCCCATATTGTCGCCCAAGGCCTGATTCAAATACGATCAGGTCTTCTTCCATGGGAGCAAGCTTGAAGAGCTTGAATAGCTTGCGCATGACGTCGAAGTAGTGCTTGTTTCGTCGGAACTTGTTTTTCAACTTCACCGGTAATTCGGCGCGCCAGCCGATGCCAGAGTTTTTCCGCAACTCTGCTTTCTCAATTTCCTCTGTTACCCGCTGCGAATTATTTTGATCCCGATACGTCATAAAGACGTCTGCACGATTGCGGTATTTGTCTTCCATGCTCTTGCCGCGTTGCAAGGTTTGCGCAAGATCCTCCAACAACGTCTCAGCGTCAAAGGCAATACGTCCTGGCAATTCTTCGTCAAGATTCAAGTGGGAACCTTTTGGCCCGAGGAAGCGCGCACGATCAAATTGGAAGTAGTGAACCGGCTTGTGCAGGAAACTGAAGTCAAAATTCACCGATGAATAATCGGTAATCATAATCGCAGAAGTCTTAATAAGCTCCTGAACGTCGATCTCGCCTTGGACTATCAATCGAGCCGGGGCACCCTCGAAGTGGTCCCTGAATTGCATCATATTAGGGTGCAAGCAAAAGACGACTTCCAATCCGTGCTTTTCAACAAGTGCCTGAAGCTCCGGCGAATTCAGTAAATTTTTCCATTGTTCTAGATACTCTGATTCAAGGAAAACTTCTTCATTCTGCAACCAATCACGCCACGTCGGTATTATCAGCAGCATGTTTTCGTTGATCGCAAGGTCGTTGGCAAGCAACGCGTCAAAGCGGGACAGCCCGGTAACTTTGACTTCGTCCGGCGAGTAAAGGAAATCATTGACAATGTATTGCTTTTCGCGTTCTGATGAAACCATGAAGAGGTCAGTGGCAAAACCAGGAGAGTTCTTGCCATAGTTAGGAACCATCCATTTAGTCCCCATGACGCCATGCTGCAAAAATACTCGTGTGGCCCTGCAACGTGAAGAGAAGCTATAGTGCCTAGTTGGGAATAGGTAATCCGCGTGATGCGTCCCAATAAAACGCTGGCAACGAATAGCTAGTTCAAAATGCTCCTTGCTGCCATGGAATACGACGTGGTCCAAGGAGTCAAAATTCCGCAGATCCGGAGCATTTTCATCGATCACGTAGTAAGCATCAATGTCTTTGCGCTCGCTTCGCAGATACTTAAACAAGTGCAGCCCGTTGTCCTGCGCTTTATAAGACAGTTCGCCAACGATCCAAATTGGCTTGGAGCCTACGCTCTGGTCATCTGGGAAACTACGTTGCTTGGTCTCGGCAAGCACTGCGAAGGCATCCTTGTCGAACACTTCCAGAATGAGTGATGTCGATTTGGCCTTGAAGGTGAAATATGGCGATATGGCTAGCGTCTTGTCGCCAACTGTCGAAGTATCGGCACGCGTTGTAGACCGCACGCCAAACGGAGTTCGTGTCACGCGCATTCGCGAGACTTCACTGCTTGAATTGGATGACACCAAAAGATAGAGGTCGTAGTTATCTCCGCGGTCGATCTTGCTCCAGTCGACCGACTTGAAATCCACTGAAGCAGACCAATTATAAATAGCACGTCCAAAGCGCTTTGTTGCAAGATTCTCGTCAAAGGACAGCTTAACTGGCGTCTCAACGGCGAAGTCCGATTTACGCCCAACAAGTTGTAGAGTCACCTCAGTCAGGCGATCGCTCTGCGTTTCCAAAACGCCGCCCAATGACAACTCGCCATCTCGAACTTGAGTGATGTCAGTGCGGATACGGTGCTTGAACTTCAGTGGACGGTTCAGCCCCAAAGCCACTTCGGCCTTCTTATTGATATACAGCCCTACGCTGCGTTCGCCCGAGACGTATACCGAGCCTTCGCTGAGCGTGGTTGATGAGAATCGCCCCAATATTCGATGTGCAATTACCGGGCCGTTGAGAGTGATCTCGCCAGCTTCAATTTGCCGCCGAACTTCTCTGCGGCGAACTAGTTCTCCGCCTTCAGACAGCTGCAACCATGCTATGCCTGTTGGCAAAGCATCAAAATCCACATTAAAGGTAAGAGCAAGGCGAACCGTACCGGAATACTGGTCATCTTCTAAAGTAACCGAGTTGTCTTCGGCTTCGTCCTCATCGGTGTCGGCATCGGTCTCGGTGAATTCAAGCTCTTCGTAGACAGAAGAACGTTCACGATATTCATGCCATTGTTCAAGAAGCGAGGACAGATCCAGATCTGCGTTGATCTGGCGCAATTCGCCGCCCGCTTTGTTGGCTAAAGCCGATGAAAGTGGTTCCACAGAAGAAACAATGTGGTTGCCGTGCAGTACGGATACCGAACGCACTTGATGCTCGACACGCGCACCGATATGAAGTGTTTCCCCTCGAACCGAGAGATCCAGCTGTTGGTATCCGGGATAGTAGCGGTACTTCTTGCGCTTCAACCGACGGGTACGCAAACTTTGCATTGCAGACTGCGCTAGATCTTGCACAGATCGAATCTCAACTGGCACGAATAAGTCCTTCATTATTTTAGCCGTTCTTTCCCGGATGACCTTCGGGAAGACGCTCGGCGTTCCTGCGCGAATGGCATGGGAAAGTCACCAGCAACGTAGTGCGTTGGCTACCGTCCCATGTGATCCACTGAACAAGGTTACCCCTCGTCATCACTCAAACAGTGTTGAAATGCCACTGCTAACCTAAAAATAGTCTTGGAGTCGGCTTCAGGGATACTTGACTAAACGGAGTGACGATCCGATAGCTGCGGAAGTGAAATCATCTGCAGCCTGGGCGGTAGCACAAGGGGCGAACTAGCTATGCCACCCCCGGAAGCTCTGCAGCTTTCCTTGGCGTTCACTGATCAATTCCTGAATCACGTTTTGGAAGCGCGTAGTTGAATCGCCTCGATCAAGATCTCCAAAATAGAACTGGCGCATCTCCATGCGCTGCTCCTTATGCACGTCATGCGTCAGCGCACTGGTCAGCAGGTCTTGGATATTTTTTACGCTAGCTGCATCTACAACATGGCACGACTGCGCGACGGGAGCATCGCGGTGAAGAATATCCCGGTTAGTGCGACGATCGGAGATGACCAAAGGGTTGTCCGGGTGAAGATAAAGATAGTCCAGGCCCACACTTGAAACATCAGTAATCAGCGCATCAGTCGAGTCGAACATGGCCAAGATATTGCCCTGTTCAGAAATTACGTGTTTCGCCCCAGCATCATTCGCAGTCTTGAGCAGCTCCAGAATGCGAGTATGGGCTTGAGCAATACCCGGAGTAGTACTGGACTGAATGCGAGGGTGCGGTTTGTAAATGACCCGCCATAGTGGGTTTTCAAGCAGCGCCTCGACTATAGCGACACCGTATTTATCCAACGAAGTGTAGTTATTATCTTCGTTTTCGCCTTCCCACGTCGGCGCATACATTACATCCAGTTTGTCGCTCGGCGATAGCTCCAACTTGAAGTCGATATCTAGTTGTGGGCGCCCTGTCACAAGCAACTTGTTGTAATCGAAATCAATCAGCATGGTCTGATGCCGTTTGATGGCTGCCGGGCCCGCGACAAATACCTTGTCATAAGCCTTGGCCTTATTGGAGACCATCGAAAGCTTGTCGCTCTCGCCATGGTTTACGTGCACATGGACCAGTCGAGGGTGATCCAAGGACTGGAAATTACTGCGAGAGTTGTTAACGTAAATAACAAGTTTTAATTCATTGTCATCATAAACGTCCATGAGGTCCGAGAATCGTCGAACGAAAACCTTTGGAAGTGCAGTCAGCTTTCCAGCAGCCTTAAAGGCGCCGAGCGTGCGGAACACCAGTAAGACTTCTTCTTTTTGATGCAGTTCTTCTAGAACGGGCAGCCACTGGGCAACCTGATAAATCTTATCGGCGCCGTCTCCGAAGTACACGGCAACAGATCCAGGAAGCTGAATGTTGGACACGCCAACGTTTGCTCCAGCCGGTCGGTTGACGAAGCCCATGGCCCGATTTAGTCGCTTAGCTCCGGGCTGACGCCCGACCATGCGCAATAGGGACTTAACGCTGCCTTTGATTGAACTGCTGAAGTACTCGTTGGACATGAGATCTTTCAATAAGGTATTACAAATGCTTGCAGTCAGAAACTTCGCTTAGCTCAGTTCCTTGACAATCTGGCTCAGCGTATCCAGCGTGCTCTTCAAGGACTGGACATGGCGTTCATCAAATTCGCTCAGCACGCGCTTCATCTCAGTCGTTGAGATTCCCGTAGTACGCGGAAGGTAGACGACCTCTACTTCATCCCCGAGGTCATCGAATTTGCCCTTCCAGTCTTCACCAATTCCGAAGACCTTGGCATCGTACTTCTTGATATCAAGGCGCTTCTGCTCCCAGTTCTCCTCCGGGATAGCAAGGTCAACGTACTCGATGGCCTGGACGATTTCACGACGCTGTTCGAATGGCACTACCGGCTTTTTACCCTTGATCGCGTTGAATTCGTCGGTGGAGACACCAACGATCAAGCGGTCACCCTTGGCCTTCAAACGCTTCAAGATGTTCAGGTGCCCAATGTGGAACAAGTCGAAGGTTCCATAGGTCAACACGGTCTTAGTCATTTGAATTTCCTTCTGCAAAGTCTATTACTGGCAATTAAACGGGCGCTCTAGCTGGTGTTCTGGAAGAACAAGGCAATCGCTGTTCTTTGTGGGTACACACTAATTATCGCGCCAGTAGTCCGATAAGCGTTAATCTTCTATTTACCTACCAGCTAGCCTAGCGGTAGTCCACTCGATCGGCTAAACCGATTTCGACCGGCCGATATTCAGGCAGTCATCCCTTCCGCTTGAGCCGCACCGGTCAAATAATCGGTGGACGTCCCGAAAGAGTCATTCGAAGCAGCGTTATCCAACGCAGCTTCGAGCGTGGTTCCCGGTACCAGGGACTTCCCTTCCAACCCGCCTTCCAACCAGCCAAGTACTGGTTGACTGCGTTGGGTTTCTTGCGCATTCGCAGGCATTCAATGAGCATCCACGTTGTCGGGTAGATCCAGGTGAACGGTGCAGGCAAATTCCTGCGAGCAAGCCAAACACGATTGCGCGCGTTAAGGCGATAGAACTCTTCATGCCGGCGCGGGTCCACTACAGGGTGTCCGATACGCATGTCGCCGGCATACCAGACGTACGTTCCGGTGTCCCAAATGCGCCAGGCCAGTTCGATGCCTTCGTGCGCGTACCAGAATCCACCGGCCCAACCACCTGTGAGGTCAAAGAGCTCGCGGGTTGTCACGAGGCAGGTCTCTCCGACGTGGAAGACTCGGCTTGGTTCTTCCGCGGTGCGCTTCTTCAATCGGGGAATCCAGCGAGTTGGATTCTGATCACTGTGCTCAGGATCGGTGATACGAGGCTGGAGCAGCCCCATCCTCGGGTACTTCTTAAAACGGTTTACGGCGGTAATCAAGAAATCGTCGTCCAGGAACCATGAATCATCATCGAGGAAGCAAAGGTACTCCCCCTCGACTTGAGCCACCCCGGCATTTCTACCGGCAGGAATGCCGAGGTTTTCTGGCAAGAAATGCGTCTTGATTCCTTCAGGGATGTCGGTTGGATCCCAACCGTTGCCAACGACTACCGCATTGATGACGACATCCCGTTGCGCGAGCAACGAATCCAACGCGCGACGAAGTTCTACCGGGCGGTTGCCCATGGTCAATACGACAACGCCGACTGTTGGAGCGAGTCGATTATCCATGCTCTGCCCTTTCCGTTTGTTTAGTTGCGGTAGCGAAGATTTACGCTTTCAACCGCGAAGACACCATATTTGATAAAAAGTGCCCGATATTCACCAATACGCAGGCAGGAAGCAGAATCCATATCATCCACTTTTCCGCCAGCCCTGGCATCCCTGCAATCGCCGAAATGATGGAGCACAGGAGAATGAGCAAGCTCAGCTCCACAGCATGCAGCAAACGGTGGAACGGAAGGAATCGCGCCATCGCGCGTAAACGGCCGATGGCAGTTGCAGTAGAGACAGCTCGCGCGGCAGCAGTATCCGGAAGCTTCGGCAAACCGGCCATGCCCCGAGCAGCGTGAACCATCAGGGACTGTGAACGATTGAGCACCAGCAGGACAGACAAGCAAGCACCCATGAACAGGGCAGGCCATGCTTGTGCGCTCATTGCTCCGTCGACTGAGAGTTCTTTGAACACCCGGTAACCCAGCGCAATGGGAATCAAGGCTTCTGTCGTATGGTGCCCCACCATATCGATGAAGATTCCACGTGGCGACTGGGAGGCGCGCCACCGCGCCACCTCGCCATCAGAGCAATCGAAATACAGCTGTACTTGCGACAGGACAACCGCTAGAATCGGCCCCCAAATACCCGGTATGAGCAGCGCAAGCGACATGCACCAGCCGGCAAGAATCATCAAACCGGTGACTCCATTAGCAGTGATGCGTGTTCTGACCAAGAGGGCCGTCAGGTAAATGGAGATATGGCGAAGATAGAGTTCAGCGGTCCAGTGTTCAGCGTTCTTCCGAGCTTTCACCTCAGGTGGCTGGCAGACAGCTCGGAGCTGATCCAGCGTCGGATTCTTTGGGCGGTCGACAGTCACTTGACCCGGCCTTTATCCAAAGTTCCACCGGCGCCAAAGATGCGTCCCTTGAGGTACCCGGCCGCCCACGGAAGATGAATTGATTGGAACGCGCCAGCGGTAAGGAGTTTCTCCTTGAGCCCTTCGCCCTTGGAAGCAAAGCCAGCAGCCATCGTTGCCGCCACATAGACCAGCGGCGCCGAAGCGGCAACATTGATCAGGACCTGAAGTGCACGGGGTGCGCGATCCTTGGTCAAGGGCGCAACGATCAAGGCAATCGATCCGAGACCCACTCCGGCAAGAAGCAGGGGTGGAATATCATGTCGCAGCGATTTGCCCTCCGGGAATCGACGTGCGATTTCACCGCGCCACGTGCCAGATGCATAGGACTGCCGTGCCAAGGCCTTGAAGGTCTCGCGCGGGTAGTAACCGACCTTCAGTTCAGGGTCGAACCACACCTTGTGGCCTGCCTGGCGAATACGAAGGCAGAGTTCCCAGTCCTGGGCACGCCACATGTTCTCATCGTAAAAGCCGACCTCGTCAAACACTTCGCGGCGAAATATTCCTAGATAAGCGGACTCAGCTTCGCCCTCGGGAGCACCAGAATGATACGCGGGGCCACCAAAACCGAATTTGGAGTGGTAGGCCGCTGCGATGGCCCGTTGTACCGTTGTACGGCCCCGAGCGTCCATCAGCCCGCCAACGTCGTGGGCGCCGACGCGATACAGCGTTTCTACCCCGCGACGGGTGTAGTTGGATGGAAGCTCGCTGTGCGCATCTACGCGCATGATGATTGGATGAACTGACTCTTTGATTGCCAAATTCAGCGCAATCGGCGTACGGCCTTTGGGGTTGTCAACCAGGGTGATGCGGGAGTCCGCTTCGGCCAGGCGGCGCGCAACAGCATCGGTGTCGTCGGTACTTGGGCCGAGCGCAATGACCAGCTCCTTTTCTCCGTCATAGTCCTGGGTGAGAATCGAGTTGACAGCCTCTTCCAGGTAGTCGGCCTCGTTCAGCACGGGCATGACGTAGGATACGCCGGGAAATTCAGTCATTCGTCTCTTACTTCTTGTGCTTCTGGTAGGCCTTGATCACGGTGTCCGGGTCGCCGTCCATTTTCTGGACACCCTTTTCAATCCAGATGCACCGATTGCAGGTTTCCTTGATTGAATTCATTGAGTGCGAAACCAGGAACACGGTGCCGGCATTCTCGCGAATTTCACGGATCTTGGCTTCACTGCGCTTGCGGAACTTCGCGTCGCCCACTGCCAAGGCTTCATCGACAATAAGGATGTCGTGTTCTTTGGATGCGGCGATGGCGAATTTCAGTCGTGCGGCCATTCCTGAGGAGTAAGTCCGCATGGGAAGATCGATAAATTCTTCCAGCTCGGCAAACTTGGTGATTTCCTCACGCATATGTTCGACCTGCTCGCGGTTGTATCCCAAAGCCAGGCCGCCCAGGGTGATGTTCTTGTCACCAGAGAGGTCAGGAATCAGGGCAGCGCCGACGCCCAGAAGGCTCGGGCGCGACCGTGCATAAACTGACCCAGCAGCAGGCGGTGTCAGCCCGGTGATTGCACGCAAAAGTGTTGACTTACCCGAGCCGTTGGAACCGATGATGCCAATGGATTCATTTTCGTAGGCAACGAAGGAAATACCCTTGAGCGCATGCACTGTGCGCACGCCACGCATCTTTGGCTGCAATAGCCTCCGCGCACCTGCATTGCCCAACGCTTTGCCGCTGGAGAACACCTGGTATTTAACATGCAGGTTGTCCACCATGACGACCGGCGTACGGGATTCATCAACGGTCAGCGTGGAAGACGTGATGTCCTCCGGCTTAACGACATCGATGAAGGATGTATCGTCAGAAAAAATCGGTGCGGGTTCATACTCCGGGTGCAACTCCGGGTTGATCAGATCATCAAAACTAATTGGCACGGCCGTAACGCTCCTCAGCCTTCCAGAAGAAAATAAGTCCCACGACGAGCATCACGAGAGACCAGACACCCACGACGACCCAACCCATCGGATCATAGTCGGCGGTGTCCATGATCATCGCTCGCGCTAGCTGCAGCGTCTGATACAACGGGTGGAAATCAAAGACGGTTACCAGCCATGGCCAATGGCTGAGGATGCGGTCGACGCTGAAGAGGACACCGGAGGTGTAGAAGAGCATGCGTGTGACCAGCGGAAGAATCTGCGTGAAGTCCCGCACGTGGACAGTGATCCTGGCGCAAATAAGCGCAACACCCATGTTGAAAACACTGAATAATGCGATGAGCGGAATAATCCCGAACCATGACCACTTCGGTGACGTGCCCAGGATCATCGAATAAATGAACATGATGGCCACCATCGGCATCAGCGTCAGCAAGTTCTGCGTTATCTGTGCAACTGGCAAGCTGAGGCGCGGAAAGGATAGGGATTGGACCAAGGCAGAGTTGCCAGTGATCGACTTTGCCCCGCCGTTCATCGAGCTGGTGAAGAATTCAAAAAGGAAGACGCCGATAACCACGAAAACCGGGAAATCTGCTGCTTTCTTGTCGCCTTGCAAGACTCCAAAAATCACGCCGTACATGATTGCATTCATGGTTGGCTTCAGGACTACCCAGAGCATTCCCAAACGGTTTTGCTGATTCTGCTTCTGAACTCGAGCCTTCGCTAATTCATAAATGAACTCACGACGCTCCCAAGTTTGCCTCAGATAGTCGCCCAACGAAGGACGCGCACCTACACGGTGCAAGCCGAACTTGTCGGCCTCCTCTGCAACTGTCATGCTCAAAAGTCCTCATTCTCGAATGCCAACTGTCGCTTGGTTAGTAAGCACAGATGTTCAAAGTCTAGTAGATAGGATCCGTCATCCACGTGATTGGACAGGTGCATCCACGCATTTGTCACACCGATCACAGGGTTTATTCTGTTTCGGGAGGATTCTCTTCCAGATACTTCTGCATCGTGTCTGTCCGCAGCGCTTCACCAATTTGGGCAATCGCCAATTCGCTAGCCAATTCAATGGACTGACCGTCAGCGCTGACCGATGTACCAGCGGTGGGCATGGTGAACATTGCCATGTTCTGAGTATCGACTTTCTTAAGCTGCATCCCGAGCCCGACAAGGGTCGCCGCATCGAAGTCTTCATCGAATGTCAGATACGGCGACACGGTGTCGACAATGTCGTACAGCTTCACCGGATTCGTGAGGGTGTCAGAGGAGAGAAGTTTGTTTGCAGCAGCGGCGATGAACTTACGCTGGTTGGCTACTCGCTGGTAATCGCCATTCGTGAATGATTTGCGCTCGCGAACGAAGCGCAGCGCACGGTCGCCTTCGAGATCAATTTTTCCTGCTGGATAAAAATAGTCGGTGTCGTGGGCAGTGAACGGAATGTCATTCTCGACGGTGACTCCCCCAAGCGCAGTTGATAATTCCTTAAACCCCTCAAAATCAACCATGGCGACATGGTCGATTTTGGTGTCAAAGAGCCCTTCAACCGTTCGCATTAATAGCGGGACCCCGCCCAAGGATACAGCCGCGTTTAACTTGTTGCTCCCGTATCCAGGAATGTCCACGTACATGTCACGGACCATGGACATCACGTACACCTGTGAGCGGTCTTCCGGGATATGAACCAGCATCATCGAATCACTTCGCTGTTCCACTGCTCCGCTCAATGCGGCAGAACCGTCGCTGTCATCCGCTGCATGGTCAACACCAAGCATCAGAATGTTCATCGACTTGTCGTCTGGGTCTTTCACTGGGCGCGCTTCCTGATCAGCATCAGAAAACCCAAGCGCCAGCGAATTGGATTTGGAGTTGAACTGCCGCTGGAGGTCAAAGACGAAATAACCCGCGCCAAGTACGCAAACCAGCATTGCCGCCACCACGGCGACAACTATGTTTCTCGTTCGCTTTTTCCTCTTTCGCTCAACTTCATTGCGCGCGCTTCGAGACGCAAATAAGAATTCTTCAGGTTCTTCGTGTTTCAAATCATCTCCACCCGGGCTACCAAACTGAAGCCAACGGACCATCCGGGAGACTTCACGCAAAGAGCAAGCATACATAAGCTACTTGTGATTATGCTGAGTGCATTGACCGCAAACCAGAGTGATAAACGCCACGCAAGTAGAGGCATAGAAAATCAGCTTAGACGGTTCCGCTAAATTCGAAGAAAATATCCAGAAATCTATTCCCGAGCAAAATCTGCAATTGAATCAAAATCGATAAGTGGGAGCACGTTTTCTCCAGAACCATTCGTGGGGCAATCATCCGGCTTCCGGACCCGAATCTGCAGCTTCCTCTTCGGGAGGACCTCTATGAGGCGCATCTGTTGCGCCGACAGTGGCGGGCTTAGAGACCGAAGTTCGCCTTTAGAGATCCACGTCGCAGATTCCTGGGCTGCTTGGTCAGTCGCCATTTTCAAACTCCGATGAGTTAGATTCAAGAATATGCGGTCTGACTCTTCAGCGTTAAGACTCACGCTTTGGGCTTCACAGCCGGCCACGGATTAACCGGTCCGCCCGATAAACTTTGAGCAATCGACAAACACCCATACATCTGAAGCGAGATCCGAACGTGCCTGACGTAAATACGGATAGAAAAATGTCATTCCGACAAAGAGCAGCATTTGCACTAGTGCTGTTCGTTGTATTGGCTGTCGCCCTTGTTCCCGCTATCCAAGGCATCGTCTCGGCTAACAGCCACGCTGTCGATTCAATTCCGAGCCCAACACCCACACATTCTTCCAGGACAAGTAATTTTGACCAGGTGCTGTTTGCAGGCGACTCGATCACTGTCGGCCGCGATGCACAGCTACTACCTGAAAGCTTCCGCGCCATCACGTCGCGGAGGCTCAAGGCGACGGGGACTCAGTCCATCACAACCGTTGCCAAATCTGGAGCGAAGTTGCATTACATCGCCCATAGCAAAACCATGCCCAAGGACCTTGATCTCGCCATCATCGAACTGGGCACCAATGACGCCGGTGGCAAGACACCGACCGATACTTTTCGCAAGGAGTACCAGAATTATCTGAAGAGGATCAAGACCCACTCCCCTTCAGTAGAATTCGTTTGCTTAGGAGTCTGGTACAGCCCAGAAACTAAAATCGCGCAGGATCTGGATGCCGTCGTCAAAGGAACCTGTGCACAAAACAGCGGAATCTTCATTCCGCTGTCAGACCTTTACGCAAATACCCAGAATCGCGGGCCACGAGGAACGAAGACGTGGAAGGGTAAGTCCGACTTGTTTCACCCCAACACGCAAGGGCATCTGGAAATAGCCAATAAACTCATCAAGGAGTTATCCCAGCCCGCATCTTAGATTGGGGGCGAGAACAATTGCGTTTTCGTCAGAGAGAAGTCCGCCCGTTAAGGACCCTATCAGAGTACTGGAGATGAGATCAGGCCAGACCAGGACCTCTCTAATTGATACAACAATGGCGACCTAGTCCTAGAACTAGGTCGCCATCACTTAATAAAAACCGCAAAAACAGCTTGGGGACAAAGGCTGCCAGAACGTCCGTCAAAGCAGTCCGTGCCTAATTAGTCGTCGATCTTAGCTACGAAATCTTTCAGCCAAGCCTTCAGGCCGGCACCAAGATCCTCGTGATCTACCGCGAGGGTGATGTTGGCCTGCAGGTAGCTGAGCTTGTCGCCCGTGTCGTAACGGCGACCGCGGAATACAACTGCGTGAACGCCGGAGCCTTCACCTTCAGCCGAAGCCAATACCTGCAATGCGTCGGTGAGCTGAATTTCATTGCCACGACCTGGAGCAGTGTGCTCCAGAACTTCAAAGACGCGCGGGTGAAGCAAGTAGCGGCCAATAATTGCCAAATTGCTAGGCGCCTCGTCTACGGCAGGCTTTTCTACCAAACCACTGACCTTGACGAATTCTTCGCCTTCGACAGCAGAAACGTCAGCGCAACCATAGGCGCTGATCTGCTGCGGCTCCACTTCCATCAATGCGATCACCGAGCCACCCGTCTTCCGCTGCACGTCAGCCATGATCGAAAGAAGCTCATCGCGCTCGTCAATCAGGTCGTCACCGAGCAATACTGCAAATGGCTCGTTTCCTACGTGCTGCTTGGCGCAAAGGACTGCATGACCGAGCCCCTTGGGATCTCCCTGGCGAACGTAGTGAATATCGCCGAGGTGCGTAGCTTCGTGGATTGCGTCCAGTTTCTTCTTGTCGCCCTTGGCTTCCAGCGAGTACTCCAGCGAAGGAACACGGTCAAAGTGATCTTCCAATGCTCGCTTGCTACGGCCCGTAACCATGAGCAGGTCAGTGAATCCTGCCTTTACAGCCTCGGACACGACGTACTGAATTGCAGGTTTATCGACTACCGGCAGCATTTCTTTAGGCATTGCCTTGGTTGCTGGCAGGAATCGAGTTCCGAGTCCTGCGGCTGGAATGACTGCCTTGGTGATGGCCCGTTGATTCATATTAGGAAAACCGTCCGAGTTGGTTTGAGGGAACTTTCAAGGGTCTCATCTTATATCTACCCTGTGTAATTACAAATTACATTGAGATGCAATCAGCGCAGCAGCCTTTTCATGACGGCGCGCGGAAAGTATTCCGCGACGTCTCCGCCCAGCGATTGCACTTCCTTGAGAAGCGACGACGACAAGTGCGTATACCGGGAATCAGCCTGCAGAAATACGGTTTCGACACCGGTCAAGTGCCGATTCATCGTGGCCATTGGGATTTCGTAGGCATAGTCGACCGTGCTTCGAAGCCCCTTCACGATTGCCTCGGCTCCGTGCTCTTTGCAAAAATCTGCCAATAGTCCTTGGTCCATGGGAATTGTGCTCACGCCTCGCAGTCCGCCCACAGTTTCCTCGACCATGGCCACTCTCTCATCTTCGCTAAAGCGGTATTTCTTCGAGTAGTTGGTGGATACCGCTACGATCACCTCGTCAAAAAGGCTGGCCGCGCGCGCGATGATTTCGACATGACCATTGTGAATCGGGTCAAAGGAACCGGGACATACTGCTCTTCGCATGAATTGAACTTATCAAGGATTGGCGCCGATTGTTGGAACTTCGGTGAATGTCCCGTAACGATTCGTCGACTCAATGAATAACATTTAACTGCGACACGTCCATAATGAACCTATGAGCATTTCCATGACTCCTTGGCAGAGAACAGCACACGGCGCGAATTTGCTAGACGCATCTGGCCAGCCCGGGGTGACCATCTTTGAAGAGATTACCGCTCTTGCCACTCAGCATGAAGCCATCAATCTGGGTCAAGGATTTCCCGATACGGAGGGGCCAGCAGAGATTCGGCAAATCGCCGTTGACGCAATACTTTCCGGCGCAAATCAATATGCGCCCGGTTCCGGAATCCTCCAATTGCGCCAAGCCATCTCGGAGCACCAGAACCGTTTCTACTCATTGGATATTGATCCCGAAACCGAAGTAGTCGTCTCCACCGGCGCAACCGAAGCCATCGCAGCGGCGATGCTGGCCTTCTTGGAACCCGGCGACGAAGTGGTGACCTTCGAACCGTACTATGACTCTTATGCAGCAATGATCAGCTTGGCCAATGCGCAACACAAAGTCGTTCAGTTGAAAGCTCCCGCTTTTGAGCCGAGCATAGAGGAACTGCGTCAAGCCGTCACAGACAAAACGCGGGTCATACTCGTCAACAATCCGCATAACCCAACAGGAACGGTGTTCTCAACACAGGTCCTCAACGAAGTCATTGCCCTGGCGCACAGGCATGACTGCATCATTGTTGCCGACGAAGTCTATGAACATCTGACGTTCGGTACCAAACATGTGCCAATCGCCAGCTTGCCCGGCGGCTTCGAACGCACAATTACAATATCTTCCGCCGGAAAGTCGTTTTCATTTACCGGCTGGAAAGTCGGTTGGGCAACCGGTCCAAAGAACTTGATCACCGCGGTTCGCACCGTGAAGCAATTCCTCACGTATTCTTCAGGCCCGGCTTTTCAACCGGCTGTCGCCAAGGCCCTGGACCTGCCGGTGGCTTTCTTCGAAGGTTTCGCCTCTGCACTGGCAGATGGCGCGCAACTTCTCGCCGACGGACTTGAAAACGCGGGTATTCCGGTGATCAGGCCCAAAGGCACGTACTTTCTTGTGGCAGATATCAATGGCTTCAAACATAGCGACGCCATTAAGGTGGCTCGCAAGATGCCGGCATCGGTGGGAGTTGCTGCTATTCCCTTGTCAGTTTTCGTTCATCCCGAAAACGTATCCAGCTACCAGGGGTTGCTGCGCTTCGCATTCTGCAAGAAACCCGAGGTCCTCTCCGCTGCGGTTGGGAAACTGCAGCTGCTCCCCGAGGTCCTGAACCGATGAGCAATAAGACACCAAAACGCTGGCTGGGATTCGTGCAGGAACATGCCACGATCTACGATGACGACCTGATCCCTGGTTCAAAAATTCTTGCCATTGGCGATGCCCCGCAATCACACGTCAATTTGGCGCACCCGGAGGAAGTCTTCTACGAATATTTGGCACGCATTGCCAATCACCTGCAGGTATTGCGCAGTCCCGATAAGCCATTGAGGATGCTTCATCTTGGTGCAGGAGCATTAACTTTGGCGCGCTGGGCCAGCATTGCTTACCCAGCGAGCAGCCACGTGGCGGTCGATATTGAACGAGAACTTCTCGATTTTGTCCTCACGCAGTTGCCCCTGCCTGCCAACTGCAAGCTCACACCACTCGTGGCCGATGCCCGATCGGTTTTAGCTGAAGAACTTGCCGGAGAAAAATTCGATGTAATCGTTCTCGACATCTTTTCCGGGCCAGAGGCGCCCGAGCATCTAACAGTCCCCGAGTACTACACCGAGCTCAGGGAATCGCTGGCTTCCGACGGGTTGCTCTTCGTCAACGTCGGCGACGATCCCCCCTTGCGATTCACAAAATCACAAGTTGCGGCGGCACGCTCTGCTTTTAACTTCGTGATGCTCAGTTCAACCCCGGAGATGTTTACGCAGAGATACCCGGGCAATCTCATCCTCACCGCTTCAAGGCAAGAGATTTCCGAGGAATTGGTCCAGCGTTGCCAAGACGCCGGACCCTATCCTGCAGAAGTTCGCTCTGGTCTAGACCTCGACAGGTTCAGCAAACCATAGGTGAGTTTCTCCGTACTTCTTATCGGAGAAATTCACCAACTGGCTTGGCCATTCCGGTTCTGGGGAACGGCTTGACCGTTCAATGACGATGGTCGCGTCTTCGGCCAGGATTCTTGAGATTTTCTGCAAAGTTACCGCGAGCTCAGATTCGGTCAGCGGATACGGAGGATCCAGCAGGACCAAGTCGAAGGTTCGGCTGGGCAGACCAGAAGCAGCATTCACATAGCTGTCCAGAACGGCATCAACCGAGCCTCGTTGAACAGAAACCGCTGACGTTTTCAGCACCTTATTGACTAGAGCCGCGTTTTGCTGGCAGACGCTGGCCGCCTTGGGCGCCTTCTCAACAAGAACTACCTGTCGTGCTCCCCGGCTAGCGGCTTCAATTCCCAATGCGCCCGAACCCGCGAAGAGGTCCAGGACCCGTGCTCCGGCAAGAAGGTTCCAGCTTTCAAGGCGGGAAAAAAGCGCTTCCTTGACCCGATCCGTTGTCGGTCGAGTCGCGTCCCCGGGAACCGATTTCAGCGGCTGACCTCCAGCTGCACCAGCAATAATTCGGCTCATTCCACTCTCTCCTGCTAATTCTTGTTCAAGAATTCTTTGGTTGACTCGTCGGCCCATGCTCCGGCTATTTCCACAAGACGCGGATACTTTTCTTCCCACAACGGCATCTTCATCAGCGCATCGACATGGTTGCGCGCTTGCTCGATGAGCGTGCGGTCCTTGATGATGCTCAGTTCCTTCAGGGACGATTGGCTGCCTGACTGCTGGACGCCCAGGATGTTCCCTTCCCGCCGTTCGGCCAAGTCTGCCTCCGCCAGTTCAAAACCATCCATCGTGGACTCAATTGTTTTCAGCCTTGAGACGGAAGCATGGTCAGCATCGAGCCAGGTCGTCATCAGGCAAGTCCCCGGCAAACCGCCTCGTCCGACACGCCCGCGCAGCTGATGGAGCTGCGAGATCCCGAATCGTTCTGCGTCCATGATGACCATCAGTGTCGCGTTGTGCACGTCAACGCCAACCTCAATTACCGTTGTCGAAACAAGTACGTCAATTTCACCCCGGGCAAAGGAATCCATGACTTGTTGTTTCTGCACGGAATCAAGTTGAGAATGCAAGGCCTCTACACGGATACCGTCAAACTCAGGCATGCCAGCCAACTGCTCTGTCATCGCCTCGACGCTCATGGTTTGGCCAGATGGCTCATCATAGGTTGAAAGAAGCACGCCTTGCTCTGCAGCAGTATCCGTAATCCGCGGGCACACCACATAGACCTGATGCCCCTTGGAAACTTCTTCGGTCATCCGCGAATATAACCGCTGGCGATACCCGGAAAGCTGCATGGGAACAATATGCGTTTGAATCGGGGCACGGCCAGCGGGCAGGCGCTTGATAGTTGATGTATCCAAATCGCCGAAGACCGTCATGGCGACCGTTCGAGGGATCGGGGTCGCGGTCATCACCAGCGTATGCGGGAGGGCATCGCCTGATTTTGCCCGCAAGGCATCGCGCTGTTCCACTCCGAAACGGTGCTGTTCGTCAACAACGACGAGTCCGAGTTCGGCAAATTGGACTTGGTCGCCTAATAGGGCATGCGTACCGATGATCAGTCCGGTTTCTCCGCTGGCTATGCCCAGCAGTGCCTCCCGTCGTTGAGCTGTTTTTGCCGAACCTGTCAACAGCGCAACTCCGGTGCCTTCGCCTTCGCCGAATAGGCCTGGTTCCGCCAGCGTACCGAGCATTTTCCTGATGGAGGCAAAGTGCTGCGCGGCGAGCACTTCGGTGGGGGCCAAGAGGGCTGCCTGGCCGCCGGCATCGATGACCTGGAGTATCGCTCGCAACGCAACGATGGTCTTTCCCGAACCCACTTCGCCTTGCAGCAGGCGATGCATCGGGTGGGCCTGTGACAAATCAGCGGCGATTTGATCCCCGACTTGGAGCTGATCCACGGTCAGGTCGAAAGGCAGCTGGCTTTCGAATCTATCGGCCAGCTTCCCGGCAACCCGCGGACGGGCAATCGCTGGCTGTGTGCCCAGCTGGCGGCTGCGCTCAGCCAGTGAAAGCTGGAGAATGAATGCTTCTTCAAAGGCAAATCGCTGCCTCGCGATGTAGGCGTGCTTGATCTCACGAGGTGCGTGGCGTTCTAAAAAGGCCCTGTGGCGTTCGGGATAACGATGGGAGCCCAGGACTTCCTCGGGAAGGAACTCAGGCAAGTTTTCTTCTGAAAGGTGCGGGAGCAGCAGACCCATCAAATCGCGGATTCGCTTATTCGGCATCTTCGCTGAAGCCGGGTAAATCGGGATTGGACGAGGATCAGCTTGCGAGGCTTCGTCAAGAACCGCGTAATCCGGCTGGCTCAACTGGAGGTGGTCCTGGTACCAGCCCACTTTTCCACTGAACATTGCGATCGTTCCAACGGTCAAGTCCGTGCGTGCTTGGTAGCCGTTGAAGAACGTCATTTTCAGTTCTTGCCCGCCTGCGCTGAGCTCATCACTGACCGTCACCTCGAAAATGAATCCGCGGCGGGAGTGCATCTGTCGTTGGCTGACGTCGACTACTTGCGCGACGACGGTGACATGTTCATCGAATGGCAGTTCGGCTATGGGGGTAAGTTCGCCCACCTCGACGTAGCGACGCGGAAAGTGCCAGAGGAAATCCCCCACCGTTGTGTAGCCAAAAGCCTTCTCCAAGGCTTGGGCATTCTTGCCGCCCAAGTAGCTGGCTAGCTCTGAATCCTCGAATTGCACAGAACCCTGACTAGTCATCGTGAGTGCAAAGGTCGGTTACGCTGACATTTACTGGTTCACCATACTTGCCAATGAGTTCAAGCGCGGGCTGGGCTTCATCGACATGCACGTGCACACGCCATCGATATGTATCTTCTTCCAGCTGATTCACCGGAGACATGATCACCGAATTGCCCATGGCATCCAACTGGCCACGCAAGGTCGCTGCGCCCAGGGCGTCCAGCGAAACGGTGCACATTACTTCGACGCCCGATTCTGCCTCGCGATTCAGATGCACATGGGGGTCCTGGATCTTATAGCCGTGGAAATCCTCATAAGAGGTAAAGTCGGTGTCCGCGTTGCGGATTGCAGCGCATAATTCATCGATGATGATCAGCATGCCTACAGCACCTGCGTCTACAACGCCTGCTTCAAGCAATGGCGCAAGCTCGGTTTCGGTACCTTTGACCGCCAGCTGCGCGGCCTGCTTCATCTGCACCAAAAGCGTGTCTAATGCGGCACGGCTTTCATGGTCAGTCTTGATATGGGCCAGTGTAGACCCAGCGGCCAAGGCGATCGCATTGATCACCGAAAGCATGGTGCCCTCCACCGGTTCACTCAGCGCGGACCAGGAACGGACTTTTGCCCGCTCCAGGCCGAGGGCAAGCAATGGGGCTGTCAACCGCTCGTGCCCTATCCACGGTTCGCTCAGGCCGCTGAGGAATACGGCGAAAAGGGTGCCGGAGTTGCCGCGCGCTGATTCCATTGAGGCTCGCGCGGCAACTTCGAGAAAACCACCTATATCGTCACTTTCCAATTCGCTGACAGCATCATGGCCAGCCCGCGCGGTGAGGTAGAGATTGCTCCCTGTATCGCCGTCGGCCACCGGGAAAACATTGATGGCATTGAGCCGGTCAGAATGGTTCCCGAGACTCTTGACGCTCCGTGCAAGCCATTCGTCAATGGCACGCACGGAAGTATCGAGCTTCTGGGGGGTCATGGAAAGTTGGTCCTTAAGTGGTATTACTGTGACAGGTCTGTTGACGCTACGAATTCGTCCACAGTGTCATTCTGAAGTGCTTCGCCGAACTTGTTGATTGTTTCCATATCTGGAATCACAATCGACTGTCCATCAGCGGAACGTCCCGGACCATTGTTCGGAAGGGTGAAGAACGTCATGTCGTCAGAGCGGATATTAAGCATTGACGAGGCGATTCCCGCAATCTTAGCCGAATCCAACGTGTCATCAACTGCGACATACGGTGCGATCTCGCTAACAACATTCTGGATCTTTGACGGGCTTGTCAAAGTTTCCTTCGACAGGACTTGCCCGATCAGGGCCTTGACGAACAGCTGCTGGTTTTTCACGCGGCGGTAATCGCTGCCTCCGGCGCCGGTGAAGGCCTTGCGCTCGCGAACAAAGGCCAGGGCGTTATCGCCATCCAGCTTTTGAACGCCCTCCGGGAAGTAATATCCCTTGGCGTGTACCGGTGTGAAGGCGATCGGGTTATTAATAGTCACGCCGCCAACGGCATCAGTCAGTCCCTTGAATCCTTCGAAGTCAATGGAGGCCACATGGTTGATGCGGATGCCAAAAAGCCCCTCGAGGGTCTCTACAGCCTTGGGCACGCCGCCACTGGCAAAAGCACGGTTGATCTTGGCCGTGCCAACGCCCGGAATGTCCAGCCAGGTATCACGCATGATCGAAGTGACAAAAACGTTCTTTCGATCTGACGGGATGTGAACCAGCATCATCGTGTCGGAGCGGCCACCATTGGGAAGCGTTGCAAAATCATCGCCTTGCTCATCATCGGAGCGCTCTTCACGAGTGTCAGTTCCGAGCAAAAGAATGTTGACAGCGTCCTTGGATTCGTCCTTGACCTCGGGACGAGTTTCCTCAGCCGGGAAAGCATCAGCAAGCTTGTTGCTGTTTTCGTCGAAGGTGCGTGCCAGGTTCCAGGCGTAGAGCCCGGCAACCAACGCTGCGATCACCATTACGGATAGAACACTAAAAAGTACTACACGCCCAGTGCGCTTCTTCTTTGCCTGCTGCCTTGCTGGCTGCTCTTCGAAGGACATATGCTACCTTTCACAGTTTCAACTCAATACATCTTATCTTTCAGATAGCCGATGTACGCTTATAACGTGTCTAAAATCAGTGTCACAGCCCGACTGTCACCAAAACTTAATCCAAAAGCAGGCCAATTAGTCCGAAGCGCCATAGTTGGAGCACTATTTTTGCCTCTTCTCACCGCATGCTCATCAGTGGCAGCTGTGGACGCAGCTCCGGATGCTTCCAATCCACTCTGCGCAGACATGATGGTAGTTCTTCCAGACGTTATCGGTGATGCTGATCGCCGCACGACTACATCGCAGTCGACCTCCGCGTGGGGCGATCCATCCAAAGTGGTTTTGCGTTGTGGTGTTCAAGTGCCGACACCCACCTCTGACCCGTGTGTTTCGGTCAATGATGTTGATTGGGTTGCCCACGAAGACGACAAGACCGGAATATGGACGCTGACGACTTACGGCCGTACCCCGGCGACCGAAGTAGTACTTGATCCGAATGTCATTCCTTCAAGCACAGTGCTCGCGTCACTCGCTGATGCCGCAGCAAAAATTCCGGCACAGAAGGCCTGTGTCAGCGTGGATAAATCAGAGCAGCTGTAGTCCGCAGGCTGTATATACAACTAATAATGGTGTGGTGCTCCGAATGAATTCAGAGCACCACACCATTATTAGTTGCCTATCGAAGACTTACCGCAGCCCGACGTTTCGTTCAGTTGCCAAGGCAATGAGCTCATTGATCAGCTCACGGTAGTCAATGCCTGTCTTGCCCCACATCTGCGGGTACATGCTTGAGGGCGTAAAGCCTGGCATGGTGTTGATTTCATTGATGATCCATTGGCCATCCGGCGTGTAGAAGAAATCAACACGTGAAAGGCCCTCGGCATCCAAGGAGTCAAAAGCCTTGACTGCAAGCCCGCGAATTTCCGCGGTGGCCTCTTCGCTGAGTTCTGCAGGACAGCTCAATTGCGCAGCGGCGCCATCTACATACTTAGCTTCAAAATCATAGAATGTGTGGCCGTTATCAGCTACGGAAATCTCGCCTGGCAAAGACGCTCGCGCAGCAGAACTACCACGGCCCTCGAGCACTCCGCATTCGATTTCACGACCGGCAATTCCCTGCTCGACAATCACCTTGGGATCTTCGGCGCGTGCAAGCTCCACGGCAGCTCGAAGCCCAGAAGGAACGTCGACCTTGGTGATGCCGACAGACGAACCGGCGCGGGCTGGCTTTACGAACAGCGGGTATTCCAAATGCTGGCAACGGGCCAGGGCCGCCTCGCTGTCCCGTAGCCACTGCTTGTTGGTGATGACTTCGTATGGGCCGACGTTGAATCCGGCTTGTTCAAAAATCACCTTCATGAAGTGCTTGTCCATGCCCATGGCGCTGGCGGCGATGCCCGAGCCGACATAAGGCACTCCGGCGGTTTCCAACATCCCCTGGATCGAGCCGTCCTCGCCGAAGGGACCATGAAGCAGCGGGAAGACTACATCCACTTCTGAAATTTCAGAAATCTTTGCGTTGCCGAAAGCCTGGAGCGATGTCTTATTTGGTTCGGGAGACAGCTGTACAGGGTGCTCAATGGATGAAATCTCGGGCAGCTGCCCGGAGTCCAGAGCCCATCCTTCCGGATCCTTGTCCAACAGGGTCCATCCGCCATCGCGGGTGATGCCCACGGGAATGACGTCAAAGCGTTCACGATCGATGGCGTGCATGACGCCGGCCGCGGTGACGCAGGATACCGAGTGCTCGGAAGAGCGTCCGCCAAAGAGGAGCAGGACACGAAGCTTGCGATCGGTCATCAGTTCAGTTCCCCTTCGGATTTCAGTTCACGTGACAGCAGGCGCGCTGCCATGTTTTCGACGCTCAATGAGCCTTCAAGCACCATGACAACTGCTTCGGTAATTGGCATTTCTACTTCGTGCGCACGAGCCAGGTCGAAGACGGCACGGGCCGACTTGATGCCTTCGGCAGTCTGGGACATGCGGTCATTGACTTCATCGAGGAAGAGCCCCTGCCCCAGCAACCGTCCGGCGGTGTTGTTGCGCGAGAGCGAAGAAGAGCAAGTTGCCACCAGATCGCCGAGGCCCGACAAGCCAGCCAGGGTATCCAAGCGCCCGCCAAGCGAGAGCACAAGCCTGGTCGTCTCCGCCAAGCCACGAGTGATCACCGTGGACTTCGTGTTGTCTCCCATGCCCATGCCATCGCACATGCCGACAGCGAGGGCAATGATGTTCTTGACAATGCCGCCAAGCTCCACGCCCAGCACATCGTCGTTGGTGTATGGACGGAAATATGGTGCAGAGCAAAGCTCAGCGATCCACTGTGCTGTTTCCGGATCGGTGCAGGCAACCACCGAAGCCGTTGGCTGCTCGCGGGCGATTTCCATGGCGAGATTCGGTCCCGACAGCACCGCTACGCGATCCTCAGGGAACTGGGTAACTTCGGCAATCACTTCACTCATGCGCTGATCGGTACCGCGTTCAAGGCCCTTCATCAGCGAGAGCAGCACGGCTTCTGGCTCAAAGTACTTCTTGAAAACGGCCAGTTCGCGGCGCAGCGACTGAGATGGGATAGCCAGCACGACCAGGTCCGCGCCCTCCAGGACCTCGCGCTGGTTTGACGAAGCCGAAATGTTGGCCGGGAGCTTGGTTTCACGAAGGTACCGGGAGTTGGTGTGGCGTTCATTGATCTCGTTGGCTGCGTCATCCCGGCGCGCCCAGATCTGCACTGGGATGCCATGGTCCGCAACGGAGTCTGCCAATACCTTGGCAAAGGTGGTACCCCAGCTGCCGGCACCCATCACGGCGATCTTACGTGGAAGCGGCTTTGTCATTATCAGTCCTCTAGAAAGTGATGATGTGGAGTAATGATTAATTATCCGGTTTTTCGAAGCTGCGGCCAGTTTGCGCCTGACCGTGTTCGCTGGGATCCCAGCGCTTGGCTGGCGGTTCTTCTTCGCGCAATTCAGCCTGCAAACCAGTGATCGCATCCATGATGCGGTTGGTGGCCTCCTGGAGCACGGTGCGAGTACGAGGTCCTTCCCGCAAGTCATCCAAGTTTACCGGCGTCCCAACAGATACGGTGACGTGCTTGCGCGGGAAGAGATACATCTTCTTGGAATATCTCGGCAATAGCTCCTGATCGCCCCAATGGGCCATGGGCACAACCGGCGCGCCAGTCTGCAAGGCAAGACGTGCAGCACCGGTGCGGCCTATCATTGGCCACAGGTTTGGATCCCTGGTGAGCGTGCCTTCGGGATAGATCACGATTACTCCACCGGCGTCCAGAACCTTCTGGGCCTGCCTCAGGGATTCTGCAGCACTAGCCGAGCTCCGGGAAACCGGAACCTGTCCGGTGGTGCGCAAGAACCAGCCGAGTACCGGTGGCTTGAAGAGCGACTCCTTGGCAAGCCAACGAGGAAGCCTGCCATTGCTGTAAATCGCGTGCCCAACTACCAGCGGATCAATTTCAGTCAGGTGATTGGGGCAGACGATGTAGCCGCCTTGCGGAAGGTTTTCGAAACCCTTCCATGACCTGCCAATCAGCCCGTTCATCACTGGCCGGACAATTCCTGCCAGGACTGAAAAGACTCGTTTGGTTTTTGCAGACTCCCCCGGAGCCAGGATCTTAACCACGAACAAGATCCCCTTTTTAGTTGCTCAACTCAACATTGGCGCCCAAGCTCTGCAGCTTGTCCATGAAGTGCTCGTATCCGCGGTTGATGATTTCAATACCGGTGACACGGCTGGTTCCCTCGGCAGCTAGTGCTGCAATCAGGTGGGAGAATCCGCCACGAAGGTCTGGAACGTCGATATCGGCGCCGGTGAGCTTGGCAGGGCCTACGACAACAGCGGAGTGCTTGAAGTTGCGCTGGCCAAAACGGCAAGGAGTGGAACCGAGGCAGTCGGTGTGCACCTGGACCGTGGAGCCCATGCGCACGAGTGCGTCAGTGAATCCGAAACGGTTCTCGTAGACAGTTTCGTGGATCACGGATACGCCCTTGGCCTGGGTCAGTGCGACAACCAGCGGCTGCTGCCAGTCAGTCATGAAGCCCGGGTGAACGTCTGTTTCCAGGATCAGCGGATTGAGGTCTCCGCCTGGGTGGTAGAAGCGAATGCCGTTGGACTTGACCTCGAATTCGCCACCGATCTGGCGGTAGACGTGGAGGAAGGCGGTCAGGTCGCGCTGCTGCGCATCCTGTACGAAGATGTCTCCCTTGGTGACCAGTGCCGCTGAAGCCCACGATGCGGCCTCATTGCGGTCTGGGAGGGCTGTGTGGTCAAAACCGGTGAGTTGGTCAACGCCCTGAATGCGGATGACGCGGTCACGGTGCACGGAGATGATAGCGCCCATCTTCTGCAGCAGCGAGATGAGATCCAGGATTTCCGGCTCAATGGCTGCGTTGCTGACTTCCGTGACACCCTTGGCGCGAACGGCCGAGAGCAGTACCTGTTCGGTGGTGCCGACGCTTGGGTACTGCAAGGAGAGCTTGGCACCGGTCAATCCGTTGGGAGCCGAGATGCGGATGCCGTCTGGAGCCTTGTCCACCACTGCGCCGAATTCGCGCAGGACCTCCAGGTGGAAGTCGATTGGGCGGTCGCCAATGCGGCAGCCGCCAAGATCAGGGATGAACGCTTCGCCCAACGAGTGGATCAGCGGTCCGCAGAAAAGAATGGGAATGCGAGAGTCGCCTGCATGGGCATCAATGGCCTGGTTCGAGGCGGTCTTGACTTCGGTTGGATCCATGGTGAGATCACCGGTGGCTGGGTCTTGGTCAACCTTGACACCATGTATTTCAAGCAAGCTTCGTACTACGACGACGTCTTTGATTTCCGGCACATTGCGCAGAACCGAAGGAGTGCCACCAAGCAGAGCTGCGACCATGGCTTTTGGCACTAGGTTCTTTGCTCCGCCGACTCGTACGGTGCCCTCAAGTGGAACACCACCATGGATCGTCAAGATCTTACCCATGTATGAATTACCTCATCGCGTAGTCGTTATCGCCCGCCGAAGCTTCTGAGCTTTCGAACTGGCAGGACTAAGCAAGCATACCGCTTATGTACCCGCTGGTATGTTCAGTTCATCCCGTGGCGCACACATTGTGAGCATGCTTTCAGCCACGTCACGACACTGAGCGGTGCGTGCGTCCCAGGAAGAGCAGAAGGCCCGCTCTCCCGCTATAAGAACGGAGAAGAGCGGGCCTATTATTCCAGCTTGGAAAAGAATATCTTAATCAGCAGTCAGCGCGGGCAGCGTCTCGGGCTTGTGTGCCGGACGCCGGGCTTCGTAGGCCGTGATGGCCTCTTCCTGCTGCAGGGTCAGGCCAATATCATCCAGGCCTTCCATCAAGCGCCAGCGGGTGTAGTCATCGATCTGGAAGGGTGCCGAAATCGAACCGCAGGCAACGGTGCGGGATTCAAGATCCACGGTCACGGTAGTGCCTGGATTGTTTTCCAGCTCCTTCCAGATCAATTCGATGTCGCTTTGCGCAACTTCGGCTGCCACCAATCCCTGCTTGCCGGAGTTGCCACGGAAAATGTCGGCAAATCGAGCTGAAATCACGGCTTTGAAGCCGTAATCCTTCAGTGCCCAGACAGCGTGTTCGCGCGATGAGCCAGTGCCGAAGTCAGGGCCAGCTACCAGCACGGATCCGGCATTGAACGGCTCCTTGTTGAGGATGAAGTTCTCATCGCGGCGCCAGCCGGCAAACAAGGCGTCCTCGAAGCCGGTACGGGTGATGCGCTTGAGGTACACGGCAGGAATGATCTGATCCGTGTCCACGTTGCTCTGCCGCAGCGGAACACCAATGCCGGTGTGGGTAATAATCTTTTCCATCGTGGTAATCCTTTCTAGACTGCGGCCGGAGTGTTGGCCAGGTCGCTTGGCGAGGACAGGGTTCCACGCACTGCGGTTGCTGCCGCGACCAGTGGTGAAACCAGGTGGGTGCGCCCGCCCTTGCCCTGTCGGCCTTCAAAGTTGCGGTTGGAGGTCGATGCGCAGCGCTCCCCCTCGTCCAGCTGGTCGGGATTCATTCCCAGGCACATGGAGCAACCGGCAAATCGCCATTCGGCCCCGAAGTCCTTGAACACCTGGTCCAACCCTTCAGCTTCCGCTTCCAGGCGGACACGCGCGGATCCTGGCACAACAATCATCCGGATCGCCGGATCCTTGACCTTGCCCTTGATGACTTCCGCTGCGGCACGCAGGTCTTCCATTCGGGAGTTGGTGCAAGAACCCAAGAAGACCGTATCCACACGGATATCCTTCATCGGGGTACCGCCGGTTAGTCCCATGTAGTTCAGCGCACGCTCACAGGCCTTGCGGTCATTCTCGTCTTCGAAATCTTCGGGCGAAGGAACGCTCTGGGACAGCGAGACTCCCTGGCCCGGATTGGTCCCCCAGGTGACAAATGGCTCGAGTTCATCAGCGTTCAAGAACACTTCTGCGTCAAACTGGGCACCTTCATCGGAGTGCAGCTTCTTCCAGTCTTCGACTGCCGCGTCCCAATCCTCGCCCTTTGGCGCGTGCGGGCGGCCCTTGACATACTCAAAGGTCGTCTCATCCGGGGCAATCATTCCGGCGCGGGCGCCTGCCTCAATGGACATGTTGCAAATGGTCATGCGCGCGTCCATGGACAGCGAGCGGATGGCCGAGCCCCGGTATTCAAGCACATAGCCCTGGCCGCCGCCGGTGCCGATCTTGGCGATGACAGCCAAGATGATGTCCTTGGAAGTCACCCCCGGCTTCAGCGTGCCTTCGACGTTGATGGCCATGGTCTTGAATGGCTTCAGGCTCAAGGACTGGGTGGCCATGACGTGCTCAACCTCTGAGGTGCCGATGCCAAAGGCCAGAGCGCCAAAGGCACCGTGCGTTGAGGTATGGGAGTCGCCGCAGACCACGGTCATGCCCGGCTGGGTCAGGCCCAGCTGCGGACCGACCACGTGGACGATGCCCTGTTCCTTGTCGCCCAGGGAGTGCAGGCGAACACCGAATTCCTTGCAGTTTTCACGCAGGGTATTAATCTGGGTGCGGCTGGTCAAGTCGGCAATGGGCTTGTCGATTTCGAGCGTGGGAGTGTTGTGATCTTCCGTCGCGATAGTCAGGTCCGGACGGCGCAACTGACGACCGGCCAAGCGCAGGCCTTCGAAGGCCTGCGGGGAGGTCACCTCGTGTAGGAGGTGAAGATCAATGTAAATCAAGTCCGGCTGGCGTGACTCTCCATTTCCTTCACCCTGGCGCACAACATGTGCGCTCCAAACTTTTTCTGCCAATGTCTGGGGCGACTGCATGGCGGACATGCGACACACTCCTCAAGCTACGTAAATTGTGGTAGTTCAACTTTGACACTTCACAGATAGTCATTTCCAGTATGCGGACTTGAATCTCAAATAATGAGACGTGATACTGGAACCATGACAATAGGTAGCGGTGTAGGTGTTCTCGACAAAGCGGCAGCCATCCTCAATGCGCTGGAAAATGGTCCAACATCCCTGTCCCAGTTGGTGGAGTTGACCGATATTTCGCGCCCTACGGTGCACCGCATCGCACAGTCCCTCGTTCACCACGGGCTGGTAGGCAGGGATATGCATGGACGCTTTGAACTCGGAAACCGCCTCGTGGAATTGGCAAGCGCTGCCGGCGAGGACCGGTTGGTCAGCGCGGCAGGACCGATCCTCATCAAGCTGCGCGACCTCACGGGCGAGAGCACCCAGATTTTCCGCAAGCAGGGCGACTTCCGCGTCTGCATTGCCAGCGCCGAGCGCCCCATTGGCTTGCGCGACACCATTCCTGTCGGAACTCAGCTGTCAATGAAGGCAGGTTCCGCTGCGCAGGTTCTTCTGGCATGGGAAGACAATGAGCGGATGGTCGAAGGGCTGCACCACGCCCGCTTCACGCCAACGATCTTGGCAGGCGTGCGCCGACGTGGATGGGCCCAGTCCCTGGGAGAACGCGAACCTGGCGTCGCTTCCGTCTCTGCTCCAGTACGTGGACAGTCTGGCCGCGTCATCGCCGCGCTCTCGTTGTCCGGACCTATTGAACGCCTCACTAGGCAGCCCGGAAAAATCCATCATGAAGCCGTCACCAGTGCAGCCCATGAACTTTCCGAGCTGCTTCGGGTTCAAAACGATCATGCCTAGGAAGCGGGCGGCAACTTCAACAACGGGCTAGTTGAAGTGGTCAAAACCGGCGTTTGCCGTGACGGTTTTCCCATCAACCGTGACCAACGAACGTCGGCCGCTGCGTGCCTTGGCGACACCGAGAATTGTGAATTCTTCAGGCACCTCAGCATCTGCCGGGAAAGCAGCAAGTAGTCCGAAATCTTCACCGCCATGGAGCACCCATTCCATCGGGTCGGTCTTGGTCAGCTGCGCGGCGGGGGCTAGCCGAGCTGCAAATTTCTGCAGTATCTGGCGCTCGAAATCGATACTGACACCGCTGCTCTTGGCAAGTCGCGCTGTGTCGCGCACGAGGCCATCAGAGATGTCCATCATGGCGTGGGCACCAGCTTCTGCGGCACGGGGGCCAGAGCCAAGAGGCGGTACCGGCTTGCATTGTGCTTCAGCTATGCGGCGCACCGCCCTGCTCCACGAACTTGCACTGCTGCCATGCTCTAAAACCGACAGGCCAGCTCCGGCGTCCCCCAGACGCCCTGCCACCGCAATCAAGTCGCCTGGCTTGGCACCGCTGCGCAGAACCTTTCCATGCGCGGTTTCTCCCAGTACGGTAGTCGTCACCGAGATCTCCGTTGACTTTCCGAGGTCTCCACCGAGAATAGTCAACTCCTTGGCACCCAGCGAATTGATTGCGTCCGCAATCCCCTGGGCGAAATCCTTGACCCATTCCAGAGACGTTGTTGGAGGCAGCGACAAGGAAATCACCGCACCGGTGGAACGGCCACCCATCGCATTGATATCCGAAACGTTCTGGGCAATGGATTTCCAGCCAATGTCGTACGCACGGTGCTCAAGACCGCTAGGCCAGATCAACCTGAAGTCCTGGTTTTCAACAAGGGTATCGACCGAAACGAGGATTTCTGTTCCTTGGACACTCAGTGCGCCAGCATCATCGCCTGGACCAAGGTTAGCCGCGCGCGAGTCAAGGAGCGGAAGAATAGTATCAAGTATTCCTTGCTCGCCAAGGTCTCCGACGTTTGCTTCAGGCTGATTAATAGTCACAGAGTTCTATTCGGCTTTCTTTGCTGCTGAGGTAATAATGGCGGCATAGCTGTTGTAGGTATTCAGATACTGGTCGACCGGTTCAACCACGGCGGAGCGGACTTGCCCGGATACTGAACGTTCTATATTTCTCAATGCCTTCCTACGCTTAACTTTAGCCACTATTCGATTGACGAATGAACACGCAATTCCCAGCACGATACCCAGCAGCACCCCGATGGCAAAAACTAGGGTGGGAGCAGCTACACCCTCGACACGAGGGGCTGCGGGCAGATCGAATTGGAAGTAGCCGGCCACAGGGTAGGCTGCCAGCCACAGGGCCCCCGCCAGTGCTGCCAGCAAAGAGACCCACTGGACAAATTTGACTGCAGGCCACCACCAGGACGACTTTTCAACGCCCAAGGCCGTGCCGGCAATGGCGGCGTCAACCGCACCGTCCAGTTGCTGCACGTTGCTCCCGACTTCTACCCGGACCGGTTCAATCCAGCTGTCGGGCAGTTCCTGCGTGGCTTGCTGGACGTAGTTGTCGATGGCATGGTCGATGGCCGCAGATTCAGCAACCGAAAGTTCGGGACGCGAGGTGATGGACAGTTCGGCCGCCTCCCGCTTTCTTCCCAAGTTCATTCGCTGAAGCGGATCGTTGCGCAATCGAATCAGCCAAGTAGTCACAGGCCATCCCGTGCGTCGCGCGGCGCGGAGCTTGTAGGAAGTCTCTACGGCATCTGCAATGTACTGCGCCCCATGCGCATTGGCTATAGCCCGCTCCAGCTCAGACTGTTGCATCTGATCCGGGAGACGCACTTTTTCAGCATTCAGCTCGGCTTTGAGATGGTGAACCACTTGATCAACGTCTGCCCGCAACCTGCGGGTAGAGATCGCCTTGTTTTTCGCGGCCGTAGCAATTTGCCGTTGGACTTCCTCCAGCCCTTCTCCCGTGGAAGCCGAAGCGCACACCACCGGAAGTCGTTCCAACCCCGAGGAAGCCAGGATCTCGCGCAAGGAATTAACGATGCTACTTCTATCGGACGCGGCGACTCGATCCATCTGATTCAGAACAATCAAGATGTTCCCCTGCTGGCTGCGCAAGGAGTTCAAATATCCATGATGAATAGACGCGTCAGCATACTTTTGAGGATCGAGAACCCAGACGAGGAAATCTACTTGGCCAACAAGCCGGGTAGCAATCTGGTGGTGTTCCACCTTCGTCGAGTCCATGTCCGGCAAATCCAAGAGCAGCAAACCAGAATCAAAGTCCTTTTTCGAGGCCCCCCGCTTCGACTCCGCTGATGCTTCGATCACATGACGGTCGTTGACTTCAAGCCAATCCAGAAGTTCATTGGCGCCCGCCGTATCCCAGATCGCGGCCACAGTGTTCGTGGTCGTTGGACGTATCACGCCTGTGGATGCCAGCTCACGCCCAACCAAGGCATTGAAGAGTGTCGATTTTCCGCTTCCCGTAGCGCCAAAAAGCCCGACGACCACGTGTTCCGAAGACAGCTTTCGCCGTGATTCGGATTTTCTGATGACCGATGCTGCCAAGTCGATGCTTTCTGAATCCAAATACGGCTCAGCAAGCTGCATGGCTTCAACAACACTGTCAATCTGTTGGTTCAGGCCATTAACAGCACGGACGACTTTTCGTTCTGTCACTTCTTGGCCCCTTTGCTGTTCAGTCCTTCGGTGACTCGGCTCAATGCCTGAGCCACCGCGGGTTGAGCCGCACGGCCAATTCCGCTGGCATAAGGCTCGGAAGTCTTGGCAATCAAACCCTGGGCACGCGCATCCAGCATTTTCCGGGCTCTCATCGCCATTCTGCGAACTGCGTCCTCGCCGAAAATCGCTTCCAAAAGCTTCTGCCCCACGACCGCGGATCCACCAGCGATGCCAATTTCCAAACCAGTTAGTCCTGCGGTAGAGGCGAATACTACAACCATCAAAATGACCGCGACTCCGTTGATTCCGAAGGCAGCCATCCGGGCGGTTTTGCGTTTGCCAGCGCCTTCTTCGCGAATCATCTCAAGAATATCTTTTTGCCACAGACGGATGCTTTCTGCAGCTTGCTCGCTGAGATCATTGGAAGGCCGCGGTGCCTCTAGCCCGTCTCGGAGCACCTGCCCGAGCGGAGTATTCTTCCACGACCTGTCCACGTCATGGCAAGCCTTGGTGATCTCTGCGATAAAGACTGTATGCAATCCTGACTCGATTGCCTGTTCCACGCGATGCGTGGCTGGCGGCCGCCCCGAGAAGAACGCTCCGACTCGATCTCTTACCCTACCGATAGCGCCCTCAATGCCCCGAAGGAGTTCTCCAGCACCAACAAAATCCTGCCATCGCGACAAGATTTCTCCACGGAGCAACGAGCCATCATTGAGCGCGGCATTGATCCGTTCCTGAGCTTGGTCAAACCTCTCATTGGTCAGCCGGCGCAAGTCGTCGAGTTGGGCTTCTTGATCTTGCAATTCAGCCAGTAGCTCGCCTACGTCGGCAGTAGTGCGCTTCAAGGCTCCTGCAAGAGTTTGCGCTGCCACCTGCTGGCGCTTGGATGAATCCGCGGCCAAGGCATTAAGCCAGGCCATGAGCGGCTCGAGGCGCTCCCCCGGCAATAAGTCTTGTTCATTGAGCTGCGTCTCATTGACGACATGCAACAAAGCGGGATCCAAGTTCTTTTCAATGAGTAAACGACGCAGATCCGGGACAATGTCGCGCTCTGCACCTGAAGGAACCCGATTGAGGACTACGCATACAGTAATGTCCCGAACGCCCGCGTCCGTTAGCAGCTCCCAGGGCAGAGCATCTGCGTAACGATTGGCTGTTGTCACGAAAATCCACAAATCAGCGGCATTGAGCAGTTGTCCTGCCAGAGCCCTATTATCGTCTGAAACAGAATCAATATCTGGCGCATCAAGGATTGCCAGCCCTTGAGGCACGTTCGCATGTGGCTTCATGACCAGCGCATCGTGACGGGAAGAATCACCGGCTACTGCAAACCCGCCGCCGGAAACGCGAGTGAGTTCAGGCAGGACGCGGTCGGATTCAAAGAATGGTTGATCCACGGGATTAAAAGCGAGAACCGGCGTTCTGGTTGTCGGCCTGACAGCACCCGAAATGCTGATTTGCTCACCGACCAACGAGTTAACGAGAGTGGACTTGCCAGATCCAGTTGATCCGCCTATCACCGCTAACAGCGGTGCACCGAGGTTGGAGACTCTTGGTATCAGATAGTCGGATATTTGATGCAACGTCTTCTCGCGCAACTGATCACTTTCAGATGTTGCGGGAGACGAGTTGCCGACGAAAACTAGATCACTGAGAATGCCGCGCAATTCGGTAAGGCTCTTGATGGTGGTGTTGCTGATTTGCCCGTCACCAGCAGCCTCGCTCAATGCAGGCTTGATCTGATCTGAGTTCGACTCCATGTGCACCATCTTGCCTTATGGCGACGGTGATTGCTGAGAGATAGAGGCACATTTTCCATGCAAAAGAAAAAACCACGGATCTCTCCGTGGTTTTTCATGTGGTGACCCCAACGGGATTCGAACCCGTGTTGCCGCCGTGAGAGGGCGGAGTACTAGGCCGCTATACGATGGGGCCGTACGCCAAGTTTTACCTTGGCTCATCGGATGAATCCGATGAAGCGCTGGGATACCAGGACTCGAACCTAGAATGACGGAACCAGAAACCGTTGTGTTGCCAATTACACCATATCCCATTGTGACTTGGGAGTTTAGGAATTCTGTCAAGCATTATTCCAGGCCACTTCCGTAGCACGAGATAAAACTATACCGTCCAGCAAAGAACTACACAAATCGAGGGACCGGCACACGGCTACGCCCAATTTCCGCGCAGAATCAATGAAAATTAGCATTTTGGTCTTGCTGGGGTTCCGCTTCCGTCGCAAATTGCCACTGTGAATTGACGCACCCCCGCATTCAGCCTGAATCGCGACTGCTTCACTTGGACTCCCCCGCAGACACGCTCACTATCCGGCAAAAGCAAGAGCACCTAGGATGCCAACATCGTTCAATGTTGCAAACATCCAAGGTGCTCTGCATGTACCGCTGGTGCTAGGGAATGACCCTACCGGGATTCGCCAAAAGCACGAAGACGGTTCAAGCTCGACTCGCGGCCCAGGATTTCCATGGACTCGAAGAGCGGTGGCGATACGCGCTTACCCGAAATTGCGACACGAGCAGGGCCGAAAGCCTGGCGCGGCTTGAGCTCCAACTCGTCAACCAACTTGGCGCGAAGCGCTGCCTGGATGGTCTCTGCGTTCCAGTCCGACAAGCCTTCAAGCGCCTGAACCGATGCATCCACCACCTCTGCGAGGTTCGCCGGCATGCCTTTTAGGGCGTTGTCAGCAACGACAATCTCATCGTCCGACTTGAAGAGGAACTCCAGCATGTCGGTAGCTTCGCCCAAGAGCGCGATGCGCTCCTGCACCAGTGGAGCTGCCTGATCAAGGATTTCGTTTTCGCGAGCGGTCAGCTCGGCGCCAACGAGTTCGGCGGCCTGGAGATATGGAACCAAGCGATCCCGGAAGTCCTTCGGTTCCAGCATGCGCACATGCGTACCGTTGATGGCTTCTGCCTTTTTGACATCGAATCGTGCCGGGTTGGACAGGACATCGGTAACGTCAAAGGCTTCAACAAGCTGCTCGCTGGTGAAGATGTCTTCATCGGCGCTCAATGACCAGCCGAGCAATGCCAGATAGTTGAGCAAGCCCTCTGGAATGAACCCGTTGTCGCGGTGCAGGAACAAGCTTGATTCTGGATCACGCTTGGAAAGCTTCTTGTTTCCCTGGCCCATCACGTATGGCAAGTGGCCGAAGCGCGGCATGTACTTTGCAACACCGATATCGTGCAGGAGTGCATACAAGACAACCTGGCGTGGCGTGGAAGACAGCAGGTCTTCACCGCGAAGCACATGGGTGATGCCCATTAAAGCGTCGTCAACGGGGTTGACCAGCGTGTACAGGGGCTGCCCGTTGGCGCGAACTACAACATAGTCCGGCACGCTGCCTGCCTTGAACGTGATCTCACCACGGACCAGGTCATTGAACGTGACGTCGTGATCCGGCATGCGAACACGCAGCACAGGCTCGCGGCCTTCTGCCTTGAACGCTGCCTTCTGCTCGTCGGTGAGCTCGCGGTCAAAGTTGTCATAGCCAAGTTTTGGATCCCGGCCGGCAGCCTTGTGGCGCGCTTCGATTTCCTCGGGGGTGGAGTATGACTCGTACAGGTGTCCGGCCGCGCGGAGCTTGGCAATGACATCCTGGTAGATCTCGCCTCGCTGAGACTGGCGGTAAGGCTCGTGCGGCCCGCCGACGTTAACGCCTTCATCCCAGTCAATACCCAACCAGTTCAAGGCGTCCAGCACCTGGTTGTAGCTTTCCTCCGAGTCGCGCTTCGCATCCGTATCTTCGATGCGGAAAATCATCTTGCCGCCCGTGTGACGAGCGTAAGCCCAGTTGAACAGGGCCGTACGGATCAATCCAACGTGTGGAGTTCCAGTGGGTGATGGGCAAAAGCGAACGCGTACCGGGGTATCTTCGGTTACTTCGGGAATCAGCGATAGATCAGTCATGATGTCTTCATTCTATGCCTTTCGCACCGAAAGTCGCATTTAAACCGCAAGGCTCCCGATCACATAAATGATCGAGAGCCAGTGCGGTTCCACCCAAATGATGATGGCAAGTTGGTGTTAATAACTATTGTACCCAGATAAAGACTAGTTAAACTAACTCAGCGCCGGAATACGCTTCGCAATGAACCGATTCCTTCGACGTCGATTTCAACGACATCCCCAGCATCGACCAGTCCAACGCCTGCAGGTGTTCCAGTCATAATCACATCGCCTGGCAAGAGCGTGAAGGCTTCCGAAGCTCGCGCCACCAGTTCGTTGACTGGCCAAATCATTTCGCTGGTTGAGCCATCTTGCTTAACTTCACCGTTGACTCGAGTAACAATGCCCACGTCGTCTGGATCCGGCAATTCAGTTTCAATCCACGGACCCAGAGGGCAGGATCCATCGAACCCTTTGGCGCGGGCCCACTGGAGGTCGCTGCGTTGCGCATCGCGCGCGGTGAGGTCATTGGCTACGGTGTAGCCAAAGATTACGTCTTGGGCCTTGTCGGCAGGGACGTCCTTGCAAATACGCCCAATGACGACAGCTAGTTCACCCTCGAAGGAAACCTCATCAGAGAACGCTGGAAGGGTGACAGGATCCCCATGGCCAACCACCGAGGTATTAGGCTTCAAGAACATGATGGGTTCCTGCGGAACTTCATTGCCCAGTTCCTTAGCGTGTTCACGGTAGGTGCGCCCGAACCCGACAACCTTCGAACGAGGAATGATTGGCGCCACCAGGCGAACATCATCCAGGCTGTGGGTTGCCCCTGTGGTTTTGATTCCTTGGAAGAAAGGGTCTCCTGCCAGGACGTGGATGTCGTTGCCATCAACGACTCCGTACAGCGGATCACCGTCTACTACAAATCTTGCAATTTTCATTCGGTTTTCTCTTGTCTAGTCTTGTTTAGCGATCGTGGCGCGGCTTCCACGGATAAACTCGTTAATTTCTTCTTCAGAAATTCCGTCAAGATCATAATCCGGGTATCCAGCGGGGTTCTTCGACTGCCATTCCCACATATCCCGGGCCATTTCCTCGACTCCTCGTTCAGCCTTCCAGCCGAGCTCCAAGCGTGCTGTTGTCGGATCACCGTAGTACTCGGCGATATCGCCCGGGCGGCGCTCTACCAACTTGTATGGAAGCTGCCGGCCGCAGGCCCGCGAGAAGGCGCCAATGACATCCAGGACGCTCGTTCCACTTCCGGTTCCGAGATTCCAGACGTACTGGCCGGTGTGGGTGTTCAAGAAGTCCAATGCATCCAGGTGACCCTGGGCAAGGTCCATGACGTGAATGTAGTCCCGCACGCCAGTTCCATCGTAGGTTGGGTAATCATTGCCGAAGACCTGGACTTCGCTGCGGCGCCCGACCGCTACCTGTGCAATAAACGGCATGAGGTTGTTCGGGATGCCCTGAGGATCTTCGCCGATGTTTCCCGAAGGATGCGCACCGACTGGATTGAAGTAGCGCAAGGTGGCGATGGACCATGAAGAGTCGGAGACCGCAAGGTCCTCGAGGATTTGCTCGATATGCAGCTTGGTCCGCCCGTAGGGGTTTGATGCGGCACGCTGTGCATCTTCTACCAGTGGCAACTGGGTGGACTCGGCGTAGACCGTTGCGGATGAGCTGAAAACCAGTCGTTTTACTCCAGCTTTTTCCATCGCTGATACCAGGTTCAAGGTGCCGACGACGTTGTTCTGGTAGTAGGAAATCGGCTTTTCAACGGACTCTCCTACGGCCTTCAAACCGCCAAAGTGGATGACTGCGTCCGGCTTGGTCTGGCTCAAGACAGAATCCAGCCGGTCGCTATCCAGCAAGTCGCCAATGAAAAGTTCGGGAGCCGAATTGGACATGTCGCGTACGCGCCTCAGGGACTCAGGCGATGAATTGCTCAGATTGTCGAAGACAGAAACCTTGTGGCCAGCTTCGAGCAGCAAGAGCACGGCGTGTGATCCTATGTAGCCTGCACCGCCAGTTACCAGTACGTGCATTTCATTCCTTTTCGCATACAACAATGGCCCCGGGGCTTAAGCCCCGAGACCATCGTAGTCGTTTGGATTGCCGTCTAGGCCAAACGCTCCAGCCAGCCGTGTCGATCTTCGACGGTGCCCAGCTGGATGCCCAGCAGTTCCTCGCGAATGGACATCGTTACTTCACCGGCAGGAGCGTTCTCGTCTCCGATGAGTTCATCGCCATTCTTGAGCAGGCCAATTGGAGTGATTACTGCGGCGGTACCGCAGGCAAATACTTCCGTGATATCACCGGAAGCAACGCCATCACGCCATTCATCAAGGGTGATCTTCCGTTCTTCCACTGTCATGCCACGGTCCTTGGCCAGCTGGATCACTGATGAACGGGTAACACCTTCAAGGATGGTTCCGGTCAGTGCAGGAGTAACCAGCTTGTTGTCCTTGGTGACAAAGAAAACATTCATGCCACCCAGTTCTTCAACAGCATTGTCATTGAAGGCATCGAGGAAGAGCACCTGCTTGCAGCCATTCTCCTCGGCTTCCAGTTGCGCTACCAATGATGCCGCGTAGTTGCCACCGCACTTGGCAGAACCGGTGCCGCCGCGGCCGGCGCGGGCGTAGTTCTTCGATACCCAAATGGCTACCGGCTTGAGCTCTCCACCGAAGTAGTTGCCCGCTGGCGAGGCGATGACCCGATAGGAAACTTCGCGCGCCGCACGCACTCCGAGGAATGCTTCAGTGGCAATCATGAACGGCCGCAGGTACAGCGCTTCGCCTTCGCCGCTTGGAACCCAATCGATGTCGGTGGCAACCAGCTTCTTCAGTGACTCAACAAAAACATCTTCGTCCAGCTGGGGCAGGGCCAACCGCTGGGCGGACTTGTTCAAGCGGGCTGCGTTTGCGCGCGGACGGAAGGTCCACACCGAGCCGTCCTCATGGCGGTAAGCCTTGAGGCCTTCAAAGATTTCCTGGCCATAGTGCAGCACCGAGGCAGCTGGATCCATCGCGATGGGACCATAAGGCTCGATGCGGGCATCATGCCATTCCCCGCCATGGCCGCCCTCATTGGCGCTCCAGTCGACAACGGAGGTGTGGTCAGTAAAGAAGTCCCCGAAACCAGGGTTGGCCAAAACGCTGGCGCGCTCTTGATCGCTCTTGCGACTCGTTGAAAGATTTTCGGTGAATTCCATCTACCTTGGACTTCCTAGCTCAATAAACAAAGAACGGGTGCTCCACGCCAAAGCGGAACACCCGTTCGTGGAATTGCTACCGATTAGATGCTAATCGGAAACGTCACTTTCAGCTTATGCCAGTAAAGCGACAATTGCATCGCCGATTTCACTGGTGGTGCGATTATCGGTCAATTCTTGACGTGAAGTGATCTCTTTTTCAACAGCTTGCTCAACAGCGCGTGCTTCTTCTGACATTCCGAGATGGTCCAGCATCAGCGCTACCGAAAGGATGGCCGCCGTTGGGTCGGCCTTCTGCTGCCCGGCAATATCCGGGGCAGATCCATGTACTGGCTCAAACATCGATGGGTAGGTGCGGTCCATGTTGATGTTGCCGCTCGCAGCCAAGCCGATGCCACCGGTAATTGCTCCAGCCTGGTCAGTCAGGATGTCACCGAAGAGGTTGTCCGTAACGATGACATCGAAGCGGGATGGCTCAGTAGTCAGGAAGATAGTGGCCGCGTCTACATGCAGGTAATCGTGGGTCACTTCTGGGAACTCGACTGCGACAGCTTCCACAGTGCGCTTCCACAGGTGTCCGGCATGCACCAGGACGTTGTGCTTGTGGACCAAGGTCACGTGCTTGCGTTCTCGCTCGGAAGCCCGGCGGAAAGCATCTCGCACCACGCGTTCTACTCCATAGGCCGTGTTGACCGATACCTCGGTCGCGATTTCATGCGCGGTTCCGGTTCGGACCGAACCGCCGTTGCCAACATATGGGCCTTCGGTACCTTCGCGCACCACAATGAAATCGATGGCCCCGGGGTTGGACAAGGGGCTTTCAATGCCGGGGTAGAGCTTGGACGGACGCAGGTTCACGAAATGGTCCAGGGAGAAACGCAACTTCAAAAGCATTTCGCGCTCAATGATCCCTGACGGGATTCGAGCATCCCCTGGCGCTGCTCCCACTGCGCCAAAAAGAATTGCGTCATGCTGCTTGATAGCCGAGAGGGTCTCCTCCGGCAAGGTTTCGCCAGTTTCCAACCAGTGTTCAGCGCCAAGCTTGTAGTAAGTGAGCTTGAGTTCTTGCTTGCCACCATTGGTGACGAACTTCAGTACCTTGACCGCTTCAGTTACAACTTCAGGGCCAATCCCGTCGCCTGGAATGACCGCAATATCAATTTCATTTGCCATGCTTCAACTTTAGCGATCTTAGTCCAACATGTGAGAGTTCATCTCATATGTTGGACTACTATTTAACGACCGCTCAAATCTCAATCCCAGGCATGAGGTATACATGCTGCTGAAGTCGATATTCTAGATGTACGGGCCGGAGCAAACACTGCTTCACTAGCCTGCAGCTCATACCATTGAATTGAAGGACGCATTGATTTTTGCCAATCCCCACCGTCGAATTGACGGTTGGATCAGAGCGAATCCGCGACGAATAGACTTCATTACCGGTCTGATCTACACCTTGTTCTGTGTCCCCGGAACCATCGGGTTGGCTGGCGCCATGTCCGCCTCGGCCATGCTGTCGATCATGGCTATCGCCACGCTGCAGTCAGCTCCGCTGATGGTTCGCAGGCGATATCCGTGGGCCGTCACCCTGGTTATCGCATTTGGGCATCTCCTGCAGCTCGGATTCGACGGCCTCTTGCTGCCTTCGCAGTTTTCGGTTCCCATCATGGTTTACACCATGGCGGTTTATGGGAAACGATGGCAATCGTTCGGCACGCTCTCGCTCGGATTGGCAGGAGCGGTGCTGGCGACGTTCAGCATGTTCAACCCATTCCGATACGCCACGGACCCGAGCCCATCCATGACGTTCAACATGCTGGTCTCGTTTGTCGGCCTCGCTCTCGTAGTCACTGTCTCGTGGACCTTCGGCGACCTGGCGCGTACACGGCGGCTGGCCATGAAATCGCTGAAGGAACATGCAGAACGCCTTGAAAAAGAGCGCATTATGGAAAGGGCCCTGGCTGCCTCCGATGAACGGAACCATATTGCCCGCGAAATGCACGACATTGTTGCCCACTCCTTGTCAGTGATCATTACGCAGGCCAACGGTGCGCGCTATGCGGCCGTCAATGATCCTCAAATCGCCATCGATACGCTCAAGACGGTTTCTGATACCGGGCGTTCTTCGCTCAAGGAGATGCGCCGCCTTCTCGGTGTCCTCCGGAAGGACGAAGAACTGCAAAACAGGCCGTTGCCTGCTCTGGGAGATATCCCCAATTTGGTAGAGATCGCCACGAACTCAGGATTGGCCGTACAACTTCAAACCCATGGAACGCCACGCAAGGAACTACCCGCTGGCGCGGAACTGACGGCTTACCGGTGCGTTCAAGAATCGCTGACTAATGTGCTCAAGCACGCTGGCTCCGACGCCGTGGCAGAAGTTCTCCTCAATTGGACCTACCGGGGACTGGAGCTGCGGGTCAAAGATGACGGACGCGGCGCAGGCGCAATCAAGCTTGAGGGAGCCGGCCAAGGGCTGCAAGGCATGAAAGAACGCGTAGCGTTATATGAGGGAACATGCACCGCCGGCCCACAATCTTCCGGCGGATTCGCCGTCGCAGTTTTCATTCCATACTCCGAGGACTAAATTCACATGGAAAATAACAACGTCATCAAGGTCGCCCTGGTCGATGATCAGCTGCTGGTACGAAGTGGCTTCCGAATGCTGATTAATTCACAAGAAGACATGGATGTGATTGCTGAGGCTGGCAATGGCCGTGAAGCCGTTGCCACTCCACTGATGCGCCAAGCCGATGTCATCCTCATGGACGTGCGCATGCCGGAAATGGATGGCATCGAAGCAACAGAGCGTTTGCTGGATCCCTCCAAGACTGCAGCCGAAGGGCCTAAAGTCCTCGTTCTGACAACTTTTGACATGGACGAATACGCCTTGAGCGCGATTCAAGCTGGCGCGAGTGGTTTCTTGTTGAAAGATGCACCACCCGAGGAACTCCTGGAATCCATTCGCACAGTAAACAAGGGCGATGCGGTCATTGCCCCCTCGACTACTCGCCGCCTCCTGGATCACATGGCTCCCCTGCTGAAAAAAGAGAGCACCCAGGGCAACAAGCAGCTTTCAGAGCTCGTGGAGTCCCTGACGCGACGCGAGAGGGAAGTTTTCGGATTGATTGCGCTGGGAAGATCCAATCCAGAAATTGCAGAGGAATTGTTCCTTTCAGAGGCAACGGTGAAAACCCACGTTGGCCACATTCTGGCGAAGTTGGAAGCACGGGACCGAGTTCAGGCAGTGGTCATTGCCTACCAGACTGGTGTTGTAAGCCCCTAGGCGCTTAAGCGGACCAGCAGCTGGGTACAAATTTGCCTGCCACACTGAGAACTGAGGTCTCTGCGCGGCAGGCAAATCTGGCTTAAGCAGGCTCTGCTATTTTTCTTCCTCGTACCGAGGGAATACTGGCGACGGTGCCGGCAACTCGGTGCCAGGCACTAATGCCGTATCAAAGTATTCGAAGGTCCGTGCTGATCCTTCGCCAATTGCCAGCGAGTTGAGCATTGCGGTCATGGCCTGCGGCAAAACTGGTTGCAGAAGCAGAGCAACCTTGCGGACGATTTCAATGGTCACGTACAACACCGTAGCCATTCGTTCCGGATCAGTCTTCTTCAGTTTCCATGGCTCTTGTTCCGCGAAGTAGGCATTGGTATCGCCCAATACATGCCACACAGCTTCGAGGGCCTTGCTAAATTCCTGACGCGAGTAGGCATCCCGATTAAGCTCAAGAAGTTGTCCAGCGGCATTGAGAATCTGCTGGTCTGCTTCTAGCAATTCACCCGGCGTTGGCACAACCGCGCCGCAGTTCTTTGCGACCATCGACAACGATCGCTGAGCAAGGTTGCCGAAGTTGTTGGCGAGGTCACCATTAATGCGAGCGACGATGGTCTCGTGGTTGTAGCTACCGTCAGCTCCGAAAGGTACCTCTCGCAGGAAGAAGTAACGGACCTGGTCCAAGCCGTATCGATTCACAAAGTCATCAGGCGAAACAGTATTCCCCAAGGACTTGGACATCTTTACGCCGTTGTTGTGCAGGAATCCATGGATCATGACGCGCTTTGGCAGCGGAAGCTTGGCAGACATCAGGAATGCCGGCCAGTAGATGGCGTGGAAGCGCGAAATGTCCTTGCCGATAACGTGAACGTCTGCTGGCCAGTACTTCTGGAAAGACGCGGACTCTACGTCTGGGAAGCCGACTCCAGTGAGGTAGTTAGTCAAGGCATCCACCCACACGTACATAACGTGCTTTTCGTTGCCCGGTACCGGGATGCCCCAGTCAAAGGTTGTGCGGGAAATCGACAAGTCGGTGAGGCCGCCTTCAACGAATCGCACTACCTCATTGAAACGGGAACGTGGCGCGCCAAATTCAGGATTGTCCTGATAATACGCAAGCAACTTGTCCTGGTACTTGGAGAGTCGGAAGAAATACGATTCTTCTTCAGTCCAAGTCACTTCGGTGTCGGTTTCGGTTGCGTAGCGGATACCGTCTTCGCGAACTTCAGTCTGTTCCTCGGTGTAGAACGCTTCATCGCGCACTGAATACCAACCGGCGTACTTATCGAGGTAGATATCGTCGTTGGCTTCCATGCGGCGCCACAACTCTTGGGCAGCTGCATGGTGATCCGCGTCCGTGGTGCGGATGAAACGGTCATAGCTCGTGCCCAGCTCATCATTCATCGCTTGGAATGCGTCCGAGTTGCGCTGAGCTAGTTGAGCTGGCGTGATTTCCAGCTTTTCAGCCGTCTGCATCATCTTTTGGCCATGCTCGTCTGTGCCGGTCATGAAGAAGACGTCATGTCCGTCAAGCCGCTTGAACCGCGCCATGACGTCCGTGGCCACGACTTCGTATGCGTGGCCGATGTGCGGAGTGCCGTTCGGGTAGGAAATGGCAGTGGTGATGTAAAAAGGTTTCTGCTGAGAAGTCACGTTACAAATTTACCTTAGCTCGCGCCCGTTGGAGTTCTTCAAGTCGTTGCTAACTCGTCACATGATCTTTGCCAGATACTCCCAGAAGGCGCTACGCAAGGTTCTGCGGATTGTCTGCTGATCCGTTTTCCACTCCCCCAGAACTTGAGCGCAGTCTTTGAGCAGTGTCCTGTCGATTTCTGGTGGAAGCTGGGGCTTGTCTGCCATGAGCTCGATAACTTCTGATTGCGTGGTAAACGCGAGCCATGATTCTGCAACCTTGGCGCCAATTTCTTCAGCCACTTTGAGTTCTTGCTGTTCATAGGCAGCGTTGCCTTTGAACCCAGGGCGCTCGCCACCACTGGAATATACGACTTCAGCGTTTGGCTCGGTCACCGATATCGCCTTGGAGGATGCCTTTTGAGCCATCACCGCTGGCGTTGGAGCAAAGGGCTTCGCGGAAACTGGGGCCGGCGCTTCTGCAGGCGCATTGGCAATAATCGATGTCTTCTCCGAGTGGTGCTGGTCCCACTCCAAGACCTTGGTAAAAGCGCTGTCCAACAGTTGATTGGGTATGGTTTCAATGTAGTCGGCGGTCAAAGCCAAATGTTCCGCAACCGAGGCAACACCAAGCCTGCTGTCGGCCTTTGCGACACCTAGAAGAACAACTTTCATGCCAAGGTCTTGCGCTTCTTCTACTGCTTCCGCAAGATCGTCATCTCCGGAAACAAGATAAGCAATTGACGCGGAACGGTTCCTAGCCACCCCGACAAGATCTAATGCAAGACGAAGATCAACGCCCTTTTGCTCACCGTTGTAAGAAATTCGACCTAAACGCACTTTAACGCCTGGGATCAGCCCAATACGCTTGTGCTGCTCGGTAAACAGGCCGTCTTTAGATGCGTCGTACCAATAAACGCGTAAGTTATTCAGTCCAGTATTCTTCTTGACCGTTTGAACTATGCCTCGGACCAAGGACTCATAGTGCGTCGTAAAAGCTGACCGCAATGTTGTACCGGCAGCACGATGACCACCTAGTGAAAGTAAGAATCCGGCGTCAATAAATATTGCTGTTTGGTTCATCATGACTACAGCCTAACCGTAAAATTTTATGGTGAGCTCATGAACAATACTAAACAGAACACGGACGCCAGGCTCAGCTTAGATGTTGACAACGGACTACAGGCGGGCCTGGAAATTCAGGAGTGGATTGACCTCCCCTAAGTCAATTCGCACCAACCTACTGAAAGTGCCTTTTCGAACCAGCTCCAATTGGGGAGTCTCTTCTAAAATGGCAGATAGGTAATGGCTTGTTCACGCTTCTTCTCTATGCCAACGAGGAAAGTGAAGCCGTTCATTAGTCAGCCAGTTTTGTTTAGAAGTGCGACGCAGGATCGTACTTGCGACAACAAATCTTGAAATCTTTGCGGTTGCCCTGATGCCCTGATGCCCTGATGAGTGCAAAACAATCGGCGGATATGCTCACAACGGAAATAGAATCAGTGCGCAAATCTTTCGCGGACTACACACATTCCGTTCCAATTCAAACGACTCAACATCGGTTTAACAGTAAAATCTGCAGTTGCGCACACGAAAAAGGAGACTCGACAAGGAAGCGCACGCCCTTCAACCAGTTGTAGTCAAATGATCTCGATTGCAGAGGTACTCAAATCTAGGCCGTGTTTCCTGCGACAGCTCGCTTGCTGAGCGCAACTTCATAATGTTCGTAGATGCTTTACGCCGACAAAGCCTTAGTGGTTGAAGAAGTGCGCGGCGTCTACCTCGATAACGTCACGCCAAACGGCATAACCATTGCATAGGTTGTTAACGAACCGATGCATTTTGACGGCGCTGTTTCATGGTGCGCGGCCTTGAATCGTCGGATATCCAAACTATGTGCGCGCTACTGAGCGACACAATCATTTGCTAGACTAGTTTGGCAACTAAAGTGAATATTGAGTGAATTTGCCCTTAAGCCCTACGGTCAGGCATGTAAACTTCACGCAATGATTGTCTAGGCTACATGCCGTACTTGACCTGCTGCATTAATCGCATACCTAGAGGAAAACGTGCAAAAACGAATCGCAAGGATTAAAAAACGCGCCAAGCGGTACCTCAAGGACGATTTTAACTACAGGTCAAATGATTCTCGGATTCATTCTAAAACGGTTTTCTTAGAATCTTTTGACGGTACGAGTCAGACCTGCCACCCTCTAGCCATTTTCGAGTATCTGGTTAATCATACAGACTACAAGAATTTTAGATTCATCTGGGCATATCGCGGAGAATCACCGACTGGGTATACGTGGGAAAAATATTCACGTAATAAAAACGTACAATGGGTTAAACACGGAACTCACGCTTACTACAAGAAACTTGCATCCTCCAAGTACTTGGTGAGCAATTCCACCTTTCCACACCAATTCACAAAGAACGCGAACCAAGTTTACCTAAACACTTGGCACGGAACGCCGATCAAAAGAATGGGATATGACATCCCACTCGGGGTGCCGACTACACGAAACGTTATCCGCAATTTGATGTCTGCCGATTTCGTCCTTTCGTCTAGTAATTTTATGACTCAAGAAATATGGAAACGGGCATTTAAGCTAGAGGGGCTCTTTCGCGGAAAAATTCTGGAAACGGGTTCGCCACGTCTTGATGCGCAAATTTTGGAGAAAAACGACCTTGAGCAACTTCGATCGATACATGGCATCGAAGCAGGCGATGATCGTAAGGTCGTTCTTTACGCGCCAACGTGGCGAGGAACTTCACCCACAAATATACTTGATTCCAGCCAATCGCTAGTCACAAATTATCAGTCTCTCGTAGAACTTTTAGATCCCCATAAGTACGTTGTTCTACTCAAGGTTCACCAACTTGCACTGCGAGGCATTAAACGAGGAAAACTGTCGCAAATAAGACTCGTCGACAACTCCATCCCGACAAACCGCCTGCTACCCATCGTGGCCCACTTAGTAACAGACGAATCCAGCATCGTCTTCGACCAATTGGTACATGATCGTCCAATCCACTTTTTCTTCAATGAGGACGCGTTGAATGATGAGCGCGGTCTATATTTTCAGAAGGATTCACTTCCGGGAAGTATCAACTCGGACGTTAATTCGGTAGCTGCGGCCATTCGCTCAAGTGACCATATGGACCAATTCGTCGCCATACGACGGAGTTGGCGAGATAAATTCTTACCGCACGAAAGCGGCACTGCCACTCAACAAGTGGTTGACGCAGTATTCAAGAATAACTTTGACTCTGTCCAGAAAATCGAAAGTTGTCTGGATTCGGATAAGAAGAAAATTCTCATACATGTTGGATCTCTAATTGCCAACGGAATCACAACTGCTGCTATCAATGTAGCTAATCAACTAGCAGCAGATGGTCATGACGTTAGTATTTTGTACCCGTATTCAAAGAATGAAAACCAGGTGGCGAAAGTTTATGGCTTCGATCCATCGGTTCGACATTTCCCACGCGTAGGGACGATTGCTTTGCCCTTGTCGTCACGCCGATCGTATAGAAGATACCTAAGCGAGGGTGGGCGCAAGGCAAAAAAGATTAATCTGCAGCGAATCCAAGCAATTTTCTCGCGCGAGTGGGCGCGCTGTTTCGGTAACGCTGAGTTTGACACCATCCTCGCCTTTGATGGATATTCAGTATTTTGGGCCGAATTGTTACTAGCCGCGAAATCCTCCAAGAAATTTATTTGGATGCACAACGACCTAATGCTTGACTCCCGTAGAACGATTAACGGGGTTATGCCGCATTACAAAAACCTAAGCTCCTTATTTTCGCTCTACGATGATTTCGATAAGATCGTTTCAGTTTCGCCTAAGCTGACTGAAATAAATAGACACAAAATGTCACAGTACGCTGACGAATCAAAATTCACTACGGTGCAGAATTTTATTAATTTTAAAGAAGTTTTGCGTGAATCTCGTGAATATCGAGATTTCAACCCGGATTCATCAAATATTAACTTCGTTACGGTTGGCCGGTTATCTCCTGAGAAAAACCAGGCACGAATGATTCGCGCAATGAAGCAAGTGGTATCTAAGTTTGAAAATGTTCACCTTTACATTGTTGGCGATGGGCCACTTTTCAATAGTTTAGATGCACTCATTTCTAACCTGAATCTAAAGTCTAATATTCACCTTCTGGGATACCATCGAAACCCTCACGCTCTAGTTTCTAAGTGTGATTATTTCCTTTTTTCAAGCATCTATGAAGGACAAGGGCTGGCCGTAATTGAGGCTATGGTTCTAGGTAAACCCATCGTAACCACGCGGTATAATGTCGTCGAAAGCGTTGTTGGTAATGATGATGGAATTATTACGGAAAATTCTGACGATGCTCTGGCTCAGGGCATGCTGAAGATGATTGATTCCCAGCACCCGGGTCCTAAATTTAGCGCCGAGTTACATAACCAATCCGCATTGCGCGAACTCCGAGATCTCATTAGCTGATCATTCTACAAAGGGAACAATAATGATTAGAACCTTCATAAGTAAGTTCAACGCCAAACAAGAAACGGCATCGTTGGACACAGATATTGCGCAAAACGCTGACGCCCCCGTTTTACCAATAGAGAAAACTAAAAATTCGCCGTTATTGAGTGTCGTAGTACCGTGCTACAAGGTCGAATCTTACCTTCGCGGAACCTTAGACACCATACTGGCCCAGAATGAAATACCTATCGAAGTAATCGTGGTCGATGATGGTTCTCCAGACCGTTCTGGCGATATAGCTAGAGAATATGCAGCGAACGATCCCAGAATCATTGTTATTACTCAGCCCAATTCTGGCTTAGGTGCTGCGCGAAATACCGGAATACAAGCAGCAACCGCAAAGTATCTTACTTTTGCCGACTCTGACGACTATATTCCACGCGGTGCTTACAAAGCCATGGTCTCCCAACTTGAGCAATCCGGTTCTGATTTCGTTGTGGGTTCGGTCGAACGCAAGCGTGGCATGAAGACCTGGATTCCGGAGTGGGCTCAAAATGTCCATGCTGTTGATCGTATTGGTGGAAGCCTAGGTGACGATCCTGAACTCCTGAAGGATGTCTTCGCATGGAACAAGGTTTTCCGCAGAACTTTCTGGGACGAGAATATTCGAGAATTCCCGGTAGACATTCGATATGAGGATCAGACCCCTACGGCGATCGCCTACACTACGTCCACCAAGTTTGATGTTCTAAAACGAGTTGTGTATACGTGGGTTATTCGTGACGATGGAACCTCAATCACGCAGCAAAAAGCGAAAATTGAAGACCTTCAGGATCGCCTCAAAGTCATGAGGTCCGTTGCTCGGGTTCTCCAAGACAACTCAACTGAAGAGATTTTTGATCAGTGGCTCTTAAAATCCGTAGGTTTTGACCTTAAGCCGTATTACGAACAAATACCACGCACTGACCACGATTATTGGGCCGAACTGGCAGCTGGTATTCGATTCCTAAATGAATTCATGGATCAAGGCCACTGGAACGAAATTCCATTCTGGGAGCGTACCATTGCTTTGTCGTTACTCAACGGCACACAAGAAGATGTCACGCTAATCCTGCAGAAGAAGCAAGAAGACGGGGCCGGTTATCAAATTACCGCTCACCCTGAGCTTGGGCTGACCTGTGCAACAGATTTCTTAGAATCGCTTTCGTTTGTCCCGGAAAAGAGTCTGCTCACGCCAGCCGACTCTTCTTTGCGTCTTCGTGCTGAGTTGATTAGTTTCAATTGGGATGATCAGTCATTTGTAGCCAACGCAACCGTAGCTACCTGGATTTCCGGCTTGTCTCCTAATAATTTCGACTATGAAGTTTCGGCAGAATTGATCGGAATAAACGACGATCTCATCGCTCTACCGGCGGAAGTCAAGAGCATACGAATCAAGCCTGAGTTAGTCCCGTCAGGTGACGCGTACAACACATACGAAAAGTCGACGTATTCCGTTCGAATAGATACTCGCAAGCTTGCCGTGCCTGAAGGTGTCCAAAGCGAAGACCTAAAGTGGGCTCTGCAATTACATGTACGTGCTGGTGAAATTTCCCGCGATGGACAAATCACGGCTAGGACTCCGCTCGGATCAGCTGTCGCTTTTTCTCATGGAACCCCCGTTGATGGCGTACGTTACGCAATCCACTACGACGATAAGCTCGGCCTGGTAGTCAACGTCCCAACGCCAAAACCCCTTGCAACATCGATTTCCTTGGATGGTCGGAGTTTCGTTTTACGAGTCGACAAGCGTTCGTCCGGCGATTTCAATCATCTAGTACTGAGGTCCAAGCACAAGAAGGACCTTTCCTTCTTGGCAAGTGAGATCACCGACGATGAATTAGTTTTCCGTGTAAGCCTTCCGCTCTTTGAAGAAACGCTCGTTGGCTCTGCTCTGTGGGAGCTGCGTCTAGCAAATAGGCATTCCTCTGCACTAATCCAATCCGGGCAGAGCTCGGCGTCCCTTCAAGAATTGCTTTCCTTCGGTAGGAGGCTCCGTGTATCGCTCTCGCCGAACGGCTTCCTCCGTTTAGAAGAACGAGATTTCGGAATATCCGTAAATGGTGCCTACGTTGATGAGGGCAACCACGATCTCGTTATTGAGGGCCGGTACAGATCCCCACATGGATCTGAAACGCGTCTATTCTTCGAAAATTCGGCTAAAGCACGAATTCTGCCTCACACATACCGATTTGACGAGGCTTCAGGAGAGTTCGAAATTCGTTTCAGTCTTGAACAGACCGGATCAAACGGACAGAAGATTGCCTTTGCAGAGGGCGGCTACGCGCTCATTGCTAGCCGTGCAGGAACGCAAATTGGAGACAAGAATCTTTGGGTTCCGGTGGATTTGTCGCTGCATCAGCAACTTCCAATCCATAGCCTCACCGAGAAGTCGCGGATTAGAATGTCACGTACAGTCAAGGCGGGTGCATTGTGGCTAAATATTTATCCGCGGATCGCTTACTCTGACGCGACCAAAAATGGACAGAAGCAGCTAATACTGTCGTCCTCTGGAAAACGACAGCTCGTCGACGCAACGCTATTTGAATCCTTCGCTGGTTCCGCAATCGCCGATTCGCCTCTAGCTCTATTCAGGGAAGCGATCAAGAGAGGCGTGGGAGGTAAGCTCTACTGGACCGTCAAGGATCATGGCGTTCCGGTTCCAGCCGGCGCGACACCCGTGGTACTGCACTCCGCTGAGTATCATGAAATTCTATCCACTGCGAAATGGTTAGTTAACAACAACAACTTCCCGTACTACTTCAGTAAGCAACCCGGTCAGCGTTATGTGCAAACATGGCACGGCACGCCCCTGAAAAAAATTGGCAACGACGTTCCGTCAGGTAATCTGTCAATCTCGTACCGAGAGTTGATGAAACGAGAAGCTCTACAGTGGGACTTCTTGATCGCGCAGAATGAGTATGCCAGTGAGCGATTGGCAAATGCATTTGGATACGACGGCCGCGTATTGGAACTTGGATACCCGAGAAATGACTCGCTCGTAACCGGTCAAGTTGCCGAATCCAGTGGCGATCTTCGATCGCGTCTAGGTATCTCCCCCGATCAGCACGTCGTTCTATATGCGCCTACTTGGCGAGATAATATTCGGACTGCTTCAAATCACTACGATCTAGTAAGCTATCTGGATTTTAATGCTCTCGCAAAGGCATTCGGGGATTCTGTAGTCGTCCTACTTCGCGGCCACTCTAATACGGTTGCCGCAAACCGCCAATTCAGCAACACCAACGTAATTGACGTGAGTCGGCATCCTGACATCAATGAAGTCATGCTAGCCTCCGATTCGCTAGTGACGGACTATTCGTCAATCATGTTCGACTACGCAACGCTGAAGCGACCGATTTACGTTCTAGCTCCTGACATTGAAGACTATGCGTCCTCGACTCGCGGTTTCTACTATGAATTCGAGCAGAATCTTCCAGGCCCACTTTTCAAGAACACTGGTGAACTGATTAAGCTCCTCAAAAAGGATCCGGTAGCTTATCTATACCGAGTTCGGAATTACGCAAACCAATTTGCTCCCAAGGATGATGGTCAGGCTAGTTCGCGCGTGGCTGATAAGATCTGGGGCTAGCTAATTCAATCTCCTTATATGGACAGACCATAAGTAGTCGTGAACTTCTGATTCGAAGTACACCAGATTAGTAAATATTGATTCCTCCCGGACATTGTTCGGGAGGAATCTGTCTCCTCAGCGGTGCTGCGCGCATCAAATATCGCAATGAGCGCTGAAGAAGGCGAAGCGATACTTCTGTCCGAGCTAATTGGCGTGTAATTTCGCGCCATCGCGAACAGTTGTTCTCATGAGGTTGAATGCCCTCTATGAGCTCATCGCGGACATTCACATCTGCCTGATTAATGGCACATTCTACGGATAAGCAATTCACTGTCTTCACGCCATGATCTTCAGCTCCACCCGGTACTAGCTGATGCCGATCTGTCAGCGATTTCTTCGGATCCCAGAAGATCTAGAGCGGCATCTTGTGCCGGCATCGGTATTACGCCGCGGTCTAGTCAGCCTAAGAGTTGCATCTACGATTCTAAGCAACGCATCATCCTGCACGGAGATTCGGGCTCGACTTCGTCAACAATCTGTTCCTAAGCCGGAAGCGACTGAAAACGTCCGATGTGAATACGGCCCAAATACCATCTGCTGTGCGGCAACTGTCCAAGTAGCATTAGTCCGGCTTGGTAACGCCCTCCAATAGCGACGATCACCAGAGTTCTGGCTCCGGGCCGCTGGAAACCCCTTATAAACGCTTGAAATTTTCATATCTGATATTTCTCGGATCGACCGAGATAGAGTTGCGGCAATTGGGCGCGTTCGGATTCCCCACCAGTGGTGACAAAGGCGTCACCATCTATAAGTTGCTTGATGTTCTAACACGCGTCGATTTTGGCCCTTGGCGATACTTATCGGCAAAACAATAACCGCGATACCCCCGATATACTCGCTCATCTCATCAATCCTACGGCGCTCGCAAGGAGCTGCCCAGCGATAATCCTTCAGCATTCAATCAACTACGCGACGACACGGACGACTCTGTTGAACCGTTTTTGGCATACAAAAACCATTTCGATTAGCGGCCTGCTTAGAATACCCAAGTTGCGAGAAAAAATGAGTCTTCCCCTCAACCGAAGAGTTGTCCTTGAAGACGAATAAGCCTGCAAATCCAGCGCAGACGCACATTTGGATCACGCTATGCTGTGCGCAATACAAAGAGCGCCGACCGCATCAAACCTTGAAGGCGTCACCTGTGAGATCGTATGACTGAGCTTGGAGCATACTCCTACTGTCTATTCACTACGCTTGTCTGTGTTGGAAGACTAAACCGCCAATTACCGACGTTATCGCAAGTCCAACCACATTTAGTAAGGCAAAACGAACTTACGAGGATCTAAGAAAGGACACATCGTAGACTCAAACCCATTTGAGGATCCAGGTACCTGGTTGGTAGCTAACTAAGTGCTCGTCGATGTCTAAACGGGGCAATAGTAAGTATTTACATAAGGCTGCAAATCTCAGTCCATTCGAAAATCGCTGACCAACAGTGCTGCCGGACATGAACCACTTAGAAGTATTCCTGACAGATGCGGACAGAGTAGGGGTGTTCACCTAGTGACTGTTAATGCAGGCGATGTTCTATCACAGTGTCACATGTCAGATTAGTGCCATGTCTCGGAGTACGAGCACCGATAAAAACTGGTGCTCGGTTTATTTCCAAGTCCTTCATTGCGTGATTCAGGAAGCCACGACGCAGTCCATCAGTCTTGTGCTGGTGGACTCTTACTACCTGCGCACAATGCATTGAGACCGGTTCTCCACGGGTCTTTGAGATTCAATGTCTACGACGAGGCGAGATTGCAGACCCTGCCTAGGAACAAAAGTACCTTCAAAACACTATTCTGCAGGCAACGCGCGGAAACTCCCAGATCCTAAGAAATCACAAGTCATACGGTCCTTCTCTAGATCTACTCGGCGATAGCATCTAAACGTTCAGCCAGTCATGCAACAGCATCGATGTGTCGGCAGAAATTTTTCCTAGTTTTAGAAAGTTATTTTCATTCCAATCCTCGATGCGGTTTACTGGACTTTCTTGTCGGCTCACCAAGGTATATGTCGGCCGGAGACAGAAATTCGCGGTAGCGTTATTCTCTGTACGAAAGCTGTTAATTACAAGTCTGATAGGGATACATCTACTATGAAATTTTTGATCGTTGGGGACTCACACACGCGTTATTTCGGGATATCAAACCAACTTCGAGTCCTAAACGATCAATTACGCGGGATTAACTGCATCCCGAAAGTAATCCATGGCGCGACGGTCACCGGCGTTGGAAAGTTGACTTCGACTCTTAATGTCGGGTCGGACATTCCAAAATGGATCGATTCAGCACAGCCAGATTTTCTGGTGCTAAATCTCGGCCAAGTAGACGTTGAACTTGGCATACCATTCCGGAAATACGTGCAAAATGTAGACGAAGCGATGGATGCGAGACTCGATTACTTCATCGAGTCATATCTCAAATTCATTGGCTCCCTTAACATTCCTGCATCACGAATCATCGTCAAAGGAATCAATTTACCGGTGCTCTGCTACGACCGAAGCAAGGCTATCAAGTACATCACGCGAATCGTTACCGAACGCTTCACAGACAGCGCGGAAGACGAATCACGTCGTGAGGAAACTATAAAGAAACTTACCCAAACTTACGCATCTGACGTCGTCCGCTCTGATCTTGCCCGTCGATTCAACGAGCAGCTTCAATCTGCCTGCCAAGAACATGGATACGGATACTTCGATATAAACGGCGAACTCGCTGACCAGGCCACGGGAATTATCAACCCACGATTCATCCCGGCAGGTTTTGATCATCACATTATTGACTCGCTCGAAGTCCGTACAATTCATTGGAATGCTCTCCTCAAGGTCGCCAGGAAAGCGTACTGGGTCTAGCCATTGTTCCATGGAAGCTGGCTTAGGAAATTTCCTGAGCTAGCTTTCTACAGGCTACCTTTTGAGTTCGCTGCCTAAGTTATTTAGCCGGTGGTAACCGCAATATTTCCGCGCCTGTGATCAACTCGCCGTCGACATTGCGTCTGTCGGTAAATTAGTAATGAAAGTTCCTCAGCCGCGTATCGTTCCCTTTTGTCTATGATGGGTGTCTTGCCGTTGACGTCATCTCAGAAAACCACCCGCATGCCGTGATGCCCATGGAACGAGTCTCTTCGTGGTTGAGGATCCTTTCCTTCCAGATACAAACACGTTATTACACGCTACCTACGGGATGCAGCCTGTGCCAACGCAATGAAGCACAGACCACCGTGGATCTTCTCTATGCGCTATTGAGCTGTAATCGCTTACCGGCAACCGGTAGAGGTGTTGCATAGATTACGCACTCGAGAGAACTAGGAATCTCCAAAGGGGCAGACACTCGCCCGGTACGCCGTCCAGAATTTGTCATGATTCTGTGGAGTGCGACATTCCTTGAACTTCACGCTGCATTGCGAAGCCAGATGCCATATCACAGGATATTCACCCGCAAGGTGGCGGCGCCTATAACGGCGATGAAGTTCTTAATTGTTTGGCACAATCGACACTTGCCTTTGCACGGTCGATATCGGGGTTATCCGTGAAAAGGCATGGCTCCGTGTAAAAGCAAAGGAGCCAATACTTCTAGCAACCTGTATGCGAGTAAGAGAAATCAAAGATCGCTCTTAAAAACTTGGCCAGTCATATACTTACATAAGATCCGCGAAGTCTTGAGATACGGCGCGCACGCTGTCATGGCATCGGGTCTCAACTACGTCTGAAGTATCCAGGGCCAAGCGAGATCTCACACCAGGTCGCCAGATCGAAAATACCTCCAAGCACTGCTCAGAATCGATTAATAGCTTACGTAACAGGAACGACGTCACATCGCACATCGACAAGAATCTTAAATGCAGAGATAAAGGGAGAAGCGCATTACTCGTCCGACAACTCCATGAACGAAGAAGAAAGGCATCCCAAGGATCTCATAAGTACTCAAGATCAGCTGTCCAGGATCTCTAGCCAACGACCAGCTGATAAATGTTTCCCTAAAATTTGAGAGCTCTCATACGCGGACTAACATAGCCTCCCTCGTTGTTTTTAGTGCAGTAGGCCTTCAAGCAACAAGATTGCTCTTCGTTGCAGTCATTATTGCGCAGCATTCTGCGTTCCGAGCTTTCAGGATAATGCCCCGTGTGTATGAGATGATCCATTGATCTCGCTCGATTATCCGGAATTTCCGAACAACCACGACACCCCGTCGTTCTCGGAACTTAAAGAGCAGTAATACTGAATGGCCCACCCGTCGTGAAACTCAAGTACTTTCATAAACCAAATTGTCTCTGGAATGGATGCAACACATGATCGAATCTAGGTAAACCGAATTCTAGGATCATTTTTATCCGACTCATTCGTTGCTTTCCACTTCTTTCGAAAGCTGCCGAACGGCCATCGACCAACACTAAAAATATTCTCGACGGCCGCCCGGAACATGATGAGAAATAAAACTTATAGCGCAAAACCTCTAGGGAAAGCGTCCAATAAATTGTTGAAATCAAACTTATTTTTTGGAAGAGAGGCCCTCGATATCAGTGACCTGATCAAATGATCAGAGATTTGATTTGAATCAACAGAAATTTCCGCAACTTGTTCTCGGTTTAAAACGGAGAAAAAGTCTTCGAACTTGAACTGATCTCCCGCTAAAGTAACATCTTTTATCCGGAGCCAAATCCAAGGGACACCGTAAGCTTGGGCCACGATGATGCCGTGTAACGATGTCGAAACTACAGCAGTTGCGTTTGCAATATCAGAAACAACTTCTTCCGCCGAACGCTCTACATCGAGAACGCTAAACTTCTCGCTAACACTCTGAAAATGCTTCGTGTGTTGATAATGCGGAATGATTACTGGATGGTGACTGGCTTGTGGTGCTGGTTCAAAAGTTCTTGGCAACAGCAACGCAGGATCGCCAAATACGCGGGGAACATTCCAACCTAGTTTTTGAGTCAACTCCTTGTACGTCCGCCAGCCTCTAACAGCATGAATCTTCAAAGGTTTCCGGGCACTTAGGTGCTGAATGCTCTTTGCATGTAGCGGCGCAATGAGCCCACTCCCCCAAATCTCCGTCCCACCACGTTCGAGGAGGTTTAGAACTGAGCCAACAGTTACGAGACAAGGACCCGTTTCGTCCGTATCCTTCATGTTTTTCGGCTCACGTCCAGTCAACCCTTTGACTAGTAGTGGTCCGATCAAATCACCGAAATTCGTCCTACCCTGCCACCAATAAGTCGGGATTGACCACGAGGACGATACACTCTCAACGGCTGGATTGTCGTAGTTGAAAGCCTGTGCTCTTGTGAGCAACCACATGATTTGGTCAAAGAAAGCACCAGCCACATGGTCAACGCCAGAACGCGAATCAGCAATAGACATCAAGAGTCTTCCCGAGCCGAGATATGAAGATTGCGGGCGTGGACGATATAGGGATTCCAACCACTTTTCGGCAGCTTCGTCGGCTGCCTTTATTTCAATAGCTATATCAAGGCCATAGAATTTGAACTCAAATGCTAAGCCACGTCCGTAGAGTACAGACCCCAGCTTCAGAATTTCGTTGGATCCGCTATGAACTTGCTCTAGCGAAAAAGTTCGTTCCATCGAAAAAATCCGGTTGGCCAATGAAACCATAAACCGATTCTTGTGCTTGAAACCAACTTCTAAATTCATCCGGTTTGGATCCGCGAGTGAGTTCACCAGCATATTTCCTTGCTTAATTCCGCTATTAATTAGGGCGGAAACTAGCTCAATGTCTACAACGTGTTTATCTGGGTCGAACGCGGCGACGTTTGTTCGCTTCGTTTTCCAATTCGAACTTATTCCAAGGAAGTGCCTGTGACAAACATCCTTGGTACGTAATAGTTTTACGCCTGCGATACTATGGGTTTTCCACTGCGTTGCAGACGCACATGCATCAGGTCTTATCGACCACTTTTGCGTCGTCGGCTTGGAATTTTTATCATAGTAAATGAAATCCTTGAATGAAACCTGCGTTTCATTCGACTCGTTTTCGTCATTTACAGTTGTGATCCACCGGCCTTCATAAACGAGACCAGGTGCACTAGAGTCACGCATTAATTCGCCCAAGTTACGGCCGTTCTCAGTCATTACCAGCTCGTCAATATCGGCGCTAATAACAAGATCTGCAGTCTTTAAGAACCTGTATCTCGCGTGTTCTAGGATACTGTATTCGGTGAAGTCAGAGTCCCAAGGAGCATTTACGACACCGCCCCAATTACCACCTTGCGGTCCAAATTTAAATGACCACTCAACTACAATTGCAACCTCTAAACCATCAATAGTATTCAAAGTGTCAATTAAGTCTGAAGTGCTATAGTCAGTAGAGTCATTGTCGTAAATAAGAACAGCGTCAACTCCTTGAGTTTCGACATGAAACGCAACCCAGTCACGAATCCAGCGCAAATCGTTATTTTTCGACTTTGTGACCAGGGCCTTTTTCCCGTTAAATATGCCCGTGTAAGATTTCCCTACCTTAACGGAAGCAGTCGCGAGGTCACCGCCAAATTCCATCGTTTCGGCTAGACCATCAAATCGCAGCCATGAATGCTGAGTTCGATCCAAATCTGTGAATTTACTTTCAAGCTGTTTCTTACCATTTACCGTAAATTGCAGATTCTCCACGGAAGGCTTCAAATTTAAGAGAGGTGGCCCAGCCAACCTGACTAGCTCACCATCCGTGTAAATGTCGTAAAATAAAGTACTCGAATCGAACTTTGAATCGTAATCCTTTTGCCGTAGTTCAACAGGTCGGGGTTTTGATCTTAAAATCCCATTACCTTCATCAAGGGAAACGGAGTTCAATGAAATTACTTCTGATATCAATTAATTTGTCCTTAAATGAAAAATTATTTTGCCCGATTCGGTGATCAGTTCGCCACAATAATAAATGAATACTTCTACGCCATTTAGGCTATAGGCTGATGAACTCAAAACCATCCTCTTGATCCCACAATTAAAGCATGACTTCGATTGCTCCATTAGAAACGTGAGTTATACCTGCCTACCGCCTGTTAAGTTATGCTCATAACCAAACTTAAAAGCGAATTTGATTCAATTCTCATTCACATAAATACGGTTTTGTATAAATTTCTGTAACTTTTTATCCTGGTTTCTTGAAAACTCAGCCCGGGCTATAAGCTCACAGACCACTCTCAACGAAACGACCAACGTAAGCATGGAATGCTCGGTCTCTGTGGCATTCCTTCTTGAATCATAGATCGCATGAACGAACGGCGGCGATTTGGCCACTTCCCTAGGATTCCATGAGTCTACAAGGTTGGTGGCCCCGCGCGACAAAGCACGCAAATTAAATGCAGGTGCGTGGAATGATCTTCGCCTAACACCAGACATGGGTTTGCTCGGCATAGATTCATCCTACAGCACTGATTAAAATCTAAAAGGGCGTCGTCCTCTGTCCATGTGGTCTGTCTGGTTCCCTTCATATCCTCTTTTGAAAGATAGTTCGCTTCTTATCGATTTCATCACCGCACGATTGCAGCAGTGATTTCGTTACGAATCCGCCAAGTACGATAACTGTCAACAGACGTACAATCGTGCACCGAGTCGCGCCCTGGTGCTTGGCGCAAAGAAAGAGCGCTATGTCCACTTTGCGTGGAGATAGCGCTCTTTCAATCGCTAAGTCTTTCTTTGAAATGGCGAAGAGGTCAACTCCATGATCATGAACCCCAGCCTCCGGACCTCCTTGCTTCGCTAAAAACTTTCGTTCAAAAGTTGGTTTCGGACGCCAAATTCCTCAGATACCAGGAGTTCCATAGTCACTTGGATTGAGTCCGGGTTATGGTCTCAAATATCAACCATGTCAGGGGCAAACAAATGGATCACAGTAAGTTCCTGTCAGGAATTAGATTCCTATTATCGCTTGACAGACGAACCAGTGTCGCCAAGATTCAACTTGTCGGTCCAGTACGAATCTGAAGTCAGCTGATCGTAGCCGTCACGCCATAGTCGGATATTCTCCTCGTAGGCCGAGCGCAAGCGCATGGTGTTTCGTGCCAACCGCAGCGATTCGCGCCAGAACTTCTTCTGGTTACGACGGACAACGTAGGCCGAGGACTGGTCACCGTTGAGATACGTGATTTCCTTAGCCCCGTAGACCTTGCGGTAGTCATCTCGGAACGGCGAGGAGAGCGTCAGGTTTGCATCGGCTTCCTTGCCCAGGGGAAGCAAGTGGCCGTTCAAGGTTGCCAGCAAGAGCGCACGCGAATAGCGAGGCTTGTCCCCATGCAATTCATCCGGGCGTGCCTGGACAGGCTTCCATGCTTCGTCTTTGGTCAGCGCCTTCAGGTCGGCACGCCTTCTCGACATGTCAGCGTGCTTGTCGAAGAACTTCGGTCCTCGAAGCACATCTTCGAATGCAAGGTTGATGGCAGCAAGTGTGTCGTAATGGAAGCGCATGACATTGCGCATGTAGAAGCTGGCCACCATTTGCTGCAGCTCAACCCAGGAACGCCGCTTCTCCGGAAGCGACAAGTGATGCACCAGGTGGCTGCGGAAGTCCAAATACCAAGTCATCGGCGAAGCCTTGTCAGTGAAGTTTTCCTGAACTGAAGCAACGCCTGGCAGTGAAACAATGTCGAAGTCATTGACCAGCGAGAAACTCACGTCATCGCCACGCACGAAGAACGGGAATGGCAGGTGCTGAACCTGGTCAACCGGGAATGCGAAGAACCACCAGCCGGCATAGAGATCTTCTGGTGCGGGAGCAGTTGTCTCGTATTCCATGTTGAACACTGCATCGCGGTTACGGAGGTCCAGGCCGTGGTATCGAGGCTTGCAGCCAAGCTCGAATTCCGCGCCGTTCTCCCAAATCTGCCACCGGTGAGAAGCATTGATCATCGAACCTGCGACTGCGGTGCGTGGATCCTTCGCAAAGGCCAGCAGCCACCACGTGCGGGACAGCGCTTCCATCTGGATAGACGCGTCATCATCCATGAACAGGCAGTGGGTTGCCCCGATTTCCCGGGCTCGCAGCAAGCCGCGGGTGAAGCCGCCGGCTCCGCCGAGGTTTTCGTTGGCGATGATTTCTACGCCGTCGCCGTCCTCGACCTTCAGCGAATTACCGTTATCAACCACGGTCATGCTGATGTGCTCTTTGAGCTCCGAACCTGCACGGAATTCGCGGAATCGGGAAACCGTGCTTTCAACTTCGGCTTCGCGGCGGAAGGTGGTGACCGAGAGCATCAGCTCTGGGGTCCGAACTGGTTTTGCCGTGGTAGCCCACGCAAAGTCTTCCAGTTCACCGTCCTGCAGGGCCATCAGGTCGAAGAACAGCAGGGATTCGTCGGAAGTCGACTCGTCAACCACTACTGGATGGCTGTACAAGCCATCGATCGTGACAACTTCGCTGACAATCTTGTGCCACGATTTGTGCCGGTCTGCCTGGAAGACATTCAGTTGGTAGCGCCCGGTGCCCTTGAGCTGGAGCTCCAATGGGAGATCGCCGCAGATTCTTTTCCACTTACCGTAGTTGAATACGTTGTAGTAGGTGCTCGTGGAGAGCAGTCCGCCCGGTGCGAACTCTGCCACGCCTCTGCTCAAAGAAATGCCGACGGGACCATAAACATGAAAGTGCGCTTCTTGTTCCGTGGAAATCCCTGCTTGCAACCAGATACCTGGCTGCACGGGATAAGCGGTGCTTGACTCGGTCATGTCTGGTCCTTCAATCTGTTCCTGCGCAATTGCTGTTGGCGTCGTCATACTCTTGTTGCGTTCCTTACCGGTTTATCTAAGTTCTATGCGTGTCGCTTGAGAATGCTGTCCGATTCGACTCGCTTTGAGCGAGGAACCAGAACGTTCTTGTCGAAATTGCCGACGGCTACGAACGCGATGAAGACTTCATTCTCTGGAATATCGACGATGTTGCGGATCTTCTGTTCCTTCTCGACACCCATAGCGGTGTTCAGCAGGCACGAGCCAAGCTCCATCTGGGTCAGGCCGAGGAGCAGGGACATCATGAACAGTCCGCCGTCAACGAAGGGCTGATTCCGTTCTGGAGCAAAAAGGAATGCGTCAAGATCTGCCGTCACCAACAGCAAGCGCGGTGGGGCATTGAATCCGTAGAATCCTCCCTGGACATCCAGGAGCTGCTTGATGGTCTCCGGATCATCGAACTGGTGCACGCGGGCGCCTTGGCGGCTGCACACCGATGGCGACTGCATGGCAATCTGCACTGCCGCCGAGATGGCTGCATCATCCACTGGCGTGTCAACGAATTCGCGCACGCTTCGGCGACCGTACATGACGTCCATGAACGCGCGGTCATCGTTAGGAGTTTCCACTGGGTCTTCGCGGTGGTTCGCCGCAGGGAACGCGCCGCCCTCCCCTACTCGGCCATTGGCAATGACTTCGAGGGCCTGGGCCGAGAAGAGCTTGCGGAAGTGCGAGACATCCGTGTTGGTCTCTTCATTACGAGCGAAGTAGGCCTTCATGACCGAGGCCGAGCTCTGCACGATGGTGTCGTCGGTCCCGAGTCCCCGGTTCAGCCACGCGTTCATTTCCTTGGCAAGGCCTGGAATTGCGATGCGACCGAAGCCTGGGCGGAAGTTGCTGTGGGTCAGGCCCTTTTCAATGGCGTGCGCATGGAAGAACATCCGTGCGCGGATTCCGGTAACCGAATCTGCCGAGCGGCCGCGGCTAAACGAGCGGACCTGGGATTCGAAGTCGTGCAGCGCCAGGCGGCGTGCTTGCTTCGAGAAGCCCTCAACGATTTCATCATCAGACTTCGCAGCAGGAGCAGGGGCTGCAGGTGCCTTCGATTTCACTTCCGTAATGGAGATCTCGTGAACTTGGGCGCCAGCCTTCGGGCCGGTGAAGTGCAGCGCACCGAGCATGACTTGGCTGAGGCCGGCTTCGGCCACGGAGAATTCGAATTCGTCGGTGCGCAGGTTGCCCGAGCCCTCAGCGACACTTGCCTTGCCGATGACCTTGAATGCCCCGGACTCAGGATTCCTCAGGTGGACGTTGATGGTCTTGGTCTTGGTCGTGGGTGCCCACTGGATCTTGAGTCGTTTCCTCGTGCCTGGAGTCAGCGGTTCTGGCAGGTCCGTCCACACGTGCTTTCCGCGCAAGTCCTTGTCCTTGCCGACGCTCAGCGAAACGCCCCCGTTTCCCTTGGCAATCGACCAGATGTCGCTATTGGCCGAGAAGTCCAGATCCAGCGTGTGGCTTTGCGAGGGGATACTCTCCGAGGCGGCGACTGCTTTGCCGTTGTCAATAGCTGCAGATGACTTCATTGAGGGGTCAAGCGCCGATTCAAGCCATTTCAGCGAGTACTTACGTCCGTTCTTGATGTACTTGCGCGCTTTGGCGAAGTTGATTGAACGGGTGACGTTTTTGTTCTCGTTGATGGTCTCAACCGTGTCGCTCTCGTAGACCCGACGGGTGTCGCCGAACCCCAGAGATGAAAGCAAGTTCTTGAAACGGTCCGCGCCACGCTTGTTGTTGTAGATGGACGAGAATGGCTTCTCGAAGATCACGGAGAATGCAGTTCCGTGGAAGCTATCGGTCACGACGTAGCTGGCGTCCTGGTAGCCGCGCAGGAAATTCTCCGGTGCATCGCTGGCGATGAGTTCTGCGCGGGGTTCGTCGGCCCAGATTTCCTGCGCTGCCTTGCGGCCTTCATCCGGATTGCAGATCACCAGGATCTTATCCAGTCCGACCTTGTCGGCAATGGCCATCGCTGTGGACTTCTTCTCCGGCGTCGGATCGAGGAAGAAGACTGCCAAGTACTCGCCTTCTGGTGAGATCGATGCCTTGGCGGCCAGTTCCCTGTAGTGGTCTTGGTCCAATAGGAATACCGGGTCAACAACTAGATCCGCCTTGGTGCCAAAGATGTCGCGAGCGGTGTCCACCGCGTAGTTCTCACGGACGGAGATGGCTTTGAACTTTTGGAGGTTCTGCGAGTGCTTGGCAATGAAATTCGGCTTGAATTTCTCGGTTCCGCGGTTTCCAAACGAAGTGCCGTATGCAACGCGATTGCGATTGGGAGCAACAAAGTCGAGGAAAAGGTCGTCGTTTACCCGCCCGATGAGGGGGTTCCACAACTGGTCGCTTCCGACAACAAACGTGTCGGCCAGTTCGTTGAGCTTGTTGAGCTCCGAGTAATGCAACTGCTCGGTGTACTCGTACCCCGTTCGGCGCGCGAAATCCATGGAGAGAATTGCGTCAGGCCATTGGACACGGTATCCGTTGTACCCCACGGGCTCATGAACCATGAGTACCGAGCGTCCCAGATTTTCGATGGCACGATTCAGTCCGTAATAAGTCAGAATTGATCCGTAATTTTTGCCGTACCACCATCCGAGGACAGCCACATCATACTTTTTCTTCGGATCCACCAAGGGGAATTTCCTCATTCCTTGTCTTACGCATCATGCATGAACTAGCGCGTAACCGCCTTGCGGCTCCGCGGGCTCGCCTGCTGATCGGCCATCTCTGACGAGCCGACAGCAGGTGATTTTCTGGTCTCGGGAATCCACGTTATCAACAAATTTATTCTCCATCTGTTGGGCAATACTCGTATGACAATTTGTTTACGTTAAGTACACCTCTCGTTAACCTGCCTTTTATGGCCCGTTGCTGAGGTGTGGTTAGACTGCCTTACATGGATACAGATCTATTAGTTGTCGGGTCCGGTTTCTTCGGCCTCACCATCGCGGAGCGCGCAGCAGACGCTGGTCTCAAGGTCACGGTCATCGACCGACGCGCACACATTGGCGGAAACGCCTACAGCGAACCTGAGCCAAAAACAGGCATTGAGGTGCACCGATACGGAGCCCATCTCTTCCACACGTCCAATGAGCGAGTATGGGAATACGTGAATCGCTTCACCAGCTTCACCAACTACGTTCACCGCGTTTACTCAACGCATAACAAACAAACCTTCGCACTTCCTGTCAATCTGCACACGATCAATCAGTTCTTCAACGCCGCATACACTCCTGACGAAGCACGGGCATTAGTAAAGGAGCAGGCTGGAGAATTTAATGTAGAAAATGCTAAAAACTTTTACGAAAAGGGAATTGCCCTCGTAGGCCGACCATTGTTCGAGGCCTTCTTTGCACACTACACGGCCAAGCAATGGCAAACATCCCCTGAGAAGCTTTCAGGGGATATTGTCAGCCGACTACCAGTTCGCTATAACTATGACAACCGCTACTTCAATGACAAGTACGAAGGCTTGCCAGTCGACGGCTACACCGCCTGGATCGAAAGAATGGCGGATCATCCGAACATTACAGTTCAGCTGAATACTGATTTCTTTGATTCGAGCCAGCCGTTCAACAAGAAAGACATGGTGGGGCAGGTTCCGATTGTCTACACCGGCCCAATTGATCGCTATTTCGATTACAGCGAAGGTTCATTGTCCTGGAGGACGTTGGACTTTGAAGAAGAAGTATTGGATGTCGGTGACTATCAGGGAACCCCGGTGATGAATTACCCGGATGCTGATGTCGAATTCACACGTATTCACGAGTTCAAGCACTTCCACCCGGAACGCAAGGATAGCTACCCGGATGACAAGACCGTCATCATGCGGGAGTTCTCTCGTTTTGCAAGCCATGACGACGAGCCTTACTACCCTGTGAATACCCCAGAAGATAGAACTGGGCTACTCGCGTACCGCGAACTGGCCAAGAAGGAAGATAACGTCTTCTTCGGTGGCCGGCTGGGGACCTACCAGTACTTGGACATGCACATGGCTATCGGTTCTGCTCTTTCCATGTGGGACAACCAGATTTCGAAGATTGCAGAGACCTTGAAGGTTTCGCAGTAAAGCACCACTGAATGTGGGTGTGCCCGCAGCTAGCAATTTATTGCATGCCAGCTGCGGCCACACCCACATTTGCTGTTTGAAGACGTTCTCCGGAACTCGCGCTCGGAACCTAAAAGACGCCCCCGACGCCTTGACCTCGGGATGCAACGGGTTGAGTCCTGGAATCCCGCGACAAGGGATACGCCCAGATTAAGCCTTTCTAGCCGGAGGCCGAAGCATTGGAAATGCTTCTTATGCGGACTAAAATTGCGTGGCCTCTGAAGCCATAAATACATGTTCGTCCACAAGAAAACGGAAGACTGCGCACACAAATCAGCGTCGGCATTCCAACGCTTAAGAATGCATCGAATCACTGCATATCAGGTCAGGCAATTGATACTGCTACAAGGCGAGTAATTGCCCTTGGGCTAGTGCCTACGCGGCTTCGTCTTGAGTGGAGCCATCGGTTTCCACGAATTATCGTTAGCAATTCGCTGACCGTCGCGAAGGCCTTTAAAGAGGTTCGACGTCCCGCGGATAGTTTTTTCGACCAAGATGAGGCGCAGTATTTCTTTGGCGAACGTGAGCGCCGTGCCGAGCGCAAAGGCACCCGGATACCACATTCCGTGGAAACGATAGTATTTCTTGAGTATTGCCCGATTTCGCATGATGTAATAGCGATACGGATCGCTTGAAGCGTTGAAATGGCGAATGCCCAGATCAAGTTGCCTGATGTCGCGCGTGCGTCGCAGCACGAATTCATTGACGATAACTGCGGTGGTGATCCGCGATGCCAACCAGCCATAAAGCTGGTCATCCCAGTAGATGAAGAATCGTGGGTCAGGCAGTCCAATACGACGGACCACATCACGGTGGATGAACATCCCCTCGAAGCACCCGGAATTCATCTCTCGATACCCGGTGGCGTCAAAGTCGCTTGGTGCAAAAGGAATCGGGATGGCCAGCCGATCAGAGATTCTGTACTGCCAATAGAATTCGCTGCCGTCATAGTCGTAGCGTCGACCTTGGATGACCTGGAAACGTTCTGCCCATTTTCCCATTTTTCCAAGTCCATCTGAAATGACTTCGACATCGTCATCCATCATCCAGATCCATGAGGCGCCTAGTTCATAGGCTTTCTTCACACCGGTGTGGAATCCGCCAGCGCCGCCGGTATTCGTCGGAAGCTTCTCGTAGACCACTTCGGCATCAAGATTATCTGCATGCTTCTGGACGATCTCGTGCGTATCGTCGGCAGATGCATTGTCGATAATGACGAGGTGGCCGGGAGAAGGATCCATTGTCTGAATGCTTGTCAGAAGGCGGTCGAGTAGATGCGATCGGTTGTACGTAACGATCACGATAGCAGTGTCAGACGGGGCGAAACTCGTCTTTTCGGTCATCGCCTGGTCTCTCGATTCATCCCTCATAGCAAACCAAGATTATCCCAATTAGTAGATCCCAGCGACTTCATGAACGACCTGCGATTAGTAATAACGTAGAATCAACCAAATATTAACCTTGCGTTCACTTGAACGTTTCATGAAATTTGCCTGTGAATTCTCAGATGGATGCGGACTTTACCATCGCAAGCTTGGGATTATCCGAATGCGCACCTCCAATAATTCCAGCGGATAGCACGTACATGACCGGCACAGTTTCGAGCGGGCTCAAGCGAGAATGAAAGCTCACTTGCAATCATCTCCCCCATCCACAGACAGGCGCGCATGCGCAGCAGCCGACCGAGGCACCGCTTTTAGTGTGCAGTGCCGCTACTCAATCCAGATCCTCACCAGCACCCTTCGCACTAGCGGCTATCTACGGCTCTGCATGCCAGCAGGGTTCGAACTAGGCGTCGAAGGGGTGGATATTTCCTGCTCAATACACGTAGTCGCTGGCTGCAACGCCACAGTTACTGCCCATGACAGCCTGTACTGTGGCAATAATGGCACACCAACCCCGCAGTGATATACGGGAAACCGTGCTGGGCGAGCCCAATGGCACGGAAATAACGGCGGAGATTCCAGCGGACATTCCCGCCCCGGCGTCACCGCAAAAACCGGGTTCCCCGCTTCTGTCATTGATCCACCGGAAGACACAGCATCCCCGGACTACTTATTCTCCGGCGTACCTTCCACCGCGTCCTCTTCTGGTGCTGGCAAGTACAACCACGCCTTAAGCAAGCCGGCGACCAACATCGTCCCCGTGCCCGGTGGCACCTACTTCAAAAGCTACGGCGCCCACACAGTCTTTAATGGCGGCACAACATCTAGCAGCAATCCTGCAACCGCGGAACGTCCGCCTCATGGATCCGCAGGATCCACCGCATGACTCCCCACCGATCACGGTCCTCGACGGGAACGATACTCCGGAAACCGCGATCACCGGGGCCTGGCATCAGGCGAGGATCCAGCTCTGCTTCCTCCAGATGCGCCAAGCGATGATCAAGCACCTCGCCTTGGGCCCATGTGCCTTCCCAGACCATAAGCTACTCTCCTTGGCCAAGGTATTGATGAAAGTTGCCACGACGGATCAAGCAGGGCACCGGAGCGAACATCGGCAACTCGCCCGGCGCTTGACGCCGCAGCGCCCCATAACGCTCGCGCGCTGGCATACCTATCAATAGGCCGATAGCCTGCAAGACCCATGGCCGAACGTGGAACGGAGTGCAGATAGTGCGGGAGGAAGACTGCGGATCCTCTTCGGTTCGTCATCTGTACACCTTTTTGGCGCAATACCCGGGAGTTCTGGTGCAGATGTTAAACGAGACAACCCGCCTGCTTGACCTGGCAGTCAGCAGACGGGTTGAGAGGGGCCAAATAATCAATCGCTCATGTTGGACACCGCATCACCAGATGGATGAGGTAGCCGATGAACGACATGGCCAATAGAGCAGCTCTAGTCTTCGAGGTTGATCTCGCGAGCTACGCTAGCGCCAATGGCAGCGCCGACAACATCGAGAACGCCGGCTGGCAGAGCCGAGTCGATGCTGATGACAGCCAGCGCTTCGGACTTCTTCTCGTCGCGGGAAACCTGCATGCCGGCAATGTTCACGCCCTGCTCGCCCAGTACATTGCCCAGCGAGCCAACAACACCTGGACGATCCGCATAGCGAACAACGATCATGTGGTCCGAGATTGGGATTTCGATCTCGTGACCGTTGATTCCCACAAGCTTCTCAATCTGCTTCGGGCCGGTGAGGGTGCCGGCCACGGCCAGCTGGGTTCCTTCGTTGGTGGAGCCCTTGATAGTCAACTGGTTGCGGTACTCAGGCGAATCCGGGGTGGTGATTAGGCGGGTAGCGACTCCACGCTGTTCTGCGAGAACCGGAGCGTTCACGTAGGAGACCTGCTCCGAGACGACATCCATGAAGACACCCTTGAGTGCCGAGAGTTCCAGGGCCTTGACATCAAGTTCGGCGATTTCACCAGCTACTTCAACGTCAATGCTGGTCAGGGATCCAATTGCCAATGCGTTGAAGATACGACCCAGCTTTTCAATCAGCGGGATGCCCGGGCGTACATTTTCATCGATGATGCCACCGGCAACGTTGACTGCGTCTGGCACCAATTCGCCGGACAGCGCCAGGCGAACCGACTTGGCGACGGATACTCCGGCCTTTTCCTGGGCTTCATCGGTCGATGCACCCAAGTGAGGAGTGACGGTGACGTTGTCGAACTCGAAGAATGGAAGATCGGTGCTTGGTTCCTTGACGAATACGTCAATTCCAGCGCCAGCAATTTCCTTGTTCTTCAATGCTTCGTAAAGTGCCGCTTCATCAACCAGTCCACCGCGGGCAACGTTGACCACGTAAGCGGTGTCCTTCATCTTGGAGAAAGCATCCTTGCCCAGCATGCCCACGGTTTCCGGGGTCCTTGGCATATGGATGGTGATGAAATCCGCTTCAGCCAAGAGCTCGTCAAGCGGCAGCAGGGTGACACCAAGCTGTGCAGCGCGTGCTGGGGTGACGTATGGGTCATAAGCGACGATTTCCATGCCGAAGCCCTGCAGGCGAGCTGCGACGAGGGCGCCAATGCGGCCCAGGCCGATAATGCCGGCCTTCTTCTCGAAGAGTTCAACACCGGTGAAGGAGCTGCGCTTCCATTCGCCGTTCTTCAGCGAGGCATTGGCTGCTGGAATTCGGCGGGCCAGTGAAACAATATGCCCGACCGTCAGCTCGGCAGCCGAGATGATGTTCGAGGTTGGAGCGTTCACCACCATGACACCTGCCTGGGTGGCAGCCTTGATGTCGACATTGTCCAATCCAACACCTGCGCGGGCGATGACCTTCAGGTTCTTCGCTGCATTAATGGCTTCTGCATCCACCTGGGTTGCAGAGCGAACCAGGATCGCATCTACATCGGCAATGGCTTCGAGAAGCTGAGAGCGGTCCGCACCGTCAGTCTGACGAATTTCAAAGTCGGGACCGAGGGCAGCAACGGTTGCAGGGGAAAGTTGCTCGGCCAAAAGTACGATGGGCTTAATGTCAGACACGGGTGTGGCACCTTTGCGATTTCATTGGGCTGATGCTTGCAAGACAGCAGCTTCAAAAAGCCTGCCGTCGATTCAAGCGTAACCCTATGCATCCTTCGTTTTGGTGCGAAATCACGCATGTTACGCAGTGAAAACCCTACTTTGTGAAAACTTTCACTTATTACATAGAATGTGACAAGCCGAGCTTCAGCTAATCAGTTTTCTCATCACTCCAGCCCTGCTTCTGAATGCCCTAAGCCCAGGAAAGTCCTCAAACCCAGCAGGCTCTCAATTGGCCCTGAGAACGAAAAATATGAAGCTCAGGAACGCCTCCCGTTCGCGCAGCGCATCCGGCACAATCTCCTGCGGTGCGTCCTTCGAATAGGGCGGTTCCCAGATGCGCTCAATGGAGTACCCCGCATCGATCATCGACGAAACCATGGCGTGCAGTGGATGATGCCAATACGTCAGCTCAGCCGCATGCCCATTCAAAGTCACTTCGTCGCTGTATTCGGTGACCTTGAAATAGTCCGATCCCTTATGGTTCCAGGGGTAGAGAATTGGATGATTGACCGACAAGATCAATCGGCCCTTGGGTTTCAGGACGCGTCGGACCTCTTGAAGGGCGAATGACCAGTCTGGCAGATAGTGAAACACCAAGGAAGAGACGGCATCGTCAAAAGAATCGTCTTCATAGGGAAGCCGCTCCCCCAGCCGGGCCACCCGCAGATCGATTGATGCGCCGAGCCTTTCCCGTGCCAATTCCAGCATTTCTGGACTGGCATCAAATCCTGTCACCGATGCCCCGCGGGATATCAATTCCCCGGCCAATGGGCCAGCGCCACACCCGATGTCCAGGATCTCGCGACCTGCGACATCAGCGGCCAATTCCAGCATAGCTGGTCGTTCATAGTAGGCATTAAGCAAACTGGATTCATTTTCCATAGCGTAATCCTTGGCGAACGAATCGTAATTGCTGGCAGCCATCTTTATACCCCTTGTTTGGATTGCTTTCGGACGAGTGTAACAACAACCGAAGCACAAAAGACGTCATGGAATGCCGAGCCGCGGTAACGTGGCCATCCAGGTGCCACACTTGACCTCTACCCCACGCCATAACTGATAACTCGCCACTTTGGACTTCGACTGGCTACTCCTTGTTCCCTGCTGGCGCCCTCAGGGTGACAGACCTGAAGCACTATCAGAATTGTCAGGTCTTAGTGCCCAGCTTCTAAATTCATCCATTGCAGATCCCTCGGATAGCTATTTGCACTTATTCTTATTTGCCGAAATAGGAAAATATTCCTGCGGCACCGGCCGGCCATGAGACCGTCCAAGACCCCCAAAGCTCCCAGGCTGAGAACATTCAATTATCCGCCCCAAATTTTCATATACTCCGATTTTCATTTTGAACACTTGGCGAATAATATTCTGCATAATAACTCTCTGTATACCTCGAACAAATTCCCGAATCGATGATTCATGATGAGAATATTTACCGGGAATTATCGCATTGAATTGAGGGACATGGCAATCACTCAGGCAGGGCGCCGTTGACCCGATGCGGCATTTCGTCCAACGGGCACCAAGCTCGAAATAATGCTCTATCTTCAGCCTGCTGGCCTTGCGCTATGCCTTGGGCAGGCCGATGCTCTCGGCGTTATATCTGCTGTAGTTCGCACTAATTGCCTGCATCGCGGCCACTTTCAAGTTGGATTCGGAAAATTCAGCGCTTCCAAGCTAAAAGTATTCTCTGGTTACTCAAAAGTAAGAACGAGTAAGCGGCTCGACTATTGAATGCAGCCTAGTTCATAACTGCCGAAAGCCATGATGTTACGCAATTCAGTGCCGAATATATAGGATTTAAAACTTTGTTGACGAAACCTATTCGGATGTATACGCTGACGGTTATAACACTCGCATAGAAGCTGGGTAGAACAGCAAAAACTTGGGGCACGTCGTTCTCTCGTGGGGATTGAACGATAAGTATTACCGGACTTTTCATTTTTGATGAACAGTTCGGCGACAGGTCACTCTTAAACGCGCTCTCAAGAACTAATCTTCCCAGCTTCACACTAAAATTTGGGGAAATCTAGTGTTTGGCAATCCTGTTGGGGACAGAATTGCGCGCCGACGGAGACGTCGCCGTGACCAATTTATGAGGACAGTTCTGCGTTCAAGAACGTACAGGACATCGTCCGTTGCGATTCTCGCATTCACTCTTATCGCTGCATCGGGCGCGGCTGCATCACCGGTACCTGCAGAGCAATCAACTGCGACCGAGGTTTCGAGCGAACCGAGTGCCTCGACGGAAGCCACGCCTTCCGATCCTGCCCCGGTTCAAAGCACATTGAGAACCGACGAGCCAGAAGCGCCGGCACCAACCGCGGAGGAAACCGTACGGCTGGCTGGACCAACGGCTAGTGCATCGAGCACGCCTGATACTGCTACCGTCCCGTCTGAAAATCCTGACCCGACGTTGGCCACGACCGTACTGGTCGAGCCGTCGGTGACGCCATCTGCAACCACTAAAAGCGAAAAGACAGTGACCCGCGTCGAGATCACGAAAGAATCCTCGACCCAAGCCCCCAGCGCGACCGCTGCAGCTTCACCGAGCGCCTCAGCAACGGCTGAACCCAGCGAATCTGCGACGGTCCAAGAGAAGCAATTGAGCGCCGGTGCGGCAGCGGCAACATGCAGCGACCCGCAATTCGGCAATTCAGTCATCGGAAATTTTGAAATCGATGGAAATCTTTGCTCGAACCTTGTAGATGACTGGACCACAACGCTTTCGGGGCCCACTGCCAATGATGGGGTTTCTGACAATACGCAATTCACCAACGGTGTCAGCGAAGGAGACTGGCCATGGAGCGCAAGCCAAACCAGTGGCGTCAACACCGCAGGTGACAAGTCCGATGTGCACAATGTCTACGCTTTGCAGCGTACCGTGGGCAATCAGGTCTATGCATACCTCGGCTTCGAACGCGCCACAGGCAATGGCACTGCGCAGCTGGTCGTGGAGCTCAATGCCCTGGGCAATTCGCCTAGCACGTCTCCCTCCCCGCAGCGAAGCACCGGCGACCTGCGGCTTCTGGTCAACCAGAATGGGCAAAATGATCTGGTGCTGACTCGCGCCGATGTCTGGACATCCACTGGAACAACCAGCGGAACCTGGAATGCACTGCCGAATCTGGCCGGATTCACCGGCAAGGCGAACAACGGCATCATCAAGAATTTCAATGGAACAGCCAATCTTGAAAAAGGCCTCTTTGCGGAATTTGCGCTGAATTTGACCACGCTGTTCGGCGAAGCGGATTGCAGTGGAAATTACGGGACACTGAACATCCGCTCCAGTGCTTCTGGCGACACCTCCGCCCTCAAGGATTGGGTCATGCCGATCTCTCTGGCCATCCCGAGCACCTGTTCAAGCGTTGTTGTTGACAAGGCGTGGGTCATCGACGGGCACAGCTACGAAAACGGCAAGCAACCGGAGGGATTCGACGCAACGCTGGAACTCACCGGGCAGAACGCGGCACAATTTGGCACTGAGTATTCCAAGAAGAGCGACAACACGCGCTATCAGGCGGGGCAGACTATTACAGTTGCCGAGGCTGATGTTCAAGTCCCCCAAGGATGCGATTACGAGGCATCCGGGGATCTCGGGCAACATGCTCTTGCCGTTGGCAAGAACAGCTACTTGGTGACAAATACCGTGACCTGCACGCAACTGACATTGGTCAAGAAAGTCATTGGCAACGCCGCGGCTGATAGCTGGACGCTGAAGGCCACAGGTCCCACTGCACTGGCAGGCAGTTCCGGAAGCGACACGGTAACAGAAGCCCCGGTTTCGCCCGGCGACTACACCTTGTCGGAGTCCGATGGTGCACCCGGCTACCAGCTCACCAATATCGACTGCGGAAGTTCTCATCCTGTTTCGGAGGCCCACGGTGTGAGCATCGCTGCGGGAGACAAGGTCACGTGCACCTTCACCAATACTGCCGAAGTCGCACTGACCGTGACCAAGACATGGATAGTCAACGGCGAGGAATACGCAAACGGGGACCAGCCCGTTGGCAAAGCGCAGCTCAGCGTTGATGGGGCCGAGAAGGAATTCGGCACGGAGATCAACGGCTACCTCGTCGGCGACGACGTGGTTATCGAGGAAACCGTCTCAGATCTTCCGGACTTGTGTTCCGTCCTGACCTCCATCGACGGGGTCGAGACCGACCAAGCAACGCACACTATGACGGTTACGCCAGATCCAAACGTCGTTGACGTCGTCAATACGGTGGACTGCGTGCAGCAGCTGACACTGGTCAAGGAGCTGGATAATGACGACTTCTCCGGCACCTCGCAGGTCTCTGATTGGACGCTAACTGCAACCAATACCGCAGACCCTGCCGTCACAGCTACCGGCATGACAGGCCAACCGGCCATCACCGAAGCGCAGCTTCCTGCCGGAAGCTATGCACTGGCCGAGTCCGGGCCCGCCGGGTATGAGGCAGGCGCGTGGAACTGCACCGGAACTGGTGAGCAAACAGGAGAAACCATTTCATTGGAACTGGGCCAACAAGCCACCTGCACCATCGTCAACACGGCCAAGCCAGGTTCCGTGACGTGGACCAAAACCGACACACAGGATCGCCTTCTGGCCGGTGCCACGTGGACACTCACCGGCCCGGCTGGCGAAGACTCGCAGTCAGTGGAAATCACTGACTGCACCGAGGACCCCTGCACGGGAGCAGACCGGGACGCAGCTGCCGGCAAGTTCACCATCGAGAACTTGGCCTGGGGCGATTACACCCTGGCCGAATTGCTGGCACCTCCTGGTTACCAGCGAGATGACACCATCCATGAATTCACTGTTCAAGGCACGGCATTGCAGGTTGAACTTGCTGCCGTAGTCAATGAGCAGCAGGTTGGTCCAGTTCTACCGCTCACCGGCGGTTTCGGACGTGACCACGTTTATCTTCTAGGCGCAGCGATCCTGATCTTGGGGTTGAGCGTACTAGGAGGCAGGTTCTGGAAGACTCGGCGCGATCGCATGATCCGCTAGTTGAACGAACCGCCGCATAAGCCGCGGTACCGGTATTAATTGGGGGCCGGTACCGCAATCATTCGCATTTCATTTATGAGGAGTAATTGTGTTCAGCGAACAACGACTCGGCAAGTTGATTGCCGGAGCAAGCGCGCTAGCGCTGGCTGGGGCGGGGTTATTGGGGGCCACCGCCGCTGCTGCCGACGATGCACCGGGCATTGATTCGGGCATGACCGGTTCCATAAGCATCCACAAGTCCTCGGCTACGCCGGGCGAGGCGGGCGATGGCAATGAAATCACTCCAGATCCAGGCCTGGACAAGGAACTGGCCGGGGTTGAGTTCACCTTGCAGCAGGTACTGCATGATGGATCACCCATTGATTTGAGCACCGCTGAAGGCTGGGAACTCTCGGAGGCAGTGACGTCTACCGGAAGCGCGCCATCGCTTCCCTCCGCTGAATACACGCTGGGAGCAAGCACAGCGACGACAACGGACGCCTCGGGGGTGGCCACATTCTCCGGCTTGAATTTGGGACTGTACCTGGTCACCGAAACCAAGTCCGGCGACAACTTGATCAGCCAGAAACATGATCCGTTCTGGGTAACTGTTCCATATCCTAATGAGGATGGGTCGTGGAACTACAACGTTCACGTGTATCCAAAGAACCTGCTTAATGAAATCAACCTGAGCAAGACGGTGGACGACACCGCTCAGCTGCTGGGCGACAACGTCACGTGGACGCTGGAAACGACTGTTCCCGCTTCTGATCTTCCTTACGAGTCATTCACCCTCACCGACGTGCTGCCTGGGCAATTGACCTTCGTCTCCTGGGGCGCGCTTTCGCTCAACGGCGCACCACTGGATGCGGCCGATTATGAAATCTCGGCTGACAATACGGAGATCTCGTTGACCGGTTCCGGACTGGCAAAGCTTGATAGTGCAGGGGAAGCCACCTTCACCATCAGCATGGTTACCACGGTCAATGCCATCCCCGAGGACGGGAAGGTCGTCAACGAGGCGAGCCTGACCATCAACGGGACTACGGTCAAGGATCCTGCCAACACCAACTTGGGCACCATCAAGCTCATCAAGACGGATGAAGGCGACCAGATTCTGGCCGGCGCAAAGTTAGAGCTCTACGCCGAGGCACCCGTAGATGGTGAACCGACTGGTGATCCGATCGCCACTGCCACGACCAACGACAGCGGCGAAATCATCTGGCAGGTCCACGTGGGTATCGATGATGATCTCACCGAAACCTATTGGGTGCGGGAGACTGTTGCTCCGGCAGGATTTGTTCTTCCTGCTAATCCGTGGTCCGAGGTCCCCGCGGTGGATGCAGGTGCCACCGCCGAGCTGACAATATCCAACCACAAGGCCGATGGACCGGATCTTCCACTGACCGGTGCACAAGGTACCTTGCTATTCACCTTGGCAGGTATCGGCCTCATGGCTGTAGCCGGTGGTGCCGTTCTGGTACAGCGGCGAGCACGCCAGCGCCGCGCTGAGTAAGCGAAGACCAGCAAATTTATGCTGACAGGCCGCAGAAGTGGGAGGACGGGGATTAACCGTTCCCCCGCTTCTGCGGTTTAACTCCCTGCAAAAAGCTTGCCAAGTTCGCCATGATCTCTGTCTACACCTGAGAAAGAGGAGCATTCCATGTCCGCAGTGGACCAGAAGGACACGAACACCTCGAAGGCTCCCCGGGGCTGGAAGGTGCCTGTAGCGACCTTGGCTATTGCGAGCGTATTTCTTCTTGGCGCGCTGACACTGCTTTATCCATCCACTGCCAGTTGGTTTGCCCAGTACAACCAGTCCAAGACCATTGGCATGATCTCCTCCGAAATATCACAAGATGAACCGGATCGCTTGCAGGCAGAGCTGGACAAGGCACATGAGTACAACCAGCAACTTGTCGGAGGTGCCCTGCTCTCCCCCGCTAGCAATGTACCGACCAGCGACGGGCGCCAAGGCAATAGCCAGTCCTACGATCAGCTGCTCAAAGTATCTGATGACGGCCTGATGGGACGCTTGAGAATTCCAGCGATCACCGTGGACTTGCCCATCTACCACGGCACCGATGCCGCAACCTTGGAGCGCGGAGTCGGGCATCTCGAAGGAACAGCTTTACCCGTGGGCGGCATCTCCCAGCATTCGGTGCTCACAGCACACCGCGGCCTTCCAGATGCAACGCTGTTCAATGACCTTCCAAAGTTGAAAATCGGAGATACCTTCACCATTGAAGTGCTCGGAGAAGTGCTCTCCTATCAAGTGATCGAAACCCAAACTGTGCTCCCGGATGAAACCAAATCCTTGGTTCCCCAATACGGGAAAGACCTCGCTACGCTGGTAACTTGCACCCCGCTGGGCATCAATTCCCATCGAATGCTCGTCACAGCCGAACGCATTCTGCCCACGCCGATTGAAGATCTCAACGCCCTGGGCAAGGCACCGGACATTCCCGGTTTCCCCTGGTGGTCGGTGATTGCCGGGGCCGCGGTGCTGGCAGCCGCAGCCTGGGTCTATTTCGCCGGACGCAATCCTAGTGTGAAGCGGCCATGAGCATTCATGATGCGAATAAATCTTGGCAGAGCTCGCTTTTTCCATTTCTCCGGTGGCGTGATATTCACGAGTGAAGAATTGATCCTTCCGTATTAGAATCAATACTGGAACATTCAAGTTCTTCACTCGTACTCTGAATCATGAGGAAAAATGACAAACATTGTTAGGCGCTCGCTTGCTGTTATCGCAGCCTGCGCTCTCGCTTTTTCAGGTGTCGCGGTAGCATCGGCAACACCGCTACCGGCGTCAGCACCGAGCATCGGTATCGTGGCAGCAAAAAAGTCTGCACCGGTCACCATCAAGAAAATCAGTAACAAGACCGTCAAGGGCAATGCCAAGGCAACTATCAAGCCAAGCTACGCCAAGGCCAAGAACGTCAAGATCAAATCAGCTTTCTTGACAGTCACCAAGGGCAAGAAGACCGTTGCCAAGAATAAGAAGTCGGTCAAGATAGCTGCGGGGACTTACAAGGTCAAGACCACCGTAAAGTACCAGCTCAAGGGCAAAACTTCAACGGTATCTAAGACCCAGACCTTGACCGTGAAAAAGGCAGCTGCCAAGCGCTCGGTCAAGATGAACGGAAAGTCCTACAGTTGCCCTTCCGGATTCCCGGTCAAGGGAAACCGCACCGGCAGCCAGAAGGAATGGAAGTACCATGTGCCTGGCGGAGCCTACTACAACCGCACCAAGCCTGAAGAGTGCTTCAAAACCACTTCTGATGCTCGCAAGGCCGGCTACCGCGCATCGATGCGCTAGCCACATTGGCGGAGTCCGCTAACACCAATATTGCGCAAGAAAGCATGTCTGGTTTGTCCCCAAGCTTCGGAGGCAAAACAGGCATGCTTTTCGTATTACACGGTCGCAACGAAAAGGTCCGGTTCCCTATCCCCAAATGGGGATAGGGAACCGGACCTTTTGTCAGCTACCGCAAGTCGCGCGAGCGCCTGGGCTTAGCGGGCGACGGAGCCGTCCACGTAGTCATCCGAGGATGCATCGGAGATCCAGGAGAACAGCGAGCGCAGTTCGCGGCCGGTGGTCTCGATCGGGTGGGATTCGCCCTTGGCACGCAGTGCCTTGAACTCCGGAGCGCCAGCCTTCTGGTCTTCCATGAAGCGGTTGGCGAAAGCGCCGGACTGGATGTCAGCCAGGACAGCCTTCATGTTTTCCTTCACCTCAGGGGTGATCACGCGTGGGCCGGAAACGTAGTCGCCGTACTCAGCGGTGTCCGAGATGGACCAGCGCTGCTTGGCGATGCCGCCTTCCCACATCAGGTCAACGATCAGCTTCAGCTCGTGCAGCACCTCGAAGTAGGCGATTTCTGGCTTGTAGCCAGCTTCGGTCAGAACTTCGAAGCCGTACTGGACCAGCTGCGAGGTACCGCCGCAGAGCACAGCTTGCTCGCCGAACAGGTCGGTTTCGGTCTCTTCGGTGAAGGTGGTCTCGATAACGCCGGCACGGGTGCCGCCGATGCCTGCTGCGTAGGACAGGGCCAGTTCCTTGGCGCCGCCGGTGAAGTTCTGCTCCACGGCGATCAGGTCAGGGATGCCGCGGCCGGCTTCGAATTCGCGGCGCACGGTGTGGCCTGGAGCCTTAGGGGCAACCAGGGCAACGTCAACGTTGGCTGGCGGCTGGATGAAGCCGAAGCGGATGTTGAAGCCGTGGCCGAAGAACAGGGCGTTGCCCTCTTCCAGGTGCTCGGCGATCGACTCGGTGTATACCTGGGCCTGGACCTGGTCCGGGGTCAGGATCATGATGACGTCGGCCCAGGCAGCAGCCTCGGCAACGGTGGCGACCTTCAGGCCCTCGGCCTCGGCCTTGGCGCGGGACTTGGAGCCCTCGGCCAGGCCTACAACAACCTCGACACCCGAGTCGCGCAGGCTCAGCGCGTGCGCGTGGCCCTGGGAACCGTACCCAATGACGGCTACCTTCTTGCCCTGGATGATCGAGAGGTCTGCGTCGTCTTCGTAATACAGATCAGCCACTGTAGTTCTCCTTATTTGTGCTCTGGCTTTTTAGCTCATTTTCTAAGCTAGGTGCCAAGTATCTAAAATTTGTAGTTCGTGTCCGTAGAAGTCTTCTGCGCGCCCTAGGCGCTCAGGATCTTCAATGCGCGGTCGCTCATGGACTTGGCGCCGCGGCCTACCGCAAGGGTGCCCGACTGGACGATTTCGCGAATGCCGAAGGGCTCCAGCACTGCCAGGAGCGCGTCGATCTTCGCTGCATTGCCGGTGGCCTCGACCACCAGCGAGTCCGTGGACACATCGATGACGGAGGCACGGAAGAGTTCCGCAGCCTGGGTCACCTGCAGGCGGGTCGCCGCGTCGGCGCGCACCTTGATCATGATGTGGTCGCGCTGCACCGAGGTTTCCGGAAGCAGCTCGACAATCTTGATGACGTTGATCAGCTTGTTCAGCTGCTTGGTCACCTGCTCCAGGGAATCCCCCTCGGCGTCGACCACCACGGTCATGCGGCTGATGCCGTCAATTTCCGTGGGGCCCACAGCCAGCGAGTGGATGTTGAAGGCACGGCGGGCGAAGAGGCTGGCTACTCGGGTGAGTACACCGGGAACGTCTTCAACCAGTACCGACAGAGTGTGCTTTGCCATGTTCTAGTCCTCCTCTTCCCATTCCGGGGTCATGCCCCTGGCGATCTGGATCTGGTCGTTGCTCACGCCCGATGGAACCATCGGCCACACCATCGAGTCGGCCGAGACGACAAAGTCGATCACCACGGGACGGTCATTGATTTCCAATGCCTTGGCAATGGTGGCGTCGATGTCCTCGTCGCGTTCGCAGCGCAGGCCCACACAACCGTAGGCATCGGCCAGCTTCACGAAGTCGGGAACGCGCGCGGTCCCGTGCCCGGTATTCAAATCCGTGTTCGAGTACCGGGAATCGTAGAACAGCGTCTGCCACTGGCGAACCATGCCCAGGGACGAGTTGTTGATCACCGCGACCTTGATGGGAATATTGTTGATCACGCAGGTGGCCAGTTCCTGGTTGGTCATCTGGAAGCAGCCGTCTCCGTCAATGGCCCAGACCACGCGATCCGGCTGTGCAACCTTGGCACCCATGGCCGCAGGGACCGAGTAGCCCATGGTGCCCAGCCCGGCGGAGTTCAGCCACGAGCGCGGGCGCTCGTACTTGACGAATTGGGCGGCCCACATCTGGTGCTGTCCCACGCCGGCAACGTACACGCCTTCTGGCCCGGTGAGCTCGCCAATGCGCTGGATGACGTGCTGTGGCGCCGAGAGCCCGTCCTGGGTCTCGGTGTAGCCGATCGGGTAGGTCTCGCGCAGGCGCTTGAGCAAGCCCCACCAGCTGGAAAGATCTTGCTGCGGCTCATTCTCGAAGCGCGTTGCGCAGGCTTCTTGCAGCTGCGGGATGATTTCATCCAGCGAGCCCACAATCGGCACGTCCGCCACGCGGTTCTTGGAGATTTCCGCAGGGTCGATATCTGCGTGGATCACCTTCGCGTTCGGGGCGAAGGAGGAAAGCACTCCGGTGACCCGGTCGTCGAAACGGGCACCGAGGGTGATCAGCAGGTCCGACTGCTGCAAGGCAGTCACTGCGGACACCGCACCGTGCATGCCGGGCATGCCCACGTGCTGTTCGTGCGAATCCGGGAAGGCACCGCGGGCGGTCAAGGTGGTGACCACTGGCGCGTTGATGTATTCCGCGAATTCCTTGAGCTGCTCGTGGGCGTTGGCCTTGATCACGCCACCACCGACATACAGCACCGGGCGGGTTGCCGCGGCGATCAGCTTGGCTGCTTCTCGCAGCTGCTTGTTGTGGCCGCGGGTCACCACGCGGTAGCCGGGCAGATCCACCTTGGGCGGCCAGGAGAAGGTCATCTCCGACTGCTGCGCGTCCTTGGTGATATCCACCAGCACCGGACCGGGGCGTCCGGTCTGTGCCAGGTAGAAGGCGCTGGCCAGGGTCTTGGGAATATCTTCCGCGTTGGTGACCAGGAAGGCGTGCTTGGTGATCGGCATCGTGATGCCGACAATGTCTGCTTCCTGGAATGCGTCAGAGCCGATAAAGGCGCTATTGACCTGACCGGTGATTGCCACCATTGGCACCGAGTCCATATTGGCATCGGCCAGTGCGGTGACGAGGTTGGTTGCGCCTGGTCCGGAAGTGGCGATGCATACGCCAACTTCCCCGCTCACCATGGCGAAACCCTGTGCGGCATGGCCTGCACCCTGTTCGTGGCGGACCAAGACGTGGTTGATCTTGGTCGAATCCATCAGTGGATCATAGGTGGGAAGGATGGCCCCACCTGGTAATCCGAAGACGTCTTTGACGCCCAGTTCTTCCAGCGAGCGGACGATGGCTTGTGAGCCCGTCATCTGTGTGGGAGCAACGATATTATTCGGACCCTGTACCGGGTTCGAAGCTTCCACGACGGAAGAGACAGCGGCGGCGGCATCCTTAGATCGATTGATTGACTTCGCAACCGACGCCGGATTGGCTGGTGTTGAGTTGCTCATCGGGATCCTTTCCATTTCTATCTCTTCGTTTGCGCATAAAAAACGCCCCGCGGCCGTCACTACTGACGAAAGGGGGCTTGCGCGTTACCGATGTTCTGTCCGCTTAGTGCGACAGCGTCTCAGGCTCCGCGCCTGATAACTAGTAGAACATCGAAGTTTGTTTGCATGTCTCTAGTTTTCTCTACCCAAGGATAAAGTTCAACTAGACACCCCGTTCATCTCATTATATGAGATGGATGTCCAATGAGTGGACGCATTTGGCGCCCACCCACCTGGACCACGGCTTCATTAGCCGCAATATGCGCCTGTCGAAGCCGAATTTACCAATTTTGCATACTTGGCCAAGACGCCCGAGGAGAACTTGGCGGGAAGCGGCTTCCAGCCAGCCTTTCGAGCTTCCAGCTCGGCAGGATCAACCAGCAGGTCGAAGCTGCGGGCGGAAATGTCCACGCGAATCCGGTCCCCATCGTGCACAAAGGCAATGGGCCCGCCGTCAACGGCTTCAGGAGCCACGTGCCCAATGCACAGCCCGGTAGTACCGCCAGAGAAGCGGCCATCGGTGAGCAGCAGCACGTCCTTGCCAAGGCCTGCGCCCTTGATGGCACCGGTAATGGCAAGCATTTCACGCATGCCAGGTCCGCCCTTGGGACCCTCGTAGCGAATGACGACGACATCGCCGGCCTGGATCTGCCCGGCATCCAGCGCTTCGAGGGCGCCTTGCTCCCGCTCGAAGACCCGCGCGGATCCCTCAAAGACATCCGCATCGAAGCCCGCGGATTTCACCACGGCCCCTTCCGGAGCCAAGGAACCGTGCAGCACCGTGACACCACCTGTTTTGTGGATGGGGTTATCCATGGCTCGAAGAATCTTGCCATCAGGATCCGGTGGCGCAATGCTGGCCAGATTTTCGGCGACAGTTTTTCCGGTGACCGTCAAGCAGTCGCCGTGAAGCAACCCTGCATCGAGCAACGCCTTCATCACTACCGGCACGCCGCCGACGCGATCCAGGTCGTTCATGACATAGCGGCCGAATGGCTTAAGGTCTGCCAGGTGCGGCACCTTGTCGCCGATCCGATTGAAGTCGCTCAGCGATAGGTCGACCTCGGCTTCCCGGGCAATGGCCAAGAGGTGCAGCACGGCGTTGGTTGAGCCACCAAAAGCCATGGTCACGGCGATGGCATTTTCAAAGGCCTCTTTGGTCATGATGTCGCGGGCGCGAATTCCCTTGCGCAGCATCTCCACCACGGCTTCGCCCGAGCGGTGCGCGAACATGTCGCGGCGCCGGTCAGCTGATGGTGGCGCGGCGGAACCTGGAAGGCTCATGCCCAGCGCCTCGCCGATGGATGCCATGGTGTTTGCGGTGTACATGCCGCCGCAGGCGCCTTCGCCCGGGCAGATGGCTCGCTCAATGGCATCGAGGTCTTTTTCGCTCATGCGTCCTGCGGCGCAAGCGCCGACCGCTTCGAAGGCGTCGATCAGCGTGACGTCTTTTTCCGTGCCGTCCTCCAGCTTCACCCATCCTGGCATGATGGAACCGGCATAGAGGAAGACCGACGAAAGGTTGAGCCGCGCGGCGGCCATGAGCATGCCCGGCAGCGACTTGTCGCAGCCCGCCAAGAGCACCGAGCCGTCCAGGCGTTCAGCCATCATGACCGTTTCAACCGAATCGGCGATGACTTCCCTGGAAACAAGCGAGAAGTGCATGCCCTCATGCCCCATGGAAATGCCATCGGATACCGAAATGGTTCCGAATTGCATCGGGAAACCTCCGCCAGCGTGGACGCCTTCTTTGGCTCCCTGCGCAAGGCGGTTCAACGAAAGATTACAAGGGGTGATTTCGTTCCACGAGCTGGCAATGCCAATTTGCGGTTTTGCGAAGTCATCATCGCCCATGCCGACAGCGCGCAACATGCCTCGCGCTGGAGCGGCGTGGATACCATCGGTGACCACACGGGAACGTGGTTTGATATCTGGCGTAGCATCCTGGCTCATAAATCTCATTCTAGTTGTCAATATGACCAATCGGATAACCTATGACGCAACCGTGACACATTTCGATAAATGATGTGACTGATCAAATTGTCCAAACTTATCGGTAGAGTAGGAGTCATGGACAACCGCCCAGACGAAAATCCAGCCGAGCAGGTCAAGGCCCGTCTCCACGAGGCCTTCGACTCGCAGATCCCTAATTTCGCCAGCTACAACCTCGTGGCTGGAACCGGAACTGCCGGTTCTGGAGGGCTCAAGGTCATCGGATATCGTCGCCAACCAGCAGAACTCATCATTGCCCCGGTCAACGCGAACGATTTGCGCGCGTCGGAAAACGCCATCAACATCAACAACACCAACGTGAACCAGCTCGCCGAGCTCAGCGATGGCGGCTACGAAGTTGCCACCTCAACTGGCAGGGTTTTCCGGTTCAGCATTCCAGAAAAGCTGAGCATCGATTACCACATCGATGATGCCGTCACCGTTGGCGCACAAGTTGACCAGGAATCCGATGCCCACGACTTTGCCGACTTCATGGACCACTTCATGAACACCATCGAAGGCACCGAGAACTTCGTATAGCCGCAAAGCCGGTGTTTCGCACCGGCCCTTCATGCAAAACGGTGGATGCCGCATGGCATCCACCGTTTTCCTATTCCTCCGCGCTATGCGCGCAGCCGGTCTGGCAGGTGTTCGCTACCGGGTCCGATACTGGGTCATTTCGCCGGCTTGCATGACCAGCCATGGGCTGAAGGCCCAAGGAGCTGATTGGACTGCTACAGCAAATTCCGCGGGATCAACCCAGCGGTAATCCATGACTTCGGCCGGATTAGCCGCGATGTCCCCATCGATCACGGCGGTGAAGACCGGACAGATCTCATTTTCAACGACGCCGGAGGCATCGACCGCGCGATAGCGGAAGTCCGGCAGCGCTACCTGGATATCCCGGATCTCCATGCCCAGTTCCCCGGCAGCATGCCGCCGGATCGCGGTTTCCATCTGCTCCCCCGGCTGGGGGTGGCCGCAGAAGGAATTAGTCCATACCCCGGGCCATGTCGCTTTTGACAGCGCCCTGCGCGTCATCAGCACCTGCCCCAAGGAATTCCTGACGTGGCAGGAGAACGCCTGGTGCAAAGGCGTATCCCTGTTATGCACTGTTTCCTTGGGCATGGCGCCAACTGGCTGGCCGTCTTCGGAAAGCAGGATGACATCCATCAAATCCTCGACTTCTCTTTGGTGGTTAGCGGGTGAATACAGCTGCGTAGATCAACAACATCGTCAGCAGGAATCCGCACAGGTAGTTGATCCACAGAAATCTCTTCCACGCCCGGTTAACCGTACCGGACGTCGAATCCTGCACCCCAAGATGCGGAAGCACATTAAGAATGTAGGCAATGGCGAGCAAGCCGGCCAACGAGCCGATTCCGCGTACTCCGAACAGGACCAGCAGCCCAGCGAGCAGATACGCGCCTGCCACCAAGTAGATCGTTCTCCGCGCGCCGAACGCTACCGCGATCGAGCCAAGCGAAGCTTCGCGGTCGGGAAGGATGTCCTGGATGGCGCCCAATGCATGGCTGGCCATGCCCCAGAGAAGGAAGGCGATGAACACCAGCCATTGGGTGGGGTGCACCGGCGCGCCCGCCAGCACCCAGCCGAAGATCGCCGGCGACACAAAATGGACGGCGCTGGTGACGGAGTCCAGTCCAGCGCGTTCCTTGAAACGCAGTACCGGAACGCTGTAGGCAAGCAACGCCGCAACCGACCCTGCCAGCACCGCAGTGGAGATGCCGCTTCCGGCAAAAGCCAAGACAACCAGGAACGGCACGGCCGTGACCGCGCTCGCCAGCAAGATCATCCGATGGCTGCGGCGGGCCAGCAGCGCGCCTTCAATGCCGCCCTTTCTCGGGTTGCGCAGGTCCGATTCATAGTCGAAGACGTCGTTGACCCCGTACATCACCAGGTTGTAGGGAAACAGGAAGAAGATGGTGCCAACGACAAATTTCCAATCCACCGATCCTCCGGCCAAGAGGTAGGCGGCGGCAAAGGGGTAGGCGGTGTTCACCCACGACACCGGCCGCGAGGTTGTGATGATTCCATGGAGCATAGTCAGGCCTTGTCGTTGGGAGGAATGGAATGGCCGCTGTCCTTGCGCCGTGAAGCCAAGGCCTCGAAGAGCCACCAGAGGCCGGGCCCCAGGAGCACGGCACAGGCAGCGTAGGCGAAGTCCTCAATGGGAGCCAGCCCGATGCGCAGGCCGGAAAGGGTGTGCGTCCCATAGTCGAAGAGCCCCGCAAAGATCATCAGGTTGTCGAAGATCGCCGTGAGCAGCAGCATCAGCATCATCGCTGCCAGGACCGGCAGCGCGATGGCGGCAGGCTTTTTCCTGCCGGCCAGGGCGCCGAGGAGGAACACGCTGCCCGCTGCGGCGAGAAACCAGAAGCTCATCTCAAGAAACATGGCCGTCGCCCTCCCCTGCCTTTGAGCTTCCACGGGTTCGCCGCGCGCGGAACTTGATCAGCGCCTGCGCCCCGGTCACCGCGATCATCGCGCAATAGCACAGGAAAACCAGGAAAAAGACTTCCTCCAAGGGGAATTGCTCGCCGACCATGATCCCGGTCATCAGCTCCGATGGCTTATGCAGGAAGATCCCTTGCCCGATGGCCAGGACATCCCAGAGCACAAAAAATCCCGTCCCCAACGCCAGGACCATCAGCCCGCGCAGCGGGTGGCGGAAGACAAAAAGCTTCCACTTGGCATCCAAGAGCGCCATGCAGGCGAGCAGTCCGAGAAGAATACCCAGATAGATCATGCTCCCGCTTCCCTGCTGCTGGCGCTTCGGCGCTCGTGGGGCAAGGGCCCGGGGCCAGTGATGCCCAGTACTGCCTTGGCCGCCAGCTCGCCGCTGATCAAGCACATTGGAACGCCAATCCCGGGGCGCACCGTGCTTCCGGCATAATGCAGTCCCTGCACCTTCTTGCTGTGATTGCCGGGCCGGAGCATGGCGCTTTGGCCCAGGGTATGTGCCAGGCCCAGCGCCCCGCCCCGGTAGGCGCCGTATTGCTGTTCGAAATCCGCCGGACCGATGCTCTGGCGCACCACGATCCTTTGGCGCAGATCCGGGATTCCGGCCCAGTTCGCCAGCTGGTCGATGGCTGCGTCCGCGACCTGCTCGACCATGGCATCCCCGAGCCCGTCCGGGCCGCCTTGCCCCCATTCGGGCAGGGCCGGCGCGGGCACGAGAATGAACAGATTCTCGCAATCGGCGGGGGCGATAAAGGGGTCGGTGGCGCTGGGCTTGCAGACGTAGATGCTGGTTTCCGGCTGCAGTTCGCGGCCCTGGCGGATGCGCGCGAAATTATCCTTCCAGTCCTTGCTGAAAAGCAGATTGTGATGTTCCAGTTCCGGCAATTTCCCCGTGATGCCCAGGCAGACCAGGATGGCGCTCGGGCCCGGATCCCTGCGCGCAAAGCTCTTGGCCGTATGCGTCTGCAGGTGCCATGGCAGCAGGCTGCCGTCGATATGGCGCGCATCGGCGGCACCGATCACCGCCTGCGCCCCGGTGCGTTGCCGCTGCCCCGAGGCATCGGTCCAGTGAACCGCCGCCACCCGCGGCTTCTTTCCCGTGGTGGTCTCGATCGCAGTGGCGGTGGCTCCGACCCTGATGCTGGCTCCCTGCTCGGTTGCCACCTTTGCCATGGCATCGGCAACCGCCGCGAAGCCGCCCATCGGGTACTTGACGCCATCGGCCAGGTCCAGGTGGCTCATCAGCTGATAGAGCGCAGGGGTGCGTTCCGGGCTGGAGCCCAGGAATACGGCAGGATAGCCCAGCAGCTGGCGGATTTCGTTGCTCTGGAAACGCCGAGCGAGATAGCTTTCCAGGCTGGATCCGAGCAAGGCGGCCAGCTGCGGGAGCAGGCGCAGCAGCTGGGGATCCATCAGCGACCGGGGCGAGCTGAAGTCATCATAGAGGAAGTGCTTCAAGGCCAGTTCATAGCCATTGCCAGCGGTGCGCAAGTACTCCTCAAGCGCCGGGGCGCTACCCGGTTCCAGGGATTCGAAGAGCTCGCGGACGCCCGGCCCGGTGCCCACGTCCACCGGAGCCTGCCGGCCCTGGAAGAACGTGCGGTATCCGGTGTCCAGTTCGCGCAGCTCCAGCTGCGCGCCGACGCTGGTTCCCATGAGCTCGAACCAGTGCTCGAAGACCTCCGGCATCAGATACCAGGAGGGACCGGTATCGAAGCGGAAGCCGGCGCGCTCAATGCGCCCGGACCGGCCGCCCACGCTTGGGTGCTGTTCCAGCAAGGTGACATTGCACCCGCGCGCGGCCAGCAGGCCGGCGCTGGCCAAGCCCGAGAATCCCCCTCCGATGACTACAACGTCCCGTGCTTCGCTGGCCATCTAGTGCCCTCCTTCCATGATGTGGCTGATTTGCGTCTTTCCCTGCCTGGCCAGTAGCACCCGCACGGCGATCATGGCCTTGCGCCCGGGGGAAACCGAGATCCTGGTCCGCAGCAGCACCTCGGCCGGGGCCTTGGCCAGCTGCCGGTTCAATTCCTGGAACAGGTCGTGGGCCAGGCGAACCGCGCGCGCTGCGGCTGGCGCCAGCAGCGCAAGCCCGGCACGCGCCTTGTCCAGATCCTGATCGATCTGCTCCACCAGGCGCTGCTTGTCCTGCTCGCCAAAGGCTTCGGGGTCGATGCCGGGGAAATAGGCCCGTCCCAGTTCCTGGCTGTCCTGCATCAGGTCGCGCAGGAAATTGACCTTCTGGAAGGCCGCGCCCAGGCTGCGGGCTGCCAGTTTCGCCTGGGCTTCTTGCTCCGCACCCAGTGGCATGGCGCCGGGCATGGCCATGAACACCTGGAGGCACATCAGCCCGATGACCTCGGCGGAGCCGTAGATATAGTCTTCGAGGCTGCGCGCATCGTGTTCCCCGGTGGTCAGATCGGCCCGCATCGAGGCGAAGAACGGGGCGGTCAGCTCCGGCCCGATGCCGGTGGAACGCGCGGTGAGCGCAAAGGCGTGCACCACCAGATTGGTGCTGTAGCCGCGTTCCATGGCGCGTTCGGTTTCCGCTTCCAGGTCATCCAGGCACGCGGCGATGGCACGCGGCTCGAGTCCGGCCTGGAGGGCCACCCCGTCCACGATTTCATCGGCGAGGCGCACCAGGGCGTAGATATTGGCGATGCGGGTCGCGCTGTCAGCGTCGAGCAACCGGCAGGCCAGCGAGAAGGAGGTGGAGTACTGGCGGAGCAGCACCTTCGAGCTGCGTTGCGCGGTGCGCGAATACAGGTGCAGTGCCGGGGTGCGGGGGTCGAGCTCGCGCGGGTCCATGGCGTTCATCGGCTTCGCTCCAGGATGAGGTGGCTGCAGGTGCGCAGCAGCTGCTGGGCGCCCTCGGGCAAGTCGCGGAAGGCCGCCGATCCGGTGGCGCGGCTGCACAGCGCTTCGGCCAGCTGCCGGGCGAATTGCTCCGTGCCCTGGCTGGCCAGCTCGTCGCGTATTTGCCCGGCTGGCACCTTGCCGGAGCGGAATTCTTTGAGCATCTGGGCGAATTCGGGCTGTTCGGCGGCCAGGGCCAGCAGGATTGTGCTCTTGAATTCGCGCAGGTCGGACTCGACGGATTTGCCGGTGCGCGACGGGTCCCCGAAGGTCCCGAGCACATCGTCGATGACCTGGTACGCCACCCCGAGCTGGCAACCCACGGTGCCGATGTTTTCGGCCTGGCCCATGGAAGCCCCTGCCAACAGCGCCCCGGCTTGCAGCGGCAGCTGGAAGGAGTAGGAGGCGGTTTTCAGCTGCTCCATGCGCAGCACTTCGCTGGTGGTCGCCGGCGCCGAGCCCAGGGAGTAGAGCAGGTCTTCCAGTTCTCCTGCCCCGGCCTGCTCGATTGCCTGGAAGAACGCCTGTTCCACGACGGACTCGCTGTCGGTGCCGGCTGCGGCGCGGGCGGCGAGCTTGATCGCCTCGCTGATCAGCAGGTCTCCGGCGATAATCCCCACCGAATTCCCGGCATGCTCGGCATCGGGGAGGCTGCGCCCGCTGGCCAGGGCCTGATCGCGGTAGAGCGCCGAGATGGTGGCTTCTCCGCGGCGCACGAAGTCCTTGTCCACCACGTCATCGTGGATCAGCAGCGCGCTGTGCAGCAGCTCGAAGGCGCAGGCCAGGTCGATGGCGCGGGGCTCATTGCGGCCCGAGAAGGCGCGGTAGCCGAGCATGGCCAAGGCCGGGCGCATCAGCTTGCCGGTAGCCAGGCGGCCGGTGATCTGCGACCACAGCACAGCGCCCTGGCTGGAATAGGCTGCAGTGCGCTGCTGCGCTTGCGAGCCGATCTGCGAAAGCCGCTGGCTGATGGCGGCCCGGGTGGCCTCGTCGATGAGTCCGTTTTCGCTGCCCATGATGCGCGGGCCGGCCGGCGGGGATTGATCGGTGCTGGCGTGCGTTGTCATAGTTCACTGCTCCGGGAATCTGGTGGGGTGGAATGATCGGCTGGCCCAGTGCCGGCGGCCTGCAGCGTGAGCAGGATTTCCCCCAGCAGTGCGCGCAACGCAAGGCGGGAGGGTTCATCGAGCTGGTCGCAGAACCTGTGCAGGCTGCGCAGCACCGCGATCCCCTCGCCGGTGGTCTCGGGGAAGCCGCTGCCGGGATGGACCACGGTGCGCCGCCGATCCGTCGCATGCTGCTGGCGCTGGATCACGTGGCGCGCTTCGAGCCGATCCAGCACCGCGGTGATGCCGGCCGAGGAAACGCCCAGCTCCTTGGCCAGCTCGCCAGGGCTGGGTGCGCTCAAGCAGCGGATGAGGTTCAGGGTCCTCAGATCCGTGTCGTTCAGATTGAGGCGGGCGCGCCATCGGACTTCATAGAGCGCATGGGCCCGCTGAAGCCGCAAGAGAGCGCGGAAAAGATCCGAGCTCCGGAAGGGAGGTGCACTTGCCATGATCATTTATCTCGCTGGGTTGATATTTAGCTTATCTAGATACATCATGGTTTAACTATATAGTTTTGTCGAGCCGGATTCCCAAAAAAGTTTCCACGACCCCAGGAGCAGCCCCATGAGCCGATCACATGAACCCGCACTGCGGCAGGGCGCAGGCCCTGCTGCCAATCCGAGCTGGACCTGGCCGGTGATCACGGCCATCTCGCTGATCACGGCCATCGCCGTATCCTTCATCGGCAGCGGCGCGCTGGGCGGCACCCCGGTGCAGGAGGTGGCCGGGGGCTATCTCAGCGCTGACGCGACATTGCTGGCGCCGGCAGGGCCCGCCTTTTCGATTTGGAGCGTGATCTACGCCGGCCTGGCGGTCTATGGCATTTTCCAGCTCACGCCCTCGGGCCGGCGCTCGGCCTGGGCAGCGTCCCTGCGCGGTCCGGCGATGCTCTCGGCATTGCTCAATGCGGCCTGGATCAGCGTGGTGCAGCTTGGCTGGCTGGGATTCAGCGTTGCCATTATTTTCACCCTCGTCGCCGTGCTGGCGTGGATGATGGCAATCATGCTTGCCGGAACGCCGTCCTCGCGTCTTGAGTACTGGATCATGTGGCTGACCTTCGGCCTCTATCTCGGATGGGTGGCCGTGGCCAGCATCGCCAATACCGCGGCGTGGCTCTTGTCGCTGGGCTTCGGCAGCGATGCCGCATGGGCCCCCGGGCTGGCCGTCGCGCTCCTGGCAGTTGCCGTCCTCATCGCCCTGGCCATCAGCTTCTACGCACGCAATCTATTTGCCCCTGTGGCCATCTGCTGGGGCCTAGCGTGGATCGGGGTTGGCCGCCTGAGCGGCGCCAACGAGTCGGCCTTGGTTGGCTTCGCGGCGCTTGGCTGCGCGGCAGCCGTTTTGGCGGGAGCCGGCGCGATCGCCTGGCACGGCAAATCGGGTGGTAACGGAGGCCCGCGATGAGCAGGATCGCTGTCACCGGTGCCACCGGTTACATCGGGGGCCGGCTGGTCCCGCGGCTGCTGAGCCAGGGGCACCAGGTCAAGGTCTTCACCCGCGATGCCCAGCGCTTGCGCGACGTTCCTTGGCATGCCGAGGTGGAAATCATCGAGGGAGATCTGGCGGATCTCGAGGCGGTGTCCCGGCTCTGCTACGGAGCCGAGGTCGTCTACTACCTGGTGCATTCCATGTCCGGAAGCCGCAATTTCGCCGAGCAGGAGAAGAACTGCGCCTCCGTCATGGCACGAGCCGCACTGCAGCAGGGTGTTGGCCAGGTGGTCTATCTCTCTGGGCTGCACCCCTCGGGCAAGCTCAGCGAGCATCTGGAATCGCGAGTTGCGGTGGGCGAGATCCTGTCCGCTTCGGTGAACACGCTGATCCTGCAGGCGGGACTGGTGATCGGGTCGGGATCCGCCAGCTTCGAGATGATCCGGCACCTGAGCGATGTGCTGCCGGTGATGCCGGCACCGCGCTGGGTGCGCAACCAGGTCCAGCCCATAGCCATTCGCGATGCCCTGCACTACCTGGTGGCCGCGGCGCAGCTTCAGCAGCCAGTCCATGGCGCCTATGACATCGGCGGCCCGCAAGCCTACAGCTATGCCCAGCTAATGCAGATCTACGCCCGCGTGGCAGGGCTGCGCGAACCTGCGGTCTGGGCGCTTCCGCTGCTGACCCCGCGGCTGGCCTCGCATTGGGTTAATCTGGTCACGCCACTGCCCCGCACCCTGGCCTCGGCACTGGTCGCGTCCTTGCAGCACGACTGCGTGATGCAATCGCGAAAAATTGATGATCTGATCCCGCCGCCTGAGCAAGGCCTCTGCGACTACCCCAGAGCGGTGCACTTGGCTCTGGAGAAGATCAATGCGGACGCGGTGGAAACCACCTGGGCAACAGCCCATCCGATCTCGGCCCCGGCCGAGCCCTTGCCTTCGGATCCGCAATGGGCCGGGCGCAAAAGCTACACCGATACGCGCAGGATCACCACCACGGCCACCGAGCAGGCGCTATTCAAGGTGGTGCAGCGGCTCGGCGGCGATTCGCCATACTTCGCCTTCCCGACGCTTTGGAGGCTGCGCGGGGTGATGGACAAGCTGGCCGGCGGCGTGGGCTCGCGCCGGGGCCGCCGCTCGAACAGCACCCTGGCCCTGGGCGATGTGGTGGACTGGTGGCGCGTCGAGGCGCTGGAGAAGGACCAGTTGCTGCGCTTGCGGGCGGAAATGCGCGTGCCAGGGCAAGCCTGGCTTGAATACTCCATTGGCCGGCAAGCCAACGGGAAGACGGAGCTCATCCAGCGGGCGGTATTCTTCCCGCGCGGCCTGTGGGGACGCTGCTACTGGTGGGCCGTCTACCCGTTCCACGGGGTCATCTTCCCGGCAACCATCGCCAACATCGCGAAAGACGCAGAACAAGCACGGAGCGATCCCCGGCCCTAGCGGCGGCTAGGACTCCTGGGGGCTTGACTTCTCCAGGCTCCACTCCAGGGCGTCGGTAGTCTGCGCCAGGAAGCGGATCACTACCTCGCGCTCTTCGGGGGTCAGGGAATTGGCCACATCGAAGCGCTTGGCATGGTGCCGCCCCATTTGCTCGCGCGCGGCCAGATGCGTCTGCTCGGTGACCTCGATGCACTGGGAACGCCGGTCCGTCGGATGCTGGCTGCGCCGAACATGCCCATTGGCTTCAAGCCGGTCGATCATTTTTGTCACGGAGGCGCTGGAGATCCCGAGATAAGCGCGCAAATCGCTGGGGGTGGTCACCCTTCCCGCATTCTTTGCGGCAATCAATTGGCGAAGCGCGCGCATGTCGGTCTCGTTCAACTGCATGTAGCGCTGCGAGCTGCGCATGATCTTGCGCTCAACCTGCCGCATGCGGCCCATCTCGGCCATGATCCGCTCGATCTGGGCCAGATCCTCAGGGGCAACGCCCCGCCGGTCAATCAGTACCTGCTCTGGATCCGATTCAGCAAGCCCGTAGGTTGTAGGCAACCGCTCTACTGCCATATCGTCCTCCCCATGCCATTGCCCGGTCCAGAGACACCATCATTCGCTGTCCGTGTCCTTTGATACTACGCCTGACTGGCACGCCATGAGGCATGCAAAAACCCTGCGATCCAATTGCTTGGACCGCAGGGTTATCAGGTGCGAGTAGAGAGACTTGAACTCTCACGTCCGAAGACACTGGAACCTAAATCCAGCGCGTCTACCAATTCCGCCATACTCGCTGGCGCGACGCCAAGAACCACGATCCTTGAAGGCGACCTCATTTAGTGTAACGGAAGTTCTGCCCGATATGAAATCGGGCACCACCACTACCTACTTTGGATCAATCCCCAAGTCACGGCGCAGCTTTGCGACGTGTCCGGTGGCACGAACGTTGTACTGGGCCAGGGTTACCGCACCCTGTTCATCCAGGACGATCGTCGAACGAATCAGCCCTTCGTAAACGCGGCCGTAGTTCTTCTTTTCACCCCAAGCGCCATAGGCTTCAGCCACTGCGTGGTCTTCGTCGGAAAGCAGCGGGAAGGTCAGCTCTTCCTTGGCGACAAACTTTTCGAGCTTGGAGACCTTGTCTGGCGAGATTCCCAGGACCTGATACCCCAACGCCTTCAGCGACTCCAGCGAGTCGCGGAAATCGCAGGCCTGCTTGGTGCAGCCAGGCGTTGATGCGGCCGGGTAGAAGTAGATGATGGTCTTCTGGCCACGGTAATCGGCCAGTGCCACCGCGTTGCCGGCAGCATCACTCAAGGTGAAGTCAGGAGCCTGGTCGCCTACAGCCAGGCGTGCGGTTGCTTCGGAAGTACTCATAGCTGAACCTCTTCTCATCGCGGTATGCAAAAAATCCGATCTGAAGAATCAGATCGGATCAACTGTGCGCCCCCCGGGACTTGAACCCGGAACCTAATGATTAAGAGTCATTTGCTCTGCCAATTGAGCTAGAGGCGCATATCGCTCTGACTAGTTCGTTTTCACGACCCGTCTTTGCAACGTAGATAATCATAGACAGAAACTGCTCAAAATCAAAAATCGGCGCCCGGCTGGTCAATTAACGCAAAACAACAGGTCAAAGCCTTTTTTGGACTACCGGCGCGAATATTAGTAACCCAAGACACAAATAATTTTTCCGCGGGCCAACGGCTTGCGGGGAATGCCCGGAATCGGGAGCGCCAACCAGGATTATTCGCAAGCGGCATCCCGGTGAACGATTAGCAGATAGGGCCCGCCACCTCGACGCAGCCACTGCAGTGAATTGGATGCCGCGGATTCCCTTGTGCGCCATAGCACCAGGCCAAGGGCGGCGGGCGTGGGAGAAGTTCACTTCAAAAGAAAGCAAACAAGGTCCGAACCGCTGCCATGAGTGGCAACTATTCGAACCTTGATTTTGGTGCGCCCCCCGGGACTTGAACCCGGAACCTAATGATTAAGAGTCATTTGCTCTGCCAATTGAGCTAGAGGCGCTTATTTATTTTTTTGAACACACTTATCGGCTTAACCAAGAAATATGTTGGTGCGCCCCCCGGGACTTGAACCCGGAACCTAATGATTAAGAGTCATTTGCTCTGCCAATTGAGCTAGAGGCGCCCGCTGCGATGTTCTAGAAGCTTTTTGAGCTCCGCGCTTTCGCAACGAGATAAAACTTTACCAGCTTTATTCCCCAGCGCAAATTCAATGGGCTCCGATGGGCGGTGACCTTCATTACAGGATATGACTAGGGGTTACTTCTCAAGTCTTGGCGGCACTTATAGAGTGAATCCATGAGCGCCCAAAGAACCATTTCTTTCCCAAGCCAAGAACTCATCGATGCCGTCGGTTCCTTGCCCGAAAACCTCAAACCCGTGCTTTGGGACCTCCAGACCGACCCGCAGGTACCCCTCGAAGACATCGAGATCGCGGTGATGCCATATATGGCAGCCCCCGCGGCCTTGCGCAATGTCCGCAAAGCGCCGAACCTGAAAATCGTGCAGACGCAGACCACCGGATATGACGGCATGGTGGAACTCATCGGCGATCGAGCAGATATCAACACCGCGGCAGGTGTCCACGCGGCTTCAACAGCAGAGATGGCCATCGGATTGGCGATCGCCTCGCTGCGCGGATTCCCGCAGGCCGTCCGCGATCAGCGCGACGCGCGCTGGAATCCGCAGCAGTGGCCAGGACTGGCCGATCGGACCGTGGGCCTTGTTGGCGTCGGGGGTATCGGCGAGGAGATCCGCAAGCGGCTGGAACCTTTTGAGGTCAATCTGCTGCGCTTTGGCTCCATGGCTCGCACAGATGACCATGGCGAGATCCTCGCCGCCAGCGACCTTGCTGCCTATGCGCCAAAGATCGAGGTGCTGATCCTGATCGTTCCATTGAACAATTCCACCCATCACTTGGTGGATGCACAGCTGCTTGCACAACTCCCCGATGGCGCCACTATTGTCAACGTCGCGCGTGGCCCGGTGGTCGACACCCAGGCCCTTGTGGCCGAAGTCGCGTCCGGACGCCTCCATGTCGCCTCCGATGTCTTCGACCCGGAGCCCTTGCCCGGGGATCATCCGCTGTGGAAATGCCCCAACGCACTGATTATTCCGCACAATGGCGGTAATACGGCGGCTTTCTTCCCTCGCATGGTCAAGCTGCTGCACCGCCAGCTGGCCGCATGGTCGGCCGGGCAGCCCGGCGAGAATCAAGTGCACCGTAGCTAACGATTCGGCGACAGTTCCAGGCCCCGGGAGTTTCAGCCCCCGGGGCCTAAGCTTTGGTGCGCTATCTTTGATAAATACCAATACATCACCACCGGTTCTGGTGGTGCGTGGAATTGCCAACTGCTTGCTAAAAGGAAGATGAGCCATCCCAGTGCCCGATTTGCCACTAGGTTTCGTATCTCGACGCGCGGTGCTGACCGGTACATTAGCGACAACTGCGCTGGCATTAACTGCTTGCACTGGAAACACCGCGGGCACGGCTTCAAGCACCGCTGCAGCTAGCGCGTCCGCCAAGCCGGCTCCTCGCACCCTGAGATTGGCAGCCGCCGCTCCCCCCATCAAGCTCGATCCGGCCATTGTGGCCGACAACGAGTCCTTCCGCATCACGCGCCAGGTCTATGAAACGCTGATCGATATTGATCCGGATACCGGCGGAGCTGTCGCCGGATTGGCCGAATCCTGGACTGAAAGCAATGACGGCCTGACCTACACCTTCACCTTGCGGCAAGGCGTGCATTTTCATGACGGCACCGAACTCAATGCCCAGGCGGTAGTTGCGAACTTCAAGCGGTGGGAATCGCTCCCGGCATCGCTGAGCAGACAGTCAACCCAGGGTTTCTTCGGCGTATTCCACTACGACAACAACATTCCCACACTGCCCAAGGCCAAGGATCTTGAAATCCCGGCCAAGGAAAAAGAGAACGCCACACCTGAAGAACTCGCAGCAGAGCAGCAGCGCCTCCAGGAACTTGCCGACCTGGAGAAGCAATTCACCACGGATCTTTTCAAAGGCAAATCCGAGGGTGGTTCTGCAAGCCACTTCAGATCCATCAAGGCCACTGATACGTATGTCGTCACCCTGAACTTGCGGCGCCGGCTGCCGGACCTGATTGAAGCCCTGACGCTTCCGGGCTTGGCGATTGCCGCTCCGAGCGCGCTCACCGGAGGCCCCAAGGACAACCCTGCGCAATCGTTGACTGCCAAGCCCATGGGCACCGGTCCCTATAAATTCGTTTCCCTCGAAAATGACGTTGTCCGGCTGGAGATTTTTGCTGAATACTGGAATCCGGCACGCTTGACCGACAACAAGCAGCATCCTGAAGTCGTTCTCGTCTCTTCCATTCCCTCTCCCTATAATCGAGAAGGCGCCCTGCTGGCCGATGAGATTGACGGTTTTGACATGGTTTCGGTGGACACCATGCGCACCCTGGTGCGAAGCGCCAAGGTCGTCGTGCAGCGTGACCCTTTTTCCGTGCTGTATCTCGGGATGGACCAGCGCAACCATTGGCTGGCCAAGCCAGAATTCCGCCATGCAATAGCCCACGCAGTGAACCGAAGCTCACTGGCCGACAAGTTGTTCATCCAGGGCTCCAAATATGCGGCAACCATCCTGCCTCCATCACTGAGCATTCCGAACCCGGAGGACACCGCAACTCATGATGTGGCCTTGGCCAAGGAGCTGCTGGCCGGGATTGGCTACAAGGGCGAGGAAATCGAGTTCGCCTACCCGCTGCGGGTCTCGCGCAACTACTTGCCGCTGCCTGAACGCACCTTCGCGCAAATCGCTGAAGATCTCGCCCAGGCGGGCATCCGGATCAAGCCCCGTCCCATCGCCTGGACCGACGGCTATGCCAAAACTGTCCTGTCAAGCGAGTTCAACGGGCTGCACCTGCTCGGTTTTTCTGGCGGCTACCGGTCAGCCGACGACTTCCTTTCGGGCATCTTGGCCAACAAGGGCAATGAGTTCGGATACAAGTCCACGTTACTTGACTCACAAATCATGCTCGCTCGATCGATCCCGTCGGGCGAAGAACGCACCGCAGCCTACGCGAGCATCTTGAAAACGCTGAACGAGGACCTCCCCCTGCTGCCGCTGGTATTTCCAATCTCTGCGCTGGCATTTAACGGAAATGTCACCTTCTATCCGCCTTCTCCGATGCTCAACGAATGCTTCGCCGACGTCCAGATGACGAATTCTCCAGCCATCTCAAGTTAATGACCGCTAACCCAGTTATGGATTTCTGACCCTAGGGGGGTTAGGTCTACTCTGGGATAGAGCAAAGTATCACTGTCGATGGAGATCCTCGTGCCTTCTGAAACGTCAACCGAATCTTTTGACGTAGTACTAATCGGTGCCGGCATCATGAGTGCCACCCTTGGCACTCTGATCAACCAGCTGGAACCAACTTGGTCCATTGGTCTCTTTGAGAACCTGGACCAGGCAGGGCAGGAATCCTCCTCCCCTTGGAACAACGCTGGAACCGGCCACTCGGCCCTGTGCGAGTTGAACTACGCACCGGCCGCGGCGGACGGTTCAGTTGATCCAGCCAAGGCCATTGGCATCAACGAGCAGTTCCAGATCTCCCGCCAGTTCTTCTCCTGGGCCGTGGAGAACAAGCGCGCAGCTGACAACAGCTTCATCAACGCACTGCCCCACATGTCCTTCGTTATCGGCGAAGACCACTCCAAGTACCTGAAGACCCGCTATGAGGCCTTGAAGCCTAACGCGCTCTTCGAGGACATGGAATTCACCACCGAGCTGGACACCATCAACCAGTGGGCTCCATTGGTTGCCCAGGGACGCGATGCTTCGCAGACCGTAGCGGCCTCGCGCGTTGTGGCAGGAACCGACGTTGACTTCGGCCGGCTGACCAGCGACCTGACCAACTCGCTGAGCGCCGCTGGCGCCTCGGTGAACTACGGGCACAAGGTTCAGAACCTCAAGCGCTCCGGTGCCGGCTGGGAACTGACCGTGAAGGACAAGGCCTCAGGCGCAGTCAAGAACGTCAAGGCCAAGTTCGTCTTCGTTGGCGCCGGTGGCGGCGCCTTGCCGCTGCTGCAGAAGTCCGGCATTGACGAGATCAAGGGCTTCGGCGGCTTCCCAGTCTCCGGCCAGTTCCTGCGTTGCACCGACGAGTCGGTCATCGACCAGCACAACGCCAAGGTCTACGGCCAGGCATCGGTGGGCGCCCCTCCAATGTCGGTGCCTCACTTGGACACCCGCTTTGTTGATGGCAAGCGCTCTTTGATGTTCGGCCCTTACGCCGGCTTCTCAATGAACTTCCTGAAGTCCACCGGCCAGCTGGACCTGCCGCTGTCGCTGCGTGCGCACAACATCATCCCGATGCTGGCTGTCGGCAAGGACAACTTGGACCTGACCACTTACCTGATCAAGGAAGTTCTCAAGTCCCGCGCCAAGAAGGACGAGGCACTGGCCGAGTACTTCCCGGCCGCCGATGGTTCCCAGTGGGAACTGATCACCGCGGGCCAGCGCGTACAGGTCATCAAGAAGGATGCCAAGAAGGGCGGCGTGCTGCAGTTCGGCACCGAGGTCATCACCTCTTCGGACGGCACCATCTCCGGCCTGCTCGGCGCTTCACCGGGAGCCTCCACTGCTACCCCGATCATGATCGGCCTGCTCTCGCGCTGCTTCCCGAAGCAGTTCGCGGGCTGGGAGTCGAAGCTGAAGGACGTCATTCCTTCCTACGGCCAGAAGCTGAACGAAAACCCGGCACTTTACGCCGAGGTCAAGGCAGCCACCGATAAGGTATTGCGCCTGAATTAATATCAGCATCGCTAAGGGCCCGCCCACCGTCAGGTGGGCGGGCCCTTAGCCTTGGGCCCTTGAGTCCTGGAACTAAACTAAGATCAATGCATTCAACACATCCGGTTCATCCCTTGGTCGGGCAATGCTGGTTGACACTATAGGCCGGTTGTTCCCACTCCGTATGTCGCTTGCTTCTTTGTAAAGCCCTCAAACATCAATTGGTCAATCAAGCCCGATTTTGAGAACGATGAATAGTCCAAGTAATCTGCGGCCTTTATGGCAGCTTGTTCATTCCAATCAACGTCCAATCGTTCCACGGCCCACGTCGCATCACTCTTAGAAAAACCCTCAAATTCAAGCTGGTCAACAAGTCCCGACTTTGAGAACGCGGTGTAATCCAGGTAATCCGCCGCTTTTCCCAGTGCATTCTGTTGGCTAACGGTACCAGATTCCTCTTCCGCTTTGGCTGCCGCCTCGGCTTCGGCCTTTTCTTTAGCCTATGCTTCTTTTTCTGCTTTTTCCTTTGCTTCAGCTTCCGCTTTCTTATCAGCCTCAGCTTGGGCTTTTTCTTCAGCTGCAGCTTCGGAACTCGCGGCGGCTTTTTCTTCCTCTGCTTTTGCTTCCGCCGCAGCTTTAGCGCTTTCTTCGGCTTGTGAATCTTGAGAAGAAGCAGCAACAGGATCTTCGGAATTTTCCGCGCTCGCAACAGCATCCGAAGGGCTGGCACTGGCGCCCGCAACAGGTGCGATTCCTCCGTCATCTCCGCCTCCACTGAGCGCGGCGATGATCATGATGATGACGATTCCGCTCGCAAGGCCTAGCCCAATTTTCTTTCCACGGCTGAGTCGTTTTCTGCCCTCCCCAGCTTCTTGCCCGGTTTGTTTCGCCTCAGTTGATGCGCTCTCTTCAGCTTTCCAATCAGGCATGACTGAGATAAACAAATAGGGATTCTGTGAATATTCGATTGGGGGCTCGGCGGCTTGACCTGTACCGCTATCTATCCACAATGGCCACCCCACTGGTGGAGCACCCCATGACCGCTCAGGAATCCACGCGACATCGGGATTAAAGTCATTTGGAAGGTATGGCCGCCAGGCTGGCGGTGGATTGAAGCGAATAGACAACGCATCCTCCTTGGAACAAATCTCGAATGAACTTGATGGCAAAAATTGCTCCCATTCAAGTAGCACTAAGCGTACGTCCCTTCACGGACATTTTGGAGAACTAAAGAAAAATAAATTCAGTTTCAAAGTACGAACACTTCAATCACACACAAGAAGATCAGCCAACTGCATCTCAATTATTTCCCGGTTTATTATTGCATTTCAGAATATTCTGGTTCACGAGACTTTTTCTATTACGTGCGCATTTTAATCAAATACATTCCATTATGACCTCGACCTGTCTCTATTTATCGGATCACGGACAGAAATAGTTCAGGCCTTGAACGGTCGCGTCTGGGCAGGAGCGCATCAGTCCTGAACTGAATAATTGCCTTGTAGTGCTCCTAGCGACGTCGTGACTGAGCGATGTCGACACCGCCTGATGGAACCGCCGGGAATGCCACGGGGTTCACCAATACATGTGCCGGGGTTTCACGAGTCACGACTTGTTCAGGAAGATGGAGTCGCAGGTCACTTATTACCGGTATTCTCGGAAATGCTGTTTCGCACAAAACACGCCAGACGCATTGCTGAAAGGTATCAATGTCTTACTCCGCAGCGGAAAACCGCTATGAATCCATGCCGTACCGCCGCGTTGGACGAAGCGGCCTGAAACTTCCCGTGATTTCACTGGGCCTGTGGCACAACTTCGGTGATGACAAGCGCTTCGACGAGCAGAACGCAATCCTGCGCCGCGCCTTTGACTTCGGCGTGACGCACTTCGACCTGGCCAACAACTATGGTCCCCCGGATGGCACGGCCGAAACCAATTTCGGGCGGCACCTCGCCCAGGACTTCAAGCCCTACCGCGATGAGCTGGTCATCTCCAGCAAGGCCGGGCACCGCATGTGGCCGGGCCCCTACGGGGATGGCGGCTCGCGCAAATACTTGCTCTCCAGCCTTGACCAGTCGTTGGAGCGCATGGGACTGGAGTACGTGGACATCTTCTACAGCCACCGGCCCGACCCGGAAACCCCAATGGAAGAAACCATGGGGGCGCTTGATCAGGCGGTGCGTTCCGGCAAGGCCCTCTACGCCGGCATTTCGTCGTACTCCCCCGAGCAGACCCTTGAAGCTGCGCGCATCCTCAAGGAGCTGGGAACCCCGCTGCTGATCCACCAGCCGAGCTACTCCATGTTCAACCGGTGGACCGAAGCCGGGGAACCAAATCTGTTCCAAGCCCTGGAACAGGCTGGCGCCGGATCAATCGCGTTCTCCCCGCTGGCCCAGGGCTTGCTCACCAACCGGTACTTGAACGGCATTCCAGAAAACTCCCGCGCCACCAAGGGGCGCTTCCTTTCCGAATCCGCCATTACCGAGCCAATCCTGAACCGCATCCGAGGGCTCAACGGCATCGCGGAACAGCGCGGGCAGACCTTGGCTCAAATGGCGATCTCATGGCTTCTGCGCGACCAGCCGGTCGGCACTCCGGTCGCCTCCGCACTGGTGGGCGCTTCCAGCGTGAAGCAGCTGGAAGATTCGCTGGCTGCAGTCGATCATCTCGAGTTCTCGGCCGAAGAATTGGCCACCATCGACCAGTTCGCCGCAGAATCAGGAGGAAACGTCCGGGCATAATTTGCTTGGCCACGCACTTCTGAAACAGCTGAAGCCCCTTGAACGCAACCGCGTTCAAGGGGCTTTGCTGTCGTACTACTCCTCTCGGATGATCTTTGCCCATTTGGCCCCAGAACGGACGGTTGCGCTTCAACAACCACATAGACTTAATTCCAAGCCCTCTTCCGTACTGCGAACTAGCTAGGACTACACCCGCATGCAACGCTTGGCCATCCTGTCATTGAAGAACCGGGCGCTCATTGCGCTGGTTACGATCTTCGCTGCTGTGTTCGGGGTGATCTCCATGGGATCACTGAAACAGGAGCTCATTCCATCCCTTGAGTTTCCCCAGATCTCGGTCATGGCCACCCAGATGGGCGCCAGCCCCGAGGTCATCGATGAACAGGTCGCCGCTCCGCTGGAAACAGCCCTGCAGGCGGTTGAAGGGCTTGAATCATCCAGCGCCACCTCGCAGGCCGGCTTCACCCGCATCGCGTTGACCTTCGAATACGGGACCGACATGGACCGTGCCCGCTCGCAGGTTGAGCGCGCCATCTCCAACGCAAAACAGCAATTGCCAGACGATGTCGAGCCCACTGCCCTGGCTGGCTCCATTGCCGATCTGCCGGTCTTGATGCTTGCGGTGTCATCCGATGAGTCCCTCGACGCGCTCAATGACGATGTCGAGCGCATTGCCCTTCCCAAGCTCCAGAAAATTGACGGCGTGCGCGAAGCCTCCGTGTCCGGCGGCGCCTCCCAGCACATCGCCGTGATCCCCAAGGACAGCGAGATGACTCGCGCAGGGCTCAATGTCGGAGATCTCAAGGACGGCATTGAAAATGCAGGCTCGCCCATCCCTGTGGGCAATATGGACGTGGACGGATTGGAACTTCCGGTCATTGCCGGATCCACCCCGGATAACTTGGATGCCATCAAGGACATTCCCCTGGTGACCGACAACGGTCCGGTGCTGCTCAAGGACGTTGCCGACGTCTCGGTGAAGGCCGATGACGCCACCAGCGTCACTCGCACCAATGGCGAGGAAACGCTGTCCATCTCGGTCACCAAAACCCCGGATGGCGATACTGTCGCGATCTCCCACGCGGTAGCGGCCATGGTCGCTGACCTTGAATCGGAATTGGGCCATAAGGCCACCATGACCACGATTTTCGATCAGGCGCCCTTCATCGAGGACTCGATCAGCCACCTGGCGATCGAAGGCGCCCTCGGCTTGGGCTTTGCTGTCATCATCATCCTGGTCTTCCTCTTCTCGGTACGTTCCACGCTGGTCACCGCCATCTCGATTCCGCTCTCGCTGATGGTCACCTTCATCGGCATGAACGTCTTCGGCTACACGCTGAACATGCTGACCCTCGGTGCGCTGACCATCTCCATCGGCCGAGTGGTTGACGACTCGATTGTGGTCATCGAGAACATCAAGCGGCATTTGTCCTTCGGCGAATCCAAGGCGCAGTCCATCTTGCTGGCCGTCAGGGAAGTTGCCGGAGCTATTACCGCAGCCACGTTGACCACTGTTGCGGTCTTCCTCCCCATTGCCCTGGTCGGCGGCATGGCCGGCGAGCTGTTCAGCCCGTTTGCGTTGACCATGACCATTGCACTGCTGGCTTCCCTGCTGGTGTCGCTCACGATCGTCCCGGTCCTTGCCTACTGGTTCCTTCCGCATCGCCCGGGAACCGATAAGGCGCGCACGGTTCACGCAGCCGAGGACAAGTCCTGGATGCAGCGCGCGTACTTGCCGGTGCTGAAGAAAACGCAGAAGCATCCGGTGATCACCCTGCTGGCCTCGGTGCTCATTCTTGCCGGCACCGTTGCCATGACGCCCTTGCTCAATACCAACCTGCTGGGTTCCACCGGTGAAAACTCGATCACCGTGACCGCGAAGATGCCTTCCGGCACGGCCCTGGACACCACGGTGGCAGAAGCGGGAAAGATCGAATCGAAGCTGCGCGAGATCGAAGGTGTTGAAGATGTGCAGATGACGGTGGGCACCGCCAGCGGCATGGCTGCCATGTTCGCTTCGGGCTCGGATACCGCCAGCTTCACGGCCATCACCGACCCCGGCGCTGATCAGGAAGCACTGGCCACTACGGTGCGCCAGCAGGTGGAGGGGCTCGATCTTTCGAAAGATATGGCCGTCACCTTTGGCTCCAATTCCTCGGCCATGGCCTCCAGCGATGTCACCGTGCAAATCAAGGCTCCGGATGAGGCCCTGCTGCGCGAGGCTACGCAGCAGATGCGCGAGGCATTGAAGGATACCGCCCACGTCACGGGCATCACCGATAACCTTTCGGCAGAACGCGAACAGGTATCTATCGACATTGATGCCGATCAGGCCGCCGCCGCCGGGCTGACCGAATCGCAGTTGGCTTCCATGGTGGCAGGCCAGGTCTCCCCCGTGCCCGCGGGCACGCTGCGACTGGATTACACGGATCTGACGGTGCAGATCGGCGAGGGACTGAAGCTGGACAGCTTGCAGAAGCTGCGCGAGCTGAAGATCCCTACGGCCACCGGAGTGCATGAGCTGCAGGATCTCGCCAAGGTGGATCGCGCCAACGTGGTCCAGCAGGTCACGACCTCCAATGGTGAACGCATTGCCACGGTAACCTTGGCTCCCGAAGAGAACATGCTGGGCAGGGTTTCGACGGCGGTTGCCAAGACTCTGGACACGGTTGAACTTCCCCAGGGTGCCAGCGCAGAGGTTGGCGGCGCGGCCACCGAGCAGGCGGAATCCTTCAACCAGCTGTATCTGGCACTTCTTGCAGCGATTGCCATCGTCTACGTGATCATGGTGGCGACGTTCAAGTCGCTGATCCAGCCGCTGGTTCTGCTGGTATCCATTCCGTTTGCTGCCACCGGCGCCATCGGGCTGCTGCTGATCTCAGGCATCCCGCTGGGCCTGCCGTCGCTGATTGGCATGCTGATGCTGGTGGGCATTGTCGTCACCAACGCCATCGTGCTCATTGACCTGATCAACCAGTACCGCGCGGCAACACCCGAGCGTCCGGCGATGAGCTTGGATGATGCGATCATGCACGGTGCCCGCCAGCGTTTGCGCCCGATTCTGATGACTGCGCTGGCCACCATCTTCGCACTGATTCCAATGGGCCTGGGACTGACCGGCCAATCCGGATTCATCTCGCAGCCGCTGGCAGTGGTGGTGATCGGCGGCTTGGTTTCCTCTACCCTGCTGACCTTGGTCCTGGTTCCGGTGCTCTACCGCCTGGTCGAGTCGGGCAAGGAAAAGCGCGCTAAGCGCCGTGCCAACCGCAAGCACTCGGCACAACAGGGCACCGACGCTGCAGATCTAGCTGTGGCCATGGATACTGCCAGCGCCAAGATCGCTACGCCCGCCGCGGCTGCCCCGGCGGCACGCGCGGCTTCCAAGGCACCGGAAACCACGGTCCGCAACCCCCAGCCAGATGCGGGGCCCGGCGCTTCGGTAGTCCACCCTATCACCGGCCAGATTCCCACGACGCGCAAGGAACGGCGGGCGATCGAAGAGATGATCAATAAGTCGGCCAAGGATTCTGCAGAAGATTCCTGACCGGAACAGGCGAGTCGGAAACCTTTTTGGAGGTTTCCGACTCGCCTGTTCTTCGCCCTGGGCTATTTTCGACAGGCAATTTCCCTCAATCCCCCGCAGGAATTCAAGGCAAAAACGGCGGCAGTGCACTTTCTTGCAATTTTAAGTTGTGCACAATTCAATTGTGTGCAATCATTGAGTCATGGCGATAGTTGATGAGATGGTGTGCTTCTCCCTGTACTCGGCAAGCCGGGCAACCAACAGGGCGTACGCGGAGCTCTTGGCCCCCTGGCAGCTGACCTACACCCAGTACCTGGTGCTGGTCGTGTTGTGGAATGAAGGACCAAAGCCGGTGCGGGAAATCGGCGATATGCTCCAGCTTGATTCCGGGACGCTCTCTCCGCTGCTGCGGCGACTGGAAAGCAAAGACTACATCCAGCGGCAGCGCAGCGAAGCCGACAGCCGGGTCGTCAACGTGGCACTGACCCAATCGGGGACTGAGCTGCGCCAGGAATTGGCACATATCCCAGAACAAATCGCCTGCGGCACGGGGCTTCCCGACGTCGAAAGCGCCACAGCGCTCGTGAATTCGCTGCATCGAATCACCCAAACGATGCAAACCCTCCCCCTGGCGGACCGCTGAATCCCGGCGGTCCCCGAAGAACGTCCACCCCTAAGAAAGGCAGAACAATGGAAACCTTGTACACCGCAGAAGCACTATCCACCGGCCAGGGACGCGAGGGCCGCGCCCAGACCCCGGATGGACGTCTTAACCTGGTCCTCACTGCCCCGAAGGAATTGGGCGGCAGCGGCATCGGCACCAACCCGGAGCAGCTCTTTGCCGCAGGCTATTCGGCTTGCTTCCATTCGGCACTGAACACCGTGGCCCGCGCCCGCAAAATCAAGGTTGAGGATTCCAGTGTCGGCGGACGGGTCAGCCTGCACCGCGAAGGAGAAGGCTACAAGCTCTCGGTTGAGCTTGAAGTGGTCATCCCGGGCATGGACCACGAGGCAGCGCAGGAGCTTGCCGACGCAGCCCACGCCGTCTGCCCCTACTCCAACGCCACCCGCGGAAACATCGACGTCACCGTCACCGTCTCCGATGACTAGACAGCTCAGCAACCCGAGGCACGCAGCCCGGCTGGCATTGGGCGCGTTCCTGGCCTACGCCGGCATCAGCCACCTGAGCTTTGCCCGCGAAGAGTTCCAGGCGCAGGTTCCGCCGAGCCTTCCGCTGGATCCGGATCTGGTGGTCATCGTCTCGGGTGTGGCCGAGGTGGGTCTTGGCGTCTCCTTGCTGGCTTTGCTCAAGAAGCGCGTGCACGTCGGCTGGATCGTTGCCTTGTTCTTCGTTGCCGTGTTCCCTGGCAACATTGCCCAGCTGCTTGAGCACCGGGATGCCTTTGGGCTCGACACCGACGGCAAGCGGCTAGCCCGGCTCTTCTTCCAGCCGGTGCTCATCGCCCTGGCTCTGTGGGCCACCGGCGCATGGCGCGACCGGGATCAGCTCCGGACCAAGAGCTAGGGGCGCTCGGGAGATTTCAGGGGTATGGGGCGGGTTCCATCTGGAACCCGCCCCACACCCCTATTCATTCCCCGATGATCCAGCGCTCTGGCTAGAGCGTGCTCAACAGGTCCTTCATCTCCTGGATTTCCAGGGACTGGGATTCAACAATATTCTTGGACAATTCGATGGCCTCGGGGTACGAGCCATCGGCAATCTCCGTCTCGGCCATCTCGACCGCGCCTTCGTGATGCGCGATCATCTGCTCAAGGAACAGTTTTGCCGCCGTGGGGCCGGTGGCCTCCTTCAACGACGTGATGTCCTCCTGCGAAATCATTCCCTCGCCGTGATTCATCTGCCCGTGGTCCATGCCTTCTGGCATATCCCATCCGGACAGCCAGCGCTCCATCAGCTCGATTTCCGGGGTCTGCGCGGATTTGATCTGTTCCGCCAGCTTCCTGACCTCGCCCGGGATCTGCTCTTTGCCCAGCAGGTCCGTGGACATCTCCAAGGCCTGTTCATGGTGCGCTTTCATGCCGCTGGCGAAGCTCATGTCCGCCGCATTGGCCTCACCGGCAGCCGACGCCGACGGTGATGGCATCTGGTGTTCCGATCCGTGGGATTCGGATGTGGCCTGGGCTTCCCGGCCTTGATCTGCTGCGCATGAGGTCAGCGCGATAAGGGTGCTCAGCGCCAGGGCGCCAACGCATAAGGTCTTGTGCTTCATGGAATTCTCCTGTGTTGCGTGAAAGATTAAAGTGCCGCTCGAAGGGGGCACAAAAAAATGTGCAGGCAAGCGACAAGGCGCTTGCCAGCTCATCACGTTCGACAGATCCCCAAAGCCATCAGGTCCGGCCTGGACGGAAGGAACCGCGGGCGGCAAAGCGTCAAAGCCTCCGGGCTCATCGCCAGCTTCTTGGCACGTGACAGAATTCCCGGCGGACGCAAAAACAGCAGCAAAGCCAGCAACGCGAGGACGCATCCGGCAGCCGACATTTCATGATCCATCGGGCACTCTTCACACCCGTGGCCTTCGTCGCCGCCAGCTGGCACCATATCGGAATCATGGGCCGAAGAATGAGCGATCATGCCCTGCCCGGATGAGCTCATCGGTGCCGCCGATGGCGTCGTCGGAGACATCAAGACATGCATCGAGAGCAATCCGATAAATACGGCGCCAACGAGCAACGCCAATTGCAACAAGGCCAAAGGAGGAATCCGCCTCTGTCCTTGTTGCATCGCGTTGCTCTTGCTACCCATACCCACAACCATATCGAAATTCGAACCCTGTAGTGGGCCAGAATTCCTGTGCAAGCGGTGTGAGCCTAGGCGTCGCGCTTTTTCAAGGCCACCGTGCCAGCACCCAGCAGCGCAGCACTCCACGCTACAAGAATCACGAACGCCATCGCTGGCCCATAAGGTTCGGTGGCACCTGTGGCCATGAAAGTTGCAGCATTCGTCGGCAGGTACTGGATCAGCGTCTGCACCCAGTCCATGGGTATCAGCTGGAGGATTTGCGGCAGGCCAAGCACGAGCGCAATGAGCGAGACAAGGGCTCCGGCCGAATTCCGGCACAGCAGTCCCAGCCCGAGCACCATCAGATTCAGCAGGGCCAAATAGGTTCCTGCCCCCAGGGAAGCCGAGAACAGATCCGCGAAGGCAAATTGTCCGTACTGCCCGGCGCCCAAGGCAGTGGGAATCGTGGCCACCGGAATCAGCACCAGTCCGGTGGCCATGCCGAGTGCGCCCAGGACCACAGCCTTGGAGCCCACCATGATTCCGCGGCGCGGCACCGCCTGCAAGGTGCTGGTGATGGTGCCGCTGGAGTACTCGCCGGTCATGTGCAGCGCCGCTGCCGCAGCATAAAACAGCTGCCCGAACTGCAGCGTGGCAAAGACCAGCAATGGCGCGGGCATCGCGGTGTCGAAGCCGTTGTCGCCGCTGGCCTTGGCGCTGGCGCCCAGCAGCCAGCCCAGCGCAATCGTGGCGAGGATTCCTGCTGCGTACAATCCTGTGAGAGAACGCGAGCCGCGGAACTTCGTGATTTCGGCTCGCGTCGCAGCAAGCAACGGGCCAACGCTGGATACCTGGCGCTCCGGAACAAGATCAAGTGTTTTCAAGGGTTCAGCTCCTTGCTGGGGATGGTGCGGTGAATTCCATCGAGTCGTGGGTCAGCTGGTTATAAGCCGATTCCAGCGAACCGCGGGCAGCGCTCAATTCGTGCAATTCGATGTGCTGGGCAAAGGCCAGCGCTCCGATTTCTTCCACCGCCAGGCCCGTGACCCGCACTGCTTGAGCTCCCGCGGGCTGCACCTGGACACCTTGCTGCCCGAGCAGCTCGGCGAGCGCCTGGACTTGCGGCGAACGCACGGTGACAACCTGTTGCGTGAACTCGGTGATGAGCTGCTCGGTGGCGGCATTGGCAATGAGCTGGCCGCGGCCGATGAGGATCAGCTGGTCTGCTACCTGCTGCACTTCGCTCATCAGGTGGCTGGAGACAAAGACGGTTCCCCCGTTTTCCGCCCGGATGCGCATCATTTGCCGGATCCATGCGATACCTTGTGCATCCAGCCCGTTCATCGGCTCATCAAGGATGAGGATTTGCGGGTCGCCGAGCAATGCGGCGCTGATGCCAAGGCGCTGGCGCATGCCCAGGGAGAAACCCCCGATGCGCTTGGAGGCCACGGTTGCCAGTCCGGATTCTTCGAGCACCTGGTCGACTCGCTGCCCGGAGATGCGGTTGCTTTGGGCCAGCGCCTGCAGGAATGTCCTGGGCGTATGCCCCGGATGCCCTGCCGTGCCGCTGATGTGGGCTCCCACCGTATGCATGGGGTAAGCCAATTGGCCGTAGCGTTGCCCGTTGACCAGGGCTTGGCCGCTGGTAGGAGCGTCCAGCCCGAGAATCATGCGCATGGTGGTGGATTTGCCGGCTCCATTGGGTCCGAGGAAACCGGTGACCCTTCCCGGTTGAATCTCAACGCTCAGTTCATTGACGGCGCGGGTGTTGCCGTAGTCCTTGGTGAGTGCTTCGAGCTTGATCATGGTGAACTCCTTTTCCTGGGCTCAACTCTGTCATCGCGCAAAGCCGGGCACACCGGCTGATGGTCTGCAGTTCCGGGTCGGGCTCCCCCGACTTTGGTCGGTGTCAGCTTCTACCGGTCTTGCGTAGCATGATCATCATGGCTATCCACTGGAAGCAGGTCCTGCTGCTCATCGTTCTCGCGCTGAGCGCGTACCTGCTTCCGCTGTCTGCCAGCGGAGCGTGGCTGTTCCTGGCCCCGCTAGCCGCCGTCGGCAGCTTTTTTGCGGGGCGCCGCGTGGACTCGGTGGTCCATGGCATCATTGCCTTGGCGGCCGGAGCGCTCGCTGCGGGGATTACGCTGATTTTTTCCACTCATGTCAGCGTGCTGACCTTTGCCTTGAATCTCTCGACCGGGGTGGTCTTGTTCGTCCTATTGCCCTGGTGGGCAGGACGGGCCAGGCGCAATGCGTTGTCCTTCCGGGCCCAGGAACGCCACCATGCAGTGATCCAGGCCGGGCTTCGCGAAAGAGCGCGCATTGCCGAGGCGATGCATGACCAATTGGGGCATGACATGGCGCTGTTGGCGCTGTCTACCGGTGGGCTGCAGATGGCCCTGGACAGGGAGTCGGAGGCTTTCCATTTCGCCGTGCGCATCCGCGCCCAGGCTGATCAGGCCGTTGAGCACCTGCGCGAGATTATTGAAGTCCTTCATGATCCGACTCAGAATGCATCGTTGAGCCCCCAGGAGCAATCCTTGGAAAGGCTGATATCGCAGGCACGCAGTCGGGGCATGCAGATCAACTACCAGGTGGCAGGTCCTGACCCCGCAACCCCGCCCGGCTCCCCTTCCGGTGTTGTCCTGCATCAGGTGCTGCAGGAGACGCTGACCAATGCGGCGAAATACGCGCCGCAGCACATGGTGGACGTGGAGCTTGATAGCAGTGCGGATCCTATGACCTTGCGGATCAGCAATCCGCTGGACGGTTCCCCGCCCCCGGCGCGGGCCGGGGCCACGGGTCTGCGCACCCTGCGCGCGGCATTAGCCTTGCATGGCGGATCCTTGCGCGTGAACCGTTCCGATGATTCCTTTGAAGTAGTGGCCACGATCGGCCGGATCCAGCCGGATTCCGGATTGCCGCCTAAGCCGGGTTCCGGCAAAGCCTCTTCACGATGGCTGCTGGTTCTGGTGCCCGTCCTTACGGTTGCGGCCATGGTGCTGGGCTTGTACTTTTTGCAGTTGGCGACCTTCCGGGCCACGGCGTTGAGCCCGGCTGATTTCCAGCAGCTCGCGATGGGGATGACCCGGGAGGAAGTCGCTGAGCATGTCCAGGCCAAGGGTCTGGAGCAGCCGCTTCCGGTTATCGATGAATCCCGGCTACCAGCCAGCGGCCAGTGCCGGTACTACGCTGCGCGCACCGGGGTGTTGGATCTGGGCAGCGAGATGTTCCGGCTCTGCTTCTCGAATGATGTCCTGTTATCCGCCGACCACCTCTACCCCGCGTCATAGGATCAATACATGGGCACAGAACATCCGGTAGGACTACTGCTTGTTGACGATGATCCGCTGATCCGCGCAGGGCTTGGGACAATCCTCGCCAGCGACCCGGGGATCAAGATCCTGGGCGAAGCAGAGAATGGGATCCGCGCTATCGAATTGGCTGCTCGGCTTCGCCCCCAGGTGACCATGATGGATATTCGCATGCCTCAGCTTGATGGGCTCGGTGCAATGGAGCGCATCCTGGCCGGGGACGCGGAGGCCAAGGTGCTGATCCTGACAACTTTTGGCGAGGAAGAGTATATCGATCGCGCCATGGCCGGCGGTGCCGCCGGGTTCATGCTCAAGAGTTCCAGCCCCGAGGAGTTGATTGGGGCCGTCCATTCGGTAGCCGATGGCGCAGCGGCGCTCTCCCCGCGCATTGCCAAGCGCCTGGTCGACAAGGTTCGCAGCCTGGATCATGGGCGGCGCACCGTGGCAACGTCGCTGATTGCACAGCTCACGCCGCGTGAACGTGATGTTTTGTCGCTTGTCGGGGCCGGAGATTCGAATGCGGAAATCGCCAAAGAGCTGGTGCTGACTCCTGCCACGGTCAAGGGGCATATGACCTCGATCATGCTCAAGCTCGGTGTGCGCAACCGCGTTGAAGCGGCATTGATCGCGTATCAGGGAGGCATGGTCAACTAGCGATCCCGGCCGCTGCTGACCGCTGCCGCCATGCGCTGTCCCCTGCAGCCCCCTTGGCCTTCAGCCATCCATGCCGTTGTCATGGTGGCTGGAACCTTTTGCGCGGCGGCGGCGATGTGCCCTATCGCACTACCCATCTCCGGGAATATTTGACGCATCAACTTGTTATTACATGCATACGCATATAAATTGAACTTAGGCGTACACCGCAACAATTCAACAACAAGCAGGAGTGGACATGCAGTTCGGAGTATTTTCAGTCAGCGATATCACCCGCGACCCCACCACCGGCCGCATCCCCACCGAAAAAGAACGCATTGACGCATCGGTGGCCATTGCCAAGAAGGTAGAAGAAATCGGCATGGATGTCTATGCCATCGGCGAGCACCACAACCGCCCGTTTTTCTCCTCCTCCCCAACCACCACGCTGGCCTATATAGCCGCGCAAACCGAGCGCATCATCCTCTCCACGGCCACCACGCTGATCACCACCAATGACCCAGTCAAAATTGCCGAAGACTTCGCCATGTTGCAGCACCTGTCTGGCGGGCGCGTAGATCTGGTGCTCGGCCGCGGCAACACCGGCCCGGTCTACCCGTGGTTCGGCAAGAACATGCAGGACTCGGTGAACCTGACCGTTGAGAACTACAACCTGCTGCGCCGCCTGTGGGATGAAGATGTCGTGAACTGGGAGGGCAAGTTCCGCACTCCCCTGCAGAACTTCACCTCGACGCCTCGCCCCTTGGATGAGGTGGCTCCCTTCGTGTGGCACGGTTCCATCCGCACCCCGCAAGTAGCCGAGATCGCGGCCTACTACGGCGACGGGTTCTTTGCCAACAACATCTTCTGGCCGAAGGAGCACTACCAGCAGCTGATCAACCTCTACCGTGAACGCTACGAGCACTACGGCCATGGCAAGGCCCACCAGGCCGTCGTCGGACTGGGGGGACAGTTCTACATGGCCAAGGACTCTCAGCAGGCGGTCAAGGAATTCCGCCCGTACTTCGATAATGCCCCGGTCTACGGACATGGTCCTTCCTTGGAGGATTTCACAGCCCAGACGCCACTGACCGTTGGGTCGCCACAGCAGGTGCTGGAAAAGACCCTGACCTTCCAGGAATACTTCGGCAGCTATCAGCGCCAGCTCTTCCTCGTTGACCACGCCGGCCTGCCATTGAAGACGGTGCTGAACCAGCTCGACATGTTTGGCGAATACGTGCTGCCCGAACTGCGCAAGGAAATGGAGTCCCGGGAACCAGCCGACCTGACCCCGGCCCCGACGCATGAAGGCCTGGTCGCCGCGCACCGGGCTAAACTGGAAGCTGACGTAGCAGACACCGAGGAGCCAGTAGCAAGTGACCGGGACCAATAAAGCCGTAGCCTCCTTGAAGGTCACCACCGATGCCTGGGAGTCCCTCTTCCGGGCGCAGGTGGCGGTCATGCGCCAGATCGCCGCCATGCCGGAGTTCGGCAAGCTGTCCATGCGCGAATACGACGTGCTGTTCAACTTGCGCACCTGTCCGGGCGGCAAGAGCCGCATGGTTGAGCTGAACAAGCAGCTGCTCATTTCCCAACCCAGCTTGAGCCGCATGGTCGTGCGGCTGGAAGACCAAGGCCTGGTCGTGCGCGAACCAGACCCGGTGGACCATCGGGCGACCCGGCTTTCGCTGACAGACAAGGGGCTGAAACTGCAGCAAGAAATCGGCCGCGAGCATGTGAAGCATCTGCACGAACTGTTGGGCACGGCATTATCCGAAGAAGAATTCCTCGAATTGAACCGCTTGAGCAGCAAATTGCATCGCGCAGTTCAATAATCCCCGGGAGATCGCCCGGCAGGATTGGGTGCAGCACCCTCCCTGCCGGGTATTCTTGCACCATGGGAGCAGGCACACGCGTTGCTTGAAAGTTCAGTTCAAAACAGAAGGAAGATCAGTGTTGAAGGACGAGCAGCTGCTGAGCCTCGACGTAGCAGCCAGCCAATTCGGCGTCGAAACCAAAGATCTCCGAAGCTACCTGAGAAAGCATCGCCCCAAAGGCGCGGTCCAAATCCCCAATAAGCCCGGCGGCAATTGGCATCTGCACCCAAGCCTGTTGCAGCAACTGCGATTTGCCGGGGCACCCGGTATGGACGCACCGCTGCTCCCCATCGATGATGCCACCCTCGATGCGCTGGAATGGTCCGAGTGGATCGCCTTCGAACAGTCCGCCGAACAAGCGCCAGTTCTGCCCGGAGTCTATGTCGTCCGGGAACGCGGCCAAGAGCAGAATCCCCCGCTGTACATCGGGCAAGCCGGCGAGCGAAATGGCAAGGGCCTGCGTGGACGCCTGAAGGTCTACTCCAGCGGCAAAGGCGCCACCTCGGGCCTTGGAAAATATGCCATGAATTTGGCGCTGGCCGATTCAGCATGGCTGGCCCAATTCGTCCTCGAGGCCGAAGCCGGTCGCCCCGAAAGCGTAGAGCGCATGGCGCGTCGAGCCATCGACCGGTTGAATCTGGAAGTACGGTGGGTGCCGTGCGTTCACCGCAAAGCGGCCATGCTTTTAGAGGCTGCACTCATCAAGAAGCACTCCTCAACATTGTGGAATGGCTCCAGCGACAATGAACAGGACAGCTCCGAAAAATAATCATCGCCCAATACTGCTTGCATCTGCGCTGGGACCGGTTCACTGTAGGAATATCTACAGAACCAGTACTGCGGTTGATGATTTGAGGAGTAGGCGATGGGGCCAGTTACTTGCGATGTGACAGTATCTTCTGATGGATTTTGCGCAGGACCCCATCAGAGCATGCAGTTCCCGCTCGGCGAGGGCGCAGAAGAACTGCATCGCTGGCAATTCGAGCGCACCGAAGAAAATGCCGAGGAAATCGCGGCAATCACCGAAGCCGCCGCATTCATCATGGGCAGCCACATGTTCGGCCCGCCTCCTGGCATTCATTCAACGGACTGGACCGGCTGGTGGGGAGATAACCCGCCATACCATGCACCGGTTTTTGTGCTCAGCACCCACCCGCGGCCGCTGATTCGCCTCGACGGCGGGACCAGCTTCCAGTTCGTCACCGAGGGAATCCACGAAGCGCTCTCCGAAGCACAAGAAGCCGCCGGCGAACAGCCAGTGGCCATCGCCGGTGGCGCCAACACCATCGTGCAGTTCCTGAACGCGGGCCTCATCGACGAGCTGCGGCTTCATATTGCGCCCATCAAGTTGGGGCGAGGCGAAGCCATCACCGTAGAAAATATCGAAACCCATATGGACCGGTACTCGCGTCGCGAAACAACGCTGGCCACTCACGTGTACTACCGGCGTCGGCGCTAGGGCTTCGGGATTTACTTGTAGAAGCCCTCACGGAGGTTGATCCCGTGCTCCAGCCAGGCTTTCATCGCGGCCAGCATGCCGGTCCAGCCCATGCAATTGCCAAAGGCCGCCTTGGCGCCGGCGGGGTTGGCCTGCCACGAGCTTTCGGTGATCTCCACTTTGGTTCTGGTGCTGTCATCCACCGAGGTGAATTCGAACGTCACCGTGGTCATCTGGTCTTCAGCAGTGGCATGCTCTGCGCCCCACTGCACGACGATCCTGCGGGGAAATTCGGTGTCGACCACCTTCACCGGGAACGCGCCGGGGAAATCGTGGAAGTCCCATGAGACTGTTGTTCCGGCTTCCAGCCGACCTTCCGCTCCACCGGTCGTGAAGTAGCTCGACAGTTGCGCGGGATCTGCGACGGCCTCATAAACCTGGGTCACCGCCCTGGAAATGAATCCCGAAACGGTAAATGACAGTTGTTCTAGCTCTTCATCTGATGACATATTCCATATCTACGCCTGATGCCATATCCAGACAATAGCTGCAGAGCTTTTCCCACCGATTACTTAGTCAAACACCGAATGGCTTGGCGTATTGGAAGCCGCCTTGAGGCAGTTTTGATTCGTTGAATACGCGCACCATGAAGTGCTCGCCCCAGCTGCTATCGCTCGGGGCAATCCCGCGGGCTTCAGCCGGTTCGTACCCGAATCGACGATAATACCCAGGGGCGCCCAACAGGACGATACCGCTCAAGGATTCCGCCTCGGCCCGGTCATGAATGCTTTGCATCAAGATCGAGCCCACACCACGATGTTGATACTCCGGGGCAACAGCCAGCGGGCCAAGCCCCAGCAGGGGTTCACCGTTGATGATGCCCCAAGTGGCAATGACGTGGCCAATGACCACTGAATCGTCAAGGGCAACCAGGGAGAAGCGCGAGTCATATTCTTCGCAGTCGAACAGATTCTGAAGCAATCCGACTTCCTCGGGCTCAACCATTGGGTCGATTCCAGCAAAGGCAGCATGCGTTACTGCATACACCGCTGCACGGTCATCAAAGACTTCAGGACGGATATGCATGATCGCAAACCTACCAAACCTCGCCGACCGAGGAAAATTCAGCCGGCGTTTTGATCGATTCTTAACACGCACGACGCGAGAAGGTTTTAAGACCAATGCCAACAGGTTACTAGCGCTGACAAATTGTTCACTCGGGGTTCACTTTTGGGCTTGAAATTCAACGTGGACCCAGCGAGAAGGGACATGGCTTCTATTCGTTGATCACTTGCGCACGATTCAAAGCCATCTCTAAGGCGATCGCGTTACCTCAGGTGAGGAATGATTCTGAGGACAGTCACCACTCGCCAGCAGGGCAATCATCAACCGCCAACCCATGGCACCGTGCTCAATGCCAACAAGCGCAGGTGTTGGGCATTTTGGTTAGTCCGTTCATCATCAACCAATTGCAGAAACCTTGTAACGGCCGGCAAATGGTGGTGGAATAAAGTTCGCATCGCTCATCACCAGCAGTGGAGAACCAATGAAACCGTCGCGTGCCGCCAAGTTCACATTGTCCGCAACCGTATCAGCAGCGCTCATGGCCGCTTTATTGCCGCTATCCCCCGCAACAGCTGCTCCGGTGGCGCCCGCCCCAGCGGAAGTTGCTGCGCAGTCGGTCACGGTGGATTCCGTCGTGCAGATTGCTTCGAAGAAGATCCAACGCGATCCAGGCAAAACGGATGTCTTCGTTAATAGGAACTACCCGTTGAGCCCGAAAAAATATGCTCCGAAAACCGTGGCCGTCAAGGGCACCAACGTTCGGCTCAAATCCTCGGCAGCCTCCGCATACTCCAAGATGGTCAAAGCTGCGGCCAAGGATGGCGTGCGCATTCGAGCCGTCAGCGGCTATCGTTCCTACGCCCGCCAGGCTGAGTTGTACAACTACTACACCCGCATCTACGGCCAGAGCTACGCATCCAAAATCTCGGCAATTCCCGGAACCAGCGAGCACCAAACCGGGCTGGCCATCGACGTTGGCAACCACAACCGCGAATGCGGCCTGCAGGCTTGCTTCGCCAATACTCCTGTGGGCAAGTGGGTCGCCAAAAATGGACACAAGTACGGCTTCATCCTCCGTTATCCCAAGGGACAAAAATCAGTCACCGGCTACTCCTACGAGCCATGGCATTTCCGCTACCTTGGCACCACGCTGGCCAAGAGCTACAAGAACTCGGGCGCAAAAACTCTCGAGGCCTACTACGGCGTCGCCGGCAACGGGACCAAGAACAATTCGGACAAGAAGTCCAAGGGCACCGCAAAAACCACCGCGAACCTGAACATGCGCTCCGGTGCGGGAACGAACAATCGGATTCTGCTCACCATCCCTCGCGGCAATATCATTCAGCTGACCGGCTCCAAGAAATCGGGTTGGTACCAGGCGCGGTACAGCTCCAAGACCGGATGGGTATCCGGAACCTACCTGCGCGACGTATCGATGCCTTCCACTACGAAGAAAAAGGAAAGCTCCAAGGACAACAAGCCCAAGAGCACGCAATCCAAGTCCGCCCAGACCACTGCGAATCTGAACATGCGCACCGGAGTTGGCACGGGGAACCGGGTCATCTTGACGATTCCTCGCGGCAAGCAGGTGACCATCACCGGATCCAAGAAATCCGATTGGTACCCAATAGAGTACGCGGGCAAGTCAGGATGGGTTTCGGGCCAATACCTGAGTGGATTCTCCGACTCGGCGCCAAAGTCGAAGAGCCAGAAGCAGAAGTCCAGCTCGAAGACCGCCTCCAAGAAGACCATCGCCAATTTGAATATGCGCACCGGCGCAGGAACAAATCATCGCGTGGTGCTCACCATCCCCAAGGGCAAAAAGGTGGCTTTGACCGGCACCCAGAAGCCGGGCTGGTACAAGGTCAAGTACTCGTCCAAGACGGGCTGGGTTTCGGGAAAATACCTGCGTTAAACCAGCTATAGGACTACGACTGTGCCCCCTTAGCATTATTGGCGAGGGGGCACTTTCGCGGTTGGCTCGCGAACGGTTTTCTGGTCATGGCCTGTTGGCCAGAACCAGTATCAGTAATTCAGCGCTCTGTAATTCAATGCTCCGCCGGTGGCCGATTCACCATGAGTTTCCACGTGGATGTGGTCCATGTGCTTGGTGGTGTCCGTCCAGTTATTGGTGAATTGAGTGCCGTACTTGCCAGAGGTGGAGTAAGGTTCCCAGCCCTTTTTGGCAGACAACCAGATCTTGTCCTGCCAAATCAGGTAGCTGATCCCCAACTGCTGGCGATTATCCAAGAGGAACCGGGCAATGCGGTCGCCAGCTTGAATGCCGGACGCACTCTTGTAATTAGCCATTACCACGTCCACGGCTCTTCCGGAACTATGTCCGGACGAGCCTGGACGAATCGTGCCCAGCGTAGTGAAGTCGCCGGCGAAAAGCCGGCGAACCGTATTCATGACCAGCTGGGTATCGCTGCGCACGGATTGCAGCTCCGAAGAGGTGAGGTATTTTGAGCTGATGTAGCCACTACCGATCCGGCTGGAGACCTTGGACCATCCGTTCGAGGAAGAGCGAACGGTGACCTTCTCGCCCGCCTGGACGACGCCAAGTACCCGGTACCCGGTGCCCGCACCGGATCGCAGGTTTACGCCCACGGACGCGTATGCCACTGTGGAGGAAGTGCCTTCTGGCTGTGGCTTCTGGCTCGCTGGGGACTTGCCAAGATAGGCCTTGCTGACCCATCCGGTTCCCTTGGATGAGGATATCTGGGCCCAGTTGCCCGAGTAGCGATAAATCTTGATCTTTTCGCCCGCGGGAATCACGCCCACGGAGCGGTAGGTGGTTCCCGCCCCGGTTCGAAGGTGCAGGCTGGCCGTCGTGTATCCCGTGGTAATTGACGATTCAGGGCTAGGCTTCGGTGGGTTAGAGGAGCTGGCCGCGGGCTTAAGGTAGCCAAGGCTGGACCAACCGGTCCCCTTGGAGGATCGAACCTTGGCCCACCCTCCTGAAGTTTGCAGGACGGTAACGCGTTCGCCCTTGGGGATGATCCCCACCGTGCGATACCCGGTTCCCGCTCCGGTACGCAGGTTCAGGTTCGCAGTGGTGTAGCGAAGGGTGCCGGTGCTTGAATTTGACGATGAAGCGACGGCTTCCAAGTATGAATTGGATGACCAGCCGGTCTTGCCAGCGTATTTGACCTTGCTCCACTTGCCACTGGTCGCCAAGACTGTGAGTTTGGTGCCCTTGGGAATAACAGCCAAGGTGGCCGAAGCAGTCGTCGCCTTGGCACGCATGCGAAGGTCCGCGGTAGTGCGCTTGGTACTAGTGGACTTCGCCGCGGCAACGTTCAGTTTGCTTGTAGGCAATGACTTGGGAACGTCAGCATTCGCAGCGGTAGCCACGCTAGCTTGAACGCCTGTTCCGATGCTCATGGTTAGGGCCAGCGCCACAGCGGCGGTGCGTCCAGGAATCCTCATTAGGTCCTTCTTTTCGTGAATCGGGGTTGACTCTTTGCGCATTGCGCGCGTGTTGCAGCGTTCCCCGGGCCAGAGTGATGCGAGTTGACTTGGTATTGGCCTCAGCCACGAGACTGCGCCGGTATCGTGCCCCAAATGGGTCTACGTTCTTGTTGTAACTTTGCCATATCTCGCCCGTCCGCGCACCTGCAATGAGCCAAATCAGCGCCTGATTCTGAGGTTGATGAACAGGATTGCATTCTGCTTGCTACTTTTCAGTAGTCTAAATCCGGCTGAATCAGCTGAGCAGAGGCCACGATCCGGATGGCCTTCGCGGACAAGGATTCTGCGTGTGCACTTCCGAGCTCCTGGGCTGAGCCACCGGGACGTCGAGTCAACGCAAAAACTCCGGGCAACCGAGTTGCCCGGAGTTCCTACGTTATTTCTGACGCTTTTCGGTACCGTGGACTAGTGCTCGTCAGCGGTAATCGAGTCTCGGTCCACAGTGAAAGAAGTGCGCGCGGATACGGCAGAAGCTCCTGTTCCCTGGCTCCCATTGAGCCACACGTCATCGCCGGCCTCGACCGATGAAATCTTGACGGCGTCATCGGTACGGGTCAGATCCCTGCGCAGGGTTTCAGGAACGAGGAAGGTAGAAGCCACCGTAATCGAAGCCAATACCGTCATGTATAGTCCCAGCACCAGCCAGTTGCCATCAGTGATGGCAATCAGGTAGGCACCAAGCACGCCGGCCAGGCCGCCAGCCAGGACGGCCGAAAGTTCGCGAGCCATGGCCACGCCAAGGTAGCGGTGGCGGCTGCCGAACAGTTCTGGAAGCATGGCGCACTGTGGGCCAAGCATCGTAGCAACGGCGAAGCCAATACCAATCGCGATCACTGCGATAGCCAGGACGTGGCTGCCCAAGGTCAGTGCCCACCATGCCGGCAAGGAGTACACCAGCATGAAGACTGCGCCCGCACGGTAGATGATGCGGCGGCCGAAACGATCGGAAAGTGCGCCAGCCAATGGAACGGTGAACACACCGATCAGCGAACCAATGGTGACACCCCAGGTTAGCAATCCCTTGTCGGCTTCTGGACCGACAACGGTGACGAAGAAGCTCAAGGCCAGCCCCTGGAACATGTAGGAACCGCCGTTTTCGGCCATGCGCAGACCGATTCCCACCAGCACACCCGGGAAGCCGGTGCGGAAGAGCTCACGCAGCGGGTGCTCTGATACCTGTTCCCGCTTTTCCATCTCAACAAAGGTTGGGGTTTCTTCCAGCTTTGAACGGATGAGCACGGCCAGGATGATCAGCGCAAAGGATGCCAAGAACGGAACTCGCCAGCCCCAGCTCATCAGCGCTTCCTCGGGAAGCATGGTCAGCAATGAGAAGACAACGCCTGCCAGCAGGGTTCCGGCCTGAATACCGATAAATGGCAGTGCCGAGAAGAATCCGCGGCGTGCAGCTGGCGAGTATTCCGCCATCAAGACCGTGGCACCTGCCTGTTCCGCACCAGCGCCAAAGCCCTGGAGCAGACGAAGCAGGACAAGCAGGACAGGCGCCCAGATGCCTGCCGTTTCATAGGTCGGAAGCACGCCGATAAGTGTCGATGCTCCGCCCATGAGCATGATGGTGATGATCAGGACAATTTTTCGCCCCAGCCGGTCGCCAAGCATTCCGAAGAACAATCCGCCGAAAGGACGAGCGACAAAGCCGACGCCGAAGGTCGCGAATGCTGCAACCGTGGCCATGGCCGGGTCCCCCTGGGGGAAGAACAGCACATTGAAAATCAGAGCGGTGGCGAGGCCATAAAGAGCAAAGTCGAAATACTCCAATGCGCTACCGATGCTGGAGGCTAGAGTCGCCCGCTGCAGGTTCTTGGCGTAGTGCGCATCGAGCGCTGCCCCACCGGAGCCAGCGGCCCGTTCTGGTGTTGTATTCATGGAGGTCTCCTTCGACGAGTGAATCGCATCACTTCTTCCTGCATTGAAGATACCAGCATAGCGAACGGTGTACAACATAGTGGACGCTTAAATTTACGGAGAATCCCAAAACGCGAAAAAACGCCGCCCCACCGCCCGCATTAAGCGGGACGATGGGGCGGCGCCGCGAACCTCTTATCCGACGGGCTCCTAGCGGCGATTTAGTCGCGTGCCGTGCGCGCCCTCCAGGGATTTTCTAGCCGGGCAGCCACTTCGCGCAAGGCGGTGCCAATCGCGGCCACACGCACCGGGTCAGCCTGATCCGAAGGCATGGCGGTTCCCAGGGCCAGGGGAGGATCCCCAGGCGACCAGGCGGCCAGGGGCACCGCTACGCCGGTCACGCCGCTGGTTGAATGCCCTTCATCCACCGCAAATCCGCGCTCGCGCGCAACAGCAAGGCGCTGGCGCAAATCCTTTGCGGTCACTTCAAGACCATCAATGCCGCTGCGCATCGGCAGAACGCCATCCATCAGCTCCGCGAGCTGGTCATCACCCAACGACAGCAGCAGCGCATTGCCGGTGGCGCTGAAAGCCGCAGGCAGTCGGGAACCCAAAGGGGCGCCAAAGCGATAAGGAGTGCGCCCTTCATGGCGGGCCAAATACAGTGCATCAGCACCGTCGAGCATGGCAATCTGCACCAGCTCTCCACGCAAGGTCGGCGATGAGGAGATCAGTCCGAAGAATTCGCGCACCTGGTTGAACTGGAGGGAATAAGCTCCGCCGAGTTCTGCATTGCGGCGCCCCAGCCCAAAACCGTCGCCGGTGCGCCGGATCATCTCGCCATCTTCCAATGCCTGGCAGAGGTTGGCGCAGGAGGATTTGGCAATGCCCAGAGTGCGCGCAAGCTCGCTGAGCGAAAGGGCACGGCCATCGGCTTCGGCGAGCAAGCCAAGGATTCCGATGGCGCGCGTCACCGCGGGCGCGGGGTCTCGCGCACTCCGCTCCCCAGCACCATCAGTTACTTCGTTTACGCTTGTCATCAGTAGAATTCTACGGTATCCACCTTGTTGCGCAATACCTGCCCGTCAAGGAAACAGGTGGCATTGTGCGCAAAAAGCCGGGCAATTCGAGTGGTTTCCTGGTTGCTCAATGCCGCGGTATGCGGGCTAATCAAAACGTTCGGGTGATCCCACAAAACACTATTAGGCGCCAAGGGCTCCTGCGCTACTACATCCAAGGCGGCGAATCCGATGCGCCCGGCTTCCAGTGCTGGGATGAGGGCCGATTCATCCACTACTGTTCCGCGGCCGACGTTCACAAAAATCGTTCCTCGGCGGACAGCTTCAAAGACCTCGGAGCCAAGCAGCCCTTCGGTGCTCCCGGTACCTGGAAGCGTTGCGACGATGGCATCCGCCTCAGCGGCTGCGGCAGCAAGCTGCGAGGGGTCGATCAATCGATCCACGCCGGATACCGGTGTGCCGCTGCGCGAGGTGCCCCAGACGGTGGATCCGCAAGCCTTGAAGCGTTCAGCAACCGCCCTTCCGATTCCGCCCAATCCAACGACGAGAATCGTCATCTCATCAAGATGGCGCATGCGCCAGCGTTCCGAAGGCCAGTTTTTCTGCGCCTGGTCGGCTTCCAGTTTTCGAAGATTTTTCGCTCCAGCCAGCACTCCGAAGAGCGCAAACTCCGCCAGGGTCGAGCCGTGGACACCGGCGCTTGTCGTGAAGGTGACGCGGTCTAGCTCATCGGCATTCAGGCCTGCGGCCTTCACCTGGGCGCCGCCTCCGGCGGCAGTGGTATGCACCCAGAGAAGATCCGGATTCTCGCGGACGGTTTCCTGCAATAGCCCGGGATTCATATCCGGGATGCCAAAAAGCGCTTGCGAGGAGACCAGTATCTGCTGGTAGCGTTCTGCTTGCTCCGGCGTGCGGCTGAATGAGGGCTCGCCTTCCCAGTCGCCGTGCCAGCGCTGCGGCCGGTAGAGTTCGGGTTCATAAATGAAATCCAAACGCGGTTCGAGTTCCCTCATCAGCTCCAGGTCCGCAGCTGGCAGATCTACGGCAATTCCCACGCGCAGGCGTTGTGTTGTTGGCATCATCGCTTCCTTTTCTTTCCGTCGAGTGACAGCATAGCGCTATGGACAGTATATTGAACAGAGTTCGCTATATTGACCATTGCTGTCATGATGGCACTGCCACCACTCAACAAAGGAGTTGTCGATGAATTCAGCATCCCCGAATCCCCCATCCATTCTCGGCGTGATGGGATTGGGTGCCATGGGACGCCCCATGGCTCGCCTGCTGGCAGCAGCACACGGAACGGTCCGCGTGGCATCGAGCCGTCCCAGAGAATCTGTCCTGGCAGATCTGAATTCCGCATTGCCTGCCGGTGCTGGCCCCGGCAGCATTCTCTGGGCAGATGATCCTGCCCAGCTGGCCACCGAATGCAACGAAATCCTGTTGATGCTCCCGGACTTGCCGCAAATCTCCCAAGCGCTTGAAGCGCCCGACGGCATTTTGGCTGGCCTCGAGCACCGCGATCCCGCGTCCCCGCCATTGCTGCTGCTGATTGGCTCCACCTGCTCGGCGCCCGGCGTGCGGGCCCTGGCCAATGAACTGAAGGCCAGCCACGGCGAGCGCATAGCGGTCGTCGACACCCCGGTCTCCGGCGGAGAAGTTGGAGCTACGCAGGGAACCCTGTCCATCATGCTCGGTGGCACTGCGGAACTCTGCGCCCGGGCGGCGCAGGCGCTTGCGCCTTGCGGAACTCCGGTACGCCTCGGCGAGCTCGGCGCCGGGCAGGTGGCGAAGGCCTGCAACCAGCTGGTTGTGAGCGCCACGATCTTCGCCCTGGGCGAAGCATCGGTGCTGGCCGAGCGATCCGGGCTGGAACTTGGATCAATGTGGAACCTGCTGGGCCACGGCTATGCCGCCTCGCGCTTGCTCGAAAGCCGGCAGGATCGGCTGGTCAGCGGAGATGATTCGCCGTCGGGAGCGATCAAGTACATGCGCAAGGATCTGGCGGGGGCTCACGAGATCGCAGAATCCACGGGCACCAATGCCGTCCTGCTTCCGGCGTTGCGCAAGGCGATCGACGAGGTCATTGAGGCCGGGCTGGGCGACCGGGACATTTCGGTCACCAAGCGCTTCGTCTCCGGACGCTAGGCTCCGGCCACCAAGGCTTTCACGGTGGCCACCACGGCGCTGGCCACCTGGCTGATTTCGTTCTCCTTGGCGCCCCGGGTGAAGGACAAGCGGACCGCGGTGTGCGCGAGCTGCTCGTCGTAGCCCATGGCGGTGAGCACTGGCGAGGGGTCGGTGCTCCCCGCGGAGCAGGCCGAGCCTGATGAGCACAGCACTCCGCGGCGTTCCAGTTCAATGAGCACTGTTTCCCCTGCGGTGCGGGGGAAGACTAAGGAAACAATGCCGCCGATGCGTTGCTCGCGGTGGCCGGTGAGCTGGACCAATCCCGGGGCTACCGCCTCCAGCTCCTTGGTGATCCTGCCGATCAGATAGCTTCCGTAGCTGTCTCCGGCCCCTTGCTGGCGCTGCTCGGCGCAGAGCTGGAGCGCCCGGGCAATGCCAACGGACGCGGCCGGATTTTCGGTGCCAGAACGCTGGCCGCCTTGCTGCCCGCCGCCGTGCAGCAGCGGGACGACCTCGCACCGGTTGCTGATGTAAAGTGCGCCGCTGCCTTTCAGCGCACCGATTTTATGCCCCGACAGGCTTAGCGCATCCACGTGCGAGGCCAGCTGAGCCAGGTCCAGCCAGCCGGCGGCCTGCACCGCATCGGTGTGCATGAGCGCCCCGGCATCATGCGCCAGTTGGGCCAGTTCCCTGATGGGCTGGATGGTGCCAACTTCATTGTTCACCGACATCACCGATACCAGGGCGACCTGGTCGTCAATCAGGTCTTTGGCGGCGCGCACATCGACAATGCCATGTTCGTCGACAGGGATCAGCTTGTGCGTGAAGCCATGGATTGCGGCCAGATAGGCGCAGGCTTCCATCACCGCAGGATGTTCAATGGCGCTGCTGAGGACCACTTTGCCCCGGGGGTTGGCCAGGGCACCACCGATCACAGCGGTGTTATCCCCTTCCGTTCCGCCAGAGGTGAAGTAGATTTCGCTTTCGCCAACACCCAGCTGGCCGGCCACCTGGGCCCGGGCCCAGTCATTGGCCCGTTTGGCTTGATGTCCCAGCTCATGCAGCGACGCGGGATTCCCGAAGTTGCTGGTGAGCAGCGGCGTGATCAGGTCGAGAACTTCCTGGCGGGGCGGGGCGGTGGAAGCCGCGTCCATGTAGATCATGCAATAACCATATCCAAGCCCAGGTCGATAGCCCGCACCGAATGGGTGATGGCGCCACTGGAAATGATGTCCACGCCGGTTTCGGCAATGGCTCCTGCGGTGCTGGCGCTGACGGTGCCGCTGGCTTCGATGATTGCCTGCCCGCCGATCAGCTCGATGGCGGCCGGAATATCTGCCAGGTCGAAGTTGTCCAGCATGATGATATCCACCTTGGCCGCAAGGACCGCGGGGATCTGCTCGATCCGGTCAACTTCAACTTCCATTGCGGTGGTGTGCCCCAGCCGGGCGCGGACTGCCTTCAAGGCCGCGGTGAGCTCTTTGCCTTCCCCGAGCAAGGCCAGGTGGTTGTCCTTGGCCATGAAGGCTTCGGAGAGGTTGTCCCGGTGGTTCACTCCTCCGCCGCAACGCACCGCATAGCGCTCCAGGACCCGCAGTCCCGGAGTGGTCTTGCGGGTATCGGCAATCCGGGCATTGGTATGCGACACGAGGTCAACCAGCTCGCGGGTTGCGGTGGCGATGGCGCTCATGCGCTGCAGCAGGTTCAGTGCCACGCGCTCGGCGCTCAGCACCGATGCTGCTGGGCCTTCGACCTTGAGCAGCTCATCTCCCGCCGCGAACTTTTCGCCGTCAGCGACCAACTGGGTGACTTCGATGTCCTGATTCAGCGTTGCCATGGCCCGGGCAAAGACCAGGCCGCCGGAGAGGACTCCCGGTTCCCGGGCGCTGACCACAGCCGTGGCGCGGGCATCCACCGGCACGATGGTGTCTGCGGTCAGGTCCCCGCGGGGATGGTCCTCGGCAAAGGCCATCGCCAGGATGCGGTCGATGGCGGCGACAGGCACCGGATGGATTGGCTGGTTCACGCGTGCACTTCCTTGATTTCAAGCTGGTGGATCATCGGCTGCGCGGTATCGAGCACCCAGCCGTAGCGAACGGTGTTCCCGGTATTGTCCTGGCTGGCCGCGTCCACCCGGTGGTGGGCACCCAGGGACTGGGTTCGTTGTTTCGCCGCATAGGCGATCATCCGTGCGCAGGTGTAGAGGTTGTCCAGTTCAACGAGCGCGCGCTGGTCCTGGGCTACCGGCGCACCGGCATCGAGCACCCTGATCAGCTGTTCCGCTCCTTCGCCGGTGCGGTGAACGCCCAGATGCTCGCTGGCCAGGGATTGGAGCTGCGGCAATTCCAGGGGAGCCTGGGCCTGTACTGCGGGCAGCTGGCCCACCACGAGTTCGCCGATGCCGCAGGCGCGCCCTGGCGCATCGGATCCCATGGCGTTCACGGCATTGCGGGCGAAGACCATGGCCTCCAGCAACGAATTGCTGGCCAGCCGGTTGGCGCCATGCACCGTGGTGTTCGCGCATTCGCCGGCGGCATAGAGCCCCGGGATGCTGGTGCGCCCGCGGGTATCGGTGTGGATCCCGCCCATGGCATAGTGCTGGGCGGCCACCACGGGGATCGGGGCCAGGGCCATGTCCAGCCCGGAGGCCTTCAACCGTGCAGTGATTGACGGGAAGCGGCGGGCCAGGAACCCTGCGCCCTTGAGGGATTCCACCTCGCGGGCATCGATGAAGACCTGGTGGCCTGCCTGGTACTGGGCGTGGATTGCCCGGGCGACAACATCCCGGGGTGCAAGATCCGCCCGTTCGTCCAGCTCGAGCATGAACCGCTGGCCCAGCTCGTTGACCAGCACCGCTCCTTCACCGCGCACAGCCTCGCTGATCATCCCGGCCTGCGGGTGCAGCTGCGGGTCAACCAGGGTCGGGTGGAACTGGATGAATTCCAGGTCGCTGATCACGGCCCCGGCGCGGGCGGCCAGTCCGATGCCGTCGGCGGTGGCTCCCTGCGGGTTGGTGCTCGCGGCATACAGCGAGCCCAGTCCGCCGGTGGCCAGGAGCACCGCGTCGGCATCCAGCTTCAGGGAACGATCCCCTTGAAGATAATGCACGGTTCGCCGGTGGGCACCGGCGATGTCCAGATCCACCACCAGCGCGTTTTCGATGACGTCGATCTGCCCTCGGTGCTCGGCCGAGCGCACCGCCGCGGTCAGGGCGGCCACCAGTCCGGCACCGGTAGCGTCTCCTCCGGCATGCAGGATGCGGTGGGCGCTGTGCGCCGCTTCGAGGCCCAGCTGGTAGTTCCCCGAGGCGTCCTTGTCGAACTGCACCGCGTGCCCTTCGAGCGTGTTCACCAGGCCTGCTGCCGAAGCGCAGAGTTCCTGGACTGCTTCTGCCCCGCCGTGCCAGGCTCCGGCACGCAGTGTGTCGGCGACATGGCTGGCCACGGCGTCCCCTGCGGCTTCGCCTTGCGCGGTCACTGCGGACAAGCCGCCTTGGGCGCAGGAGCTATTGCCGTCACCCAGCTGCTGCTTGGTGAGCAGGATGGCCGGCAGGCCGAGGCGCGCCGCCTCCAGGGCTGCGCATAATCCAGCGACGCCTGAGCCGATAATTGCCAGCGTTCTAGGGCTCATGGCTTGGCTGCCAGCATGCGCTCCAGGGCAATTTTCGCGTCGCCCTGCTGCTCGGCAGGCACGGTGATCTGGTTGACCACCCGCCCGGCGACCAGTTCCTCGAGCACCCAGGCGAGGTATCCGGGGTGGATGCGGTACATGGTGGAGCAGGGGCAGATCACCGGGTCCAGGCAGAAAATGGTGTGCTGCGGGTACTGGGCTGCCAGCCGGTTGACCATGTTGATCTCGGTGCCAATGGCGAAGACCGTGGGCTCAGCGGCAGCGGCAATGGCCTTCTGGATGTAGTCGGTGGAGCCGGCCGCGTCCGCGGCATCAACCACCTCCATGGGGCATTCAGGGTGCACGATCACCTTGACGCCGGGGAATTCCTCGCGGGCCTTGGTGATTTGCGCCGGGGTGAAGCGCTTGTGGACAGAGCAAAATCCATGCCACAAGATCACCTTGGCATCCTGCATGGTCTGCGGATCGTTTCCGCCCAGTTCCTTGCGCGGAGTCCACATGGGCATCTGTTCCAGCGGTACGCCCATGGCCTTGGCGGTGTTGCGCCCCAGGTGCTGGTCGGGGAAGAACAGCACCCGACGCCCGCGCTCAAAAGCCCATTCCAAGACGGTGGCTGCATTCGATGAGGTGCAGACCAATCCCCCGTTGCGGCCGACAAAGGCCTTGAGCTCTGCCGAGCAGTTCATGTAGGTCACCGGGATCACCGGCATGCGGCCGTCGTCTTCTTCATCCGCGTACAGCGCGGTGAGCTCATCCCAGCAAGCCTGGACGCTGGGGCCGTCCGCCATATCAGCCATCGAGCAGCCGGCGGCGAGGTTGGGCAGGATCACCGACTGGTCGTCTCGGCTGAGGATATCGGCGGTTTCGGCCATGAAGTGCACACCGCAAAAGACGATGGCTTCGGCTTTGTCGCGGGTCAAGGCGGCATTGGCCAGCTGGAAGGAATCGCCCACGAAGTCCGCGTACTTCACCACTTCATCGCGCTGATAGAAGTGCCCAAGGATCACTGCCTTGTCGCCGAGGGTTTCCTTGGCTGCCAGGATGCGGGCGTCAAGCTCGGCATCGCCTGCCTTCAAGTACTCTTCCGGGATGGAACCTTGCACCGGGTAGCCCGCAGGAACGTCGTCTTCCTGGGAGGCGCCCGGGCCGTATCCTGCCGGGGTATCCCATGGGTTGGCGGCGAGGTCCGTGGAGCAGGTGGAGCCTGGGGCCAAGAGGTTCAGCCGGGTGATGTTCTGTGCGACAGATTCGTTGCTGCCGGTGAGTTGGGTGCTCATGGGTTGTCCATTTCATGCGAATAAGGGTGAAGCCGGTGGAAAGTTCTAGGCTTGCGCTGGGTCGACTTCCAGCGGGTCGGGGCCATGGCCTGCGTAGCGATAAAGGCGAGGCGGGCGGTGCTGCCCGCCGGCAAGGTATTCATCGGTGGCCTCGATGGTGGCGGTATTTTTCAGCGTGCGCCGGAAATTCGCCGGGTCCAGCCTCCTGCCCAGGATGGCTTCATAGACGCCACGCAGGGCGGCCAGGGTAAATCGCTCCCCCAAGAGCCGATGCGCGATTTGCCCGTATTCAGTTTTATTGCGCAACCGCCACAGCGCGTAGTCGACAATCTTGCGGTGATCGAAGGCCAGCTGGGCAATGCCCGGATCATCGATATCGAACCAGGCCACGTTCTCGTCCTGGACCGTCGCCCCGACCTGATCCGCATTGAGCAATGCGAAGTACGCGATAGTCACCAGTCGATGGGTGGGAGATCTGTCGATATCCCCGAAGGTGTAGAGCTGCTCAAGGTAGCTCGGCCGCAGGCCGGTGGTCTCGGCCAGATTCCGCCCGGCTGCCTGGCCCAGGGATTCGCGGGCATCGACCGGCCCTCCGGGCAGTGCCCACAATCCTGCGTGCGGTTGGCGAATTCGGCGCACCAGCGGCAGGCAGAGCTTGTCCGGGCCTCCGTCTTGCCCTTCCCTGATGCCCAGGATGACCGTCGAGACAGCCAGGGCGGGTGGGAGGTTGCGGCGTTCGTTGACGTTCGCCCATCCCGGTGCCGATGACATGTTCTTTCTGCCTCAATTCCACTGCGCCGATTATCGTTAGAGTCATTGTGACATTAAGTCGTTGGCGACACTAACCCCGGTCCTGGAACCAAGTGGCGATGGCCTATGATCTAAGGCATGACACTGGATCTTAATCTTCGAGTGATACGCGCAAACGCTGAGGTGAGTGGCCCATCCGCGCTGTTCATCCACGGCTTCGCCTCATCCGGCGAATTGAATTGGGAGCGTTCTCGATGGCTGAAATATTTCACTGATGCCGGACGCAACGTACTGCTCGTGGATCTCCCGGGACATGGCAACGACCCCCGGCGCAATGTGGGAAGCTGGGCGCCAAGCCAGATTCGCCAGGCCCTGGCCGCCATCGTCATGGAATTGGATGAAGGACCCGTGGACGTCATCGGCTATTCGCTGGGATCCCGCCTCGCCTGGGAGTTCGCGGCGTTCAACCCCGACCTGGTGGAGCACCTTGTAATAGGCGGCCCCGGTGCCGCAGACCCATTGGCCGCGTTCGAGCTGACCCAGGCCAAGGCCAACGTCGCCACCGGCGAGCCGATCAACGATGACTACACCGCCACCATCATGAAGATCGCTGCCGCGGAGCCGAGCAATGAGCTGGCGGCCCTGTTTGACCTGATCGAAGCGATCAAGACTGAACCCTACGATCCCGCGGCGAAAGTCCCTTCCGCGCCAACGCTTTTGGTAGCTGGCGACCAGGACGATCTGGCGACTACGATGCCGCGGTTGCGACGCCTGCTCAAGGATGCAGGCACCCCCAACGAGGTGCTGTGGCTGGCAGGACGCAATCATGCCAACGCGGTGACGAGCCGCGAATTCAAGGAGAAGGCCCTTATATTTCTAACTCGGTAAACCAGCGGCAAACAATTATAATTAGAATAAATTCTATTGAACTCTGAAATCGGATCCACTAGAAAAATTCATCACCTTTACACCTCACCATTGATACGCGAATATAGCGTCCTCGAGAGCTGAAAGGGCCGGCAAATTTCGTACCAAAAGGCATGACCACGACATAGAAATCAGAAACTAAAACGGTATTTCTTCATTATCGAGTGATAAGTATCGCGAATCTCGTCAGCGAGATATGCGTCGTTACCAGATATATAGATGAAATGACCTTCTATAGTTGCCAGTACAGATTCTTCCAGGGTACCTGGATGAAGATCAACGAAAGAATCTAGTCCATATTTATCAACTGCGCGCAGTAGGCATTTAACCCGTGAACGATATTTAGCATTGACTCTAATTATTCCCTTGTCGATCGAGAACCCAAGCATGGAAAACGAACTAGGGTTTCTTTGAATCCTTGTCTTGGAATCGTTCAAAAAGAAATTCCTTTTCCGAAGCGAATCTCTGATAGACGAAAGAATGTATTCAATCTTCTCTTCATCCAATAGATTCGGAAACGATATCTGAAGATCGTCTGCATATCTCGTATAAACCCCACCAAAAGGCCTGATTATGTCCGCTATGGTGTCATCAAAATCGGTTAATAATAAATTTGCGACCATTCCGCTCGTTGAGGCACCTTGCGGCAAACATCCCATTTGATAAAGATACGGACCGTCGATCTTTGGTCGTCTAGGATTTAATTTCTTAAGATTCATTCCGCGAGTCGTCAAACTCGCTAGCTGAAGTGACAACAACTTGGGGTACCCGAAAGATTTGAACAGTTTTTGAACTTGAAAACTGTTACAACTATTAAAGAAATCCTTTATGTCTAGAGAAATTAGCATGGCAGCGCCAACATGCTGTTCAACAGCTTTCCTAGTATTCATGCCTCGTGAGTAAGCGTACGAATATTGTGATGCCTTCGACGGCAACGCTATGCGGAGAATCCGACTCTGGACCATTTTCAAAAGACTACTGGGCTCAGATATTATTCGTGGTGGCTTATTTTTGGATCGTCTGTGAATTTCGAATGTTTTGTAATTCGTATCCACGGATGTTGTCAGTGTATCTAAAAGATAGGAAGGGATATCACAATGCATCGCAAGATGCGCCAAGGTATAAAGCGGCACAACATTAGATGATCGGCATTTTCTATTAATCTCACTTATACGATGATGCAAATTAACAATCTGCTCATCCGAGATCCATTGTTCATTCCGACTTTTAAGACCCTCGAGGTACAGATGAGGTGGCAATCCGCCTGCCATTGAACTCCTATCGGCGGCCAGATCTTTTTGATCTTGCTAGCGGTGATAGTGATATTAACTTCGAGGTGTTGCATCGTGGACGGGCCGCCGAACTAAATTTCGGACAACTAACAACGTTGATGCTAGGTAGAAACCAAGTAAACTTGGTTCCTTGTGTACGCAATAATATTACGTAATTCCAGGTTGGACCGCCACCCCATCTATACTTGTAGGATAATATAATATCTCTTCAGATGCAATTATCTTCGATGAGCCTCCCCAATGAGAATGGCGAATTGTTCTCCTATTTGACCGTTCGAACCCACGAATCGCTTGCAAGCCTCGCGAAGTTATACCTCCTTCGGAGTCAACATAATCTAGGCGTACAGATTCGGCTGAAATGATAAGTTTTTCCGAGTAAGTAACGGTCAACATTGCCATAGCAACTTCAACGTCATCTCGCACGGCAAGAAGACATAGATATTTAATAAACTGATTACCGGTCGAATTAGCAATAAGCCACGCATTCAAAAATCCATTTGCACGAAATCTTGCCTCGTGCAAATCCTTGAGTTCCGGTTTTTTTTGATCAGAATATTTTTTCCGAATTTGGAATGCGACCCGAGAACCAACATAGCGATTCTCAAAAAGCGCTAATTCATATTTAGACCTATCTTTATATAGGAAGTTCGGTAAATTATTCGGACAAGAGTGACCTTCAAAAACCGTGAGCGAGGCTATCGCAGAGTATTTACTATCGTCACTTACAATTGAATATTTCTGATTGAAATCCTTGACTTCTTGACGAAGTTTATCGTCTTGAAAATCACTACATGTATAAATGTAATTTAAATACTTTAATTCTACTTTGATTCCCTCTGGGGTTGTCTTGTACTCATCGTTTATTCTCTCAATGGCATGTCTGGTTGCACCCCAGACTATGATTGTGATTTTCGGAGTAAGCTTCCTCAGGCCAGGAAACGGGTGAATAAATTTCCAACTGTTTATTAGTTGCGTAATGTATCTAATGACCTGAGTGCCCGAGGCGGTGTTGTCTACAAGACAAATAAAGTTCAGGTCCGCGGAAGAATCGATTTCAAGTGGGTTCACTAGGACGCGATTTTTTTGCTCGACAGTTAGTCGCGCTTTGACTTCTCGACGTACCACGGCTGAAAAATGTTCAGATCCTGATCCGTCGTGAAATATCGTAGAAGGTTGCGCATGACAGTAGAGCTTTATTTCTTTATGGTTTTTTGGCAGTTTTCCGACCGAATAGCTGCCTTTATTTACCGCATGCCATACTTTCAGATCATCGGATCCGATAATAGGATCAATGACAAATTTCATTTTAGAATTATTCTCTAATGAGATATGTTGCACAAGAGCTTCGACAAGATCATCTTGGAGCTGACTTAGCCCAATGATTTCCAGACGCGATAGCAGCTTTTCAAGAGTACCGCGATCATCTGCTGGAAAACTATTGATAAATTTTTGCACTTGCGTCATTCTTACTTCCTTGGAGTCATGATCTATGCGACACGGCCCTATATTTATCTACTGGCAACGAGTTTAGTGTTCCTAAAGTGGTGTGTACATCAGTAGCGTCAGGTCCGGCGCTTCGGCTGGCGTCAGATTGTGCTGCTCGTATTTGGTCAGGCCTTTAATGGGATGGCGGAAGAGCCGCTCCCCTGTTTGGAAGCCCGCGACATCCCGTTCATTCCAAATGGCTGCGAACTGTGTTGAGGCTGCCGAGACTCTCGCGACAATTCCCGTTTCTCCCGAGGGGCTGAGCCATCCTCTTGTTTCGGCGCGGAAGCTGCCGACAAATCCGCGGCTCTGCTTCTCCCAGTCGGGAAGCATTTCGCGCAGCTGCGCATCGGTGAAGACCAGCCACAGCAAGTTTCGGTCCTCGGCTTCCACGGTGCTGATCCGCGGATACAGCTGGGCGTATTCGGCGTTCCAGCCGATGATGGCCCAGTCGGCGGAGAGCAGGAAAGCCGGGAAATCCATCACATCCAGGAGACGCTGCAAGGCAGGGGTCATGGCACTGGATTCTTCCGGTGCCACTTCGCCGTGCCCGGCCAATGACACGAGATAGCTGGTTTCTATGGCGCTCAGGCGGAAAAGGCGCGCCAGCGACTGCATCACCTGGCGCGAGGGGTTGATATCCCGGGCCTGTTCCAGCCATGTGTACCAGGTGGCAGAAACCCCGGCTAGGGTGGCTACTTCTTCGCGGCGCAAACCGCGCACCCGGCTTCGGCCAACCTCCGGCAATCCGTGCGATGCCCTGTCGGCACGTGCACGGCGGTCCTTGAGGAATGCCGCCAATTCTTCGCGACGGCGCTGACCTGCGTTCATAACCAAACCTCAATATCATGGTAGTAGTACTACTAGTATCGTCACCGTCTGGGTTTGGGAACAAAATTGTGGTGAGATTTTAGAATGACCACACTTCGTTCACACACCGTTACCCATGGCCGCAATATGGCCGGCGCCCGCGCACTGTTCCGCGCAGCCGGCGTTAATGGCGCAGATCTTGGCCGCAAGCCAATCATCGCCGTGGCCAACAGCTTCACCGAGTTCGTTCCCGGGCACACCCACCTGCAGCCGGTAGGCCGCATTGTTTCCGAAGCCATCGAGGCTGCCGGCGGCATCCCCCGCGAATTCAACACCATCGCCGTCGATGATGGCATCGCCATGGGCCATGGCGGCATGCTCTACTCGCTGCCCTCCCGCGATCTCATTGCAGACTCCGTGGAATACATGGTCAACGCCCATTGCGCCGACGCGCTGATCTGCATCTCCAACTGCGACAAGATCACCCCGGGCATGCTCATGGCCGCTCTGCGCCTGAACATCCCGACCGTCTTCGTCTCCGGTGGTCCGATGGAAGCCGGCCGCGCCACCTTGGTCGATGGCACCGTGCGCACCTTGGACCTGGTGGATGCAATCTCCGAAGCAGTGAACGAAAACGTCTCGGACGCAGACCTGCTGCGCATCGAGGAATCGGCCTGCCCGACCTGCGGCTCCTGCTCCGGCATGTTCACCGCGAACTCGATGAACTGCCTGACCGAAGCCATGGGCCTGTCGCTGCCAGGCAACGGTTCCACGCTGGCCACCCACACTGCCCGCAAGGACCTGTACCAAAACGCCGGCAAGGTGGTGGTGGACATCGCCAACCGCTACTACGGCGAGAACGACAATTCGGTGCTGCCACGCAGCATCGCCACCGTCGAAGCCTTCGGCAACGCCATGGCCCTGGATATCGCCATGGGCGGTTCCACCAACACCATCCTGCACCTGCTGGCCGCGGCCCGCGAGGCCGAAGTGGACTTCGGCCTGGATGAAATCGATGCGGTCTCCCGCCGTGTTCCATGCCTGGCCAAGGTAGCTCCCAACGCTGCCGGAGGCGGCAAGATCTACTACATGGAAGATGTCCACCGTGCCGGTGGCATTCCTGCCATCCTCGGCGAATTGCGCCGCGGCGGACTGCTGGATGAAACCGTCCACACCGTGCACGCCGCCACCATGGGCGAATGGCTCGACGAATGGGATATCCGCGGCGGCAGCGCTAGCGAAGAATCCCGCGCCCTGTGGCATGCTGGCCCAGGCGGAGTGCGTTCTTCCACCGCCTTCTCGCAGTCGGCCCAGTGGGAAACGCTGGACACCGACTCGGAAGCCGGCTGCATCCGTTCAGTCGAGCACGCCTACTCCAAGGACGGCGGCCTGGCCGTGCTGCGCGGCAACATCGCCGTGGACGGCGCCGTGGTGAAGACCGCAGGCGTGGACCCATCGATCTGGACTTTCACCGGCCCGGCAGTGGTCTGCGAATCACAGGATGAAGCAGTGGAGAAGATCCTGAACAAGCAGGTCAAGGAAGGCGACGTTGTTGTCATCCGCTATGAGGGTCCCAAGGGCGGTCCGGGCATGCAGGAAATGCTCTACCCGACGTCGTTCCTCAAGGGACGCGGACTGGGCAAGTCGTGCGCGCTGATCACCGACGGACGATTCTCCGGCGGCACCTCGGGCCTGTCCATCGGACATGTCTCGCCCGAGGCAGCCTCCGGCGGCATGATCGCGTTGGTGGAAGACGGGGATACCATCTCCATCGACATCCCGACCCGCGAGCTGACCCTGAACGTCTCCGAAGAGGTCTTGGCCGAACGCCGCGAGCGCTTGATCGCGACCACCGGCTACCGCCCTTCAAGCCGCGAGCGCGTGGTCTCCCCTGCGCTGCGTGCCTATGCAGCCATGGCCTTGTCCGCAGACAAGGGCGCGGTCCGCGACGTTGACCGCGTGGAACGCGCACTGCGCGAAGCCGACGAGCGCGAAGCCGCCGCGGCACGGGCTGGCGCTCAAGCCTAGTTAAGTCCCCGCTGGAATACCCAGCACACAGCGAATGCCGGGTCAGCCTTGTGGCTGGCCCGGCATTCGCTTTTTCTAAGTTATTAATCCGTCGGTTCAACCAATGATGGATGAAATCTCCAGCATCAATGACGAGCATTACCCCGAATTGAAATTAGTGACGTGCAGTATCCAGCGTCAAAATACGAGAAGACGCTTGTTCAATAATGACGGATAGACTATTGATGTCATGGTCAGGCCCGCAAGGACTGATTTAACAATGTCCATTTTGCGCTAAGAACCGTTCACCTAGAAAGTCGTTTAAATGACTAGTAAAGATGCAGAAGAAGCAGACTTTTCAGCGTTGGACCAAGAACTGAATTCCAGTTCGGAACTTGCCTCGCAGGCATCGGACATCGCGTTGCTGGACTTGGGCGATGGTTACGCAATGCTTTTCGCAGACCATACGCCCAAAGGCCTCGAACTATTAGGTCGAGCACCACTTGGTAACGATGCGAACCAAATTCTAGTGGATCGCTTCTCGGCGCTTACCGCTGCAGGTGGCATCACCGCGATGGGCTTTGATCATTTACCTCAATTGCAAGGTCTAGTTCGGCTGGCTCCTGAATCATTATCGATTCTGAATCAACCCGGGCATTCTCTAATGCAGTCCGCCGGCCAAAGCTTAGGATCCATCGTCAATAACAACGGAATAGTCGTCGCGCAAGCGCGCTTCCTTCCCATCGCTGGAGCACAGGCGGCATCTCTGGGCCCACTTCTAGCCCCCGCAGCAGTACTTCTCGCAATACAGATGCGACTTGCATCAATCGCCAGAAAAGTCGATGTCAATATCTCGCTAACCCGCGAGGTGCTAAAGGCCAGCCACGAAGACCAATGGAACACCCTAAATTCACTTTATGAAACTACCTTTCAAGCCCTGCAAGAGGCAGAAGCCGCTGGAACGGTAAACCAACACATCTTCGAGCCACTAGCATCGCGCAAAGCGGACTTGCTCAATTGTCAGGCAACTTTCGTTGGGTATGTGAAAAAACATCTCACGCATCTAGATAGCGATAGCAAATCCAGAAGAATCTATGTCCAACAAAATTTCGACCAGATACTCGCCGACGCGCATGGCATGCTGATGGCCGAATTTGCTTGGTATAGATTTCAAGTTCTTCGAGGCATCCTCATTAGTCAAGACACACAGGGTTCTATAGCAAACGAAAGGTTGCTCGCTCACCATGTCGATACAACTAAAAGTGAGCATTCCGAAGCAATGCGGGACATATCCAATCTACTGGCAGATGTCGAAGGCCAGATCCGCCTACTTGCCGCATTGCCCGCCGCCCGAAGTCTTCCTTTCACTGCAAAGCGTAAGGACATCGAAAACTCCCTAGCCATAGCTGACGCTCTAGCATCGGCAGTGTCGGAATTGCGCAATCAATCGCGTTCTCAACGGAAAATATTGTCGCCAGTGATTACCGTATTCAAGGATCTCATGCCCGATGGTTTGGTAAATATCCTGACATGGACATTCCCTGAACAAACGCGCTTGCTGGCCATCGCGGACGCGAATCAGGAAAGATTACTCTCGAACAATGTCTATCTGGGAATTACTGACAGCTTCTTCTTTGTAGCCGATCAAAGTGATCTCATCAAAGAAGGCAAAATCGAGCAGCGCACTCCGCTGTCCGACATCCGTTATGTTCGCTATTCGGACCGGAGCAAAAGGGGACCTAAACTTGAAATTATCACTAAGGATCAGAACCTTGTATTCTCATTCGACTCGTGGGCTTCTGAAGGTGAAGCTTTAGACGGGGCTAAGCGGCTAGGTAACATCCTTGCCAGTGCTATGAATCTTCCTTCCGAAGAAAAGAGCTCTGATCCTCTAATCACTAACTGCCCAGAAAGTGCCGAACCTATGGAAAAGCTCGAGTCCTAATTTCCTTGATTCTTTGCCACTGGCATCAGCTTCTGCCTATATTTCTTTTGAGAACTTCTCGACGGTTCTAAGGTACCCTTCGTCAATTCTTTCGGCGTGTTTTCGACCGTATGAGCAAACTGGCAATAACTAATCCATCACCTGGCTATTGCGAGATGTCGAAATTGTGTGAACACGGCTGACATCGAGACACGACCAGCACACAGCGAATGCCGGGTCAGCCTTGTGGCTGACCCGGCATTCGCTGTATTTACCGAAGGCTAGTGCGTCCTGCGGCGGTAGCGGAGCAACATCAATGCCCCCGCGATGATGACCATCGAAGCTGAACCAACCAGCCACAACAGTCCTTCATCCATGCCCGTTGCGGCCAATGGCGATGGCCGGGCTGGCGGTGCTGCAGGTGGTGCCGGCGGAGCCGGAGGTGCACCCTGTGGTGCTTCGGAGCAAACCTCCACGTCCACGGAATCCGAGTTGTTCTCATCTTGCGATGCGGATTCTTCAACGGTGGCGGTATTGGTCCACGTCTGGCACTTGCCGGCGACACCGGCCAGGTCCATGGTGTACGTGAACTTCTTGCTCTTCTCATCGGCGGTTACGGTGCCCAGTTCCCTTGCGTGATCCGGGTTGGCGTAATCGTCGAGGACGGTTACCTTCTCGTCCTGGACTTCAGCGGCTTTGAAGTCCAGCGGTGCAGTGGCGCTGACCGACTGAGCATCCCCATTCTCATCGCTCCAGCTGATATTCACCTTGTTCTCTTGGCCGGTGTAGTCGGCTTCAGCTACAGGCTCGTCGAACGAGCAGCTGTAGTGCAAGGTGATAGTTTCCCCAGCTGGGATGGTCAGCTTGCCGTCGTTCAAACCCTCAACGGTGCAGGTGGACGATTCCAGCGAGATCTTGTCTTCCACAAGGACTTCGGTGTCCTTGAAGTCGTTCGGATTCGCTACGGTAATCTCGCCGCTAACGGTGAATTCTTGATCCTCATATCCCTCCAGCTTGGCCTCAACCGTGTAGTCGGCTTTGGCATGTCCATCGGCTTCGACCTTGAACTGCGTCTGCTTGGCGTCTTTGAGAACTGACCAATCGTAGTCTCGCAGATACTGGGCATTGGCGCTCTTGGCCACCATCAGGCCCTGCTCGATGCACACCTGCAAATCAACACTTGATTCGTCTCTGCCGTTGCCATCCGTGTCCTCGTGGACAGCTGCGGTATTGGTGTAGACCGTGCATGTTCCTTCCTCGGGTTCGACCGAGAGTTCGTAGTCGAATTGTTGTGGCGACTGCAGGACATGAACTTCGCCGAGAACCTTCGGCTCTCCGTCTGGGTTCATCATGTCGTCGGTGACGGTGACTGTCTCATCGGTGATTTCATCAGTTTCGAAATCAATCGATGCTTCAGCGCTGACTTCTCGTCCTTCAAAGGTTGCCGTCACGGTATTGACGGCTCCTTCAAAGGCCTCGGTGGTCAGCCAGCTGGCCAGGTCGCATTCATACCGGGCCCCCAAGTTTTCTCCGGCATTGATGACAACTTGCAGGCCAGCTGCGGCTTCATCGGCATCCTTTGCGTCAATCCTGCAGGTGACGCCGGCGGTATTGGCCTGATCAGCCAACGTAGCAGTGATGGAATCAAAATCATTTGGATTCGAAGCCAGGACTGTTCCAGATAGCCGCAAGTTCTTTTCGGCTACCCCAGTGTTGCGTGCTTCCACGCTGTAGTGGGCGTTGAGCGTTCCGTCCTCGTTGTATTCGAGGCGGCTTTGATCCAGCTGCTTCACGACGTCCCATTCGTAGTCCAGATCCACCAAAGCCTCGGCGGTCTTTTCCAGTCCCAGGGCCATCTGTCCGCAGAGGGTGACCGTTGTGGAGTCATCGGCACCGGTTTGCTCGATCACCGCGGTGTTGGTGAACTCGGTACATGTGCCAGCCTGTGCCTGGTGACGCAGGGTGTAGTCGAAATCAATTGGAGTGCCCTCGGCATTCCAGATTGCTTCGCCCAGGATCACTGGCTCATCAGGGTTGGTCTTGTCATCCATGACGGTGACCTGCTTGTTGGTTTCTTCATCCAACAGGTAGTCAACGGGAACCGTTGCGGCAACTGTGGAATCTTCGCCCCAGGTGGCAGTGACCGTATTGCTGCCGGAGAGTTCTTGCGGTTCTCCGGTGCAGCTATATGGAAGCTGAACTGTGGCGCCATCGCCGTCCTGGCCTACCGGAAGCGGAACCTGCAATCCTTCGGTTTGCGGGTCGCTGTCCTCGGCCTGGATGGTACAGGTGACTCCATCGATGCTGATTTCATCAGCCACGGTTGCCACCGTGGAGGCTGATTCAAACCGGTTCGGGTTGATCAGGGTGATCATGCCGTGGACCTCGTGCGCAGAATCTTCTACGCCCTTTGGCACCGCCGACACGGTGTAGGAGAAGTCCGCAGTTCCGTCTTCAGCTACCGTGACTTCCGTGCGGTCCACCTTCTTCGCGAGGTCCCACAAGTAGGTCCTGTCGAAGCTGGCTTCAGCATCCTTGGTCACCATCAAATCAAGCAAGCCACACAATTCTACGGTGACTTCATCCCGTGGATCCTCACCTGCTTGGATATCGACCCACGCAGTATTGGTATAGCTGGCGCATTGGCCGGCAGGTGCCTCATGCTCCACGGTGTACTCGATGGTGACTGGCGAGTCATCCACACTGACGTTCCGCAATAGCACCGGCTCGTCAGGGTTCGATTTGTCGTCCCAGATGCCCACTTCCCGATCGGTTTCGACATCAAGCGCGAACTCGATAGGCACCTGCGTGCTGGACTCCCTTTCATCGCCCCAGCTGACTGTTGCGGTGTTGGTGCCGCCGCTGTAGGAGGAAGAATCCACCCCGGCAGAGACATCACAGCTGTATCCAACGTCTATGCTGCCGTTGGCCGGTATGGTGACCGCCGGCTGCGACGTGGTGCAGATGATGCCGTCCAGATCCACGGTGTCCTGGACTGTGGCATCGATGCTGGTGTACTGGTTCGGGTTGGTGATCGTGATGACTCCGTCCAACATCCATCCCGAATCCTCGTATCCAGTGTTTTCCACGTTGATCACGTAATCAATCGGCGCAGCCCCCTCGCCATCAACGGTGACCTTGTCGTCCTGGCCTTCAGCCAGTGACTTCTCAATCGTCCACTGATGGGTGCGGTCGTAGCTGGCCTCAACGCTCTTGCTGATTTGAAGGGCTGCCTCGCGGCAGGCCTGGGCAAGTTCATTGTCCGTGGCGGTGAATCCGTCATCACCGGTGAGGGTGGCGACGTTTTCAAAGACTTGGCAGGTTCCCGCCTCGTCTACGGTCCAAGTCACCGAGTAGTCCCGGCTTTGGACTCCATCTTCAACAATGACCGTCCACTCAGGATCAAATTCGTGGCGGCTGTCGGTTATGGTGACAGTGTCGTTCAGCGGTGTCTGGGACCAGTCGTCCTCGGTGATTTCAACCGTGGCCGAGTCATCACCGTTGATGGTATTCAGCGCCTGGGCATCCCAGTCCACCGTTGCGGTGTTGTGGCCGTCATATGCCGGCTGGGACTCGAAGGTGCATGAATAGGTCATGACCCACTGGGTTCCGGCTGGTATCACGGTTTGGAATCCTGGCTCTTCCGTAGACATGTCAGCTACGGCTTCACCCTGGACCGAAGTGATGGTGCAGGCTACTTCCCCGCCCACATCAGCAAAATCCTGCACCGTGACTGGCGCGTCTTGCCAGTCATTAGGGTTGCTGACCGTGATCTCGCCGCTCATTGCCCAATTGCCATCTTCATGGCTTTCAGGAGTAACGGTGACCCGGTAATCGGCAGTGACCTCGCCGGTTTGCGGATTTGCCGCCAGCGGTTCGCCGGAAAGCAGTTCCTTTTCAAGTCCCCAGATGTAGGATCGGTCGAAGGAGGTGACAACGTTCTTGGAGATGTCCATATCCGCTCCGGCACACACCGTGGTGGTGGCGGTTGCGGTGTTTTCTTCCCCTTGCTCCGTTGCTTCGTTGACCACGGCAGTGTTCGTGTAGTCGGTACAAGTGCCGGCCACGCCCTGGAGCTGAACATCGTATTCGAAGGTCACCGGCGAATTCTGGACGGTGGCGGTGCCCAGCGAAACTTCTTCACCGGGTACAGTCTTGTCATCGATGACCTCAACGCTGTCATCGGTGAGCTTGACCTGCTCGAATTCGAACTCCACAACATCCTGGGCCTGGCGTTCCTGGCCCCAGGTCACGGTAGCCGTGTTGTCGTAGACCGAGCTGATATCGGTACCTGCCGGTATCGAGCACTCGTAATCAAGCACGATGCTTTGCCCGTCTGCGAGCACTACCTGGAAGCCGTCCATGGATTCATCGGCGTCAGCACCGAGTATGGTGCAGCTGGCCGACGGGATGGATACCAAGTCAGTGACCGTACCGGTCAATTCACCCACCTGGGTATTCGGGTTGGAAATGGTGATGCTTCCCGAAACCTGCTTGGACGAATCCTGCGCGTCTCCAGCGGTGGCTTGCACCGTGTAGTGCGCGGTGACCGAGCCATCTCCGGCCACGGTGAATTGGCTCTGGTCTACCTGCTTCTCAACAGACCAGTCATAATCCCTTTCGTAGCTGGCCATCACATCTTTGGTGATAGTCAGATTCTTCTGATCACAGATGCTGACATCTTGTGAGTCGCTGACGTCATCTCCCGTGAGCACCACCCACGCGGTGTTGGTGAAGATCAGGCATTGATCCCGAGGCACTTCGTAGGTGGTCTCGTAGGTGAATGACTTCGGTGCCTCTGCCTGGTTCACGGTTCCCAAGAGCGTGGGTTCGCTTTCAGGGTCCGCATTGTCATCGAAGACTTCGACAGATTCGTCGATGGCCTCATCGAGCATGAACTCAATGGGCACCGGCTGGCTTTCAGCTTGTTGTCCATCGCCCCACGTAACCACCGCGGTATTGCTATGGCCGCTGTAGTCAGCGTCGGTCACCTCAGATGCGTCGCACGTGTAGGCAACAACAACAGAGTCGTTGCGCGGCACAAGTTGCTGTACCCCGGCCAGATCTGGATTGCTGTCCTCGGCATTGATGGTGCATTCGGCAAGCAGCGTGTTCTGATCGCTGACCGTGACTTCAATATCTTCGAAGTCATTGGGGTTGTTGACCGTGATGCTGCCTGAGATCTGCTGGTCAGAATCGGTGTAGCCGGTGTTGTCCACGTCAACCGTGTACTTCACCGTAGCCGTGCCGTCTTCCTCTACGACAACGTCAGGTGATTGGCCTTCGGCCAATTTCTTGTCGATGTCCCAGAGGTAGGTTCGATCGTAGGATGCCTGCACGTCCTTGGTCACTGTGAGGCCAGCCTCGTAGCAGCCCTGGACTTCGGCGTCATCGCTTTTGACCAGTTGGTTGCTACCTGTGATCGTTGCGGTGTTCATGAAGTTCTGGCAAGTTCCTGCTTCCTCCACTGTCCAGGTGTAGGTGTAGGTCTTTGTCTGTACTCCATCCGAATAGTGGATAACCCATGCCGGGTCGAATTCGTGCAACGGGTCAGTGACTTCGACCGTGTCGTTGAGAGGAGTCTGCGTCCAGTCATCGGCATTCACCGGAACGACTTCCTGCGCGCTGCCCGAAGCGGTGAATGCTTCGTCTGCAGACCAAGTCACTTCGGCAGTGTTGCTGCCCTCGTAATTAGGCTTGGATTCAAAGGTGCAGCTGTAGTCGAAAGCCAGCGTCTGCCCGGCCGCAATCTCGATCTGGAAGCCGGCTGTTCCTGGATCAGCATCCATGATCTCTGGATGGCCAACGACGCTAACCACGGTGCATGCAGCTCCACCGCCAACATCCACCTGATCGCTGACGGTGGTTGAGACCGACTGCCAATCATTGGGATTTTCCACGGTGATTTGCCCGCTCATGGCCCAATCGCTATCCGAGTAGCTTTCTGGGGTGACGGTCACCGAGTATTCAGCTGTGAATTCGCCAGTTTCTGGATCCGCGGTATATGGCTGCTCTCCGATGGCGTCCTTGACGATGCTCCAGTCATAGCTCCGGTTGAAGCTGGATACGACGTTCTTGGTGATGTTCAGGTCCTGGCCCAAACAAACTTCCACAGCAGCGTCATCCGTCAAGACCTGGCCGTCGTCCTCGGCCAAGCTTGCCGTATTCACGTAATCGGTGCACTGTCCGAGAACCCCGTCCCAGGTGATGCTGTAGGCAAAGGTTTTCGGGCTGTCCGCGACGGTGACAACATTGCCGCCTTCTACGGATGAGAGGTCGAATTCGCTGTCTGTGACAGTGACTTCGTCATCGGTCACCGTTGGGGTGACTGTGGCGAAATCGTAATCAGCTGAAGCGCTCGCCTCGCCGTCGGTGCCGTAATAGGCATCGGCGTCCCATGTCGCGCTGACAGTATTGGTACCAGAGCTCGATGCGCTGGTTCCCTCTGGCAGATCGCATGTGTACGTGTAAACTGTCTCGCCCGGATCTACAGTCACCGGATTGCTGATCGGTGATCCTCCGGCGGAGATGACACAGTTGGCCCCATCAAGCTGGTCGGTGAGCGTCACGCCGCTGATCGCTGCATCATTGGGGTTATTGACCGTGATGTTCCCGGTGAGTTCAAAGTTGTCGTCCTGGGCGTCGCTGGCGGTGGCTACAACGTTGTAGTCAACCTCGACTCCTGTTTCAGAGGACTTGACTGTGGCATCTTGTCCGTCGGCCAGCGACTTTTCCAGCTGCCAGTCATAGTCCCGATCAAACGACGCCTTGACGTCCTTCTGAAGGGTCAATTCCTTGTACGTCGTCTTGCTGTTGACGAAGGTACAGGTAACTTCCTCGTTATCGCTCAACTCGAAGCTGATAGCTTGGCCAGAACGGGTGGCGCCGCTATCGGTACAAGAGATATCGGACAAGTTCCACCCGGACGGAAGGTCTGATTCAGTTACGGTCACCGTGGATGGCGTGACTGTATAGGTCACCGAGTCCGGCAGGCTTGCTCCGGTGTCAGAATCAGCACTGTCGTCAAGACTGAATCCTGTTGAATTTCCAAAACGGTTTTCGTGAATCGTGAAGTCAAAATCGGTGCCATCAGCCGGTGTTGCGTCTTTGACGATGGTCACCTTGCCAGCCTGGACTGCACTGGCTTGAATTTGATTATCCCGTTGACCAGCCGATTTGCAATTCAAGGACTCAATATAAACATGGTAGGGAGAACCATTAATTGATGAGGCACCTGTTCCCGGGCCGTGATCAAGTTCTGATGCAATGTGGGCATCAAAGTACAGGGTCACGTTGGCCTCGTCGCCCTCTTCCCCATCAACCCAGAGGGTGACATAGACAGTGTCCTGACGGTCATCGCCGGAGCCGGGCACTACGGTCCAGCCGGTAATCGTTGCGCCATCGACAGTTTGGTTCAGCAATTCGTCATAGGCCCACTTCCCGGCCTGCTTGACCTGGTATTTGAGAACGAGCTCGTTCTCGCCTGCGGGCAGGGTCATTTGAATTCGCTGATGGACAACTCCGCCTTCATACAGGCCGCTGTTGATATTGCCGTTAGCGTAGTCGGCCATCACATCGTTCTTTTGCATGAACGTGTTGATTGAACCCATGCCCTGGTTGTAGTCACACGTGACAGGCACGCCTGGTTCCAATGCGGCCGCAGCGGCTTCTAAGGCCTTGGCCTCAGCCTTCGTGGATTCGGCAGCCGATTCCGTTGGAGTAGGACTTGGCGCCTTTGCAGTATTCTTGGTGACCGTTGCTTTTGATTCATCGGCCGACGGCTCTGCTTTATCAGTCGGCGCCTGGATGGTTTTTGGCTCATCTACTTTGGCGGGCGCTGATTTCTTCACGGGCACCGGGGACTCGGTTGGCTCCGTTGATTCGGTTTCCGGTTCCACAGCCGTTGAGCTCGGTTCCGATTTCAGAACGGAAGTTTCCGTGGGCGTCCCCGTGCTCTTTTCTGATTGCTTTGACGCATCCGCAGACGTCTCGTCTAGCGTTGCGGCCGTTTCTGTTTCTTGGATTTCGACCCCGGCGGTTGGTTCCGCGGCCACGGCCATACCCGGAATTGCCACTGCAATACACAACGCGGTAGACGAAATTACCGCTAAAAGTTGCTTTAATAGTTTTTTGGATATTAAACGAAAGCGCAAAAATGGCATAAAGGTGCCGCGCCTTTGATGCTTAGACATCTCTCCCCCAACAAGAATGTCTGCGGCAAATCATCCGGCGCAGGAGTGATTTACCAAATGAGCGTACAAAATAGAGGCTCTGACCTGCATTTTAAGTGGCCAAACCTCAGTGCAGTCACCCCAAGTGACTCAACGGCTCAGGAATAATCCCAAATACATCTAAAGATGCAAAATGAATGCGAGTGTTTCAAAGCGTCTTCAAATCCCCCAATTCGAGACAACGATATGGCGATAGACTACGCCGACTCTGAGGTTTTTGCCAGCAATTAGAGGGAAGAATATCAGCCAAGAAACGAAGGATGCAGTGCATTTCTACCGCTACCGCTGATGCGCCCAAGTCGAACACGGTTTGCCGGCCAGCCACCGTGGGTAAATAATCTCTTCGCAGACGGCTCCATGATCGCAACCCCGTCCAGCACGCGCCAATCCAGCATGAATTTCTTCCACCTGAGCATCGCCCAGAGGTACTGCTGCGACCGAGCATTCGAAGCCGACCTAGTTGCCTTCAGACGCGATAAATTGAGCAGGTGCCGGGCCAGTACTCACACGCGTCTTCTCATCCAATAGGTTCCCATCGGAGACAGCCACAAAGTATTTTGTGGCTCAGGATCTTTCTGTATGGGGAAGGAACCCCTCAAAGCGTCAGACGTGGGGCCGGAACCGTAACCATCATCGGGCCACCCGTGACGGGATCAGGATGGATCTCGCAGTGAACTCCGAACGCGGCCGCTAGGCTCTCTACGGTGATCACTTCATCCGGCGCACCACTGGCCAGCACTTTACCTTCATGCATGAGCACCACCGTATCGGCGTAGCGCATCGCCTGATTAATGTCGTGAAGCACGGTAATTACAGTCTTCCCGGCATCACGTTGCAAGGCGAAGAGATCAAGCAAATCTACTTGGTGAGCAACGTCCATATACGTAGTCGGCTCATCCAGCAGTAAGATCGGAGCCTGCTGTGCCAGAGTGGTGGCCACCCAAACTCGCTGACGCTGGCCACCCGATAGATCTGAAAGTCTCCGCGTGGCCAAATCCAGTGTTCCGGTAGACAGTAGCGCCTGGTGTACGGCTGCCTCATCTTCACTACTGTGCTGTGCAAGTAGACCCTGATGTGGAAAACGCCCCCGAGAAACAAGTTGGGCTACGGTGATTCCCGAGGGTGCCACCGCTTGTTGGCTCAATAACGATACCTCGCGCGCATAAGCTTTGGGCTTGAAAGAATCAATTGCCTCGTCCCCCAGTAAGATCTGGCCCGCGGATGGTTTCAAAAGTCGGGCCAAGGCGCTAAGCAACGTCGATTTTCCACAGCCATTGGGACCGATAATCGCAGTGAACTTGCCCGGTTCAAAGGACAGGTTCAGAGAATTAATCACGGGTTTCCGGTCGTACCCCAAGCGCACCGCTCGTACCTGAAGCCTTCCGGAATTCACCCGGTCGTGGCGCCCAGCGTCAGCCTGCGCGTCGGACGCTGCCCTTTGCCCGTACTGCGTTTGTTCCATTTCCAGTGAAGTCATGAACGGCTCTCCCTTACCAACAACCAAATTAAGTACACGCCGCCGAGGCAAACAGTCACGATGCCGACCGGCAGCTGGATGGGCATGAATGCAATGCGAGCAACGGCGTCGGCCAGCACCAGAAGCAGTGCGCCCAAACAACCGGTTGGCAGCAAGTCCAATTCCGCCCTTCGGGTTAACCGGGCGGCAATCTGCGGGGCGACCAGAGCGACAAAGGCGATGGGACCTGCAGCTGCAGTGGTGACAGCCACCAAGCCGACGCCAACGATGACCATCGAGGCGCGCAACAATCGGGCGTTGACCCCCAGCGAGGTGGCCAAGGCATCACCGCACTCCAAAATACGAGCCTGTCGTTGCAGGAACATCGCTGCCACGGCAAATAGTGCGATGCCAACCAAGGACGGGCCTAGGACTGTATTGCTTACTGAGTTCAAAGATCCCGAACCCCAGACGGCGGCCGACATCGCCTGCTGGCGCTGCGCGGCCAAAAGCATGAATGTGTTGGCCGAAGCCAGCATCGCGCCCACGCCGATCCCAACCACGATGAGCCGGAAACCGTTGGTCCCATCGCGGCTTGCAATGATAAATACCAAGGCTGCGGCGAGTAAACCACCGACGATAGATCCCACTGCGATCTGTGCCGCGCTGGCGGTGGTGAACGACATGAGCGCCAATGCCACTGTATACGCGCCGGAACTAAACCCGATCACATCAGGGCTACCCAGCGGGTTGCGCGTCAAGGACTGGAACAGTGCCCCGGAAATTCCAAGGGCGAACCCAAAGACCAAGGCGAGAACCATGCGGGTTAATCGCCAATCACGCACGACCACCTCGTAACGACGCTCCGAGTTTCCCAGCAGCGCTGGCAGGAGCTGGTCAAAGGGAACTCGGATGTCGCCCAAGGCTAACGAGATGATCCCTATGAGCAAGGCCGCCAATGCCAACAGGCCAGCGGCCAACGCGGAGGTGCGGTCAATACGCCAAGTCCACCGGCCCAACCGCACACGCATTTCCCGACGCCCGGTAGGGACAACCACTCCGTGGGCAACTGCATGATCCAAGGTCGCCGGAAGGTCAATCACGCTTTTGCTACTCATAGCGTGCTCGCTTTCTTTCGGCGGGCCAAGATCAGCAGCACCGGCGCCCCAATGAAGGCGGTGACGATCCCTGCCGACACTTCCGCATGAGGAAGAATGATCCTGCCGAGTATGTCTGAACCGAGCAGGAGGACCGGCGCGAGCACGGTGGTGAAAACCAGGATCCACCCCTGTTGGACACCAAAGAGCCACCGCACAACATGCGGAATCATCAATCCGACAAACCCGATGGGACCAGCCAAGGCAGTAGCCGCTCCGCACAGTAGTGTCACCGAGGCGATCACTGCGATGCGCACCGGTGCGATGCGTACGCCCAAGGCCTTAGCCGGAGCATCGCCCAAGGCGATCGCATTCAGCGACCCGGCGCAGCACAGTGAAATGACCAGTCCCACCGCAACGAAGGGCACGATCACTACTACTGTGGAGAGCTCATGACCGTTGAGGTTTCCGGCCGCATAAACCCGCATCATGTCGAAAATTTGCGGCCTGAGTAATACCAGGGCAGTGGTAACGCCGGAAAGAACTGCGCCGAAAGCGACACCGGCCAGCACCAAGGTGGCAGGCTCTGTGCTACGCCCGGGCCGTGACAGGGATAAGCCATACACCGCAAGGGTGGCGGCTAAGGCTCCTGCCAGCGCCCACCAGATCGAGGCAACGACGGACAGGGAGCCGAGGAAGAAGCTGGCAGTGACCAGCGCAAATTGCGCTCCAGCGTTCACGCCGAGGATTCCTGGATCAGCTAGCGGATTTCGCGTTAACGCCTGGATCAGCGCACCAGCTACGCCCAAGGCGATTCCCGCCAACACGCCCAAGACAGTGCGCGGGATTCGTAGTTGCTTGATGACCTGAACTTCCTCTGAATTCAACGATGGTTCAACGATGCTGCGCCACGCCACCGACAGATCTATGTGCCGACTGCCAAATGCCAATGAACACAGAATGGTGAAGGCCAAGATAATTAGCAGGCCAACGAGCCACGCGAGTTTTGCCCCGGTGGAATCCACCATGTTGCTTTCGGCAGCGCGTTCTTCGGTGTTCCGCGGAGGACTCGGCTTCGCCTGAGGTTCCGAGGCAAACGGCGGTGCATTTTTGGTATCGCCACGTTGTGTGGTGGTCGCCACGCTCACAACCCCAGGCGCGCAAGTTCAGATTCGTAGGCGATGAGCGCCTCGTCTTGATCTTCAAAACTGTCCCACAGTTCGTCTAAGGAAGATTTGGTCGAAGCATCCAAGGCGTCCCATCGTTCGCGCCATTTTTCTGCCTGCTCCACCCAGTAACCAATCACCTTGTACTGGGTGTTGGCCCAACGCAGTTCCCGATGCAGCATCTTGCGAATTTCACGTAGCGCCGCGGATTGACCAGCCACCCACACATAGGGCCGCGGCTGGTCATCGCCCAGTCGTTCCACGGCTTTCCGGGCGACCTGCGGAAGTACGCTGGGGGCCACTCCGTTGCCGGCCACGATCCATTGGACTGTCAGCCGGGGCAGGTGGGTGAGTTCGAGGCGAGATGATTCGCCGGGAATTTCCACCACGAGTTCAGTACGCATCTGATCATGGCTGAGTTCGGCAATGCGCACGGCCGCTGGCAAGCCGGTGAGATCACAGATCAGCACCTGGGATGAGGTACCTGACGGGCAGTCGTAGAGACCGGTGGGCGAATTCAACCCAATCCGATCGCCCACTTGCGCTTCAAGTGCCCAGGCGGCGGCGATGCCGCCGTCATGAACCACGAAGTCAATCTCGATCCACCCTTCGTCCGCATCACGGATGGTGTAGGTGCGCATCGGTGCATCGGGCTGCCCCTCGACGGTGCGCCAAGTATCACCATCAGCAACCGGCAGGCTGAGGAAGTTGCGATCTTCGGTGTGCGGGAAGAAGAGCCTGACGTATTCATCGCCGATGTTGGTGCTGGTAAAACCTTGAACGCCAAAGCGCAATCGCTTCAGGGTAGGTGAGAGATGGCGCGTGGATTGAACGGTAGCTTCAAAAATTTCCATTGACTGATCCTGTCCATGCTATGCACCGGAGATATTTGGGGTCACCGATGTTTCAGGGGGCTTTTGCGGGATGGGGATGCTTGGTGCGATGCCTAGCTGGCCGGAGCATGCAATGAAAATATCAATGCCGTGCCCGGCCAGCGCAAAACACCGAGGCTACTTGGCTAGATCGCTGCGGACCTGGTTCATGAACGCTATTGCTCCGGACGGCGAGCCATAGGTCATTTCCATGTTGTAGGTGTAGATCCGGTTATTTTTTACAAATGGCAAGTTCTTCCAATACGGAGACTTCTCCATGGCAGCAATAGACTTATCCAGCTCTGCTTGTGCGTCGTCTCCAACACCCATGGATATCCACACGGCATCAACGTTCTTGAGCTGATCCAATTCTTCCAAGGACAGGCTCAATCCTTTTTGCCTGCTTAGTTTTTCGCTCTTCAGCCCGATCGTGTCAAAGACACCGCACTCCAAATACGAGTAACAGTCAACATTGACCTTTCCGTCCCAGTAGCCCAAGGTGGCAACCGTCAGATCCCCGTTGCCGGCTTCATCGATGGCTTTCTTGGCTTCCGCGCCTTGGTCTTGATAATCCTTCAGCCACTGGTCGTACTGTTGTTGACGGCCCAGGTCCTTGGCGGTCTGCTCGAAGTGTGACTGCCAGGTTTCACCATCAAAGGCGTCAGTCGTATAGGTCGGAGCGATCGCTGCCAGTTTCTCGTGGACTTCGGCATCGTAGCCCAGGCCGTTGAGGATGAAATCAGGAGCTGCTCCCAATACCCGCTCATAGTTGAACTCTGGGTAGTTGGCGAAGGGGGTCACCTCTGCGAGTGCTTCTTGCGGGAAATAATCGGGGAAAGTCGTGAACCCAGAATCGCCCCGGATAGGCTGTTCGGCGGCCAGCGGTATGCCAAGAGTAGCCAGAATATCAACGTCGGTGGTGTAGAAACCCAGAGCGGCGGTCGGTTGGCCATCCAGGTTCACTTCATGTCCCTTCGGGTCTACCGTCTCCAGTGGTGTCTGATTCGCCGCCGTGGATGTGTTTTCGGCAGCTTGGCCTGAAGATTGTCCGCAACCTGTGAGTGAAAGAGAGGCGAGCCCCAATAGGGCTGCGGGCACCATAAAGGTGCGTGCGAAGGTTCGGGGCATTCGAGTGATCCTTAGGGTTGGAGCGGCGGTGCATACAGGACTGATGGAGCCGTGCACCTCAATAAGTTACCGTAGGCTAACCTACATTAGTTACGAAACATATTTATAACATAATATAGATTTCATGTCCTCATCTCGCCCCGCCGGGCTCCTACTGTTGCGTGCTTTGCTGCGCGCAGAACGTGGCCGAATCATCGCCGCAGTCGCTCTACTTTCATGTTGGACTGCTGGCGAAGCTCTCGTCCCAGCCTTGATCGGCACGACTATCGATCATGCGATAGCCGGCCGCAACATGACCCAACTGATCCTCTGGCTCATCGTCCTGGGACTGTGCTTCGCGATGCTTTCCTTCGGCTATCGTTTTGGCGCCCGCCTGGGAAACTCAGGAATGAACCGGCAGGTTCACCAGCTACGCACTCGAATTGCCGAACATGTCATGGCCCCCAGCTACCGGCCACGCAACGCCCGCATGCCAGGGGAAATCGCTACCATCACCTCGGTGGATACCGATGTCTGCGCCTCGATCATCCGCCAGGCAGCGCTGGGCTTTAGCGCGCTAGGTGGCATTCTGGTCTGTGCCGCGTACCTGATCTGGGCCAATCTGTGGGTGGGTCTGTCGGTACTGATCATCACGCCCTTGGGCATGGCGGCACTTCGCTGGCTCACCCCACGGTTGAGCAAGGCCAGCGATAATCTACAGTCAGACATCGCCGCGTCCGGGGCCGCAGCCGCCGATCTCATGGCGGGTGTTCAGGTGCTACGTGGCATTGGTGGTCACGATCAAGCTGCCGCTCGCTACCGCGATGCCAGTCAACGCGCCGCGAACGCTGGAATCATTTCAGCCTCTGCCTCCGGACGCATCGACGCTGCCCAGGTACTGGTCTCCGGGACGGTTCTGTTGGCTGCAGCAGGTCTGGGTGCATGGCAAGTAGCTGCCGGCTCCATGAGCATCGGAGCACTACTGGGCGTCCTGGGCGTCGCACAATTCCTCGCCACACCACTAGGCACTTTGGTCTCCACAGTCGAGGCCCGCACCAGATCCTTGGCCGCAGCCGACCGCGTTGCAACTCTGCTGGCCGACGGTGCAGACGCGTCGGGCGATCAACGCCCGGTTCCGCGCGGCGAATGCACGCTCTCCATCGATTTGCCGGCGTTGACAGCAGGACCACTCACCGTCCGGACCGGCAGTTTCACGGTACTGGTTTGCGCAGAAGATTCCCTGCGTGCACAACTTGCTACGACCCTCAGCCTTGGCTCTAACCAACAGGTAACAACACAAGGTTCACCTGTTTCGCGCCAGCATCTTCTGCTCGATGGCGTCGACGTTTCACTGATCAACCCCGCGTATCTTCCCTCTTTGCTGCGCTTGGCCCCTCATCAAGCACACTTGGTTGAAGGCAGTATTAGGGAGAATATTTTTGGTGAAGCACCGATTCCCGACCCGCAGACGCTGCAACTTCTGCTGCGCGCCAGCGGAGTCGATGAATTATTGGAGAACTACCCAGAAGGTTTAGAACACCGGGTGCAAGGACGCGGTTTTAACCTTTCGGGCGGGCAAAGGCAGCGCATTGCCCTTGCGCGCGCGCTGGCAGGCGGCTCGCTGGTAAGGGTCCTGCAAGAACCGACCAGTGCAGTGGATTCGGTGACCGAAGCGAATATCGCCCAAGGATTACTCCGTTGGCGCGAACATGCTCAGGTAACCGGCGCAGGCGCCGGAACTTTGCTCTTACTGAGCACCTCACCCACATTGTTGCACGCGGCCGATGAGGTAGTTTTCCTTGACCACGACGGGTCAATCACCCGTTCCACACACCAGGATCTCTGTGCAAAGTCAACCTATGAAAAGGTGGTTAGCCGATGAGCCTCACCCCCGAAAACACCAATCAAGTAACACCAGCGCTGCCCACAGCCAGCATTGCTACCGCCTGGCGAGTATTGGGCCGAACCCTACGCCCGCAAAGGTGGCTAATTATCTGGGCATCGCTGATCACCCTGGCCGCCTCGGCTAGTGCCATGCTGGCCCCATTTGCCATTGGCATTCTTGTTGATGCACTGGGCACCAACGCCCCCGAACCCACACTGATCCGCTGCTTGCTTGCCATCGCGGCCTCGTTGGTCTGTGGCGCCGCGCTCACCTGGTACGCCCGCGTACTCTACGCAAAAATCGCTGAACCTGCGGTAGCAACTCTGCGTGAAGACGCCGTAGAGCATGCACTCAATTTGGAATCTGGAATCCTGGAGCGGGCCGGCGACGGCGAGCTCGTCTCGCGCGTTTCGGATGATTCCCGATTAATTTCTCAAGCGGTCGCGTGGCTCTTGCCGGCCTTCTTGTCGGCAACCACCTTGCTGGTGCTCTCGGTTCCAGCACTATTCACACTGCACTGGGTTCTGGGCCTCACCGGGCTGATCGCCATTCCAATGTACTGGCTGTCCTTGCGCTGGTACCTGCCGCAAAGCGCACCGCTATACCGTGAAGAACGTGAGATCCTTGCCCGTCGCACCAATACGTTCCTCAATGCATTCCATGGACGCGCGATGCTGCATTCCCAAGGCTGGGCACAGGTACAGGTTGATGCGTTGGAACGGGCCAGTTACGATTCACGAAACGTAGCAGACCGGGTGTTCCGCATGCTCACCCGCTACTTCGCGCGCAACAATCGAGCAGAATTCGTAACGATGGCAGCATTGCTGACAGCCGGATTCTTCCTTGTGCAGGCCGACGCAACGACACTGGGTGCGGTCACCACTGCAGCACTGCTCTACCATCGGCTTTTTGATCCGATTTCTGAAGTGGTCACGCTCTTTGACATCGTTCAAGAGGCAGGTATCGCACTGCGTCGAGTTACCGGCATCCTATTGGCGAAGCGCCGCAATCCCAGCGAAACTTCTAAGATTCGCCACGAGCTGTCTCCCTCTGGCGGGCTGGTTCTGCATCGAGTTAGTCACCACTTCGACTCCGCAGTGACCGTGCTCAAGGATCTTGACTTGTCCTTGGCTGAGGGGCAATGCGTCGCTTTGGTGGGCACCACCGGAGCAGGAAAAACCACTGTGGCACGGATTTTGTCCGGCATTATCGAACCAGCAAGTGGCATCGCAGCGTTGGACGGGCAACAGTTGTCCGCGTACGACATGACGAATCTTCGCCAGAACATCGCACTCATCTCGCAAGATACCCATATCTTCTCCGGAACGGTTCGGGAAAACCTCACGCTAGGATCCACTTCACCGTGTTCCGAGGCCCAACTTCAACAAGCAATTGCTTCTTGCCATGCCGAGTGGATCTACGATTTGCCTGAAGGCTTGGACTCCTTGTTGGGTTCCAATGCTTTCCAACTCTCCAGCCATCAAGAGCAGCATCTAGCCTTAGTGCGAATTGCCGTGCTTGATCCGCGCATTGTCGTCATGGACGAGGCTACTGCAGAGTCAGGATCAAGCAACTCCCGAGAATTGGATAAGGCTGCAGCCACCTTAACAAAGGAACGAACCGCGCTAGTCATCGCGCACCGGTTATCGCAGGCGAGAAACGCTGATCGGATCATTGTGATGGACCACGGTGAAATTATTGAAGACGGAACCCATGAGCAACTGCTGTCCGCCGATGGCAAGTATGCCAAACTCTGGAGAGCTTGGGAGGGGTAATAGTGCACTTTGCCATTATGGCTCGGTCAAAGCATCTTCCACGGTCAAGAAGAACTCCGAAGACGCGTACGCATCCATCCTTGCTTCCCAAAATGGCGGCCCGGTTGATTCACTGAGGTTTGAAAACCGCAAGGTGTCCGATCGCGCTCTAATCTGCCCCTTGTGGGACGGATTGGGCACCTACAAAGTGGGACCAGCAGATGTGTCAGCTACCTATAGTTACTGGGACTCGTATTTCGGGTATCAGGACACCGACTACGTCGACTGCACCGATCGGACCAGCAAGAGCTTCTACGTTCGGGGCAAGACCAAAAGCTCGCTGACAGCAAAACGCTCCGGCAGCAAGGTAACGCTGGCGGCCAAAGCCCAGGTGTATTCACCGGAAAAGTACCGCTATGGCCAGTACAACGCCAAGACAGCCAAATTCCAGGTCAAAACCGGCAACTCGTGGAAGACCTTGAAGACGGTCTCGCTCAAAAAGGAACCGCCAAGTTGACCCTAAAGCAGTCAAAGAAGAAGGCCTACCGCTTGTCCATTCCGACCACCTCCTGGGCAACTTCAACCAACAGCAAGTCCGTGTCCAAGTAGGACCCATCAGGTTCATGAGGGACTCGCAAAGATGAACCACTGAATATCTTGAAGCCCGGATCACCGCTGATTCGGGCTTCAAGATTATGAACCAGTATTTTGTAGGACCGCTCCCCCTAACTACGATCCGCTTACCCGGTTCGCTTGAGGCGCGCCAGCATCGTACCACTAGAACTCAGAGCGCCCATGTACAAACCACCGCTTGACCTGATGTGTAAAAGTCTAGAAAAACAAATAACAATATGGATACTATCTGCGTATTGGCTTGGTATTGCCTGAGCGTTTTGATAAAAAGATAGGATGAATAGAGATGTAGCATGAGCCAACGACGCGTCTTCAGACGCATCATCCTGCCCAGCGCGTGGTTAATCATCGGCGCGCTGATTGCCGTCAGCTTGGTAAAACTAGCCTTCAGCGGGAGCACTCCAGCCGCCGACGACCGGCTTTATCCTTCCGGTGAAATCCCGGCGGAGACTGTCCTCGTCGAAAAAAATACGATCAAGAACTCGCTTTCAATTCCTGGAACCATCGAGCTTGTCGAATCCCAGCCCCTGACCGCGCCCTCCACAGGCGTCGTCAATTGGGCCTTTGTGAAAGTTGGCGACAACGTCAGCCAAGGCGACAAGATTTTCCAGATTCGCGTCGAAAGTTCGACGGAGCCGGCAACAACAGAGGTATCTTCTGCCGAAGATCAGCCGCAGACAGATCCAGACGGAGACTCGGAAACCCGCTCGCCGGAAACGGCCGTCTCCTATCACGACGTTTATGCACCAGCTACAGGCAAAATTGGAAAGTTCGATATCGAGATCGGCGATGACGTCGAAAAGGGCGCAAGCCTCGCGACGGTACAGCCGCAAGGCTTCCACGCTGTTGGAACGATCAAGGCACTGGATCGCTACCGGATCATGGATGAAACGCTTGAAGCGACTGTCAGCATTGAAGGCGGGCCTGAACCCTTCACCTGCAAAAACCTCAGCATCGGGGACTCTGCATCTAAGAACGTAGAACCTGAAACGCCTGGGGAAGACGGTGAAATGGCTGATCCTGCTGTTGATACGGAGGGCGAATCGAGTTCGGGCAGTGAAATTTCCTGCGATGTCCCCGAGGACGTTGTCGTATTCGACGGCTTGGATATGAACTTGGATGTCAATGCGGGTTCTGCTGACGATGTGCTCACCGTGCCGGTGACCAGCGTGCGTGGGCTCGTTGGCAAAGGCGCCGTCTGGATCCTGAACGGCGAAGGCAAGGAGATCCGCACCGAAGTAGAACTTGGCATCACCGACGGCAAGGTGGTGGAAGTCCGCTCCGGCCTCAAAGCCGATGCCGAGGTTCTGCGATATGTCCCGGGATCAGCCCCTGCCGTTGAAATGGATCCGGGCATGGAGATCGTTCCCTGATGAGTGATGCCCAGCTGCTGAAGCTCGAAAATGTCACTCGCAGCGTATTGCTGCCCGATGACAGCGAGCTGCACATTTTGAACGGCATCAACTTGTCAGTCTCCGAAGGAGATCACATCGCCATTGTTGGACGCTCGGGCACCGGCAAATCCACCTTGCTCAATATCCTGGGCCTATTGGACCGGCCTACCTCGGGCAGCCTGGCGTGGCGTGGACAGGATGCCACCAGGCTCAGTGCCCGGCGTGCAGCCCATGCGCGCGGCCGCGACCTCGGTTTCGTATTCCAGCAGTTCAATCTGCTGCCCGGGCGCACCGCCTTGGAGAATGTCATGGCTCCGTTGATGTATGCCTCCGGCCGTGATTTCTGGCGCCGGAGAACCCTCGCGACCGAGGCCCTGGAAAAGGTGGGGCTCGGTACCCGCTTGGACTCGATGCCACAGACCCTCTCGGGCGGTGAGCAACAGCGCGTGGCCATTGCCCGGGCGCTGGTGCGCCGGCCGCGAGTTGTCCTGGCCGATGAACCAACCGGCGCTTTGGACGTAGCCACCGGCAGGGCAGTTATGGAATTGCTCGACGCCGCTACGGTCGAATCCGGCGCCGCGCTGATCACGATCACCCACGACATCAATGTCGCGGCCCTGGCCCGCGAGCAATTCCGCCTGGAAGACGGAATGCTCAAGACCATGGCACAGGAGGTGGCGCGGTGAATTCCTTGCTAAGACTCTTCACCGGATTCGTGGCGGCCCTGCTGGAAGCTTGGCAGGAACTGCGGATCCACAAGCTGCGCGTCTTGTTGTCCCTGGTGGGCGTCACCATCGCAGTGGCATCGTTGACCACGGCAGTTGCCGGAGCCGGCATGGCACAGCAGCTGATGACCGAACAGCTGGAACGCAATGGCCGGCCGGCACTGATCAATACCTACGCATTTAGCGAGCAGAGCGAACAGTTCCCTTCGGCCAACGCGCAGGTCTCCAACGCATTCACGAAAACCGCTGAGCGCTTTGACGTTGAATACGCGTCCATGGTTTCCCGGACTTACGGCTACAAGGCCTCCGCTCAAGGTTCCACCATCGACTCGGAAGTCATGGTCGTGGATCCTGACTACGCTCCCATTCACCGGATCTTCGCGCAGCATGGCCGTTGGCTGGAATCCGAAGATGCGCAAAACCTGGCTCCGACTGTGGTCGTGGATCGGACCCTGTACCAGGAGCTGGAATTGGACCAGGGGCCGCTGCCCGCCTCCATTGAAATGAATGCAGGCGCGCAGAAGGTGTCGGTCACAGTGATTGGGGCGACATCAACCAGGGATGGCGGACTTGGCGGACAGATGTGGATGCTCCCGCAAACCTATGACCATTGGTTTGCCGCTACCTCTCCATTGGCTGATGCAAGCTATGAAATGTGGGTCCCCATTGAAGGCTCCGAGGAGCTAGCTGCGCATTTCGCGATGCAAATGCAGGCCGAGCTTCCCGGATACTCTGTCGAGTCCATGCGCTCTGACTATTTGTCCTGGGGCGGGGATGAGAGCCTGAAGCAATTGGCCATGGTAGCCGGAGGGATTGCCGGGATCATTCTCCTGCTTGGATCCTTGAGCCTGTTGAACGTGGCCATGGTGACCATGAAGCAGCGCATTCGAGAGGTGGGCATCCGTCGAAGCTTTGGCGCAACGACCGGCAGGGTCTTCTTCTCGGTGATGATGGAAAGCGTTGTTGCCACCGCCGTTGCCGGCGGCCTGGGCGTGCTGATTTCCGTGGCCGTGGTGACCAACCCGAAGGTGATCAATATGATCGTTGGCTCTGGCATCGATCAGATACCAGCGTTCCCCATCGGGGCAGCCCTGGCCGGCATCTCAGTTTCGATCGCCGTTGGCGCGCTGACCGGCGTTCTCCCGGCGCTCGTGGCCGCGAGAGTGCGGATTGTCGATGCGATCCGCGTGTAACCGAAGGTGATGTGAAGCGAATCAGCCGCACCAACTGAAGGCGCCGTTCAAAGTAATCCGCTTTGGACGGCGCCTTTGTTTTACCCCGCCGCTGTGCGGATTCCCGGCCCACGGCGGTCAACCGGGCAAGAAGTTTCCATGCTCTTCTTGACAGCGGATGAGATTGGGAGCACACTGATCGTATACGATTTGATGTACGAGATGATGTATGACGAAAGCAGGACGATCAACGGTGACCACTACTGTCCCAGTAACCGAAGAGACCTTCGCCCAGGCAGGCAAAGTTCTGGCCGTGCACCTGAGCTACTCCTCCCGCGCGGCACAGCGCGGCCGTACCCCCAAATTCCCGAGCTACTTCATGAAAGCCAGCAGCTCCCTGGCTGCCACCAACGGCACCGTTGAGCGTCCAGCCGGCACCGAGCTGCTTGCCTTCGAAGGCGAAATCGCGCTGATCATCGGCACCGCCGCCCGCCGCGTCACGGTAGAAGAGGCCTGGAACCACGTAGGTTCGGTCACCGCCTCCAACGACCTGGGCGTGCATGACATGAAGTACGCGGACAAGGGATCGAACATCCGCTCCAAGTCCGGCGACGGCTACACCCCGCTAGGCCCGAACGCACTGGACGCCGCCGCCTTGGACCCCGCCAAGCTGCGCGTGCAGACCTGGGTCAACGGCCAGATCGCCCAGGACGCCACCACTTCCGAGCTGCTGTTCTCCTTCGCGCAGATCATTGCAGACCTCTCCCAGCAGATGACCCTGCAGCCCGGCGACATCATCCTCACCGGAACTCCCGCCGGCTCCACCGTCTTCTTCCCCGGCGATGTCGTGGAAGTCGAAGTCACCGACCTGATCACCGGCACCACCACCGGCAAGCTGAAAACCACGGCCACCGAGGGAATGGCCGCCTTCGGCTCCTTCGGCAACCAGCCCAAGGCCAGCGACAAGGACAAGGAAGATGCCTACGGCGACCGCGCCTCGGCCGGCCTGCCTCCGCTGGTCACCGGCAAGGACGTGCTCACCGACAAGGTCCGCGAACAGCTGGCTTCGGTAGCCACCGCCACGCTGTCCGCCACCCTGCGCAAGCGAGGGCTGAACAACGTCAACATCGAAGTGCCCGGCGCGACCAAGGGCATGCAGCGCGTGATTGGCACCGCCCGCACCCTGCGCTATATCCCCAACCGCGAAGATCTCTTCAAGGCCCACGGCGGCGGATACAACACCCAGAAGCAGTCCATCGACTCACTGGAGAACGGCGAAATCCTCGTCATGGAAGCCCGCGGCGAAACCGGCTCCGCCACCCTGGGCGACATTTTGGCACTGCGCTCCCAGCAGCTCGGCGCGGCAGGCATCATCTCCGATGGCGGCGTGCGCGACCTCGACGCGGTCTCCAACTTGGAGATTCCGGTCTTCTACAACGGAGCCCACCCGGCAGTGCTCGGGCGCAAGCATGTGGCCTGGGACAAGGACATCACCGTGGCCTGCGGCGGCGTTTCGGTCCAGCCCGGAGATGTGATCGTGGCCGACTCAGATGGCATCGTGGTCATTCCGCCAGCACTGGTGGAGGAAGTCGCCGCTGAAGCGGTAATCACCGAATCCAATGACGAATTCATCTTCGCCATGGTCAAGCGCGGCTACGGCATCGAGGGCCTGTTCCCGATGAACGCGCAGTGGAAAGCCAAGTACCACGCGTGGAAAGACGCCGGCAGCCCAGAGCTGGACTCATGGGCACTGTAACGTCCGCCTCCAAATCCGAGGCCGCCTACCAGCTGGTCTCTGAGCGCATCACCAACGGCGCCTACTCGCCGGGCTACCGCCTGGTGTTGGGGACCATCGCCGATGAGCTGGGCTGCTCGGTCGTCCCGGTTCGCGAGGCCATCCGCCGGCTCGAAGCCGAAGGCCTGGTCCACTTCACCCGCAACGTCGGGGCGACCGTGGCCCATGTGGATTCGACCCTGTACCTGCACACCATGCAGACGCTGATGATCATAGAGCCGGCAGCCACCGCGCTGGCCGCCGGCTCCATGGATGCCGCCTGGCTGGCCGAGGCCCGGGAGCTGAACGAGAAGATGCGCCAATGCCTGGAGGACTTCGATCCGGTGGCATTCACCCGGATGAACACCGAATTCCACCAGCTGCTCTACGGGCAGTGCCCCAACCCGCACATCCTGGATCTGGTGCAGCGCGGCTGGCGCCGGCTGGCAGCCATGCGGGCCAGCAGCTTCACGCATATCCCCTACCGCGCCCGTGAATCCGTCAAGGAGCACGACGCGCTGCTGGATTTGATCGCGGATCACGCCACCCCAGCCCAGATCGAAGCCGCCTGCCGCGAGCACCGCGCCCACACCCTGAACAGCTATTTGAAAGCCGCTGGCATGGAACCCAGCGCGATCTAGGCAACTGACAATATTCACGACACACCGGCATCCACGCCGGAATCAACAACACCAGCGAGCACGAGAGGAATTGCCATGAGCAAGCACTTCGTACCAGAAAACCTGCCAACCCACCTGCAGCACTTCATCAACGGCGAATTCGTGGACTCCATTGGCGGAGAAACCTTCGACGTCCAGGAACCAGTAACCAACACCAACTACGCCACGGCTGCATCGGCGCAGCCGGCCGACGTGGACCTGGCCGTGGCCGCAGCAAGCAAGGCCTTCAAGGAAGGCCCATGGTCCAAGATGCTGCCGCGCGAGCGCTCCCGCGTGCTGCACAAGATCGCTGACATCGTCGAGTCCCGCGACGACGAGCTGGCGCTGCTCGAGTCCTACGACTCCGGCCTGCCGATCACCCAGGCCAAGGGCCAGGCCCGCCGCGCCGCCGAGAACTTCCGCTTCTTCGCCGACTTGATCGTGGCGCAGGTGGATAACTCCTTCCGCGTGCCAGGACGCCAGATGAACTACGTGAACCGCAAGCCCATCGGCGTGGCCGCGTTGATCACCCCCTGGAACGTCCCGTTCATGCAAGAATCCTGGAAGCTGGCCCCGGCCATCGCCACCGGCAACTCGGTAGTCCTCAAGCCCGCCAGCTACACCCCGCTCTCCGCAGGGCTATGGCCAGACATCTTCCGCGAGGCGGGCCTGCCAGAAGGCGTCTTCAACCTGATTTTCGGTTCCGGCGGCGTAGCCGGCGACTACCTGGTCAAGCACCCGGAGGTGCCGCTGGTATCCTTCACCGGCGACTCCTCCACCGGCGCCACCATCTCCACCGCCGCTGCTCCGCAGTTCAAGGGCCTGTCCCTGGAGCTGGGCGGCAAGTCCCCGGCCGTGGTCTTCGCCGACGCCGACCTGGACGCAGCCCTGGATGCCACCGTCTTCGGCGTGTTCTCGCTGAACGGCGAGCGCTGCACCGCAGGTTCCCGCGTTCTGGTCCAGCGCGATATCTACGATGACTTCGTTGCCAAGTTCGCGCAGCGCGCCAAGAACATCCGTGTCGGCCTGCCTAGCGACCCGAAGACCGAGGTGGGCTCGCTGGTGCACCCGAAGCACTTCGAGAAGGTCATGAGCTACATCGAAATCGGCAAGACCGAGGGCCGGCTGCTGGCCGGCGGCGGGCGCGCAGAAGGCTTCGAGGGCGAGGGCAACTATGTTGCACCGACCGTGTTCGCCGATGTCGCCCCCGATGCCCAGATCTTCCAGGACGAGATCTTCGGCCCGGTCGTGGCGATCACCCCGTTCGACACCGACGAGGAAGCACTCGAGCTGGCCAACAACACCAAGTACGGCCTGGCCGCGTATGTGTGGACCAGCAACCTGAAGCGCGCGCACAACTTCGCGCACCAGATCGAGTCCGGCATGGTGTGGCTGAACTCCAATAACGTCCGCGACCTGCGCACCCCCTTCGGCGGCGTGAAGGCTTCGGGCCTGGGCCGCGAGGGCGGCTACCGCTCGGTGGATTTCTACACCACCCAGCAGTCCATCCAGATCACCCTGAACGAAGCCCACTCCCCCAAGTTCGGCGTCTAGGAAGCTCCCGCTTCCCTCCACTAATCTTTCCTGCTTGCAAAGGAGCAAATCATGAGCAAAGAGATCGAGAACCCGATTCCCACCCCTTCGGTTCCAGCACCGGATATCCTGCGCTGCGCCTACGCCGAACTGGTGGTCACCGACCTGGAGCGCTCGCGCAACTTCTACGTTGACGTTCTGGGCCTGCATGTCTCCTACGAGGACAAGAACCAGATCTACCTGCGTTCCTTCGAGGAATTCATCCACCACAACCTGGTGCTGACCAAGGGCCCGGTGGCCGCGTTGAAGGCCATGGCCTTCCGTGTCCGCTCCAACGAGGACGTGGACAAGGCCGAGGCCTACTACAAGGAATTGGGCTGCCGCACCGAGCGCCGCACCGAAGGCTTCGTCAAGGGCATCGGAGACGCGGTGCGCGTGGAGGATCCGCTGGGCTTCCCCTACGAGTTCTTCTTCGAAACCACCCACGTTGAGCGCCTGCACATGCGCTACGACCTGTACTCGGCCGGCGAATTGGTCCGCCTGGACCACTTCAACCAGGTCACCCCGAATGTGCCTCGTGGCCGCGCCTACCTCGAGGACCTGGGCTTCCGCGTCACCGAGGACATCCAGGACGATGAAGGCACCACCTATGCAGCCTGGATGCACCGCAAGGGCACCGTGCACGACACCGCGCTGACCGGTGGCAACGGCCCGCGCCTGCACCACGTGGCCTTCTCCACCCACGAGAAGCACAACATCATCCAGATCTGCGACAAGATGGGCGCCCTGCGCATCTCGGATCGCATCGAGCGCGGCCCGGGCCGCCATGGCGTGTCCAACGCGTTCTACCTGTACATCCTGGATCCAGATGACCACCGCATCGAGATCTACACCCAGGACTACTACACCGGCGACCCGGACAACCCGACCATCACCTGGAACGTGCATGACAACCAGCGCCGCGACTGGTGGGGCAACCCGGTTGTTCCATCCTGGTACACCGAAGCTTCCAAGGTCCTGGACCTGGACGGCAACGTGCAGGAAGTCGTCGAGCGCACCGATGACTCCGAGCTGGAAGTCACCATTGGCGCCGACGGCTTTTCCTACACCCGTGCCGGTGACGAAGACGGCTCGTACCACGGGCAGGCTTCCAAGGGCTTCAAGCTGGGCAACCAGCTCTAAGCGCCAATAGCCATCAAGGGCTCTCGTGTTCCGGGCGGATTATTCCGTTCAGATCAGGGGAGCCCTCTGGCGTTTCTCCTAGCTGGCCACCTGGCGGGTGAATGAACCGCTTGAATTTCTGGCTGTTGCTATTCATTTCGCTGACTTTGGGCAAGACTGGAACCATGGTCAGTGAAAACAGTTCCAAGTTTGACGACCGTAGCCACGCCGGAGCCGCGTTGGGCATGAAGCTGGCCACGACCTTGCCCGCTGGCGAGTACACGGTGCTGGGGCTATTGCGCGGCGGCGTTCCCATCGCGTACGAAGTAGCCCAGGCATTGGGCGCTCGCTTGGGTGTCTTGGCGGTGCGAAAGCTCGGAGTGCCCAATAATCCGGAATTGGCCTTCGGCGCCATCGCACAGTACTCCGCCGTCGGCGGCCGCTACCTCAATGCCGAGGTGCACCGTCGGGCTTTGCAGTATTTTGGGCCAGAGGAGCTGGCCTCGGTGGAAAATGGAACCCATGCCGATTTGCTGGCCCTGGCCCACGCGTTCCGGGCCTATGCACCGGATCTGGCGGGACAATCCGTGATTCTCTGCGACGACGGCATCGCCACCGGGGCAACGATGAAAGCCTCGCTGGAACTCGTTGCCCAGCTGCATCCCCAGTCCATCATCGTCGCGTCCCCGGTGATTGCCCCGGAAACCCTCACCGAACTGGCTCCGCTGGCGGATGGGCTGGTTGAGCTGCTCAAGCCGCACCGCTTTGGAGCTGTCGGTGCGTTCTACAAGGACTTCAGCCAGGTCGATCAAGACAACGTTCTCAAGCTGCTGGGTGCCGGTTCTTGAAGGCAGTACAACAAACGGCCAGCAACCTTTGCGGTTGCTGGCCGTTGTGCTTTGCACCCTTTTTCCAAGACCTCATTCAGCGTACTGACCGGAAGCGGAATGCCGCTCCCAAGGCCGTGATGCTGACGATGGACAGGACGGCGAGATAGTATCCCGGCGCCACCGGCTGTCCCGTCGTTTCAATCAGGAATGCACAGATCATCGGGGTGAACCCGCCAAAGACCGCCACTGCCGCGTTGTAGCTGAATGACAGGCCCGTGGCCCGGACCGAGCCGGTAAACACGTCGGCCATGACCGAAGGCAGCGCCCCGAAATACAAGGCCTTGAGCAGTCCAAGAATCGTCATCACCACGGCCAGGACCAGGAAGCTCTTGCCTGCGATGAGCCAGAGGAACAGCGGAATCGTCAACAGGACAATCCCGATGACTGCAGGGATCATGATTTTCAGGCGGCCGTACCGGTCCGACAGGTGGCCGACGACTGGAGTCGCGAAGGTGAGGATCATGCCAGAAATAATCAATGATGAAAATGATACGGACGGATTCATGCCCAGCTGCTTGATCCCGAAAGTCGGCATGTATTGCAGGACGAAGTTCAACGCAGTCGAGATGGCCAGGGCACCACCGGCAATCAGCACCGAAACCTTATGCGACCGGAATAGCTGCTGCACCGGCGCATGATTTTGCTTCGTGCCGCCCTCAGCCTGCTGGTCGTCGGCCTTCTCAATCGGCGCCTCGTCAACATGCCGGCGGATCCACCATCCGGCGGGACCCACCAGCAGTCCGACGAAGAACGGAATGCGCCATGCCCAGTCGTTCATTTGCTCTGTAGTGAAGACGCTGGTCAGTATGACGACCGTGATTGCAGCCATCAGCGCGCCAAGCCCCTGGCTGGCAAACTGGAAACTTCCCAAGAAGCCCTTGCGCCCCTTGTTTTGGGCCAGCAGGTACGAGGTTGCTGCTCCGAATTCGCCGCCGGCCGAGAATCCCTGGACCAGTCGGCCAACGATCAGCCCCAGCGGAGCCAGCAGCCCGATAGTTCCATAACCAGGCATGAAAGCGATGATTGCGGTGCCCACTACCATCAATCTGATGGTGAGGATCAGGCCTTTTTTCATTCCCTTGCGGTCTGCATAGGAGCCGAGCACCAAGCCACCCAGCGGCCGGATCAGGTAGGAGATCCCGAAGACGGCAAACGCCTGGATTACTTCCACGGCCGCATTCTCCGAGGGGAAGAAATTATGCCCGATGTAGATGGCCAGCAGCGCATAGATGGACATGTCGTACCATTCCAGGGCATTGCCAATGGTGGCCGCCGCAATGCCTCGTGCCGCGGACTGGCGTGCAGGCGCGGGAACTTCCGCGACCAAATCTCGTTGTTGCTTGTCCATGCTGGTTCCTATATCTTTCCACTGGCCAGCGCGCTTGCGCTCGGCGCGTCTTGGCGCGTTCCCAGATCGTGGAACAGGCCGCACATCATTTGCACTCCTTCGCGCAGGACCGATTCCAGCGCATGTTCGTTGGGGCCGTGCTGCTGGCACCCAGGGTAGGAATGCGGAATCCAGAGGGTCGGCAACCCCAGCGTGGATTCGAAAACGGCGTTGGGAAGCGAGCCGCCAATATTCGGCAGGATCGTGGTGGGCTGGCCGGTGGTTTTTTCCAGGGAATTGCTCGCCCATTGCACCCACGGATTCTCCGGTTCAATACGGCTTGCCGGAAAACATTGGCCCATGCTCAATTGCACCATCGAATACCCGGCGTCATCCAAGGCCCGGCGAATCGCCGATTCGATCTTGTCGGTGTTTGTTCCGACGACAAACCGCAGCTGCAGAACTGCCCGCGCTTGTCCAGGTATCGCATTCACTGGCACCTGGACATCCGCCGAGTTCATCGCCAGGACTTCCAAGGTGTTCCACCCATAGAGCCGCTCGGCGGCGCTCAGGCTCGTATCCGCCCAGCCTGCCGCCACTTCTGGATCCTGTTTTCCCTGCCCGACTTGAACCGGCGCCAATACCTCGCGCACGGAGTCCGGCAAGCTGTCCGGCAGCAATTCAGGGACCCTGATACGTCCGTGGCCATCTACGAGTGTTCCAATCGCGCCGGCCAGTGTCGTCGCTGGATTGCGCAGCAACCCGCCCCAGTTTCCCGAGTGGTATCCGCCTTGGCGCAGGGGAACGCTCAGCTCAAAGGTCGCCCCGCCGCGTGCTCCGAGGAAGATGGTGGGCTTGTCCGCGCTCTGCCGCGGACCATCCGAGGCAATGAAGACATCCGCCTCAAGCAGTTCGCGATGCGCCGCGGCATATTCATCCAGCTGGGGCGATCCGATTTCCTCCCCGGCCTCGAAGAGGAAGGTGATGTTGAATCCCAGGGATCCTTGTTCTGCCAGGATCAGCTCGATGGCTTTGAGGTTCACCAGATGCTGGCCCTTGTTATCGGCGGCGCCGCGCCCATACCAGCGGTCCCCCTCAGCACACAGCTCAAAGGGATCCCGCCCCGCGTCCCACTGTCCGGCTTGCCCGTCAACCACATCCGCATGCCCATAGCACAGCACCGTCGGGTACTGCTGAGCCTCGATGCGAGTGGCGATCAGAAAGGAATTTCCTGAACCCTGCCAATTCAGATCCGTAGTCACTGAGAAGCCCATGGCTTCGAATCGTTCAAGGAGAATGCCGTCGAGATATGCGTTGACAGCAACGCTTTGCGCGGGGTCGCTGCTCACCGTCGGCCGTGCTACCAGCTGCGAAAGTTCATTGAACAACTCCCCAGAGTCGGCGAACTGCTCCGCTTTTTCCAATAGCTCATGTCTCGTTGCCACGATTTCCCCTCGATGGTTTCCTGTACTGGAGATCACATTACGAGACCAGGAGGGGCTTGAACCAGTGCCGTTTCGAGCACTAGGTTTGACTTAAAGACAAACCTACTCAGAACGAGAGTTCAGCAATATGCAAACGCTACCCACCGCCCTGCGTTATTTCCATGAGGTGGCTACCACCGGGTCGATCTCCGAGGCAGCTGAAACCCAGCACGTTTCCCCCTCGGCGATTAGCCGGCAAATCAGCCAGCTTGAACGGCAGATAGGCTCTCCGGTGTTTCGCCGGCATGCCCGCGGCATGGAACTCACTGATGCAGGAGTACTTTTGCTCACCCATACCCGTCGAGTCCAGGCGGAGGGCGAGCAGCTTCTCCAGGACCTCGGCCAGATCTCCAGCGGAATTTCACGGAGCATCAAAGTCGTCAGCTCCGAAGGGCTGGCCGCCTCGGTCACCCCGAGGGCGATCGCCGCGTTCTGCAAGCTCCATCCTCAAGTGTCGGTGCACCTGACGGTGCTTCCATCAGCTGACGCGGCGCGCCAGATCGTCGAGGGGACCGCGGATATAGCGACGGTCTTCACCCTGGGGTTGCAACGCGATGTGCAAGTCGAGTGCTCCCGCCCCGCCCCGGCCTATGCGGTCCTTGCCACAGGTCATCCTCTGGCGGGCAAATCCCAGATCTCGCTGGAGGAGTTGTGCTGCTATCCCCTGTCCATGACCGCCAAGGGCATTACCCAGCGCGAGCTGTTCGACATTGCGATGTCCATGGCAGGGTTGACCCCGAACATTGCGTTGACGACGGACCATATCAACCCGGCGATGGAATTCGCGCGCTCGGGCGCGGGAGTGACGCTCTTGAGCCAATTCGCGCGGGACAGCGCATTGAGCGAGGGCTTGGAGTTCATCCGCATTGACCATCCAGCTTTCGCCGAACGCACGGCGCAGATTCTGACAATGCCCCGCCGCCGCCAGCCCGCCTTGGTAACGGCACTGATCCAGCACATCACCGATGTCATGAAGAGCAACTAGCCAGCACGGGCAGCAGACAGGAATCTACTGGATTTCCTTCAGCAGGGCCACGTCGGAAACAAGCTCGATGTGCTCCTGCATCGCCTCGGCTGCCGCCTGCGGGTCTCCGGCAGCAATGGCCTCAGTGATTTTCCGGTGCGATTCCAAGGACCGTTCCGGGCGCCCCGGCTGCCCCAGGGATTCCAAGCGCGTTTCGAGCACCATTTCAGCGATGAAAGTCATCAATTTCTGCAGGACCGACGATTTCGCTGCCCCGGTAATGGCCTCATGGAAAAGCTCGTCGCCCTTTTCACCGCGGTCCCCAGCCGCAATCTCCTGGGCCATCACTTCCAGCGCGTGGTTAATGCGCTTGAGGTCATCGTCGGTGCGCCGCTCTGCGGCGAGCCATGCCAATTTCACTTCCAGGGTGCTGCGCGCTTCAACAATATCTGGAAGCCGGTTCTTGTGTTCATGCAGCTCTCGCAAGACCGTCGCGACTGTGGGACGGTACACCAAGACGGCACCGGTTCCGTGCTTGACGTCTATGACGCCCAAGACCTCCAGCGCGACCAACGCCTGCGCCAAGGTAGCCCGGGAAACGCCCAGCTGGTCCGCTAGTTCCCGTTCGGCCGGCAGATGGTCCCCAGGCCCCAGCCGCTCTTCTTCCACGAAGGCCAAGATCTGCTGCATGAGCTGCTCATAGAGCCTGGGGCGTTGCACCTTGGCAAAAGCCCTAGGCTTCTTGATTTCAGCCACGTTCACTCCTTTTGATGTGTCCTAGATCAAACTTACACCGAAATTTTGCTTGACAAGACACTCTGAGTCTAGGAGGCTAGGCCAGTGAGCCAGTGACTCCTGTCACACAAAAATCCACTCGCTTTGCGGCCTTCACGAAAAGGATATTCCCCATGTCTGTCGCGCTAGTCTCCATCATCATCTTGGCGGTGATGTTCATCATCGCCACGATGTTCCCCATCAACATGGGGGCCTTGGCCTTTGTCGGAGCGTTCCTGCTCGGCGCCGTCTTCCTTGGGATGGACACCAAGGACATCCTCGCCAGCTTCCCTGGCGGGCTCTTCCTCACCCTCGTGGGTGTCACCTATCTCTTTGCCATAGCGCAAAATAACGGCACCATCGACATCCTCGTCGACAAGGCCGTCAAATTGGTCGATAGCCGGATCTCGTTGATCCCCTGGGTCATGTTCGCCATCACCGCAGCCATCACCGCCATTGGCGCACTGGGCCCGGCAGCGGTCGCAATCATCGCGCCCATCGGCCTGAACTTCGCACAGCGCTACAAGATCAACCCGCTGATGATGGGCATGCTCATCGTTCACGGCGCCCAGGCTGGCGGCTTCTCCCCCATCGCGGTCTATGGCGTCATTGTCAACGGGCTCATTGAAAAAGCCGGATTCGATTTCAGCCCCACCGCGCTGTTCCTCACCAGCTTCATCTTCAACCTGGTCATCGCCATCGTCTTGTTCCTGGTCCTGGGCGGTCGCCAGCTAGCTGGCCAGCGTGCCGGAGCCATTGCCGAACGAGTTGCCGAAGCACGGCTGAAGGTTTCTGCCGGCGCCCACGCCGCAGATGTCGATTTCAAGGGCAGCGGCTCGGGCACCTACGGTCCCCGCGATCCCGCCGGCGACGGCGCCGCGCCGAAGGCACCAGGACAGCGTTTTGGCCAGATCATGACCATCATCGGCCTGATCGCACTGGCCGTCATCGCCCTGGGCTTCAAGGTCGATGTTGGATTCGTATCAATCACCATCGCCGTGTTCCTCGCACTGGTGAACCCGGCTGGGCAAAAGGGCGCCGTCAACAAGATCAGCTGGTCCACCGTGCTGTTGATCTGCGGCATGCTCACCTTTGTTGGGGTACTGGAAGAAGCGGGAACTATCGAATATGTTTCCAACGGCGTTGCCAACCTTGGCGCACCGCTGCTGGCGGGCCTGCTGATCTGCTACATCGGCGCCGTGGTCTCCGCCTTCGCTTCATCCACCGCCATCCTGGCCGCGCTGATCCCGCTGGCCATCCCGTTCCTGAACACCGGCTCCATCAGCGCCACCGGCCTGATCTGCGCCTTGGCCATTGCCTCCACCGTCGTGGACGTCTCGCCTTTCTCCACCAACGGCGCGCTGGTTCTTGCCAATGCTCCCGAAGGCACGGACAAGGAGCGCTTCTACAAGCAGGTCTTGGGCTACGGCGGCATCGTCGTTCTGGCCGGACCGGTTGTGGCGTGGGCACTGCTGGTGCTGCCCGGCTGGCTGTAGACGATCATCCCCACCACTGAGCTGAATAATTCGAGGAGGATCCATTGAGTTCCCTGACTGCCGAAGATACGACAATCCACGGCGCCGCCACCGGACCGCTGAGCGGCTACGTGGTACTAGACCTCACCCGCGCATTGGCCGGCCCCCATGCCGGAATGATGATGGGCGATCTCGGGGCTAAGGTCATCAAGATCGAAACCGTTGGCACCGGAGATGACACCCGAGGCTGGGGTCCGCCCTTTGTCGGCCCGGAAGACAACCGCCAGGCCACCTATTTCCTGTCCTGCAACCGCAATAAGCTCTCCCTGTCGCTGAATCTGAAAGATCAGGAACACAAGGAGAAGCTGGTGGAGCTCATCAAGAACAGCGACGTCCTGATGGAGAACTTCCGCACCGGCGTGCTGGACCGGCTGGGCTTCAGTGTCCAGGTTCTGCACGAGCTCAACCCCCGGCTGGTCATCTTGTCCATCACCGGATTCGGGCACGACGGGCCCGAAGCCCATCGCAGCGGCTACGACCAGATCTTGCAGGGGGAAGCCGGCCTGATGTCCATCACTGGTTCAGGCCCGGAGGATCCGCAGAAAGTCGGAGTGCCCATCGCAGACCTGCTCTCCGGCATGTACGGTGCCTATGGCGCACTGGCAGCCCTGCTGGAGCGGGAGAGCACCGGGCGCGGCCAGGTCGTGCGCACCTCGCTGCTGGCATCGATCGTTGGGGTGCACGCTTTCCAGGGAACGCGCGCCACCGTGGCCGGGCAAAACCCCAAGGCCATCGGCAACCACCACCCTTCCATTGCCCCCTACGGCCTATACGGCTGCAAGGATTCCAAGGTGCAGATCAGCATCGGCAGTGAAAAGCTCTGGCAGAATTTTGCCAGCGCCTTTGGCCTGCCCGCAGATGACCCGCGCTTTGCCAGCAATTCCGACCGGGTGGAGAACCGTCCGGCACTCAACGAGCTCATCGAACAGGCATTCTCCACCTACGACGCAGCAGAATTACTCAGAACCCTCGATGAAGCGGGGATCCCCTCGGGCAAGGTCCGCACCATTGAAGAAGTCTATGAATGGGACCAGGTGAAATCCCAAGGACTCATCGTCGAGGTGGAACATGAGGTACTGGGCAAAATCAATCTGCCCGGCCCACCGCTGCGCTTCTTCGATCCAGCCACCAACAACGAAACCACGCGCACGGCGCACAGTGCCCCGCCGGTGCTCAACGCCAACGCCCAGGAAATCGAACAGTGGCTGGCTTCCCGAAAGGACGAAACCCCATGAGCACCAGAACCTTGCGCATTAACGCGGCCACACTCCTGGATACTGTTTTGGACCAGGACTCCTACGAGTCCTGGGACCAGGCCCCGCGGCAGCCCAAGCTCAGCGCCCAGTACGCCGCAGACCTGGAAGCGGCCGCTGCCAAGAGCGGCACCGACGAGGCAGTCATCACCGGCAAAGGCCGGATCCACGGGCGCGAGGTCGCGGTCATCGTTTCGGAGTTCAATTTCCTGGCTGGTTCCATTGGACAGGCAGCGGCACAACGCATTGTGGCGGCGATTCAGCGCGCCACTGCCGAAAAGCTGCCGCTGCTGGCAGGTCCTGCGTCTGGCGGCACCCGCATGCAAGAGGGCACTCTCGCGTTTTTGGGCATGGTGCCCATCACCGATGCGGTGCGCCGGCATAAGGAGGCGGGACTTCCCTACCTGGTCTACCTGCGCCACCCGACTACCGGTGGGGTCATGGCTTCTTGGGGATCATTGGGCCATATCACCGTGGCCGAGCCCGGCGCGCTGCTGGGCTTCTTGGGCCCGCGCGTCTATGAAGCTCTATATGGCCAAAAGTTCCCGGACGGGGTGCAGATTTCAGAGAATCTTTTCCGCAAGGGGCTGATTGACGCGGTGGTCCCGCCCCAAGAACTGCCGAACCTGATCGCTCGTGCCCTGTCCGTCTTGCAGCCAGCATCAACCGGTGGCCGATTCCCGGCTCCGGCCGGCCGGCCCTATGTGCGCGAGGCCAAGGACGTGTGGGCTTCGGTGCAGCTAAGCCGCAACCCGCGCCGTCCCGATACCCGCATGCTGCTGGCCTCGGCCAATGAGGCAATGCCCCTGAACGGCACCGGCCAAGGCGAAAAGGATCCGGGGTTGATCCTGGCCTTGGCACGATTTGGCGATCAACCCTGCGTGGTCCTCGGGCAGCAACGGCCACGGCATCCGGAGACGGCCAGCCTGGGGCCGGCATCATTGCGCGAAGCCCGCCGTGGCATGCAATTAGCCCAAGAGCTCAAGCTTCCCTTGGTGACCATCATCGACACCACCGGCGCCGAACTCTCCGTGCAGTCTGAAGAAGGCGGATTGGCGGGGGAAATCGCGCGCTCGCTCAGTGAACTGATTGGCCTGAGCTCCCCTTCCGTCTCTGTGCTGCTGGGACAGGGCACAGGAGGCGCCGCGTTGGCACTGCTTCCTGCGGATCGGACGCTGGCGGCCGAAAATTCCTGGCTATCTCCGCTGCCGCCGGAAGGCGCCAGCGCCATAATCCACCGCACGACAGACCGCGCCGCGGAAATGGCCAGGCAGCAAAAGATCGGTGTTCCGGACCTGTGCAGTTTCGGGCTCGTTGACCATGTGGTGGAGGAACAGAACGATGCTGCCAGCCGCCCGCGAGAGTTCTGCCAGGAACTGGGCGCAGCGATCGCCGCAGAAATCTCGCTAGCCCGGGCCATCCCTGATGCTCATCGGCTCGCTCGACGACAGCTGAAGTTCCAGAACCTCGGCGAAGCCGCCGACTAGGGGGTTCCAGTGATTCAGAGGTTCGAACCCCGTGAGGTTCGAACTTCTGAATCGTTTGCGCCGTTGAATTGTTGCTAGCTGGTGGCCTGGATGGATGGGGCTCGCTTGATATCGGTAACAACTCCACGAGGCGCTTCACCACGCATCACCGCGTCGATGTTCTCCCATGCCGTGGCAATGCGGCGCTGAACGTTTTCCCAGCCAACGCCAGCCATGTGCGGGGTGCAAATCACCTGCGGCAAGCTGAGCAGTCCACTGTCCAGATTCAGCGGTTCGCGGTCGAAGACATCCAACCCGGCCCCGGCAATTTTCATCTCCTGCAGAGCCTTCAGCAAGGCTTCTTCGTCAATGACTTCGCCGCGCCCCACGTTGACCAGCACCGCGCTTTCCTTCATGAGGGCAAGTTCTTTTTCACAGATCAGCTTGGACGTTCCGTCGTTCAACGGAAGACTCACACTGACAACATCTGATTCGCGCATCAGCGTCTCGAGCGAAACCTGCTTCGCCGAAATGAGCTCCGCGACAGTCAGCGGTATTTCCGCATTGTCGTAATAGATGACGTTGGCCCCAAAGCCGTGGTGCACAACTTTGCCGATCCATCGGCCGATGTTTCCCAGTCCGACAATGCCGACAGTTTTGTTGTACAGCTCAGCGTAGGAGGCCTCCTGCAGGTCCTGGCGCCATTTGCCCTCACGCAAGAGCTGCGAGGATACGGGAATTCTGCGAAGCAGCGACAAGATGAGCGTGAGAGCATGCTCTGCGACGGAAATGGAGTGGGTCTTCATCTGGGCCACTGGAATTGCCAAGTCGTTGAGCACCTCCAGAGGCAGCTGGCCATAGCCAGAACTCATGTATTGAATAAACTTGGCTTGTCGGGCGGCTCGGAAAACTTGCTCGGGAACTTCAATTCCGGAAATGATGAAGTCCGCGTTATCAGCTTCCAAGCACAGTTCGTTGACGCTGGTGTCGGGTGCCATCACCGTGAGGCTGAAGCCCTCGGGTGTGGCTGCGTGCATTCCCTCGACATAGTCAGCAAGCGGGTTGATGAAGAGAACTTTATAAGTCATCTCTGGATCTCCTAGGCCTTGGCCGCTGCGGGCACTTGAGCGATGGAATGCAGGGCATTGAGCACTGCTTCGGTGACGTCTTCGGTGCTTGCCTCTCCTCCGAGGTCTTTGGGCTGCGGACCGTTGGCCAATACGTGCTCTACCGCTTCATTGATTCCGCGTGCCGCCGCGATTAGCTGTGCATCATTGTTTTTCTGTCCCAGCCAATCAAGCATCATGGCCGCAGAAAGAATCATGGCGATGGGGTTGGCGACGCCAGTACCTGCAATATCTGGCGCGCTCCCATGTGAGGGCTGGAAGACCCCATGCTGTTCGCTGACGTCAGCCGATGGAGCGACGCCCAAGCCGCCGACCAAGCCTGCCGCGATTTCCGAGGTGACGTCGCCAAAAATGTTTTCACTGACAATTACGTCGAAACGCTCTGGGTCGGTCACCATGTACATTGCGCCGGCATCGATATAGAACTTGTTGCTCTCCACGTCGGAATTTCTGGCTGCGACCTCGTCGAAGACTTTTTCCATCAGCACGTTGCTTCGCAGCGCGTTCGACTTATGCAAGAGCGTCACACATCCCGGGGTACCGCGATTCTTGCGGGCTCGTGCTTGTTCGAAAGCCATGTCGAAGAGCTTCTCACTGGTCGCCCGCGTGATCGTCATGCGGTCTGTTGCCTCTTCGTTGCTCGGTGCATGTTTGTCATGCAGGCCAGCAAACATGCCCTCCGAAGTTTCGCGAATCACCAGCATGTCAACATTCTTGGCCTTGACTGCTGAATTGACGCCAGCGAATAAACGAGCCGGGCGAAGGCTGGCGAAGAGCTTGTAGTGCGCTCGCATCTCCACCTGAGCACCGAGTTCTAGTCCCTCTGGGCCTCGAACATCGGGGAGCCCCATGGCTCCGAAAAGCACTGCGTCGGTTTTGCCGATTTCGTCCATGTCCTTCTCAGTGATCTTGCGTCCAGTTCGACGATAGAGATCCGCAGAGAAATCGTAGTCGGTGTAGTTCAGGGTGTACCCAAAAGCGTCCGCTCCTTGGTCGAGCACTGACCTAGCAGCGTCAACAACTTCAGGACCGATGCCGTCACCCGGGATCACGGAAATTTCGTAGTGCGCCATTGCATACCTTCCTTTTCAACTATTCCCATAGAATGGGATTTCATTGCTATTTAGTGGGAATACGATATCAGTAGCTGAGATGGATTCCTACACCTTGTCGCGATTTTGGCATTAGAATTTGGTAAACAATTCCCATACAGTAGGAATTAACTCGTCCCACTAGTTCAAGAGGCCAGAAATTGTCCGAGAGTACCGCGAATCGCCAGCTCGAACGCATCAGCTTGATCCTCGATGCACTGGAATTCGGTGAAGCCACGGCCAGCGAGCTGGCCCGAATCACCGGACTGTCTACGTCAACCGCTCATCGGCTGGCCCTGTCGCTGACGGACTTCGAGTTCTTGCGGCGCGAGTCCTCCGGACAATTCAGCCTCGGTCGCCGCTTCATAAGAAGCCGGCTGGAGATCATCGGCCTGAGCCACCTCACGGAACTGCGCGATATGACCGGAGAGACAGCTCAACTGTGGATTCGACGTGGTGACACTCGCGTGTGCATTGCCTCGGTTGACTCCCGTCAGGAGCTCAAAGCCACTTTGCCCGTCGGAGCGAGCTTGGCGTTGCCACACGGTTCCAGCGGGCGACTCCTCTCCTTCGACTCCGATGCGATCGCATCAGTTGAGGCTCGCGGTTGGGTCGAATCAGTTGGACTTCGTACTCCGGGGCTTGGCTCCGTCAGCGCACCAATTATGCAAAAGAATCACGCCATCGCCTCCATTTGCCTGGCCATGCCGTTATCGCGTTGCAAGGTTTCTCCTGGCGAAGACCACGGCGATACCTTGTCCCGCACCGCCGCGAAGATATCGGAGGCATTCAATAACCAGCGGTGATCGCGCGACAGGCCTGGTTCGACGCGACAGAAGTCCCAGTAGCAACAGCCGCCATTGAAATAGATTGAGCCACCCACGGAAGGTGGCTCAATCAGGTTCAGTCGCCAATCTTCTTAGCTAGCCAATGGGCAGGAACGGAACGAGCAGTGTCGTCAGGAAGAGCACCAAGGCCCCGCCGATTCGGTTGGTCAATGCGGCGAATGGCATCAGGTGCATGCGTTCGGCTGCGCTAAGCACGGACACGTCGCCAGATCCTCCGGTGTCAGCCATGACTAATCCAGGGGTAATCGCGGCTTCGACAAAATTGAACTTCAATAACCAGCCGACAAAACCAGAGCTCAAGGAAGCGATCAACACCGTGCAAATCACCAGGACAATGAACATTGGATTGATCAGCGAAGTCAGTACTTCGCTGATGTTGATATAGGAAATGCTCACTCCTACCAATAGCGCCGGCACCATTACCGCGGTCACCATTTCGCCCCAGTCGGTCGTCGACTCCTCCAGGTCCTTGGGCAGGAGCCCAAAGATTTTCAAGAACGCAACAGCGATGATCATCCACGCGTAGGGGTGGAGGAATTCAAAGAATCCGCCTAGCAGTTCTCCCAGCACAAAGAGCACCGCAGTAAGGGCCAGTCCCTTGCCCAGCGTCAGAAAGCTGGCAACGGTGCGCTTCGGCGGGCTGGCCAGGTCCTGGCGGGAACTCTTAACTCTCATTAATTCGCCGTTGCCGCTGAATCCGACAAACAGCTGCTTACGTTTGCCAACGCCATTGAGAATACCCGCAAACAGGATGCAGAAAACGTTGGCCACAACTACCGCCGACATCAGATCCCCCATGAATGCAGATGAGTCTTCTCCGGTGCGCGCACCGAACATCTCGCTCATCGGCACGGCGCCGAGTCCCAGTCCACCAGCCATGATCGGTGCTGCAACGGTGAGCACTGCTGTCCAGAATCCAAACCCGGTTGCCGCTCCGATCACCCCGGTCAGGGTGAAGGAAAGCAGGACACAAGCCAGCATCGGAATCAGGAATCGCGGGCCTGCCTTGACCAGCAGGGCGCGAGGGGCACCGAGAATCGATCCGGCGATGACCGAGGCGACAAAGAAATCCAAGAATCCATGTGTAGTGACAAAGTCGGTAACAACTAGCTTGATGGGCTCAGGCATGACTCCGAAGAAAATTAGCGTAGCTGGCACGAAGGTGCACAAAATCGTGGGCAGACCGAAGTCGCGAACCAGCGGGAACAGGTTTCCGAACCAAATCAGCAGGCCACCGAGCAGCATCGATACGGCGAAACCTGGCAGCATCCCTCCGGGAAGCCTGCCGGTGAGCGCCGCAATAAGCACGACGGCAACCAAGAGCACATAGAGCCAGATCGGCATTCCGGCGATTTCCCGATGCTTCGAATTCCAGTGGTGGGTGCCTCTGGGCACTTGTGCTTTGCGAATGAGTTTTTCCAAGACTTCGTTGTCTTCATGTCCAGCGTTTCGAGGAAGCTGGGCTTCTTGTTCAATCTTTGACATCTTATTCTCTCAATGGTCGAGGCGTCATTGCCTAGTTGGCTGAAAGTTTTTCGGTCCTAATGGGCTGGCCGGAGCGGAGAATGGAGCGTGCCTGGTCTGCGGCATTGCTCAGCAATTTTTCGTCAATTCCTGTCTCATGTCCTTGAGCATGAACAAAATGGACAAGCTCCGAAGTGGACAGGTTTCCGGCAGCTCCTGGTGCAAACGGGCAGCCGCCGAATCCGCCCAGGGCAGCATCAAAGTGGGTGATGCCCGCGCCAATGGCCAGATTGACCGTTTCCAGGGCTTGGCCATGCGCATTGTGCAAATGCAGGTAATAAGTGAGCTCTGGCTCAGCGTCCTGGACGAATTTCACGCTGTCCATCAATTTTTGTGGCGCAGTAGTTCCCAAGGTATCGGCCAGGCCGATGTCCTTGATGCCCATGCGCTTGAATGCCCGAACGATCCTCAGCAATCGAACTGGTTCAATCTCCCCTTCAAAGGGACAGGTGAACGCCGTGGATATCCCGGCAAAAAAGCTGAGCTGCGGATGCCGGGCAACATCAACAGCCAACGAATCCAGCGCCTGGTCAATACTCGCTCCGGCATTTGCGCTGCTGTGCGTTTGGCTGGCCGAGGCGACCACCTGGATTTCGGCTGCACCGGCCGTGGCAGCACGGGCAATTCCCCTGCCATTCAGGGCCAGCGCCGTATAGCGGATTGCCTGATCCTGTGGCAGCCGTTGAATAACCTCGGCAGCGTCGGCCATCTGCGGTACACGAACAGGGTTCACGAAGGAGGCAACCTCCATCCGGCGCACTCCGGCCACACCGAGGGCCGCGGCAATTTCCAGTTTGTGCCGGGTTTCAACGATGACAGGTTCATCTTGCAAACCGTCGCGAAGAAAGACATCGGTGATTTCGATCTGCATCAGCGGGCCAACTTCATGCTGGTTGCTGCGATCTGTTCCGCGTCGAAACCGGCTAGATCTCGAAGCACCTGCTCGGTGTGCGCCCCCAGATCTGGCCCAAGCCAACGCACCTTTCCTTGATGGCCCGGAATCTTGGGGACAACCCCGGGGAACCGAACGAGTTCCGGCGCTCCGTCAACAACGACTTCGTGGGTTTGAATCATGTCGCGGGCAAGGTAGTGCTCGTCCTTGGCGATGGCAGGTGCGTCAAAGACCGGGGCCGCGGGAACGCCCGCCGCGTCCAGGGCAGTGAGCACCTGTTCCAGCGGCTGGGATTTGGTGAATGCTTCAATTGCTCTGTTGAGTTCATCTTCACGAAGCCGTCGCGCCTCGGTGGCCAGCAGCGTCTGGTCCTCCGCCAGATCCCGCCGCTCGATTGCATGCATCAGGCGGACGAAAACCGAATTCGAATTGCCGCCGATCACCACTTCCAGCCCATCGCCACAGGTATAGGAACCGGTGGGCACAACCCCGGGCAGTCTCCCACCGGTGCGTTGGCGGATCAATCCGTAGGCATCGTAATCGGGAACCAAGGATTCCAGCAGGGAAAAGACACCCTCGTAGAGCGCCACATCGACAATATTGCTGCCGCTCTTGGCGCCGACCTTGGCCTTGTTGAACATCAGCATCAGCGCGCCAATAACCCCATAGAGGCCAGCAACGGTGTCGCCCAGGGAGGCCGCGGAGCGACCAGCCGGCCGGTCGGGTTCACCGGTCACATAGCGCAGGCCGGCAAATGATTCTGCCGAGCTGCCGAACCCGGCCCGGTCCTTGTAGGGACCCGTTTGCCCATAACCGGATATTCGAACGATGACCAGGTCCGGATTGATCGCGGTGAGCACTTCCGGGCCAATACCCCATTTTTCCAGTGTCCCAGGACGGAAGTTCTCGATGATCACGTCAGTCTTCTCGATAATCTTCTTGATGGCCTGAACACCAAAATCGCTTCTCAGGTCCAGTTCCACGGATTTCTTATTGCGCCCGATGGTCCGAAACAGCATGGACGTCTTCCCGCGGGCCTTGCGCCAATCCCGAAGTTCATCGCCTCCATCGGGACGTTCAATCTTGATCACCTCAGCACCAAAATCGCCGAAAACCATGCCAGCGAAAGGTGCGGCAATGAAGTTCCCCAGCTCCAACACACGGATGCCCGCTAGTGGCAGGTCCTGCTTGTCTTCGTTCAGCCGATTCGTCATGAAACGCTCCCGTTTTCATCTACCCTTGAATCCAATATCCCACCCAATGGGATTACCTTCCCTTTTGACGGTAAGACTGTAGCAAGTGACGTGGGGCACATCAAGAGATCTGCGGAAAATCTTCAATCAGCTCGCTTCGCTGCACCCCAGCGTCCATCGGCAGGCGCCTTTCACTCTCGCGCCCAACCGTGCGCATCGCCCCGTGCTGGCGCACTAGACTTAACCCCATGACTGCAACGCTCGTGGCCAAAGACCTCACCGGTGGCCACGCCCACCGAACCCTGTTTTCCAACTTGAGCTTCACCGCGACAACTTCAGATGTTTACGGTGTGGTGGGAGCCAACGGCGCAGGAAAATCCACGTTGCTGTCGCTGCTTGCCAAGGCCGCCACCGCGCAGTCCGGTGCGGTGGATACCGCCCCGGACTCGGCCTTCATTGGCTGGTTGCCGCAGGAGCATGAACGCATCCCCGGAGAAACGATCGCAGCCTACTTGGCTCGCCGCACCGGATGCGCGCAGGCCACGGCCCGGATGGAAGAAACCGCCCAGGATCTGGGCAGCGAGAAGCCGGGGGCCGACGACGCTTATTCAACGGCATTTGATCACTGGATGGCCTCAGGTGCCATGGACCTGGACGATCGAATCCCTGAAGTCCTCGCGAAATTGGGCTTCACCTTGCCGGTCGAAACAGAAATGACCGCCCTGTCGGGTGGACAAGTCGCCCGCGTCGCCTTGGCGGCGCTGCTGCTCTCGCGCTTCGACATCGTGCTGCTCGATGAGCCAACCAATGACCTTGATCTTGCAGGACTGGAACTGCTCGAAGAGTTCATCAATGCCTTGCGCGCCCCGGTCATCCTGGTATCCCATGACCGCGAGTTTCTGGCCCGCTGCACCACCGGGATCATCGAACTCGATCTGGCCCAGAATAGCGTCGCCGTCTACGAGGGCGGCTATGACGCATACCTGGCAGAGCGGGCCGTCAACCGCACCCATGCCCGGGAAGCCTACGAGCAGTTTGAAAATCAGAAGGCAGATCTGGTCTCCCGTGCCCGCACCCAGCGCGAATGGTCGTCCCAAGGCGTGCGCAACGCGATGCGCAAGTCACCGGACAATGACAAGATCCGCCGTCGAGCCAACAGCGAGTCCTCCGAAAAACAGGCCGCCAAGGTCCGGCAGATGGAATCCCGCATCGCGCGCCTAGAGGAAGTGGCCGAGCCGCGCAAGGAATGGGTCCTGCAGTTTTCCATCGCCGCCGCGCCGCGCGGCTCATCGGTGATGTGCACCTTGAACGAGGCGAGGCTGCAACAAGGAGAATTCACCTTTGGCCCGGTGTCCGTACAGGTTAATGCAACTGACCGGATCGGCATCACCGGCCCTAACGGCGCCGGAAAATCCACGCTGCTCAAACTCCTGCTCGGCAAGCAGTTCCCCGATCAGGGCACGGCCTCCCGGGGAAGCTCGGTGAGCATCGGGGAAATCGACCAGGCTCGCACCCAGCTTCCCGGCGACGTTCCCCTGGGCCAGGCTTTCGAGAATGCCGTGCCTGAATATTCCTCGGCCGAAGTGCGCACCCTGTTGGCGAAGTTCGGGCTGAAAGCCGACCAATCCAACGCACTGGTCGATTCCCTGTCGCCGGGTGAACGAACCCGCGCGTCCATGGCCTTGCTCCAGGCACGCGGTGTGAACCTGCTGGTTCTCGACGAACCGACCAACCACCTTGATGTTCCGGCCATCGAGCAGCTGGAAGAGGCGCTGGAAGCCTACGAAGGCGCGCTGCTGCTGGTGACCCACGACCGCCGGCTGCTGCAGAATGTCCGCTTGACGACCCGCTGGGAAATTTCCAACGGGCAGCTCACCGTCCACTACTGATCCGCCGGTAAAACTGTGTATTTTTAAGGCTGGTTCACAGTCGCGTACCGTACGCTTAAAGCATAGGAGCCGAGACTTTCAGTTCTTTCGACTGAGATGTCGCCCGCTACAACAGCCAAGGATACGACTTGAGTAGCAGTTCTGTTCTTCAGCCCCCCGCACCTTCAGCCAGGCCAGGGGATCCCCAAAGCTTTTTCCATGTAAAGAAGCTCGTTCAAGAAGCCGGGCTTTCCGGACGTCGACGGGCACATTACCTGGGGCTGGGATCTGTGCTGATCATCCTTCTGGGCTCAGCGGTCGCCGGCTCGATCTTGCTGGGCCACAGCTGGTACCAATTGCTCATTGCCGCGGCTTTGGGCATCCTGCTCACCCAGTTCGCCTTCCTGGCCCATGAAGCCGCCCACCGGCAGATCCTGTCCTCGGGCAAGACCAATGACAAGCTGGGCCGCTTCCTAGCCAATGTCGTGGTTGGAATTAGCTACCAGTGGTGGATGAACAAGCACAATAAGCACCATGCCACGCCCAACACCATTGGCAAGGATCCTGATATCGAATGGGACACCATCTCATTCCAGCCTGCTGATGCCCAGCGGCAGCGCGGATTGCTCAAATGGATCACCGAGCGACAGGGCTACCTCTTCTTCCCGCTGCTGACGCTGGAGGGATTGAACCTTCATATCCAGTCAATTCGCTACCTCTTCACCGCGAACCGCACCAAGCGACGCAAGCGCGAAATGCTGGCCATCGCCCTGCGTGTGGGACTCTATGTTGCGCTGATATTCGTTTTCCTGCCGACCGGAATGGCCTTTGCCTTCATCGGAGTACAACTGGCAGTCTTTGGCATTTACATGGGCGCCTCGTTCGCGCCGAATCACAAGGGCATGCCGATGGTTCCGGGCGATGCACGCATCGACTTCTTCTCCCGCCAGGTCCTCACCAGCCGCAATATCATGGCACGCTCTTCATGGGGCAACCGGGTGCTCTCGCACCTGTTCGGCGGCCTGAACTACCAGGTTGAGCACCACCTGTTCCCGTCGATGCCGCGCGCCAATCTGGCAGCAGTATCGGCCATTGTTCGCCAGTACTGCGCAGAGCACCAGATCCCCTACACCGTGGCTAGCATTCGCGAATCCTACGCCCAGGTGATCACCTACCTGAACAAGGTCGGCCTCTCGGCGCGAGATCCCTTCGATTGCCCGATGATTTCCGGTTACCGCATCAGCTCATAGGCCGCACAGGAACCAGACGGAAAGAGCTGGGAATTCTTGCCACCCGTGGCGAGGATTCCCAGCTCTTTTCCGCTTAAGCCACAAGCGGCCAACCGGCTTTCTCCAGCATCGCGGGCACCGTATCATCGCCCGCGCAAAACGAGCCCGTTGCGGCAAGCGCGCATGTCCTCAACCTGCTCTTGCCGTGGCGGGTCCCTGGGCCGGCTGGCTTTTCAGCTGGCTGCTCGCCAGGACTTCAGGGCTGGGAATCCACCGGCTGGCTTGGTTCCTTGGGGCCTACTACGTCGATCGCTCCAGTGACGGTGTGCTGCGCGCCGGTGGCGACAGGAACATACTCTTGACGGGTTGCGGCCGGTACCTTCGCATGTCCGTGGCGCATGTCCGCCACTGCCACCAGCAGCGTGGCCACAACCAGGAGCGCAATGGCGACAAATGAAATCTGCATCGCCACCGAATACCCTGCCACATGGTTGAGCCCGTAGAACACCGCCGTGATCACTGCAATGCCCACTGCCGTGCCGACACGCTGCGAGGTCTGCATCAGTCCCCCGGCGCTGCCGGAGTTGGCTACCGGCACTTCCATCAGGGTCAATGCCTGGTTCGGGGAAATGATGAAGCCCTGGGCAATGCCGATAAAGGCCAAGGAAAGCAGCATCCACCAAACGTTAAGATTGAGCCGGTCTTCAAAGTACACGACAGCTATGGTGGCCAGCAGCCCGAACAACGCGCTGAGCGTGCCGCCAATGACCAGGTTGCGTCCCAAGGTCGTGGCGTAGCGGCCTGCGATATGCGAGCTGAAAGCCGAGAGCAGCGCTGCCGGGAGGCAAATCAAGCCCGCTTCGAGGGCGCTGAAGCCTTGGGATTCCTGAACGTAGATGGCCACGAGCACCCATACGCTGGAGACGCCCATGAAGTACAGGCCAGCGATCAGCGTGCCGTTGGTGAAGCTGCGAATCCTGAAGAGCGCCAATTCAACCATCGGCTCCCTGCCGCGTTCCTTGTACCGCTTCTCCCACCAGATCCACACCGCCAGCAGGATCAGCGCCGCTGCCAAAAGCCACCATAGCGCCGGGTTATCGCGGCCTTGGACGAAGGGAAGCAGCAAGGCAAAAATGCTCAGGGCCAGAACAATTCCTCCGACCGGGTCCAGATCCAGCTTGCCTGCAGGCTTAGTGAATAGGGGCTTTGGAAGCCAGAGCACGGCCAGGACGATAGCCAAAATGCCAACGGGCACGTTGATCAGGAATGTTGAACGCCAGCCTGCATCGGCGCCAAGCCAATTGATCAGCAACCCGCCCAGCACCGGGCCCACAGCAACCGAGAAGCCGACCACGGTGCCCAGCAGCCCATAGGCACGGCCACGAGCCGCGCCACGGAAGTGCTGCTGAATCATTCCCATGACCTGGGGGTTGAGGAAACCGGAGCCGATGCCCATGATGAAGCGCGCGACGTTCAGCAGCATCGGGTCCGCTGCCAGGCCGGCCAGGATGCTGGCCACCGTGAATATGGCTACGCCTGCGACGAACATGACTCCGCGGCCCAGCAAGTCTCCGGCACGCCCTGCAGCTACAAGGACCACGCCAAAGGTCAGCGCATAGCCAGCCAAGACCCATTGCATGTCGGCTTCGCTCGCATGCAGCGTTGAGCCAATGGAGGGCAGCACCACATTCACGATGCTGACCGAAACCAGCGACATGAACATGGCGGCCAGCAAGACGCCGAGCAGTCGCCAGCGGGCACCTGCAGATAACTCGCTAGGCTCTTTTGCTGCTTCGGACTTGCTTACTGGCATGGGGGCATCTCTCCGCATAGTTTCGGCCGCAGGTCAGTTGTGGCACTGTCCGATTCAGCGCGGTCCCGTCGCGAATTATTCCCTGACGGGGTACTTTTCAGTCTTGGCCGTCCTGGTTTTGGCTATTGAGCTGCAGCAGCCGCTCCATCGCGAGCACCCGCAGCTCGATGACCTCCTCGAACAGCTCGTCGCTATTTTGTTCCGGAAGTTCAAGAGCCTGTTGCGCGTAGGGTGCAGTGACTTCCGGATACAAATCAAGCCATTGCCTGGGTACCGGATGGCTGAAAAAGTCGGGACAATCCGGCTGGCGCCGATCGTAGAAATAATCAATATGCAACACGAATCCAAGGACGTCCCGTTCCAGCGCGCGGACCATTCCCGTTGCCTGCTTCAGCGTCAGCCCCATTTCGACGTAGAACTTCAACACGCGTTCAACCAGCTCGGTCCGTCGTGGACCCGGGATTACGTGTGTTTTCTCGTCCATGCTCAGCTGCGAAGCCCGCGGATATGCGCGGTAGGCCGATCTAGTGGCAAGATAGGCGTCCCGCACCCCGTCCTTCCAGTGGGTGCAGTCGAGTTCGAGCGTCGGGCTGATGGCCAGGAACTGCTGCAGGGCAAGGCCGATAACTTCTTCGCGGTCTGACACGTAGTTGTACAGGGCGCGCGGGGTTACCCCGAATTCCATGGCCAACCGGTGCATGGTCAGGGCGCCATAGCCCTCGGAACCGACAATCTCCAAGGCTTTTTGCCCGAGCAGCTCTTTGCTCAGGCTGATGAATTCCGAGTCCTTGCGTGGGCGCCCGCGTCCGCGCTTCGCGGATGGCGCGGGGGAAATTTCCTTATTATCGGCCATGTCACGAGAATATACGCAAGAGCCGAGTAATTCACCCTTGTTCGCGTAATCCAGTTAGAACAAGGCGAGAAGCTTCCGCGCACGCTCATGCCACATGCCCGCGGCAACAGCCAAATGGGCGAGCGCGAAGGATAATCCGCCAGCCAGCCACGGCCACAGCAGCACGGCGTTGTATGTTCCTGGCAGCGCCGCGATAAATCCTGCCGCCATCACCAGCAGCCCTGCGGCAACCAGGGCAATATGCGCTGCTTTCCACCGGGTAGGGAGCAAACCAGCAAGTACCACCAGCACAGCGGCAGGCGCCAGCACCAGCCACTGCGGACCGGCAAAGCTTGCCATCCCCTGGTACGTGGCCAAGCCGACGCAGGCAACGAGCAAGACCGCCGCGACCACCAGCCAGCCGGGTCCCGGACGGGCCATCGAACCGCGTATCATCAGCATCGGCGTGAAAACCTGGGCCCACAACAGCAGTGTGACCGGGATGAAGTACATCGGCAGGATTCCACCCCCGAGGCACACCGCGCTCATGGCAACGGCGCCAAGGATTTGGAGGATCTGTCCTGGCGCGCCGCTGAGCCACAACGGCAGCAAGCTGAAGACCACCGGGATGAAGGCAAGCCAGATCAGCTGGCTACCTATGGCTTCTTCGAGATCCGCAAGCCAGCCTTGGCCCGGTGACAAGAACTGGTCCAGGCCCTGGGTTCCAATGAGCGCTTGCTGCGGGGGCGCAAAAAGAACCACGATGACCGTCAACAGCGCTAGTGCAAAAATGGGCCATGCCAGGATCCTGGTCAGGAAGTGCTTGCCGCTTCGAACTTCCAGATCTTCAGGCTCTGTGCGTTCAAATTTGCGTGCCCTGGCTGCTGGCTCGCCCAGCATGCTGATGAGTTCGCGCTTGCGGCGTCCCCTGTCCGGCAGGCGGTGGATTTCTTCCCTTGTCTGTTCGAGGACTTGCTTTCGTTCCTGTTCCGAGAGGAAATCCAAGGCTCGGCGCAGCTGCTCCAAATAATTACGGGCAGCCCGCGGCAGGTAAGACTTCATGCCTTTACTTTACGTGTTCTTAGCTGGCAAAGGGCGCAGCACTGCGGTGCACCGTCGTGAGGTGCCCCGCTGTGCTGCGCCCTGTGGATTCCTGTCAGCTACTTTCCCGCACCGGCGGTCAGCCCGCCGACGATGTACTTCTGCAGGAACAGGAACAATGCCATCACCGGCAGTGCTGCCAGTACCGCGCCCGCGGCGAAAACGGACCAGTTGGAGGTGAACTCCTCTGACACATAGGAATACAGTCCCACGGCCAGCGTCTGGTTTTCAGGAGAAACCAGCACAACAGAAGCCAGGACAAAGTCGCTGGTGCTGGAGATGAAGGACAGCAGTCCGACCACGGCAAGAATCGGTGCCACCAGTCTGAGGATCATCGTGAAGAAAATGCGTGCGTGGCCAGCGCCATCAATCTTGGCTGCTTCGTCGATTTCCACGGGAATCGTGTTGAAGAAGCCATACATCAGGTAGGTGTTCACTCCCAGGGCGCCGCCAAGGTACACCATGATCAAGGCGATCTGGTTGTCGATTCCCAAGGCAGGGAAAACATCACCAAGCGAGGTGAGCAGGATGAAGATCGCCACCACAGCGAGCAGCTGGGGGAAGATCTGCACAATCAGCAAGCTGACCAGTCCCACGCGGCGTCCGGTGAATCTCATGCGCGAAAAACTGTAGGCCGCCAAGGCCCCGAGGAAGACCGAGGCCGCAGCCGTGGTCAGTCCGATGAACAGGGTGTTGGCAAACCATGCCGCATAAGGACGCTGCTGATTCTGGAAAAGATCAATGTAGCTTTGCAGGCCGATAGTGGAGAAGAATCCATTGGAGGAAAGCAGGGTGCCGTTGGGGTTCATGGAAGCCGAGAGCACATAGAGCAACGGGAAGGCCGAGTAGATGCACAGCGCCACGCCGATGAGGTGGCGCCATCCGGTGGTGGCGAACCACTTGCCGAAGGTACGCCGCGCTGGGGCCGGGGCCTGGCGCAGGTCCGCAGTGGTTTGCCTCGTTGAGGTTTCGGTACTCATTAGTTCAACTCCTCCAGTGCCTTGGTCTGCTTAAAGCTGATGATCGAGATGATCGCGACGATCACGAAGATGATGATGGAGAACGCGCTGGCCAAGCCGTAATCTCGCTGGGAACCGACGAAAGCTACCTTGTAGACCATCGAAATCAGGATGTCAGTGGCACCCACGTTCAGTCCGGCATCCTCAAGGCGCGGTCCGCCTTCGGTGAGCATGTAGATCACGTTGAAGTTGTTGAAATTGAAGGCGAAGGAGCTGATCAGCAACGGTGCCACAGAAACCAGCAGCAGGGGGAGCTTGATCAGGCGGAAGATCTGGAACGGCTTCGCCCCATCGATGGTCGCCGCTTCCGAGAGCTCTTGCGGGATCGACTGCAATGCACCGGTGCACACCAGGAACATATACGGGAAGCCCAGCCACAGGTTGACCCAGAGTACTGAGAGCTTGGCCAGCCATGGGTCGGTCAGCCATGGAATGCCAGCGCCCCCGAAGAGCACTTGGTTCACGAACCCGAAGTCCCGGTTGAGCATGCCAGCCCAGACCAAACCGCCAAGGAATGCCGGGAAGGCATAGGGAAGGATTGAAATGACGCGATAGATCTTGCGGCCCTTCATGCGCATGTCGTTGAAGACGATGGCCAGGAAAAGCCCGAGGAAGAAGGTGGAAGCCACGGACAGGAATGCGAAAGCGAAAGTCCATACGGAGACCGAGAACAAGGCACCCCTGATGGAAGAATCCGTGAACGCGCGGGTGAAGTTGTCAAAACCTACGTTGATGGACCAGCCGGGCATCAGCTGTGTTCCGTCTTCAGCGGTAAATGCGCCGACACCGGTGTCCTTGTAGACCAGTCCGGTAGCCTGATCGGTCATGCTCTCAGCTGTTTCATCGTATTTCAGCGATGAGGTGTACTGGTAGGCAGTGCGGCCGTCGCTGGTGCGCAGCGTGCCATCTGCCGGGTCATCGCTGACCGGCACCTTCAACGAAGTGACTTCTTGCTGCCGGCCGAGCAGGTCCGCAAAGGTCAGTTCGGTGTAGTCCCCCAGGGTTGCAGGATCCGCTGGCGCAAGGGCATCGTTTTCATCGCCGATGAGCTGCTGGCCTTCGCGCTCGATGAGCATGGCCAGTCCATCATCGCCACTGTAGACCTTGACCGGATAGCCAGGTGAGCCTTCAACTCGTTCCTGATTGGATTGCAACAGTGCCGAGATGGCATCGGCTTTGTCGGAGTTGTGGCCCGAACCGTAGTTGGTGAAGGCGATGTAGCCGGTGTATCCAATGACAAAAACTTGGAAGATCAGCAAGAAGATGGTGCCGGGCAACAAGTATTTGGCCGGGAGCCATCCCTTCTTGAAGTAGACGACGTTGATTAGCACGGTGATCACGGCAATGACGGCGGCAATGAACCATGCTTCGCGTCCCAGCGCCGTGAAGAGCGCAAAGACCGCGGTGGCGTCCACGATCGCGATGAGAATGATCTTGGCCAGGATGGAGCCGAGGCTCGTGCCTGATGCGTTGGCGAAACGTTGTGCAGCCGGCGACAGCTTGCGTTTCGATTCGTCGGTGCGACGTGTCGGTGCCTCTGGGGCAGTCTTAGTCATCTTCCAGATGTCCCTGTCAGTAAAGTTCAGTTAGTGCTGGCCTGGTCAGGCGGCTGGAGCCGGCGTGGTGCTGCGCCGGCTCCAGCTTGAGTGGTGCTTGCAGGCAGGCCTACTTGCTGATGGCCTTTTCGATATCCTCGGTCATCTGCTTCCAGCGCTTGGCCGGGTCGGCCTTGCCGGTAATGATTTCCGCCTCGGCTACACCCCAGAATTCCCAGACTGCTGCCATCTCCGGGATGTTGGGCATTGGCACGCCATGGGCGCCAACCTCGCCGAAGGAAGCAATCATCTCGTCGGACTTGGCTGCTTCGAAGGCGGCCTTGTTCGCTGGAGGACGGTTGCCCACCTCGTAGAGGTCGGTCTGGACTTCCTCGGTGCCGATGTAGTTGGTCAGGAATTCGGTAGCTGCCAACAGGTTCTCGGTCTTGGAAGAAACGAAGAATCCCTGCACTGCGACAAAAGGCTGGGCTTCTTCGCCACCGGCCGTCGGAATCGGGTCAATGGCCAGATTCATCTTGGCCTTTTCAGCTGCTTCCACATTCCACGGGCCGGTCAGGAAGAATGGCGAATCGCCGGAGACGAACTTCTCTTTGGCGATGTCCGCATCGATACTGGTTTTCAGGGTTCCAGCCTTGCCTTGCTCGGCCAGCCACTTTGCGAATTCCACGCCGCCTTCATTGCCGATCTGCAGGTCGGCCGGGTCGTAGGCCCCGGTGTCATCGGAACCGAAGACCGGTGCGCCGAATGAGGTCTGGAATGGGTAGGCGTGAAACGGGTCGCCCACATCGGTGACCTGAACCAGGAACGGGAATTCCGTGCCGGCTTCCTTGCCGGCTTCAATCATGTCGTCAAAGGTCTCGGGGGCTTCATCCACCAGATCAGCATTGCGCAGCAGTGCCAGGTTTTCGGTGGCATACGGGACACCGTAGGTGCTGCCCTCGTAGCTCATTGCGTTGATGGAGACATCCTGGAATTCCGAGGCCTTGTCGCCCAGCTCAACTGGCTGAACCACGCCGTTGTTCACAAGATTTCCCAGCCAGTCGTGCGCGCCAATGGTGATATCTGGCCCCTTGCCGGTGGGCACCTGGCGCAGGAAATCTTCCTGGATCTTGGAGAAGTCCTTGATGACCAGGTCGACCTTGACGCCGGACTGCTTTTCGAAGTCAGCCGCGGCTTCCTTCAGCACTGGCTCGCGGTTTGCGTCGACCCAAACAGTCAGGGAACCACCTGAAGCGGCAGCTGGCGAGGACTGTTCGGCTGCTGGGCTGGAGGAGGTTTCGGATGATCCGGAAGCGCCGCAGGCGGTGAGCGACAGGGCTGCAATAGCCGTCAGTGCTCCGCCTAGAAGCCAGGGGCGTGTGTTCACCTTCATGTGATGTCCTTTCGTGACAACTTTGTCCGAGGGGCCAGTTCGGGGTGCGGGAATCCCGCGGGACCGCCGGTTAGGCAGAGGAAGTGCGAGTGGCTCGTCGTTTTGTAAGCGTTTCCAGAGTGGCACATATCACCAGGGTTGGCAAGACGGCAGATAAAATCAGCCTTAAGGGCAACGGACTGCCGCTCTGGGCCCTCACGCACATTCCGAGCCCCAAAGTAATATTGCAAGCGTTTACATTCCGACGCGCTTCGATTATCGTTACGGGCATGACTCAAACTCGCGCAGAAGCAGATAACCCGTTGCAAACCGAAAATTCCCAATGGTGGCGCTCGTCGGTGATCTACCAGATCTACCCACGCTCATTTGCTGATTCCAATGCCGATGGCATGGGCGATCTGCGTGGCATTACCCAGCACCTGGAGAGCATCGCCCAACTATCAGTTGATGCTATTTGGCTTTCCCCGTTTTTCACTTCCCCGCAGAAGGATGCAGGCTACGACGTCGCTGACTACTGCGATGTCGACCCGCTCTTCGGCACGCTCGCGGACTTTGATGAGATGGTTGCCCGAGCCCACGAACTAGGGCTGAAAGTCATTATCGATCTGGTGCCTAACCACTGCTCGGACCAGCATCCCTGGTTCCAAGCAGCCCTTGCCGCGGCCCCGGGTTCCCCGGAGCGTGATCGATTTATTTTCAAGGATCCTGTGCAACAGGGCCACCCCAATAATTGGGAGTCGGTCTTCGGCGGGCCGATGTGGACGCCAACCACCAACCCGGACGGCAGCGCGGGCCAGTCGTACCTGCACATCTTCGATTCATCGCAGCCGGACTTCAACTGGAAAAACGAGGACGTGCGCGCGATGTTCCGCGATGTCTTGCGTTTCTGGCTAGACCGCGGCACCGACGGGTTCCGCGTAGACGTGGCCCACGGGCTGATCAAGGCAGAAGGGCTTCCCGATTTCACCCCGGATCCGGCTGGCGCTTCGATGGGCGGCACCGAAGAACTCGCCCCATGGTGGGGCCAGGACGGAGTGCACGAGATCTACCGCGAATGGCGCCAGGTGATCGATGAATACGAAGGCGACCGCGTCTTGTGCGCAGAAGCATGGGTTAACCCGCTGTCGCTGATGGCCAAATGGGTTCGCACCGATGAAATGCACCAGGCCTTCAACTTCCCGTACCTCTCTTGCGACTACGATGCGCAGCAACTGCGGGAAACCATCGATGAATCACTGCACGAGTTTGGCGCGGTAGGGGCACCGAGCACGTGGGTCTTGTCCAACCACGACGTCGTGCGCCATGCCACCCGTTTGGCCCTGACCGACGAGAATCCCCAGGGCGAAGGGATCGGCCCCAAGACTCCGAACCTTCCCGATCCGGCCACCGGGCTGCGCCGGGCCCGATCCTCGACTGCGCTCATGCTCGCGCTTCCGGGCGGCGCGTACCTTTACCAGGGCGAGGAGCTCGGATTGCCCGAGGCCGTGGATCTGCCCGATGATGCCCGCCAGGACCCCACATGGTTCCGCACCAATGGCGAGCGCTACGGCCGCGACGGGTGCCGGGTCCCCCTGCCATGGAAGGGCGATGCCCCGTCCTATGGTTTCAGCGACAGCGGCAAAAGCTGGCTTCCGCAGCCATCATCGTGGGCTTCCTATGCCCGCGACCTGCAGGCAGAAGATCCAGATTCCACATTGAACCTCTACCGCCAGCTGCTCCAGCTGCGCAAGGACCACGGGTTGGGCACCGGCGGTCTTGAGTGGGTGCCAGGAGACCAGCCGGACTTGCTGGCCTTCAGCAATGGCAAGGTGCTGGTCGTTGCCAACTTTGGAGCCGCGCCGCTTGCGCTACCGTCGCTCGCGCAGAACGTCCAGGAACTGGTTCGCAGCCAGCCCCGGGACAGCACCGCCCCGGGGATGATTCCCGCCGAAACCACCATGTGGTTCTTGCTGGCATAGCCAAGGAAATCAGTCCCGGCGTCAAGGACACCGGGTATCGTTGAACAGTGGCCGCGCTGTGCTCAATGCACTTTCACGCATATCGCGGCCACATACCTGAAGGAAGGACGTATTGTGGCCGGGATCAAAGATGTCGCCCAAGCTGCCGGAGTCTCGGTGGCAACAGTCTCCCGCGCCCTGTCCGGGCGGGGATCGGTGTCAACCACCGCCCAGGAAGCGGTGCAACGCGCTGCTGCCGAGCTGGGATACGTCGTTTCATCCTCAGCCTCCGGACTGGCCTCGGGCCGCACCCGAAATATCGGCGTTCTGGTCCCGGTGATCAACCACTGGTTCTATGCCAGCGTCCTGGAAGGCATTTCCAGCACGCTCATGGACGAGGGCTACGACACCACGCTCTACCAGTTGACGAAGGATCGCATCCAGCGTGAAAAAGTCTTTTCCGACTTCCTCCTGCGCCAGCGCGTCGATGCAGTCATCGCGGTCAATGTTGAGCTGAATTCCGAGGAAGTCCAGGCATTGCATGCACTGGATAAGCCCCTGGTGGGAGTCGGCGGCCCGCTGCCTGGCGTGCCCACGCTGCATGTTGACGATGAAGGAATCTCTGCGCTCGCGACCCAGCACTTGATTTCCCTGGGGCACAGGCGCATCGGGTTTATTGGCGGGAACGAGGAAACCGACGTGGATTTCCGCGTTCCAAGCCGACGGCGCACCGGCTACGAGCAGGCGCTGGATCAGGCCGGCATCGAAATTGACGACAAGCTCTGCGTTGGCGCGGATTTCACCATGCCGCAGGCCTACGCGGCGGCCAAGCAATTATTGGGCGCTCCGATTGCGCGTCCCACCGCTCTCATGGCCGCCAGCGACGAAATGGCCATTGGCGCGATTCTCGCGGCCCGCGATCTTGGGCTGCAAGTCCCCCGCGACCTTTCGGTCATTGGCGTGGATAACCACGACCTGTCGGAAATGTTCGGCTTGACCACCATAGAGCAACGGCCTCATGAACAAGGCGAGTTGGCTGTTGCCATGCTGCTGCGGGCCATCCGCGGCGAGGAGCCTGCGCACGCGCACACGGTTGATCACCGCCTGGTGGTCCGCTCGTCAACCACGCGCCCCCTCGACGCGTCCTAGACTGCCCGCTTCACAGCGAGCCCTCGCCTTCAGCACCGTGTCCAGGCTTAAAAAGCTGCCCGCGCCGTTGGCCGGATCGTTCGAATCCGGTCAAGGGCGCGGGCAGGTTGCTTCTGGATTGCTTTTTAGTGGGAAGCCCTCAGGTCTTCGGAGCTTCCTTCGACCTCTTCAACGTGCAGATTCCGTCCTCGGGTCTCTCCGGCCCACAACACCGCGGCCACCGAAATAATCGTCAGCACCATGATGTAGATGGCGATCGAGATCGATGCTCCAGTGGATTCCAGCAGAATCTGCGCCACCGTCGCAGCGAAGGCGCCGCCGAGAATGGCGCCAATGGCATAGCCGATCGAAATGCCGGAGTAGCGCACGTGGGCCGGGAACATCTCTGCGTACATGGCCGACTGCGGACCGTAAGACAATCCCAGGCCCACGGTCAGCACGAAGATCGCCACCGCGTATAGAACGATATTCCCGGTATCCACCAGCATGAACATCGGGATCATCCATACGAAGACAATCGCGTAGCCGATAACAAAGGTTGTACGGCGTCCAATCAGATCCGAAAGCCATCCACCGACGAGGGTGAAGATCAGCCAGCCTACCGAACCGATGGTGGTCGCCAACAGCACAGGTGCCACCGGCATCTTCAGGACTGCGGTGGTGTAGGAAATGAAGAACGCAATCACCAAGTAGCCGGCAGCATTGTTGGAAATGAAGATCAGCGCCGCCTGCAATACCTGCTTTGAGTGCTTGGCCATCAGTTCGCGCAGCGGGGTGTGCTCTGCGGCCTTGCGCAAGGCCAGCTGCTTGAAGACCGGCGATTCCTCTACTGCGCGACGGATCATGTAGCCCACGAGGATCAGCAAAATCGAAAGCAAGAACGGAATGCGCCAGCCCCAGGCGGCAAAAGCTTCTGGAGACATGGCCACACGAAGAATGTAGAGCAGTCCCGTAGCCAGGATCATGCCGATCGGCACACCGATCTGCGGGTAGGCGCCAAAGTAGCCACGACGGCTCTTTGGTGCGTGCTCCACTGCCATCAATGCCGCGCCGCCCCATTCGCCGCCGGCCGAGAAGCCCTGGATGACGCGAAGCAGCACCAGCAGGATAGGTGCAGCAATACCGATCGAAGCGTAGGTGGGAAGAACGCCGATGAGCGCCGTGGCGGCACCCATCAAGATCAGGGTCAGGACCAGGATCTTCTTGCGTCCATACCGGTCGCCGAGATGGCCGGCCACAATAGCGCCCAGGGGACGGAAGAAGAAGGAAATGCCGATCATCGCGAAGGAGAGGATCTGAGCTAGTCCGGGATTCGACTCCCCCAGCGGCGCGAGGAACAGCGGTGCCAGCAAGGTGGCCGTGAGCTGCGCGAAGATGAAGAAGTCATACCACTCAATGGTGGTTCCCACGAGAGTTCCGGCGAGTACCCGGCGCTCTTCCTGGGTGCGAGTGACTGTAGATGACATGAGTTGCCCTTTGCCCGTTACTTTACCGACCGTTCGGACGGTATATTGTTCTCACTATCATAATCTGAGAGTGAACAAGATCACAACACCGGCGACTGGAGGGCAAAGCTAGAAGCCAGGATCCGCCGCCCGCGTCTGAAGAGAATTCGGTGTTCTAATAGAGAACGACTAAAATTGCGGTTAAAGCAACTATTCAGCAGTCGCAAGGCTCACCGCGAGGGCGCTGACGAGCATTACTCAAATGCCACGCGCCAGATTGAAGTTCCATGCCTACTTCCCAGACCCTTTCCCGCGGAATCCGCGTCCTCGAAATGGTCGCCGACTCCCCGGTACACCTGTCGATTGCAGAAATTGCCGAGAAGCTTGAGGTCCATCGTTCAATTGCGTATCGAATCATCCGCACGCTCGAACAACACCACCTGCTCAACCGCGACGCGGCAGGCCACATTCGCCCAGCGTCAGGCCTAGCAGCACTTGCCCGCTCCGTTCAGCATGACTTGCAGGCTACAGCGACCGCGGAACTCACCACGCTGGCCAATCAACTCTCAATGACGGCATTCGTCGCTGTGTGGGAATACGACCTGTGCACGACATTGCAGTCCGTGTCGCCACTGAACTCGCAGCGCGCCATCGTCCATCGCCCTGGTTCGGTTCACGGCATGGACGTGGGCGCCGCGGGCATCGCTATCCAATCGAGCTACAGCAAGGAAGCCTGGGAAGCGATGGACACCTCCGTTGCCTATCGCGATGCCGCAGCGCAAGCACGGCTCGACGGCTATGCCATGAGCGAAAACGAAGTCATCCAAGGCGTCACCTCGCTGGCCGTGCCCATCGAACAGCCCGGGCAAGCTCCTGCAGCCCTCGCCGTCGTCTTCGCGACAAGCACCGTGGACTCATACCAGCCGGTGATCGAAGCGCTGAAGCTGTCAGCTGGACGGATCAGCCAGAAGCTGGCCCACTAGCTGCGACCCCTCGTATAAACATGAAACCCGCAGCGGATCCGAGTTGGATCCGCTGCGGGTTTCCCTTATCTGCCTAAAGGTGCCTTAGCGAACCCTGGAGAGCGTCGGCGACTTAGCGACGATCACCTTCATCGCCAGCGCCGCGAGGAAGATGACTGCCGCGCCACCGGTGGATACCCAAAACGCCCCCAAGTAGCCCAACGACTCGGCAAAGACTCCGGCCAAGCCATTGCCGATTGCCGTGCCGACGACGATGCCGGCCGAAAGCATCGTCATCACCGTGGACAGGCGGGAAGCCGGCGCGACTTCTCCACCCAAGGTCATAACGGTGACGATTACGGGTCCCACGGCAAAACCTGCAATAAACAGCGCCACGATCATCCATGGCGTCGTAGCAGCCATGTGGAGCCCGAAGCTCAAGATTGTCAATAGCGCGCCGCAGAGAATCCAGCGGTTGATCTGCCGGAAGTACTGTGGCCATGCAGCTACCGAGATGGCCGCGATGGCGCTGGACAAGCCCATGGCGCCGTAGAGCAGGCCGCCCTCATTCGAATTTCCCTGGTCTCCGGCGAAGGCCAAAGTTCCAGCGGCCGATGAGCCAAAGACCGTACCCAGTGCGATCATGCCCAATACCAGTGCGCTGATCGAAGCCACTTGGGCACCGGAGATCCGCACCTTCTCGGTGGTCGCGGTGGCCGCGGCCGGCTTGACCGCGCGACCGGTGGAGTGGGTGGCAAAAATCGGGACCAATACCAAGGTCATGATTGCCGCCAGATACAACGGCAGCACCGGGTTCACCAGCGAAGCCAGCAGGCCCACCGCCACTGGCCCAAAAACGAATCCCAATTCATCAAACATGGATTCCAGGCTCAAGGCAGCCGACAAGACCTTCGGATTCTTCTTCTGCTGGCGGGTCATGGCAATCCAGCGCACGCGCGACATCGGACCGACCTGGGGTCCGGTAGCACCGGTGACCAGGCACATGGCGACCAGCAGGGGCACCGATAAGTCCGGGCCGCTATTTCCCAAAAGGGTCAGCAAAACCAGCAAGATGCTGTGGATCAAGGCGACGGTGACCAGGACGGGGCGCTGCCCGAAGCGGTCGGCAAGATAGCCAATGCTGGGTCCGCCTACCGCAGAACCAAGGCCAACCATGGCCGCAGCAAGTCCGCCCAAGGCGTAAGATCCGGTGGTGGCGGTGACCAAGGTCATCGACCCGATGGTCAGCATCGCCAAAGGCAAGCGGGCCAGGAATGTCAGTGGCAGGAACGGGGCTCCGACCAAGGGAACAAGCGCAGAGTAACCGGATTTCATCGCCGAATCCTCGCGTTTTTCTTTCGACAACGCATACTGAGTCAACAAAACTCCATAACGAAGCGTGCGCCGTCCCACACCCCCCGACGCACAAATTCCCAGACATGCCTGATGGCACTACCTTCAAGATAGCCACCAGCAAGCGGCAAGTCCAATCCTATTGGCCAGTGCCCAGCAGGCTATCGCGCTGGATGGTCGAGCCGTGCTGGGTCTTGAGCACGGACACCCGGTTGGAGATGCGTTGCTTCATCTCGGCAACGTGGGATACCAGGCCGATCGTTCGTCCGCCCGCTCGCAAGTTCTCCAGCGCTTGCATCACCTCTTCCAGGGTCTCGGCATCCAGGGATCCAAAGCCCTCATCAACAAAGAGGGTTTGCATGTCCACCGCGCCCGAGTGATGGGAAATCACATCTGCCAAGCCCAGAGCCAAAGCCAAAGATGCCATGAACGTCTCGCCGCCGGACAGCGTTTGGGTTTCCCGGTACTTTCCGGTCCACGAGTCCAAAACCCGCAGACCCAATCCGGACTTTGAATTCCCTTGCTTGGAATCATCATGATGCAGCGAATAGCGGCCACCGGACATCGCATCCAGGCGCTCGGTGGCGGCAATGGCTACTTCCTCCAGCCGGGCAGCCAAAACATAGGTGCTGAGCGTCATCTTGTAGAGGTTCTCTCCCCCGCCACGGATCACTTCAGCCAGCCCGCGCAAGCGCCGGTAGGCTTCGATCACCGGACCCGCATCTGCCCGAAGGCGCTGCAGCTGTCCAACCGATTCCTCGTGGCGTTCCAAGCAGGTTGCCGCCAGAACCACCTGTTCGCGGGCCGCTTCATACTGTTCCTCTGCAGCCGCGGCCAGGGCACGCGATTGGAGAATTTCATCATCGTTCGGAGCCTGGACGCCCTTGGCTTCCAGTTCCCGAGCCGCACGGCAGTCTTCGGATTTTTCGAGGGTTGCAATGGCGCTGGCAAGATCTGCATCCGCCCGGTGCAGCTGCTTCAGCCTCTCGCGTTCTACGGCCTCCAGCACAGCGGCATCGAACTCGCCAATGGTTTCAAAGCCGGCTTCCCTCCGTTCCCTATCCCACGCGGATTCGGCCTCGATCAACGCTTTCCGGGCTTCGAGCAACTGGCGCAAGGCCTGCACGGAAGCGGCCAGCCCCTCGGATTTCCTCTGAAGCCCGAGGACCTGGTCGGACAGGCTTTCCTTGCCAGCACGCAGCTCTTCCAGCTTCGCGTCAAGCTGTTCCAGCTGGGCAGCCAATGACTGGGCGTTTTGCCGCGCTGTGGAATGTTCGAGGGTGGCTTGGGCTGCGCGAGCCGTACGCTGCTCGATCCGCGCACGAAGCTGGTCTAGCTTTGCCACGCGGGCAGAGATCTCGGCTTGCTCCTTGCGTGCCAGTTCCAGTTGGCTTTGCGCCGCGCCCAGTTCCTCGCGCAATTGAGCGACGCTTTGTTCGCCCGCGGAGACCTGCGCCGTTTCCAGTTTGGCCGCCAGCGTGTCCCGCGCCTGGGCGGCCTTTTGTCCTTCAGCACGGGCAGAGGCCACCAGCTCCTCGGAGATCTGGATCTGCTTGTCGTCGATCAAAGCGGCATCAGCATCTGCTTGCGCCGGGGCAGGATGCTCCGCTGAACCGCACACCAGGCAAGGCTGCCCCTCCTCCAGCGCAGCTGCCAGGCGCAACGCGCTTTGGCCTAGCTGCTCGGTGCGCAGAGCCAACAAGCTTTTTTCAGCGTCGACAATCTTCAGCTCTTGTGCAATTGAACGCTCGCGGGCCGCAAGGACTTTCATTTCCAGGTCATCACGGGTCAGCGCATGGGCAATTTGCGTTTCAGCCAGTTGCTGGCGTTCCTTGGCTCGCTGCAGGTTTTCACCAGCCCCGGCCTGGTCCAGGTCTTCGCTCTCCAATTTTTCGCGTTCAATTTTCAATTGTGCGACCTCGGCCTCTGCCTGGTCCCGAGTCTTCTCGTGCGTTGCCGTGTTCTGTTCTGCCTTGGACACATCCTTGGCAAGGCCGACGCGACGCTTCTCTTCTGCCAGTGCAGACTTCGCAATGGCCAATTCCTCGGCAACATCCGTGCTTTCCTGGCGCAGCCTGTCCAAGCCCGATGCATCAGGGTCACAGGCCATGCCGACGGCCTGGCTTAGCCACAGCTGCTGTTGATCCCATGCGAATGTGGATTGCTGCAAGGGGGCCCGAGCACTGTTGGCCTGCGCAAGATAGGCGCGTACCGCCGCGGCCTGGGCGTCTTTCTCCAGCTTGCTGCTGGCACTCAGCGCTGCGCCATGGCCCTGTCCAAAGCGGCTCTGCAGCGTTTGCAGTTCACCAAGCCGGGCGAATACGCGACGGCGTTCTTCCAGCGCACGCGCATGATCGCCTGTGCGTGTTCTCTGCGTCCGCAGCTTCTGGGCTTCAGCTTCGGCCAGCCGGTGGATCTGGCCAATGCGGGTACGATAGTCCGCAAAATAATCGTCGGGAGAAGCCAGGACCGCTTCATCTTGCTCTGCTGGTTCGCTCAAAGGCTCGCGGCCGGCCAGGAAGGTTCGCGCTTCGGTGTGAATGGCCTCTTCAGATGCGCTCAGACGGGCTTCGAGGCTCTCAGTTTTCTTGCGTGCTTCGGAAAGACGCAAGGAAAATTCTTCTTCAATTCGCGCGTAGTCACTCGTATCGAAAAGATTGGCCAGAAGATCCTCGCGGTCTTTGGCCTTGGCCCTCAGGAAATCCGCAAACCCGCCTTGAGGCAGCATGACCACTTTGGTGAACTGTTCACGATCAAGCCCCAAGAGACTGCCCAGCACATGTCCAACTTCGTCGTTGCGGGTCGAGAGTTCCTTCCACCCATCAGGGGTGAACTCCCGCAGCAAGCTGAAAGCCTTTTGCTCGGTGGTTTTGTTCTTGCCCCGCTTTGACGGGCGCATCCACGCAGGCGAGCGGGTCACTTCAAAGCGGCGATCGCCAATGGTCAGCTCGCAGAGCACTTCTGGAGCCAGGTCGGCAGGTGCATGATCGGATCGAATTTGCCGGCTGCCTGTGCGGCTACCGGGCAACGTGCCGTACAGGGCATAGCAAATCGCATCGAGGATGCTGGATTTTCCTGCGCCGGTGGGCCCGTCCAGGAGAAAGAGGCCACCCTCGGCGAGCTCGTCAAAGTCGATGTGCTCGCTTCCGGCAAAGGGGCCAAAAGCCTGGATCCGGAGTTGATGAATTCTCAATGGCTGACCTGCGCTTCCCGGGTGGCTCGGATAACGGCTGTGACGACTTCGCGTTCGGCTTCATCAGCCGCTCGTTCACGCACGTGTTCCAGGAAGTCGCCCACCACCTCTTCGGTGCTGGTCGCCTTGGCCATCCGCTGGGCATAGCTGGAGGGCTGGGATGCCTTTTCGCCGCCTTCGGGAGCGAAATTCAGCACCACGGTGTCGGGGAAGCGTGTGCGCAGGGCGTTCATTGCCTCGGCCGGGCGCTCGGGATCGGTGAGCGTGATCTGGCACCAGGCTTCGGTGGCATATTCCAGTTCCGGGTCGTTGAGCAGATCAGCCAGCCGGCCTTTGAGAATCGCCAACTTCTTCGGAACCGAAAGCAAGATTTCCTGGACTGCGCCGATGCCTTGCGCAGAGGTATCAATCAGCCACATGCCCTTGGTCTGGTTCACTTCGGAGAAGGAATAGGCCAACGGCGAACCTGAATAGCGCACGTGGTCCCGTACTTTTTGGCGACCATGCAAGTGGCCCAAGGCGGTATAGCCAAAGTGCTCAAACAGCTCGACCGGAACCACATCCAAGTTTCCGGTGCTCAGTTCGCGCTCGGAGTCGCTGCCAATGCCGCCGGCCGCGAATAGGTGCGCCATGGCAACGGAAACAATGGGCTTCTGACCATTCTGCAGCGTCGCGAGGTGCCCGTCGATTTCGCCGATTGCTGCCTGCACCACCGATTCGTGGCTGGCTTTGGCGGCTCCCAGGCGCTCCATCACCATGCGCGGTTCCAGGTACGGAATGCCGTAGATGGCCACTTGGTGATCCCCTGCATCGCACACCACCGGAGCGAGCATGCGGTCAAGATCCGCGATGATGTGCACCCCGGCACTATCCAAAAGCCCAGCGCCAAAGCCCAATCGGGAGGCCGAGTCATGGTTGCCGCTTGTGATGACTACGGTGGCACCGGTTCCCCGCAATTCGGACAACGCCCAGTTGCACAGTTGGACGGCATCAACGTGGGGCAGGGCGCGGTCGTAGATATCACCGGAGATCAGCACCACCTCAACCTGCTGCTTGGCCGTGACATCGATGATTTCCTGAAGGATCCTGCGCTGCGCGTCAATCAGGGACGCACCGTGGAAGGTCCGGCCCAAATGCCAATCGGAGGTGTGTAGCAATCGCATATTTCCAACCATATGCAATGTCGGGGACAACTTGGACATTAGAATGGAGCTGTGAATGAAACCGGTGAATCTGCACTCCTGCCAGAGAACTACTCAGACAAGGTGTTTGCGATCCTCCTCGGCTTAGCCGACGGCGCAACCCACGCCCGTGACGACATCGACCCCGGCGCCACCGAAATCCTCCCTCTCTACCTGGCCGATGGCTTGCTGGAAGCGTTGGAGTGGGCTCGTGATGGCGTTGCCAGCGACGAGGCAGCCTGCATGTGGCTTGCCGCGCTGCGCGGCTACAAGAAACTCACCGGGACTTTCCCTGCCGGTGCGCCCGAACCCCTGGGCCGCTGGATCGATAAGGAATTTCCCAAGGTTGAAATCTTCGGGAAAATCGCTGACGGCGATCCGCAGAATATCTCCGGATTGAACAGCGCCGATATGGGATATCCAGGCCGCCCGACAGGGGCCGATGCCGACTCCACTGGGGTCTTGCCACGCGCTGCGATTACCGCGCTGTTGGCCCGTGTGCCGCTGGGCACCACAGAAACCCTTGCTCGTTCGGCCGCCTTCCTGACCCACGACGCCCAGGCAGCCAAAACTGCTGTAGCCGCAGCGAGGATCGTTCGTTCGGCCATGGAACGCTCCGAGGAGTCGGCCAGCGAGTGGGACGGCCTGCTGGTTGAGCTTGAAGGTCCATCGGCCGAAGCCTTGCGTGCCGTGGTGGCCAAAATCCGCGAAAACATTTCGCTGTCGCCAGAAGATGCCTACAACGCGTACTTTGGCGAGAACACCGAGGCAGAACCGGCCGAGTCCGACGTCTCGGCTGCTCCTGAGTCAGTCGTTTCGGTTCCGGTGGATCGGGACCCTGAAGTTGATGCCTACGCGGTGGCCCTGCTGGCGGCCGTCTATGGCACCGAAGCTGTTGGCGAACGTCCAGCCAGCGCGTTGGATGACATTATCTCGGAATTGCATGATCGCTGGATGGCCCTGCTCGTCTAGGCAGGACTTTTCGAATCACGGCGATGGCCGGCTCTGATGAGCCGGCCATCGCCGTTTTCCTGCTGGGGCTAGGCGGTCAGCCCGAAGCCGCCAACCATTTGCAAGAATTCGCCTTCGGAAATGATCGTGACCTTCTGGCCCTTTTCGCGCAGGCGCAAAACGTGCTTGGCCTTGTTGGTCAACCGGCCGTTGGCCAGGTCCTGCGGGACAAACCCGTCGCCGACAACCAGAGCGGTGGTTGCGCGGGTAACCCGCGATGCGGTCTGCGCGCCGTGTTCGGCGGCAAGTTCCTTGGCTTGCGGACGCGGCAGGGCCAAATTGCCGGTGAAGACCAAGATCTGACCATAGAGCGGATGCCCCGGATCCGCCTGAAGATTTGGCGACGGATTTGGCCCTTCTTGAGGCCAGTTATTGAACACGTCCTGTGGCGGCAGAGGGTGTCCGGAAGCGAGCCATCCCTGGGCGTCGCGGGTAGCACGCGAGTATTCGTCACCCGGTTGCCATGCTGAGGTGAGCCCCAGGCGCACGCCATAGTAGTCTGCCGTTTCCAGCAGGGATTCTAAACCGCTGCGTTCAGCCATATCGATCATGGCCCAAGCGCAAGCGGTGGAGTCGGCGAGCGCTTCGTGGTGATTCTCGATGGGATGCCCGGCTTCCTCGGCGACAAAAGGCAGGGAGTAGCTGGGCAGGTCATAGGCTTTGCGGGAGAGCTTCACGGTGCACAGGTGAGCAATCTCCGGAACCGGGATTTCGCTGGCCTCCGAGGCGGCACGAATCACTCCGGAGTCAAAAGAGGAATTGTGGGCCACCAGCACGTCCGAGCCGATGAAGTCCAGCAACTCCGGAAGCTTCTGCGTGACTCGTGGCGAGTCGATGACCATGTCCGGGGTGATGTGGTGGATCGACACATTGCGGGGGTCGAAGTGGTCAAAACCCGCCGGCGGCTTCATGAGCCACTGCTCGGTTTCAACTATTTTTCCGGAACGTACTTTGACCAGGCCCACCGAACAGGCGGAGCCGATAAAACCGTTTGCTGTCTCAAAATCTACTGCTGTGAAGTCCAATGCCACGCCCAACAGCTTACTCCCTTATGCCGTGGTCTTGGCATCTGTGCCCGCTCAAGCGATGCGCGCCGCGGTCGCTCACTCGCCGGTTTGAAGCCAAGTCTCCACCCTTGACCTGCAAAATCTATGGAAATGCAGCCAAGGCGGTGCGCAGCAAGCAGGGCATATCACATAATAAAGAACCCTATCGGACCGAGCGGCAAATACTGCCGGATCATGAGCGAAAGAGTTGGTCGTAGTAGCCGCTCAGTGCCGGATAATAATCGGGTTCGAAAACAACATCTGCGGGGTCGCCTCCTGCGGCCGCCATGACCAGCCGATCGAGATAGAACTCCCATCCTGGTCCCACGGAACCGGCCATCGCCAGGTCGAGTCCCGGCATTTGGAAAACAAGTTCGCTGCCATCGGCCGAGGTTTCGACAAATAGTTCCAGCTGCCAGGTTTGGCTTCCTTCTCCAGTGCGCACCTTGAGTGCCAAGGCCATGCTGTCGCATTCAAGGATTTCCACCCTCTCGCGAGGTGCTCCCTCTTCGGCCAGCAACACCAGGTCAACGGCACCCGTTCTTGGATCTCCGCTCCATGTCCCGAACCACAAGCCTAGCCGCTCCGAGTCAACCAGGTATTTCCATAATTCGTTGGGTGCCAGGGAAAAGACTCGTCGCAATTCCAAGGCCCCGTCGGCACTCCGGGTTCCGGTGGCTTTGGCGCTCATACAAGCTCTCCTAGTGTCTTGGTTCAGAAAAGAAGACTGGCGGGCGGGCTTTCGCCCTTGGCTGTAAATAGAATAGCAATTTGCCTTCTTGGCCACTGGGTTCCATGGAGTGCAAGAACGCTGCCCGGCGCCCGTCTTGAAGGAACGGAAGCCAAGCAGCGATTATTGGAATTCGAGCCGTCTTATGCCGTGGCTTTGCGTAGCGTGACGTAGGATCCTGCCGCCAGCAGTACGGCCAGCAGGCCTCCCCAGAGGGTTACTCCCGCTGCGGTCCAGGTCAGTGCCCAACTCCAGAATTGAGTCCAGGAACTGGAAAAGGTGAAGAACGCGATGATTCCCAATACCAGCACTCCGAGCATAGTGAAGAAGAAGACCATGCCCACCTGCCGCCAACGCATGTAGATCGTCGCAATCAGGAAGCCAATCATGAACAGCAAAACCATGAGCACGAAGTAGAACATGATCTGGACGAACCAGTGATTGTCGGCGATCCACTGCAAGGCGAAGAATCTACCATCAAGTCCCCAGCCTCCAGTGGCCGTTTCCACGAGTCCCATGAGGTAGTAGAAAATCGAGAGCGCCAAGGCGCACGTGGAGAACAACGCGATGGTGCCAAGGTAGAAAGTCCGTCGCGAAATACTCATCCCCAGAGAGAAGGGGAAGGTCATCGTCAACGCCTGGATCCCAAGTGCGAGGAAGTACCACATCGGCGCCTGGGCGCCGCCGCCGTACATCACGCCGTCACCGCCGTTGCGGCGGACCAGCCACCAGATGGCCAAGGTGAAAAGGAAAGCGCTGACCAGAATCAGCAGCGGAATACCGATGAAGGTGGCCTTATTAATCAGCTGCATTCGGGCAACCTTGATGATGCGGTTCATGATCGGGACTCCGTCTTTTCGTCCATCGCTGGAGTTGCTTCGCTCAAGGCACTGCGGACAACGAATTGCTGTAGCGAGACCGGGCTCAGGTCCAATCCCATGAGTTTCGCCTGTTCGCGGCGGCCTGCATCCAGCTGGTGCTCGATGGTGACGCTGGACAGTGCGCCGAGCGCATCACGATGCAGCACCTTGGCTGTGCCGATGAATTCTTGGACTTTAGCTGCGTCACCGGTCACGGTCACAGCCGCCCCCCGCAGGGCTTCGGCATCCGAGTCGATGATGATCCGGCCTTTGTCGATTACGATGACGTGTTCAAGCAGATTCGCGACCTCGTCAATCAGGTGGCTGGAGAGCACGATGGTACGTGGATACTCGGCGAAGTCCTCAACGAGGCGATCATAGAAGACTTGCCGGGCCACGGCGTCCAGTCCGAGGTATGGTTCGTCGAAAAATGTGATTTCCGCACGGGAAGCCATGCCGATGATGACACCCACTGCCGAAAGCTGGCCCCGTGAGAGCTTCTTGATCTTCCGTTTGGTCGGCAAATCGAAGTCGCGAACCAGGTCCTGCGCCAATTGCTCGTCCCAGTTCTCGAAAAACAGTGCCGCAGCCTTGAAGGCCTGATGGACTTTGAAATCTTCGGGGTACTTTTGGGATTCGCGGATGAAGCAAATCCTCGTGAGCGTTGGATCGTGCTCGAAGGGTTCATGACCGAAGATCCGCGCGGTGCCGTAGTCCGGATAGTTCTGGCCGGTCAGGATGGACATGAGTGTGGTCTTGCCGGCACCGTTGCGTCCGAGCAGCCCGTAAATCCGGTTGGGCTCCAGATCCAGGCTGACGTTATCCAACGCCCTGACATCCTTGTAGGTTTTGGTCAGCTCGCTGGTGGCGATTGCTGTTGATCGAGTCATGCCGTTCCTCCCTGACTAGTGATGAAGCCTTAGGTTTTCGAACCATTTTTGATCATGGCGACCAGTTCGTCGACTCCGATGCCGAGCTTGGAAGCCTCGGCGGTGAGTGGAGCAATGAATTGCTGCTGGAATTTTTCGCGACGCTTTTCACGCAGCCGCTGTGGCGCTCCCTGGGTGACAAACATGCCGATCCCCCGCTTCTTGTAAAGCAGCCCGTCTTCTACCAGTCGATTAATGCCCTTGGCTGCGGTGGCTGGATTGATCCGGTAAAAAGCCGCGAATTCGTTGGTGGACGGAACCTGCGCTTCTTCGGGGAGGACACCAGAAATGATGTCGTTCTCAATCAGCTCTGCGATCTGCATGAAAATCGGTTTTGAATCATCGATCACGCCGGCCCCTCTCCATGCCCCACCCACGCCGTTGGTTAGTGGGTTAGTTACTCATGTAACTAACCATAGAACCTTGTCCGCTGGAGCGCAAGACCTGATGCTTAGCCTTTCTGTGCATTTTCATAATTGGTGCATACAAAATCCCAAATCACGTCGAAAATTCGCGCTATTCCGCGCTTTTATAGACCCAGAAAGCAAGGCTTTTCCTGTCAAGGAGTGGCGTTTGACCTGCCCCTTAGCTGATTCATGACGTTGCCCTACGAACCGCACAGCAATCAATTCAAAACTTATGACAGCCCCCTTTTCGAAGAACTACAAGGAACTCCATGACCATCTTGCTCTTTGCGGCCGCCGACGTCGCAGCCATTCTGATCCTCACTTTTGGCCTCTACCTTCGCCGCCATCGACGCCGGGACTTGGCTGTGTCCTACATCGGAATCAACATAGGAGTGTTCGCCGTGGCGACCGCCTTGGCCGGAAGCACCGTCAGCGCCGGATTGGGCATGGGGCTTTTCGGAGTTCTTTCCATCATCCGGCTGCGCTCGACCGAACTGGAACAGCATGAAATTGCCTACTACTTCTCGGCCTTGGCCATCGGCCTGATCACCGGCATGGGTCCAACGCCCATCTGGCTGCCACTGGCGCTGGTCGGCCTCATCCTGATCGCGATGCTCGTAGCCGACCACTCAAAGGTCCTGCCTACTTACCGCCATCAGGAAGTCATCCTGGACCGGGCCATCGCCAACGATGACGAGCTCCATTCCCGCCTCGGCTTGCTCCTCAATGGCGCCACGATCCACCAGGCTGTGGTCCAGCAGTTGGACCTTGTCAACGACAAAACAATCGTCAAGGTTCGGTTCTCAGCCCCACGAATCGGCCTCGTTGAACAACCGTCATCACGCACCGTCGAGAACCACGAAGTCATTACGGAGCAGACACGATGAATTTCACCGACCAGCTGGAAACCATAAGCCTCCATGAACTCAATGAGGCCGCCGCGCTCCAGACCCGCACAGACCGAAAATACATCCTGACCCAGCAGCAGGCCCACGAGCTCCTCCCGCTCTTGGCGCAGCAAGCACTGGTCCTGTCCATCGAAGGGCGCCGTGCATCGGCTTACACCTCGGTCTACTTCGATACCTCTGATCTGGCCAGCTTTCACCTGGCAGCGCATCCGCGCCGGCGCCGCTTCAAGATTCGCACCCGAAGCTACCTGGATACCGAACAGTGCTACTTGGAGGTGAAAACCGAAGGCGCCCGCGAACAGACGGTGAAGGAACGAATCGAACACCCCTTTGCAGCCCGTAGTGCGCTGGGCAGAGAATCGCTGGAATACATCCACGAGACCCTGGAGCACGAGCTGGGAACCTGCCCCATCGCACCAGCTGAGCTCACCCCGGTCATTGATTCCTCCTACTCCCGCACCACCTTGTACCTGCCTCAATCGAACAGCCGCGTCACCGTGGACAACAACCTGATCTGGACGGATCCACAGACCGGGTTCCGCCTCGAATGCAACGAAATCATCGTGGAAACTAAATCGGCCCTGAACGCCGGCCCAGCCGACAAATTTCTCTGGAGCCACCAGGTTCGACCATCACGGATCTCAAAATTTGCCACCGGAATGAGCTTGATCCATCAGCATCTGCCAGCCAACCGCTGGCATAAGACAACCAAGCACAAACTATCCACCGCAGTTTCCTTGCATCCTTAGGAGCATCATGACTAACACACCTCGTCACCGGGCCCAGCCCCCGCGCCAGTTCGGATTCAGGGCCCCACGGGCCATGACTGCCGTCGCGTCATTGTCCATTGCCGCCCTTGCCCTTGCAAGTTGCACCAATGCAGCGTCGGCGCAGAGTGTCGTGAACACCGATATCAGCACCGAAACAGCTGCATTCTTCAACGCAGATTCCGTGCATGAGATCAGCGTGAACGCTGAACCCGACGACATCACCGCCGCGCTGAAGGCCTACGCGGCTGACGGAACAAAGGATTGGATTTCCGCTGAAGTCACCATCGACGGGACAACATTCAAAAATGTGGGCCTGAAGCTGAAGGGGAACTCCACTCTTCGCGGTGCGGATGAATCATCGGATCCCGCATCGCTGCCGTGGATTCTGCGGCTGGATAAGTTCGAGGCGAACCAGAGCTATTCGGGCCGAACGGAATTTGTTATCAGAACCAATTCCAGTGAATCCTCGCTGAATGAGGCGGTGGCCCTTGACCTGCTTGGCGAAGCGGGCCTTGCCACCGAGCATGCGGCGGCGACTCGATTCTCGCTGAACGGTACGGATGCCGAACTGCGCTTGGTCATAGACAATCCATCCGACGAGCTCTACAGCGAAGAGACTTTTGACGGCGAGGGCATCACCTACAAAGCCGACGCCGATGGCGACTACTCCTACCGTGGAGACGCAGCTAGCGACTATGAATCTGCCTTCGAAGTGGAATCCGGTGCAGACGATCTCGCGCCGGTGGCCACGTTCCTGGATTTCGTGAACAACTCATCGGATGAAGATTTCTCCAGCAAGCTATCGGACTACCTCGACACTGACCAGTTCGCTACGTATTTAGCCATGCAGGACCTGGTGTCAAACACCGACGACATTGACGGACCGGGCAATAACTCCTTCCTGAGATACGATGCAGCCTCGAAGAAGATGACGGTCGTTGCGTGGGATCAAAACCTTTCCTTCGGCTCTGGTCCCGGCGGGATGGGCGGCGGCGGTCCCATGGGTGGAGGCAATGGCGGTGGGCCCATGGGTGGAGGCAATGGCGGTGGGCCCGGCAAGATGGATGCCGATTCATTGCTCACCAGCATGTTGCCGGACGGGATGAAGCTCGCCGATGCCAAAAAGCGAATAGAGGCAGGAACGGTTCCGGACGGAATTGAGCTCCTCGAACAGATGACGTTGGAAGACGGCACACAACTGATCGACGTCCTGGAAGATCTTGCCAATGGCGAGATGCCAGAGGGCCTGTCATTCGGCGGCGGAGGCCAACGGCCTGAAATGAATGGCCAGGGTGGCGCGCCAGATGGGGCCATGGCTCCCCCAGAGCAGAATTCAACGGACGACACCAAAACAGCTGATGGCACGGCTGATACTGCCAAGGACATGCCGGCAGATGGCCAAAACGGCGGCAAGTCGATGGGAGGAAAATCCAACCCGCTGGTAACCCGATTCCTGGCGGACGAAGATTTCAAGGCACAGTATGAAGCTGCCAAGACTGAACTTACCGACAAGCTCTATGAATCCGGCACCGCCGAGGAAATCCTCGACAAGTGGACCACGCTGTTGAATAACGAGGCCAGCGACCTGATTGATGCAGAAACGGTGAACAGCGAAGCGGACACCATCCGTTCGCATTTCACCTCGGATTCGACACAATCATCGAGCCCGGGTACCCAACAGCCGTCTACCGCTCCCAAGACCGAAGAAGATGAAGCCTCACCTGGTGCTTCAACGACTTCCAGTTCCTGAAACCGGTCAGATCGGCGCCGTAGCCGGGGATGGCAAACGCCAGCTGGCACTTTCCACGAAGGGAGGTGCCAGCTGGCGTTATGCGGTGAAAATCAGTTGTTCTCCAAGGCCTTGCTCACGGCCTCGACGATCGCAGGCAGCAAGGCAGCGAAGGCCCGAGCGCGATGCGAGATCGCGTTCTTCTCTTCCGGCGTGTGCTCTGCCATCGACTTGCCCGCCCCGGCCGGTTCAAAGATGGGGTCGTATCCGAAGCCATGCTCGCCGGCACGTTCGGTACGCAGCAGGCCCTCGACCTGGCCCAGCTCAACGTGCTCGCCGCCTTGAGGAGTCGCCAAAGCGGCGGCACAGACGAACTGCGCTCCGCGATGTTCAGCGGCGATATCGCCAAGCTGCGCGAGCAGCAAGTCGATATTTGCCTCGTCATTTCCGTGGACCCCGGACCAGCGAGCCGAGAAAATACCCGGGGCGCCACCGAGCACGTCGACGCTCAGGCCCGAGTCGTCGGCGAGCGCAACCAGTCCCGTCGATGCGGCAATTTCACGGGCCTTTTTCAGCGCGTTGCCCTGGAAAGTCACCTGGTCTTCGACCGGATCCGTGGCCCCCGCGGTGGCGGCGTCAATGACCTGGGTATCGACATCCAGGCCTGGCACCTGTCCGCGCAGCAATTCGCGAAGTTCACGCAGCTTGCCCTGGTTATGCGAAGCGAGAACTAGAACGGGCTGGCTCATTTGCTGTTTTTCAAGGTGTCGTGCTGGATCTGTGCCAGCTCGTTGGTTCCGCCCAGGGCAAGGTCAAGCAGCGAATCCAGTTCGGAGCGCTTGAATGGAACGCCTTCGGCGGTGCCCTGTACTTCGACGAAGTCGCCGGAACCGGTGACCACGACGTTCATATCGGTCTCGGCGCGGACGTCTTCCTCGTATGGCAGGTCAAGCATCGGGGTGCCGTCGATGATGCCGACGGAGATGGCAGCGACCGAGTCGGTGAGCACCTTGGCGTTTTCCTTCACGATGCCCTGCGAACGGGCCCAGGAAATGGCTTCTGCCAATGCCACATAGGCGCCGGTGATTGCCGCGGTACGGGTGCCGCCGTCGGCCTGCAGCACGTCGCAGTCAAGAACGATGGTGTTTTCGCCCAGCGCCTTGGTATCCACCACGGCGCGCAGCGAGCGTCCGATAAGGCGCGAGATCTCGTGGGTGCGTCCGGACAGCTTGCCCTTGACGGATTCGCGGGAGTTGCGGGTGTTCGTGGCACGCGGCAGCATGGCGTATTCGGCGGTGACCCAGCCGGTTCCCTGGCCCTTGAGCCAGCGCGGCACGCCTTCGGTGAAGGAAGCGGTGCACAGTACCCGGGTGTTGCCGAATTCAATCAGTGCAGACCCTTCGGCCTGGGCGGACCAGCCGCGGGTGATGGTGATGTCTCGAAGTTGCGCGGCTCCTCGGCCGTCAGCGCGTAAAGTCATGGTTCCATCCTAACCACGCTGGAGACCAGAATTTCACGAGATGGCTCCAGCATTACGGTGAAATGCACCTCGCTGCCGGAAGTTTCCCTAGTCGGGAACGACCACCACGCAGCATCTGCCCTCGCCTGGCTGCAACTGCGCGCGCTGGCAGCGTTGCCCGCATCCGTCCAGTACCCCGGAAACCAGCTGGTGGATCATCTCGCAGACCAGCTCGGTATGCGGCTGGGCCGCCGAATGGAATTGGCAGTTGGCCATCGTCATGGCTCCCTGCTCATCAATTCGCGGTTCGTAGCACAACGCCCGCTGAATAGCCGCGGCAAAATGAAAAGCACCGGCCAGGAGAGATTGCTTCCCCTTGGCCGGTGCTCCCACCATGTCCTGCGTACTTACTTCTTGCGCTTGAGCAGCGGGAACTTGCGCGTCTTTTCATAAGAGATGGTCGGCAAAGTTCCGGTACGCGTCTTGAGGTAATCGGTACCGCGCTCCCCCTTGAACAGGGCCGGGTCCTTTTCTTCCTTCAGGCTGCCCGAATAGACGCCGTAGGTCACTCCGGATACCGCCACGGCAATGCCGCCGTTATAGGTTCCCTTGGCTTCCTCGACGACCTTGTTGATATCGGTCCAGACGGGAATGTGAGTCAAAAGCATGCGTTCAACGCCAGCAGCCGTGGCCATCTCGCCGGCACGCTTGCCGGTCAGGTGCACCCCGTCGATATGGTCATCGCGGCCTTCTTCAAAGGCGGCCTCGCAGAGGAACATGTCGGCGTCCTTGGCCGCTTCAACCAGGCCATCGCAGGTGTCGGTATCGCCCGAGTAGGTCAGTACGCTGGTCAGCAGTTCACCGTCTGGGCCGGGTTCGCTGGCCTCCACACGCAAAGCGTAGGCTTCCTCGATCGGGTGGCGCACCGGAAATGGGGTGATGGTGAATGGACCGATTTTCACTGGCTTGTTCGGCTGCCATACCTGGAAGTCGTAATCCTTGGCCATGGTGTCGCCATCCGGCAAGGAATAGGCAGTTTCAATTCGGTCTGCGGTCGCTTCGGGACCGTGCACCAGCATCCGGTCGCGGCCCCAGCCGTTCGGGTCCCAGCGGATCGCAACGTGCATGCCGCAAAGGTCCATGCAGTGGTCCGGGTGCAAATGGGAAATCATGATCCCATCAATGTCCTTGAGATCCGTGTAGCGCTGCAGAACTCCCAGCGCGCCGGAGCCCAGGTCCAGGAGGATCTTCCAGTCGCGCGTGCCATCAAAGGCCGACACCAGGTAGCAGGACGCGGGTGACCCCGGTCCCGGGAACGACCCGGTGCATCCAATGATGGTCAGCTTCATTCGTTTCTCGCTTTCGACGCGGCGATCATTTGCGGAGTAATCCGCGCAATAGCGCCAGTCGGGTAGTGGGCGGCCACATGGTCCACGTGGCGCACCTGCAACACCTCGGGTCCGAGGAAACGGCGAGCCAGTACACCAAAACTATCAGCGTTGCCTGTGGCAAGGAACTCATGACGCGCCGCGATGCCGTCTTCGCGCACCAACGAATGCCGCGTCAAGGCACGGAAAACATCCTTCGCTGTTTCTTCCGCACTGGAAACCAATGTGACGCCATCACCCATGACATAGGAAATCACGCCGGTCAGCAGCGGATAGTGGGTACATCCCAGAATCAGGGTATCCACGCCCGCTTCCTGCAACGGCGCCAGGTACTCCTGGGCGATCTGCAGAAGTTCGGCTCCCGCGGTAATGCCGGATTCCACGAACTCTACGAATCGCGGGCACGCCACCGAGGTCACCTGCAAATTCGGGGCGGCGGCAAAGGCGTCTTCGTAGGCGCGCGAGCCCACCGTGGCTTGCGTTCCGATGATCCCGATCTTGCCATTCTTGGAGCCGGCCACCGCACGTCGCACGGCCGGCTGGATGACTTCCACCACCGGGATTCCGTATCGGGCAGTGTACCGTTCACGGGCATCGCGCAGCACTGCGGCCGAAGCTGAATTGCACGCGATCACCAGCAGCTTCACGCCGGCATCCACCAATTCGTCCATGACGCCCAAGGCGTTGGCCCGCACCTGGGCAATAGGCAACGGGCCATAGGGGGAATTAGCGGTGTCCCCCACATAGATCAGCGACTCGCCGGGCAGCTGGTCGATAATCGCGCGGGCGACGGTCAATCCCCCGACCCCGGAATCGAAAATGCCGATAGGCGTATCGGAGTCGGGAACTGAAACCTGGCCGGTGGCAAAATAGGAATTCATCGATCAGGACTCCGCATCCATCAGTGCACCCATCAACGTATCTTGTACCCACGAAACCAGGTTGTAGACCAAGGCCAGGTACTCTTCGGGAGTTTCAACGTCGGCGGCATCCAGCATCTCGGAAACCCGTGCGGCATCTTGCTCATCGCGGATCTCCAGGCGCTCGGCCAGAACCAGCCGGACATCGTTCAGCGCCTGGGCGAAGCGCTGCGCCTTGTCCTTGTCCAACACGATCTTGTCGGTTTCCAGAAGGAACTGGGCCTCGCGCAGCCGGCCGGATTTTTGCGCAATCAGGTCCGCTTCGGTCAGCCGCCGGTGCTCTGCAGCCACCACCGGGTCATCACTGGCATCGGGCAGAAGCTTGGCCAGCGCCGGATCGGAGACCGGAGGCAAATCCATCGACTCGGGACGCATCCCGGTCAGTGCGTATAGGGGGTCGATGTCCTCGGGCAGCTGATGCACTTCGGCACGTTCTTCGAGCATGGTGATCACATCGCCGAAAAGTTCGCGGAGCAATTTGCGCTCAGCCGAGTGCAGAGTGCCGGTAATTCCGTGGGCACCGTTTTTAAAAGCCTTGGCCACTCTCAGGCCCCCTGGGTCATAGTCGCATTTAGCCCGAATCCGTGCATGGCCTGGACATCCGATTCAATTGCCTCGCGGCTGCCACTGCGCACGGCGCAAAAACCGTCATGGTGCACCTGCATCATGAGCTGTTCGGCCTTTTCTGCGCTGAACCCGAAGTAGGAACGGAACACATAAGCCACGTAGCTCATCAAGTTCACCGGGTCATTCCACACAATCAAGCGCCAGGGCTTTTCGTTGGTGGCGGCTGTTTCCATGTCGGGAAGTACATCGGGCATTGCGGTCATGATCCCTATTTTACGCGCGGATCCTGAACGCCACACAGGACACGGTAAATATCACCTTCAGCGTGAGGCGTTATACAGTAAAACCGGTCTGCCAGAACGTGCAACACCACCGCTGATACTTTTTTCGATCCCCAGGAGCGTCCCATGCGCACCAGCCTCTTCACCGACCACTACGAGTTGACCATGCTTCAGGCGGCCCTCGAGTCCGGTGCAGCCCACCGCCCATCCGTGTTTGAAGCTTTCGCGCGGCGCTTGCCTGAAGGTCGACGCTATGGCGTAGTCGGCGGCACCGGCCGCCTGCTGGAAGGACTGGCCGGCTTCCACTTCGACGAGGAACAGCTCCGCTTCCTCTCCGATCACCGGGTGGTGAACGCGCAGACCATCAAGTACCTGGAAAACTACCGCTTCAGCGGAAATATCTCCGGCTACGCCGAAGGCGAGCTCTACTTCCCCAACTCGCCCCTGCTGACCGTGGAATCCACCTTCGCCGAAGCCTGCGTGATTGAAACCTACCTGTTGTCGGTCATGAACCATGACTCGGCCATTGCCTCGGCGGCTTCGCGCATGATCGCTTCGGCCGGAGACCGCCCCTGCATTGAAATGGGTTCGCGCCGCACCCATGAAGAGTCGGCCGTCGCCGCCGCTCGCGCTGCCATGATCGCCGGGTTCACCTCGACCTCGAATCTGGAAGCCGGCGCGCGCTATGGGCTGAAGACCGTGGGCACCTCAGCCCACTCGTTCACGCTGCTGCATGATTCAGAGCGAGCTGCCTTCGAAGCCCAGGTGGCGTCGCTGGGCAAGGACACCATCTTGCTGGTGGATACCTATGATGTCGAGAACGGCGTGCGCACCGCCGTTGAGGTCGCAGGCCCTGAATTGGGCGGAGTCCGGCTGGATTCGGGCGACCTGGTGCAGCAGGCCGGCTGGGTGCGCCAACTGCTCGATGACCTGGGCAACTGGAACACCAAGATCACCGTCACCTCCGATCTGGATGAGTATGCGATTGCCGCATTGGCCAGTGCGCCGGTTGATGCCTATGGCGTGGGCACCGCTCTGGTCACCGGTTCCGGGCACCCCACCGCTTCGATGGTCTACAAGCTGGTGGCCCGCCAGGATGATGCCGGCAGCTGGATCCCGGTGGCCAAGGCTGCCGCCAACAAGGCCAGCGTCGGCGGGCGCAAGCACGCGGTGCGACAGCTCAATGACCGCGACCGCGCCGTGGCCGAGATTGTCTCCACCACCGAGCACACCACCGGAGGACCGGAGCGCGACCTGGTGGTGCCGCTGGTGGTCAATGGGGAGATCGACATGTCGTACACGGGTGCTGCCGGAGTCCGCAAGGCCACCGAACGACACCGTGCTTCCACCCAGGAACTGCCCGGCATAGCCCGCAAGTTGCAGCGCGGCGAGCCAGTGATCCCGACGATCATGATCCAGGACTGAAAACACACGAAAATCTCAGTTGCGGGCCGTAGCCTTTCCTCACGTGGAATCGCCGGCCCGCCTCAAGGAGCACGCTATGACCCGAGCCCTGTTGATCATTGATCTGCAACCTGACTTTTGCGAAGGCGGAGCCTTGCCCGTAACCGGTGGAAACGCCGTAGCTGCGGCCATCGCCAGCGACGTGGCCGAACGCCGCCAGAGCTATTCGGCCATTGTCACCACGCAGGACTGGCACATTGATCCTGGATCCCATTTTTCCGCATCGCCCGATTTTGTTGATTCGTGGCCGGTGCATTGCGTCGCTGGCACCGATGGCGCAGCATTGCATCCGCTGATCCGGGAAATACCGGTCGATGCCCGCTTCGCCAAGGGCCGTTACACCGCTGCGTATTCGGGCTTCGAAGCACGCGAGCTGGATCCTTCGGCGCCTCTCGGCGACGAGAACGGCATGCTTTTGGCTCCCTGGTTGCATGCCCGTGGCATTACCGCAGTGGATATCGTTGGTCTCGCCGCGGATCATTGCGTGCGTGCCACGGCCCTGGATGCCGCTGCCGAAGGACTTGCCACCACGGTGATCTCGCCATTGACCGCTGCGGTCCGTCCCGAAATGCTGCCGGAAGTCCACGGTGAACTCCGCGCTTCCGGCGTGACTGTGCTAAGCCTCGGCTGATACTGGCCCACGAGCGGCCAAGGGCCGCATCCTAGCCCCGGCAGCGGGCAATGTGCTTGACCCGTGGCCAGGGTGTGGCATGCTGAGGGCATAGGCGATGTCCGGAGAAGGGATGAGCATGCGAAAGCTCGTGTACTACGTGGCCTCGACACTGGACGGTTATATTGCTGGACCAGGTGGCGGCGATCCTAGTGGAGAACCGTATTTCCCGGTGGCCAAGAGCGACATCGAGTTCATCGTCGGGCAGTACCCCGAGACACTGCCTGCGCCTGCGCGCCAGGCTTTGGGCGTCAGCGGTCCAGGCCAGGCCTTCGACACAGTGCTGGAAGGCCGGGCTTCCTACGAAGTCGGGTTGGCCGCCGGGCTCACCAATGCTTATCCGCACCTTCGCCACATCGTCTTCTCAACTACTCTCATGGCCGAGGATCCATCCATCGAAGTGGTCCGGGGCCAGGCACTGGAACGGGTTCGCGAGCTCAAGTCGGAGGAAGGCAAGGACTTGTGGCTTGTTGGCGGTGGGAGCCTGGCGCACAGCCTGCTTCCGGAAATCGACCGCCTCGTGCTCAAACAGCACAGCTCGATCATTGGTTCAGGCATCCCGTTGTTCAACGGACCATTCCATATCCAGCCCTTCCGCCTCAGCGGGGAAACGGCGCTGGATTCAGGCGTGAGGGTCTTGACCTACGATCGTGTTTGAACCGCTCGAAATCGACCGGGTGCCCGGGTGCTGCCGAACAACGCTGGCGGCCTGGAAAATCCTTCGTTCCGCATGATCACAAGCCGTGGAATCCGGTAGCAAGGTAATGCGCGGGTCCGGTTTCCACCCGGTTGCAGCCTCGCTGAACATTCCAAAGGAGCAGGCCAGCACCCGCCCCACAAGGCAGAACGGTCGATCGTCCATGATCTGTTCACGCCCCGGTGGCCCTTCGAAGATCTTTTGCCTTTTACTTTCCGACCAAGTTCGGGCCGGCGCCAGGTTGAAAGGCGGGCCACAGCCCGGAGCCCAACGACAGGGCAAGAACCGCGAACTTGCAGCCTTCGCATCCGGGGCGCGCAGCATCGCCAAAAAACACCATGCCTGCGGTTACCGGGATGGCCAACTTAATTGCGGTGGATACTACGGTCATTGGGCCCGCGTCCCCGCTGTCCAATGACCGGGTGCAGGCCATGAGGGCGAAAGCCCGGTTGCCTAGCACTAGCACCCACCCAGGCCATCGGTTCGCGAGGGTCTAGATATGCGGCTGCTGCCCGGGCACGATCTCTGCGATGGACCTGGGCAGCGGCCGACAATACTTTTTTGGGCATGGCTGCATTATGGCACCTGGTTCTCCCCGGGCCCCTATTTGCGGCCGACGAACCAGTCCTGCAATTTATCGATGCGTGCCTGCAACTGGTCCGCAGTGGCCTGCGGCACCGCTGGTCCCCCGCATACGCTGCGCAGCTTGTTGTGGACCTGCCCGTGGGGCATGCCGGTGCGGGCAGCCCACGCCGAGACATTCTTGGACAGCTTGGAGCGCAAATCCATCATCCGCCGGTGATCCGAAACCGGTTCAGGCTTGGTCCCGCCCCGATTAATCTGCTTGCTCTGCTGCTTGCGCAGCAGCTCGGAGACCTGATCGGTTTCCAGCAGGCCCGGAATGCCAAGGAATCCGAGTTCTTCATCGCTGCCGATATCAGCACCAGTGCCGAACTCCCCGCCGTCAAAGAGCACCCGGTCAAAAGAAGCCTGGGAATTGAGCGCCTCGAACTTGCTGCGCACCAGATCGTCGCTGGCTTTGTCTTCCTTGTTGGCTTCCTCGAGCAGGGAATCGTCCAGGCCGTCTTCGTCCTTGGAGCCTTCCTTGTCCAAGGCATGGTCGCGCTCGACTTCCATCTCATTGGCCAAGGCCATCAGGATCGGCACCGAGGGAAGGAAGACGCTGGCAACTTCACCACGCTTGCGGCTTCGCACAAAGCGCCCGACAGCCTGGGCGAAGAACAATGGAGTCGAGGTGCTGGTGGCGTAGACGCCAACACAGAGCCGAGGCACGTCGACGCCTTCGGACACCATGCGCACGGCCACCATCCAGCGGGCCTCCGAGGCGGAGAAGTCGTCAATTTTCTGCGACGCCTTGGGATCGTCGGAAAGAATGGTGGTGACCTTCTCCCCGCAAATGGCCTCAAGCTGGGCAGCATATCCGCGGGCGTCTTCATGGTCGGTGGCGATAATGAGCCCGCCAGCGTCCTTGACGGTGCGGCGCACTTCTGACAGCCGCCGGTCAGCTGCCTGCAGCACCGAGGGGATCCAGTCGCCATGGGGGTCCAGCGCCGTGCGCCAGGCATGGGCGGTGACATCCTTGGTGAACCCCTCGCCGAGGTTGGCTTCCATTTCCTCGCCGGCGGCGGTGCGCCAACGCATATTGCCCGAGTAGGCCATGAAGAGCACCGGTCGAACCACGTGGTCGGCTAGCGCGTTGCCGTAGCCATAGGTGTAGTCGGCCTTGGAACGGCGAATCCCGTCGCCCTCGTCGATGTACTGCACAAAGGGAATCGGCGCGGCATCCGAGCGGAACGGCGTTCCGGTCAGCGCCAAGCGGCGTGTTGCTGGTTCAAAGGCTTCGCGGATGCCATCGCCCCAGGACAGTGCGTCACCTGCGTGGTGGACCTCATCCATGATCACCAGGGTGCGGGCATTCTCGGTCTTGGCACGGTGCACCGCTGGCTTCAAGGCCACCTGCGCATAGGTCACGACCACGCCCATGTAGTGCGAGCCGTGGCGCCCATCCGAGTTCTTGTAATTCGGGTCCAGGGCGATGCCCACGCGTGCTGCCGAGTCGGCCCACTGCTTTTTCAAGTGGTCGGTCGGGGCAACAACGATCATGCGGTTGATCTTGCCGGAGTCGATCAGCACCTTGGCCAGGCGCAGCGCGAAGGTGGTCTTGCCTGCGCCAGGTGTTGCCACGGCCATGAAGTCCCTGGGCTCGGTTTCAAAGTACTGGGCCAGGGCCTCTGCCTGCCAGGCACGGAGCTTGGGCCCGGTTCCCCAGGCTGCACGTTCCGGATACGCTACGGGGAGCTTGTCTTCCAGTGGAAGCTTGTCGCCAAAATCAAAGAGTGTCTCGGTCATATACCTTTTCCCGGCTGCGTGCTGTGTGTGAAGTAGTGCTGTTTTTCTCGGGCACTACCCCATCAAGGAGTCGTAGACTTCCTTGCACTCAGGGCATACCGGGAACTTCTTCGGGTCTCGACCCGGGGTCCAGACCTTGCCGCACAAAGCGATCACTGGTTCGCCGGACAGCGCCGACTCCATGATCTTTTCCTTCTGCACGTAGTGGGCAAATCGCTCATGATCGCCGGCCTCGACACTCTGGGTTGTCTCGGTACGCTCGATTGTCGCTGTGCCGCCACGGGTTTCTTCAGACTGTTCCACCATGCCTTCAAGTCTAATACGGATTGGCCCCGCTGTCCGTCCGATCAGCATGGGAGCTTGTCCACATCCAAGGCACATTCGCCCCTGGTTTCCGCGTTCACCTGCGGGCCGCGACGGTGTTCTGCCAGGGTTTATCCACGAAGAATGATCGCCAGCAACGACACGGAGCCACCTGCCTGATTTCGGATCTGGCTGATGGCTCCGTGTCGCTGCTGAAGCATGGGGCGTTATTTGTTGAGCATGACGGCTTGCATCAATTCGGGGGTCCGCTGCTCGTACCATTTGCCACCCAGGGCGATGCCGCCGAACAGCAGCCCAACGCCGAGCACCAGGCCGATGCCCAAGGTCAGCAAGCCCAGGGGTTGCGATTCCTGGAACCACCCCATCAGGTAGGGAATGAACACCGGAATCAGCAAAATCGCCATGGTGCCGATGGTGGCCAGCTGCGTCACCGCGACGCGCAGGCCGTTGCCCGGCGGGGTTTTCATCGGGTTATCCCCCGGCAGGGGCACCGCATAGGTGTAGCGCGCCGAGGCCACCGAGGCCACGCCCAGAGCAACCAGCAAAGCGGCCAGCGACAGGCCCAGGTCCCCCGGGATCCGCCATGCTTCGCCAGCGATCGCGCCAGGCAGGATGGCCGCTGCCAGCACCGGGATAATCGACAGCGCAAGGCAGGCCAGCGCGCGCCCGGCGCGGTCGGCACGCCCCGACACTCCGGTCAGCACGTGCAAGGCAAAGGCTGTGTTGTCGTAGGAAATATCCGCTGAAATGGAAAAGCCGAGCAGAACTCCAATCAAGGGCCCCAGCAGATACATCATGGTGTAGTTTCCGGACTGGCTGCCGGTGAACCAGAAGAGCAGCGGCAATACCGGCACCATCAGCACCCCGATGGCGTAGCGCGGGTCCTTGAGCCAATAAGTCAGCGCGCGGGCGATCACAGCGCCAGTGGGCGTCCCCGGGGTGTACTTGAAAAAGCCCAGTCCGCTTTGCTTGGCGGCTCGCTGTTGAGGCGGAGGGGTGACCGTGGCCCGCGCCGTCGCCCGGTTCACCAGCCAATACAGTCCACCCAGGTAGACCACCGCAAGAATCAAGCAGATGGCAAATTGCAGGTAATTGCCTTGGGCCAGCGCACCGGGCAGGGCCGCGGCGGCTCCGAGCGGCGTGTAGGCCAGGACGCTGGCGATCGGGCCGACCCAGTCCAGCAGGCTGTTGGCGGCCGAGGCGATCGAGGAGATGATCGGCCCCAGGCAGATCAGCAACAAGAACAGCACGGCGAAAGTCAGTTCGCGGAAGCGGCGCTTGGCACGCAGAGCCGTGGCCATGACCGTCAAATACTGGCAGACCAGAACGGCCATCACCGCGGTGGCGATGGCCGCCACGACGGCAACCGGCAGCACCAGCGGATCAAGCCGCCAGATCAGTGACCCTCCAACCAGCCCGATAATCGTCAAGATCGCCGGAACCGAGATGAAACCTGAGAGCACCAGCGCCGGGCCCAGGACCTTCTGCGGAATGCCGAAGTGCACAAAGCGCGAAGGTTCCAGGGTCAGGTCAACCCCGGTCAGCAGCGGCGGAATGATGGCCCAGCCAAGCACCGCCAGTGAACCGATGAGGATGCTCAATTCGGCGTCGATGGCGGTTTCTCCAGCCAGGAACCAGGCCGCGAGCGTGAGCATCACGATCATCCCTAAGGCGTACAACCCGCCGATGATCACGCCGATCAGCTGGCCTGTCGAACGCTTGAACCCATTGGCCAGCAGCAGGAGCTTCAGTTTGAGGATGTGCGCAACCATGACAGCCCTTCGTTATTTGCCCGTCCGCCGACCAGATCAACGAACCGGTCCTCCAGGCTCATGCCACCGCGCACCTGCTCAACAGAGCCCTGCGCCTTGAGCACGCCGCCGGCAATCACTGCCACGTGGGTGCACATGCGCTGCACGAGATCCATCACATGCGAGGACACGATCACGGTGCCGCCAAATTCAACGTAGTGGTTAAGGATGTCGCGGATATTGGCGGCCGATACCGGGTCAACGGCCTCGAAGGGCTCATCCAGCACCAGCAGCTTGGGCGAGTGGATCATTGCCGTGGCCAGCGAGATCTTCTTGGTCATGCCGGCCGAATAGTCCACCACCAGCTTGTCGCCGTCCCCGGTCAGATCCATCACGCGCAACAGGTCTTCGGTGCGCTCAGCGACCTCGGCCCGGTCCATGCCGCGCAAGAGCCCCGAATAGCTCACCAGCTGCCGGCCGGTCAGCCGGTCGAACTGGCGCACGCCATCGGCCAGCACGCCCAGGGTTGCCTTGGCCGCCTGGGGATCAGCCCAGATATCCACCCCATTGGCCAGGGCTTGGCCGGAATCGGGCCGGAGCAGTCCGGTAGCCATGGACAGCATCGTGGTTTTGCCGGCTCCGTTGGGGCCTACGAGGCCATAGAAAGAGCCTGCAGGCACCTGCAGGCTGACGTTATCCACCGCGACCTTGGGGCCAAATTGCTTGGCGAGGCCGCGAATATCCAGTGCGATCTGAGTCATATTTTCAGGCTAGCAACACGCCTGCTCAATAAGCATCATCCTTTGGAATTAATCTTGGGTGCAAAAAGCCCCGCCCGACAAGCGAACTTGTCGGCCGGGGCAAGGCGAAGCGGCACGGATCAGAACAGGACGCGCGCCAATTTCTGTCGCGAGGCAGCCACGCGCGGATCGTTGTTTCCGACCACTGCGTAGAGCTCAATGAGGCGGCGGCGAACTCGTTCGCGATCATCGTCTGCCAGTTTCGAAATCAACGACACCAGACGGGCGAAGGCATCCTCCACATGGCCGCCGATCAGATCGAGATCAGCCACATCGAGTTGCGCGGCAATCTCTTGAGGATTCTGCGCTGCCAGTTCACGCGACTTGTTCAAATCGAGGTTCTGCGTGCGCGAGAGCAGCCGCACCTGGTAGACGCCTACCTGCGCGTCGTGGTCGTTCGGCTTCTCGTTCAGCGCTTCGAGGTAGGCGGCTTCGGCGGTGGCGTAGTCGCCCGCGTCAATCGCATCCACGGCCTTCTGGTGCAGCGGCGGCAACTCGGGCTCGGTGTTTCCAGCGGTTCCGCTCAATGGCGGCACCGTTCCGCTCAGGCCCTGCTGCACGGCGAGCTGCTCCAGCTGGCCCAGCAACTGCACAATCTGTTCTTCGGCGGCCGGGCCCTGGAACAGCGGCACCGGCTGGCCCTTGACCAGGGCGACAACCATCGGAATCTGCTGGGCCTGGAAGGCCTGGGCGATCTGGGGATAGGTTTCGGCATCCACCACGCCGAGAACGAACTTGCCGTTCTTGGCATCGACCAGCCTGCGCAGCACGGCATCAAGATCAGCCGAGACCTGCACCCGGGGCGAACCCAGAGACACGATGGCCGGCACGCTTTGGGAGAGGCCGACAAACTGCTCGAAGGATGCCTCGTCCAGGCTGGTGGTCCAGCTGGCAGCCGCCGAATCGGTGGTGCCGGTGGCCTGCGGGCTATGATGGGCCAACGCCGAGAGGTCTACCGCGCCACGGGTTGAAGGAATGTTCTCTTCGCTCATGGGTACTAGTCAACTTCCTTTACGTCGAGCAGGACTTGGTCAGCGGAGATCAATTGGATCTTGTCTTCAGAACCATTGGCAGGAATATAGAACATCACCGGCTCAGCGTAGGTGCTCTCCACGTTGCCGTTGGAGGAGCTGGAACCCAGCAGCTGCTCGGTCAGCTTGTCGCTGCTCTTGAGCGGATCGGCGTTTTCGGTGCGCTCGAACAAGGCCTTGTTATCCAGCTTGCCTGCCACGATAGCGCCACCGTCTGGAGTGGATACCGCGAAGGTGTCGCCCTTGGTGACCGAGCGCTTGTAGCTGACCTTGGCCTCGTCGGCATTCTCGGACTCGGACTTCTGGGCCGCATGAATGGCCTTGATGAACTCGGACTCGGCAAATTTGCCCTTTTGCTTTGAATCCTCGTTGGTCAGCACATCACCGAGGGCTTCCAGGGCCTTCTCCGGCGTCATCTGCAAATCCTTGGCATCAGCGGTCAACTGCTTGGTGGCCGGGTCGCCCACGGCAATGCCAGGGAAGGAGGAGTTAGGGAGCATCTGCCCTGCGAAAACAACCTTGTAGTTATCCCGTGCGCTCTTTTGGACCAGGGTCAGGGCCTGCGGCAGGGTATTGGCGTCGTTGTCCTTGGCGGTCACCACGGAGATCACACGGGGAAACTTTGCCTCGCTGGCATTTGGCACGGCAGCCGAGCGCAGAACCTGTGTGTTCAGGGTCAGCGGCTTATCCACCTTGAACTCGTCCTTGAGCATGTCGTAGCGCTTGCCGCGCAAGTACTTAAAGGCACCTGCGGCGCGGGAATCCAAGGCCTTGGTGTCGTTCTTTTCATCGGCGTTGCCGACCTGCTTCTGGACATCTGCCAGAACGCTCTTGAGCTGCTCTTCGGTCAGCACCGGGAACGCGACCGGCTCCTCTTCACTTTCCGAGGCAGAGGCGGAACCGGAGCCGGATTCCTCGGCAGGTGCCGAGGAAGCGGCGCTGGAGCTGGCATCGCCAGACTTGGCAGCAGATTCGGAAGGCGATGCGCTGGATTCGTCCTGGGGCTGCATCGGCAAGGTGACACTGGACAGGGCCAGGGCAACAACGGCTGCCGCGGCCACGGAGTGCTGGGCGTTCGAGCCGGTCTTTGGCTTGCCCGGACGCATCACCAGCAGGGCCAGCCCGAAGACCAGCAGCAATGAGCCGGCAATGATCAATGGCAGCGCGAAGGGCATTGCGTCGTCGTTGGCGTAGGTTACCGAAATATCCACTGGAGCAGCGTCCTTTCCGCCAGCAGCCAGCAGCAGGGACCAGTCGCCGGAATCTGGAGCAGTCCAGCGGTAGGTCATGGTGCCGTCAGCGCTTTGCGAATCGAAGAAGATGTCATCGCCTGCAGGGTTGGGCACTTCGGCTTCGCCATCAACGTATTCGGCGATCATCTTGTGGTTCACGGTATCGATACCGGTCAGCGACACATGCGCGGCGTCATCGACCCACGCATCCACGTCATAGCTGCGTCCCAAAGATGCAGTGAATTCGCCCTTGGTCTTGATCACCAGTTCAACCGGTGCGACCTTCGGGTCATTGACCGAGGGCTCGATCAAGGTCAGCGGCGCCTCGCCGTCCAGTTGCGGCATGGAAGCGGTGACCGTTTCGGGCGGGGCCCAAAAGGTCTTCTGTCCGATGCCGGCTAGGAGGGCCGCAGCCCCCAGCAGCATCGCGATCACGGAGATTACTTTTCGCACGAGTTCACCTATTCGCCTACGTCTTACTGCAGTTCATTCCCAAGTCTAACGAGTTCGGCGTGAACATGGTTCCGTTCCGGGGCTGTGAAGTGGCTCATTGGTGTTTTAACTCAATGTCTTGAAACACATATTCACCTCTCACCCGCGATATGCTCGGTGCCATGGAGCCAGATCAGCAGCGCCAGCACCACGATCCCCGCGACCCCGGGGATCGTGCCAGCACGCCCTCCCCCTCATCACCGCCGGGCGTTTCGGAACCTGTGAATTCCCCGGAAACGACGTCGGGTGGACCAAATAGCGCTGAAAACCAGGCCGCGCAGCCGCAAGGCACGCTGGCCCGGCGCCTCGGTGCAAGCCTGGCAAAAATGTTCAGCACTCCCGCCCGCACCGCCGCCCTGGGCGAAGTTCCCGATCACCAGTCGGAAGAGGCCTTCGACCCCTTCCCGGTGCTGCATCCTATTTCCATGGGCTTCCTGGCCACCATCGGCGTGGGCTTGGCCCTGGGCGGCTACTACGTGCTGGCCAATGTTGGCTCGCTGCTGACCTGGATCGCCATTGCCTTGTTCATTGCGCTCGGCCTGGATCCGGTAGTCCGCTTCCTGATGCGCCGCGGATTATCCCGCCCCTTGGCCGTAGTCGCCACCATGGTGGGCATGCTGGGCATCTTCGGCGGTTTCATGGCGCTGATCATCCCGACACTGGTCAACCAGATCACCACCTTCATCACCCGTGCCCCTGATATCGTTGCCGATTTCTTGAACAGCCAATGGGTGCGCGAAATCGACCAGCAATATGCGCTCTCCGAGCGCGTGACCACCGAGGTGGACCGCTTCTTCGGAGATTCCGGGGCCGTGACTAATGTCTTCGGCGGCGTCCTTGGCGTGTCGCAAACCGTAGCCCAGTCGATGTTCGGCGTACTGATTGTCCTGGTGCTGGCCATCTACTTCTTGGCCTCGTTGCCGGGCATGATGGGCTTCTCGCTGCGCTTGGCGCCGCGCTCCAAGCGCGAGAGGGTCACAGAGCTCGCCGAAAGAATTACCCGCTCGGTGGGCAACTACGTCATGGGCCAGGCGACTGTGGCGGTTCTAAACTCGCTGGTCGCCCTGCTCTTGATGACCATTCTCGGCGTACCTTTCACCGCGCTGCTCACCTTGCTGGTGGCCATGCTGGCGTTCATTCCGCTCGTGGGCGGTGTGATTGCCGGAATCCTGGTCACCCTGGTGACGCTGTCCCTGGGCTGGCAGACCGCCTTGATCTATGCGATCTGCTACTTCGGCTACCTGCAGGTGGAAGCCTATTTCGTATCGCCTCGCATCATGCGCCGGGCGGTGGCCGTTCCTGGTGCCGTCGCAGTCATCTCGGTCATTGCCGGCGGAACCTTGGCCGGGGTTACCGGCGCCTTGATGGCGATCCCGGTGGCGGCCAGTGCCATGATCTTGCTGCGCGAAGTCTTCATCGCACGCCAGGACCGCCGCTAGCGGCAACTAGTAGCGGTAGGACCGCGTGTCCCAGCAGTGCGGGTGCCAATGCCGCCGAGCCGAGGCTGCCGCGTCGTTGCCGGACCAGTGATCTGCCCGCCACGCCACCACATGCCCGACCCCGACGCCAATCTTCTGGTGGCATCCGGGGCAGATATAGGCCTTATTGGCATTCAGCGGTGCAATCTTGCGTACGTGCCACTGGCCATCGGGAGCGTCCTGCAACCGCACCACGCCGAAACGAGCGCGTTGCAGCCAGTCATCGGCGCCAGCTTCATACTCTGATTCTTCATCATGATTCCGCGCCTTGCCGGGACGGGGATTCTTCGAACGGCGCGGACGGTTTGAACGTGGCATGTCATTAATCATGCCGTATCTCCCCGCGCAACACGCAACCAGCTAGTAAAGTGTGTGAGGTGCGTTTAGTGGTTGCAAAGTGTTCAGTAGATTACGAGGGCCGTCTTCGAGCCCACCTTCCGTTGGCGACTCGTTTGGTGATGGTCAAGGCCGACGGCTCGGTGCTCATCCACTCCGATGGCGGCAGCTACAAGCCGCTGAACTGGATGAACCCTCCGCTGACTCTCCGCGAGGGAATACCCGATGAAGATGCCGCAGCACTGGGCGCCGTTTCCACCTGGACCGTGGCAAGCGCCAAGACCGATGACAAGCTGACCATCAACTTCCACAGCTTCGAACATGACTCGGCGCATATTCTGGGCACCGACCCGGGCCTGATCAAGGACGGCGTGGAAGCAGACCTCCAGCGCCTGCTCGCCGAACAGATCGACCTGCTCGGGGACGGCCACAAGCTGATCCGCCGCGAATACATGACCGCCATCGGCCCGGTGGATATCCTGGCGCGCGATGCCAAGGGAGCCACCGTCGCGGTAGAGCTCAAGCGCCGAGGCGACATCGATGGCGTAGAGCAGCTCACGCGCTACCTGGATTTGCTCAACCGCGATCCGCTGCTGAAGCCGGTAACCGGCATCTTCGCCGCGCAGCAGATCAAGCCGCAGGCGCGCACGCTCGCCGAAGATCGCGGAATTCGCTGCTTGACTTTGGATTATGACGCCATGCGCGGTGTCGACGACTCTGCCGGCCGGCTTTTCTAACCCCGCTTTAAGAACAATTGCCCTGAGTCGATGACTCAGGGCGTTCTGTCTTCTAAGCTGGGAACATGACATCGACGCGCTACGCCCTTATTGCCACCCTGATTTCCGATGGACTCAAGGTCACCGACGGCGTACTTGCCGTGGATGGAGATCGAATCAGCTTCGCAGGCAACAAAGATGGTTTTGCTGCGCTGCCCGATGCAGCCGACTATGAAATCCGGGAGCTGGCAGCGGGAACCACCATCATCCCAGGCCTGGTGGACCTGCACTGCCACGGCGCCCTTGGCGCCGATTTCTCGGCACCAGATCATTCCAGCATCACCGGCGCCCTGGAGTACCTCCATCGCTCAGGCACCACCACCTTGCTTGCCTCATTGGTCACTGCGGAGCCGAACTCCATGATCGAAGCCACCGAGTTGCTGGCGGAATTTGCCGAGTCCGGCGCCATTGCCGGCATTCATGCCGAAGGGCCTTTCCTTTCCGAAACCCAGTGCGGCGCCCAAGACCCTCGCTACCTGCAATTGCCGGATCCGGGGTTCGTCACCGAACTGGTATCCGCCAGCCGCGGCCAGATGCGCACCATGACCTATGCGCCAGAGCTGGAGGGCAGCGAGGAGCTGATCGAGCAGCTGGTGTCCCACGGTGTCGTTCCCTCGCTGGGCCATACCAACGCCTCGGCCCAGGTTGCCGCTGATTCGCTGCGCTATGCCCGCGAAGAATTGCTCAGCGCCGGCGTAGATGGCTTTACCGAGCGCCCAACAGTCACCCACCTGTTCAACGGCATGCCGCCGTTGCACCACCGTGAACCGGGACCGGTGGCGGCCTGCCTTGAAGAAGCGGCCAATCGCAACGCCTTCGTGGAATTGATCTCCGACGGGGTGCACCTGTCCCCCGATACCGTTCGCCTGGTCTACCGCCTGGTCGGTGCCGAGAATGTCCTGCTTGTCAGCGACTCCATGGCAGCTACGGGACTTGCCGACGGCCAGTACACGCTTGGCCCGCAACAGGTCAACGTCGTTGATTCACAGGCCCGTCTGGCCAGCGATAATTCATTGGCAGGCGGCACCTCCACCTTGCTGCAGGTACTCCGGCATGCGGTGGCAGCCGGGGTGCCCCTGGTACAGGCGGTGAGCTCTGCGACCACCGTCCCGGCTTCGCTGATCGGCCTGGCCGACGAGGTTGGCTCCCTGCATTACGGATTTGCCGCCGATGCCCTGGTGCTCGACGAGGACCTGCAGCTGGTGCAGGCCATCCGCAAGGGCCAATACCTGTAGGCCAGCCGCGAGCTCAGCGGGTCTCGCGCAGGGCCTCCAGGAGTTCCAGTTCTTCGGCCCTGCTCAGCCCTGACCGCCTAGCTCGGTTAAGCCCGCGCGCTTTTTCATCCTCCAGCACCTCGCGCAGCAACTGATCCAAATTTCGTTCTTGACCACCCGCTTGCCGATATTTATCGTTGTTCCGATCGCTGAAGCCGTAGTCTTCAAGGGGAACCCATAGGGGCAGTGATCGCGGACCGGCCCAGTAATTGACGCCGTGCCCGAGGAGCCAGTCGTCCTTGGCCATAATCATTTCGCCGGCAAACTCCGCCACCCTGGCGGCGGTTTCCAGGAAATGGGCGAAGGGATACGCGGTACCCAAGACGTTGTAGGTGCCGGTGAGCCGATGCGAACTTGCCCGAGTGATCCACGCTGAGAGGTCGCGGACATCAATGGCCTGAACCTGTCGTCCGGTTGTTGGCGGAATGATGACCGGTTCATTGCCTGCCCGGGCCATGGCAGCGACCCAATAGGAAAAACGATCGCTGCCATCAGCCGGCCCGGCAATCAAGCCAGGGCGGGCGATGAGCAAGCGCTCCCCGAGCGCTCGGCTGCTTGCGCGTTCAGCGGCAACTTTCGCATGGCCATAGTGGCTCAGATCGACTGGTTCATATACTTCTGCATCCTCTGCATCTCCGGGCTGCCCTTGGTTGCTGTACACCGAGATCGATGAAACCAGGATCCAATGCTTGGCATTCTCCGACAGGGCGTCGAGGGCTCCGGCCACTAATTGTGGCTCATAAGCCAACTCAATGACTTCATCCCAATGGACATCCCGAATCGCATCGTAGGCCCGCGGCAGGCTCCTATCGGCGCTCACAAGCTTGGAGCCGGGCACCACGCCTCCGGACCGGCCCCTTGCTAGACACGTCACGTCTTGGCCGGCAGCCACCAGTTGTCGCGTGATTTCGTGGCCCAGCCATGCGGTGCCACCAAGTACCAAGATTTTTCCCATGCACACAGTCAACTACCGTAAGCCATTGGTGCCTAGTGCGATCGCGCAGGGCACAACCCTTCGAGCAGCTCATAGCTCAAGTATCACTATGCCGATGGCATCTTCCCATCCGCTTGGCATTCCAGCTGGAGACTTAAAGGGAAGACGTAGTATTTATTTAGCCCAGGCTATAGCCTGTGAAAATGAAAGCACTTAAAAGATCGCTGGTCGGTGCGTCGCTGCTTTTCGCCGCGATAGGGCTCAGTTCCTGTACAAATCTAAGCAATAGAGCCGAAACGACTCTTCCCGCAACAGAAGAGGCTACTAGCCCAGAAGCCACCTACCCGAGTTCTGAAGACATCTTTGAGAATCAAGAAAAGACCCTGAAACAAGGCGGCGAGCCCCTGGAAATACTGCAGCAGTTGCGAGCCAAGGGCAGCACGACCATTAGCGTTGCTCCCATTCCGGATAATTACACGCAGCTGGGTGTGTCCGTCCAATGTGCAGGCAACAGCCAGTGGAACACGCGTTTCGTAGACGACGGTCTTGAATCCAAGGGCGATTGCTCTTTGAACCCCGGTACGGCAAGTCTCGTCAAGGCCGGTCAAAAAGATCACGGATACACCGTTGAGGTAGAAGTCCTTGACGAGCAGGATACCCCGCTCTGGGTCACCATCTACGCCACGTCGGGCGTTGGCAGCGAATAGAGTGCAGTGCAACCAGGAAGATTAGGGACAAAAGAGCCGCCGTGGACCCTGAGGTCACGGCGGCTCTTGCGTATGAAATTCTAGATCTGCCAGCTTCCGGCAATCGGCCCGGCTTCAAGCCAGGCAGAGAAACCGGTGTAGTCACGGTAGTCCATGGCCAGCAGCAGCTCATCCCCGTTCCGGGTCAGCATCACCACAACAAATCCTGGCGGAATCCGCGAGGCTTCATCGTCTGTGGCGCGACGGGTTCCGCTGATGTCCAGCCCTCTTCGCTCAAGTTGGAATCGCGGCACCGGTGAAACAGAGAAAAACCGCAACAGGTCTACATGTCCCCCGCCGTAGCGGCCAATGACCATCATCCATTGTCCCTGGGGAGTCCGGATGGAGGCATCGAAGGTGCCCAGCGTGCGCCGCAATTGAATGCGGCGCACAGCCATGGCGCCGAAGAACAAGGCGATGCCGATCAGGATCAGCAGCGCGATTAGAACTGGTGCGGTTATCTCAAACAATTCATCGCCTACGCTGCGGTACCAAGCACAGCGTTGTCAGCAACGATCACTACGCGGTCCGACTCGACGGAGAAGAATCCCCCGTCGACCTGGACCGAGAAGCGGGACTCGGAAACCGGTTCGATTTCCAGATCCCCAGCGGCAAGCACCGACAGCATCGGAACGTGACCGGGCAGAACTCCGATCTCGCCGTCTACCGAGCGAGCTTTGACCAGCTTCGCAGCGCCGGACCACACGAAATGGTCGGCCGCGACGATTTCGACCTGAAGCTCAGCCATAATTAGCTAGCCTTCTGGATTTCGGCCCACTGGCGCTCGACGTCGTCCAGACCGCCGATGTTGAAGAACGCCTGCTCTGCGATGTGGTCCAAGTCGCCATCGCAAATGGCCTTGAAGCCTTCGATGGTGTCCTTGATGGAAACGGTCGAACCCTCGACACCGGTGAACTGCTTTGCGGTGTAGGTGTTCTGCGACAGGAACTGCTGGATGCGACGTGCACGGGCAACGACGATCTTGTCCTCTTCGCCCAGTTCGTCGATACCGAGGATCGCGATGATGTCCTGCAGTTCCTTGTTCTTCTGCAAGATAGCCTTCACGCGGATGGCTACATCGTAGTGATCCTGGCCGATGTACTGCGGATCCAGGATTCGCGAGGTCGAAGTCAGCGGATCGATTGCCGGGTACAGACCGCGCGACGCGATTTCACGCGACAGCTCGGTGGTTGCATCCAGGTGGGCGAAGGTTGCTGCTGGAGCCGGGTCGGTGTAGTCATCGGCCGGGACGTAAACAGCCTGCATCGAGGTGATCGAGCGGCCCTTCGTCGAGGTGATGCGTTCCTGCAGCAGACCCATTTCATCGGCCAAGTTCGGCTGGTAACCCACGGCGGAAGGCATGCGGCCCAGAAGGGTCGACACCTCGGAACCGGCCTGGGTAAAGCGGAAGATGTTGTCGATGAACAGCAGCACGTCCTGGTTCTGGACATCGCGGAAGTATTCCGCCATGGTCAGTGCGGACAGTGCCACGCGCAGACGGGTTCCTGGTGGCTCATCCATCTGGCCGAACACCAAGGCGGTGTCCTTCAGAACGTTGGCCTCATCCATTTCGACCCAGAGGTCGTTGCCTTCACGGGTGCGCTCGCCCACACCGGCGAATACCGAGGTACCACCGAAGTTACGTGCAACACGGGTGATCATTTCCTGGATCAGAACGGTCTTGCCCACGCCGGCGCCGCCGAAGAGGCCGATCTTTCCACCCTTGATATACGGGGTGAGAAGGTCGATCGACTTGATGCCGGTTTCCAGCATTTCGGTCGAGCCCTCAAGTTCAGAGAACTTAGGTGGCTGGCGGTGGATTGGCCAGCGCTCGGTGACCTGGATCTCCGAGTTGTCAACGTCCAGGGCATCGCCCAATACGTTGAAGATGTGGCCCTTGACGCCGTCGCCAACAGGGACGGAGATCGCAGCGCCGGTATCGGTCACCGAGGTACCGCGGACCAGGCCGTCGGTGGCCTGCAGCGATACCGCGCGAACCAGGCCCTCACCGAGGTGCTGGCTGGTTTCGAAGGTGATCTTCTTGGTTTCGCCGTTGAGGGTCAGCTCAGCGGTCAGTGCGTTGTAGATAGCAGGCAGTGCATCGGCTGGGAACTCGACGTCCACGACCGGGCCAGTCACGCGCGCGATGCGACCGATGGCCCCTGCGGTAACCTGCTCGTTGAGTTGGGCAGTCATCTTTCTCACTTCTTGTCTGGTCGGAGTTAGCGGGAATTAGCCGTTCAGCGCGTCGGCGCCGGCAATAATTTCCGAAAGCTCCTGGGTGATTTCAGCCTGACGGGCATTGTTAAGCAATCGTGTGTACTTCTTGATCAGTTCGCCTGCGTTGTCGCCTGCGGCCTTCATTGCCCGCTGGCGTGCAGCAAGCTCGGAGGCTGCGGACTGCAGCTGGCAGTTGAACAATCGAGACTCGATGTACCGAGGAAGCAGCGCGTCAAGCACTTCTTCCGCCGATGGCTCAAACTCGTACAGTGGCAACAGCTCGTCGGTTGGAGTCTCGGATTCATCCTCGACAACCTCCAACGGCAACAGACGGATGACCGTCGGTTCCTGCGTGACCATCGACTTGAACTGGGTGTAGACGACGTGGATTTCTTCCACGCCACCCTCTTCGTAGTCGGTGTTGAAGTCCTCCAGGAGGACGTCTCGCAGCTCGTGTGCGGTTTCGAAACGCGGAGAATCAGTTTCCCCGGTCCACACTCTGGCGTACTCGCGTGAACGGAAATCAAAGTAAGCCTGTGCCTTGCGGCCGACCAGGTAGGTCTTGACTTCTTTGCCTTCTTCACGCAGGAGTTCCACGAGGTGCTCTGCCTGCTTCAGAACGCTGGCGGAGTAGGACCCGGCAAGTCCTCGGTCCGAGGTCATCACCAAGACCGCGGCACGGCGTACCTGCGCCGGCTCGGTGGTCAGTGGGTGTTCGACATCGGCCTGGGACGAGACGGCGGTTACTGCACGGGTAATCGCATTGGCGTACGGCAGTGATGCCGCGACACGCGTACGTGCCTTGCCAATGCGGGATGCAGCGATCAGTTCCATCGCCTTGAAGATCTTGCGCATCGACTTGGTCGATCCGATCTTCTGGCGGTAGACCCGAATCTGGGCTCCCATGTGTGTCCTTTCCTTATCCCCTGTGCTGTTGTTGCGGCGCCGTCACCGGCGCCGCAACTTCAGCACAAGAAAATTGTCAGCGCTTCTGCTTGACGATCTGTTCCTGGTCAACGGACTCGGCGTTCAGAGCGTCGTGCTCTTCGTGGCCAGCGGCAACCAGCTGATCGCTGCCTGCACCGAAGAAGCCGGCCTTGAAGTCGGCGATGCCGGACTTCATGGCTTCCAAGGTCTCGTTCTCCAGCTTGCCGGTCTGGCCGATCACGGTCAGAACGTCAGTGCGGTGACGCAGGTAGTCGATGAACTCAGCTTCGAAGCGGCGTACGTCCTCAACCGGGACATCGTCCAGGTAGCCGTTGGTGCCGGCCCAGATCGAAACGACCTGATCCTCAACAGCGTATGGGGTGTACTGGCCCTGCTTGAGCAGTTCCATCAGGCGTGCACCACGGGTCAGCTGCTGTTTGGAAGCGGCATCCAGATCCGAAGCGAACATTGCGAAGGCCTGCATGTCGCGGTACTGAGCCAATTCAAGCTTCAAGGTACCGGAGACCTTCTTCATGGCCTTGACCTGTGCCGAACCACCAACGCGGGATACCGAGATACCCACGTCGACAGCTGGGCGCTGGTTGGCGTTGAATAGGTCCGACTGCAAGAAGATCTGGCCGTCGGTGATCGAGATGACGTTGGTCGGGATGAACGCGCCCACGTCGTTGGCCTTGGTCTCGATGATTGGAAGACCAGTCATCGAACCTGCACCGAGCTCGTCCGAAAGCTTGGCGCAACGCTCAAGCAGGCGGGAGTGCAGGTAGAAGACGTCGCCTGGGTAGGCTTCGCGTCCTGGCGGACGGCGCAGCAGCAGCGACACGGCGCGGTAGGCTTCAGCCTGCTTCGACAGATCATCAAAGACGATCAGAACGTGCTTGCCACCGTACATCCAGTGCTGGCCAATGGCCGAGCCTGCATATGGTGCCAAGTACTTGAAGCCTGCTGGGTCAGATGCCGGGGAAGCCACGATGGTGGTGTATTCCAGGGCGCCCTGCTCTTCGAGGGTCTGGCGTACGGCGGCGATGGTCGATGCCTTCTGGCCGATTGCCACGTAGATGCAGCGAACCTGCTTGGTTTCGTCACCGGTTGCCCAGTTGTCGCGCTGGTTCAGGATGGCGTCAACCGCGATAGCGGTCTTACCGGTCTGGCGGTCGCCAATGATCAGCTGACGCTGGCCACGGCCGATCGGGATCATTGCGTCGATGGCCTTCAGGCCGGTCTGCAATGGTTCGTGAACGCTCTTGCGCTGGGTCACGCCTGGTGCCTGGAGCTCCAGTGCACGACGTCCTTCAGCGGCAATTGGGCCCATGTTGTCCAGTGGCTCACCCAATGGATCAACAACGCGGCCGAGGTAGCCGTCGCCGACTGGAACCGAAAGGATCTCGCCGGTGCGCTCTACCTTCTGGCCGTCTTCGATGCCGGTGAAGTCACCAAGCACAACGACACCGATTTCACGGGTATCGAGGTTCTGGGCCAGGCCCAGGGTGCCATCTTCGAACTTCAGCAACTCGTTGGCCATAACGGAAGGAAGACCTTCCACTCTGGCGATGCCGTCGCTCGCGGCGACGACGCGTCCCACCTCGGTGCGCTCTGCCTTACCCGGTTCGTAGGAAGATGCGAACTCGTTTAGGGCATTGCGGACGTCGTTGGCATTGATGGTCAAATCGGCCATCTGCAGTCCCTGCTCTCCTAAATTGTGATCCACCCTCAAGAATGGTGGATCGATGTGAATGAAGTCTGTGTTGGTCCCGGCGAGCCGGAACAACTGCCAGGAGCTAGCTCCTGGCAGAAGTCCTAGCTAGCCAGTGCGCGGCGCAAATCCGCCACGCGCGATGCCACGGAAGCGTCGACAACTTCGTCGCCAACCTTTACTACCAGTCCACCGACCAGCGATGGGTCGATAGCGGTGTTGAGCTTGAGCTGACGACCATATAGCTTGTTCAGGCTGGTCTCCAGGCGCGAACGCTGAGCCTCGGAAAGCTCCACAGTGCTGGTCACCGTCGCGATCCAGCGCTGCTGGCGCTTGGCAACTAGTTCAACGAAGCGTTCGGCCAGGGTTGCAGGCTTCAAACCGCGTGGGTTCGAAACTGCCTGGGAGATCAAAACCTGCGAGGTCTGCGACGCGTTAGGCACAAGCTTGAGCGCAAGTGCGCGCTTAGCTTCAACTGGGGCCTGTGCATCATCCAACGCACGCTGCAGTTCGTGGTTTCCACGGACTACCTCGATGAAGGAGAACAGATCCTGCTCCAGCTTGTTCAGCCCTGAAGCGCCGTCCTGCTGTTCAGCCACTGCGGTAGCCGCAGTGACAGCCAGCGTTTCGAGCGCATCGCTAATGTCGCGTTCCGAGCTCCAGCGGGTTGAAGCCAGCTGGGCGACGGTGTCCTCAGCGGCAGCCGAGACCTTTCCGTGCAGTAGCTGAGCCAAGAGGCCTGCCTTTTCGGCATCTTCACGGGCTGGATCAGTCAGTGCTCGGCGAAGACCGGCATTTGCATCCAGTACTTCCAGGACCGCGAACAGTTCCTTTGGCAGCTCAATAGATGCCAGTGCCAGCTTGGGTTCCAAGAACTCCAAGGCCTTTGCCAATGACTCGCTCGATACACTTGCCATTAGTTCGATGCACCTGCGTTCTGCTGAGCTTCCAAATCGTTCAGGAACTGATCAACCACGCGCTGTGCACGGGCATCGTCCTTCAGAGCTTCGTCAACAACCTTGCTTGCAAGCTCGGTGGCCAAGGTGCCCACGTCGGTGCGAAGCGAGGACAGAGCGGCTGCGCGCTCTGCCTGGATCTGGCGCTGAGCCTGCTCGCTGATGCGAGTAGCCTCGTCGGTTGCTTTGGTCTTCAGATCTTCAAGGATCTGAGCGCCTTCGCTGCGAGCTTCCTCGCGGATGCGGTTTGCTTCGGTGCGTGCTTCCAGAAGCTGGGCCTTGTACTGCGCCAAGGTCTCCTCTGCTTCCTTCTGCGCTGCCTCGGCCTTTTCAAGACCGCCTTCGATCGCGGTGACGCGATCTTCATAGGACTGCTCAAACTTCGGAGCGATGACCTTGATGACGATGAAAAGGAGGACCGCGAAGCCAACGCCCGTGACGAGAATTTCCCACGGGTTAGGCATCAGCGGGTTGACCGATTCGCCCGCAGCGAGGATGAAGTCAGTGCTATTCATTCTCACCATTCCTTATCTATTAGTTTCCACTTGTGTGTATGCCTCGCGATAGTGGCGAGGCCACTACAGCCGGGAAGGACTTACTTGATAACGAAGGCGAAAACCAGGCCAAGGATGGCCAGTGCTTCAGCAAGTGCGAAGCCGAGCATTGCGATTGGCTGCAGGATGCGCTGTGCTTCTGGCTGACGTGCAACGCCGTTGATGTACGCTGCGAAGATCAAGCCCACGCCGATAGCCGAACCAATTGCTGCCAGACCGTAGCCGATCATGTTCAGGGAGCCGCTCATGCGAATTTTCCTTTCAAGATACCGGCTTTTTGCCGGTAGGTTGTGAGGTTTTCCTTGAATCGTTCAAGGAAGAACATTTGGGATTTAGTAAATAAGAAATGGCCTAGTGGGCGTCGGCTTCAATTGCACCCTGGATGTAGATCGCGGTCAGCAGCGTAAACACGAACGCTTGCAGAACCATGATCAACAATTCCAGGAAGTACATAGCCACGGAACCTGCGATGACCAGAACACCAACACCATTCAGTGCCAGCGAGTCCTGGACGACGATCAAGTGGCGTGCACCTGAAGCAGCCAGCATCACAATGATATGGCCTGCCAGCATCGTTGCCATCAAACGCAGCGAGTGCGTCAGCGGGCGGACAATGAAGTTAGAAATGATTTCCAACGGCACCAGCAGAATCAACATCACTGGGCTGACACCCGGTGGGGTGACGGCCAGCTTGAAGAAGCGGATACCGTGGTTCTTCAGGCCTACAGCAATCCAGGTGCCGTAGATAATGATGGCCATCGCGTATGCAGAACCAGCGTGTGAGAACGATGGAAGCTGCAAGAACGGGATCGCGCCGAAGAGGTTGTTGAGCAGTACGAAGAAGAAAGTCGCGAATAGCAGCGGAATCCACGGGCGGAAGTTCTTCTCGCCGATGATGTCGCGGCCGATGCCGTTACGCACGAAGGCGTAACCGGATTCAGCGACGTACTGCATCTTGCCTGGAACCAGCTTCGGGTTCTTGATGGCCATGGTGAAGAACCAAGTGATGAGCGCGATCGACAAAACGATCATGAGCATCTGCTTGCCGAAACCGGTGCCGTACTCAGCTGCCCAAGGGAAAATCTCTGGGAGGTGGGTATCGGACACCGATGGCGGAATGAAGCCGCCTTCTTCTGAGGCCATTGGGAGCGCAAACGCGAACAACGCGCTGTCCTCTCTGCAGTAACGGTCACGGGCAAAAGGCGGTGACTGGCGGAAACTGCCTCTCACCGTGTGAAGAAAAGATCAAACGGGGATCCCACCACAGCTGTTGCCGGAGGCATCAACCCTGATGAGGTGCCACCTGCAGGTTTCCCCGCAAGCGCATTTGTATCCAGCCTCACGCAAAACCAGCGTTCAGCTAAAAATGACCCGTAGTAAGCTTATCAAACTCACAGCATCCTTCCGACACATTCGCCGGCCGGTACTCCCTAGTCCTCGTTGTAGATTGCCAGCCGAGCCTTCATGAAGGCTCGAACTTCGCCAACCTGCCAGGCAACGAGTGAGATAGCTGCTGCAAGAACGAATCCCTGTCGGTTAACCCATTCGGGCAAACCCAGGTTCAACAACACGAAGGCGATACCAAAAACCTTGATGACATATGCGCCCAAAAACGCAGGCATGGCCCACGAGCGGCGAATTCGTCCTGCAGCTTCGGCGATCAGAATGCCAATGGCAAAAAAGCCAATAACCACCCCGGCCGCCAATGCGCCCGACAGTGCATAGCGAAGATCAGCGAACAACCACGAAATCAGGAAAAATGCGGCCGTTGCGATCAGCGAATACACCAGTGACAAAGCCAAAATCGGCAACCAGATGGATTTCGGAGCTGAGGAAGTGCTGATGCGGGCAGAACTGGAAGTCACGTCCGCAACCTTTCTTCGGCAATCCGAGGGACCATCGTGCACCCACGATGCTGATGAAACTTGAAACTTCCGCTCGCCCAAAAAGAGCTCCCGGAAGAAGATCTACTTTGAATTCTACACGAGATAGAAAGACTTTGCTTGTGGATTACTCGGCCATTTGGTGAAGCTAATCATGCCCCAGGCGCTTGCGCAGAGCGCCAACTCGCTGAACGACCAATGGCCACCACGTTCCGATGGCCGCAGCCAAGAAGAGGACCAGTGCCATGGGGATCACCAGGAACACCGGAATGAAGGCAATGGACACCACCGAAACTGCGATCGCGGCGGCCCACAGGTAGAGCAGGATCACCGCGCGGCGTACCGAGTGGCCTTGGGCCAGCATCCGGTGGTGGATGTGCTTCGAGTCCGGTGAAAAGGGTGAGCGCTTGTTGGCCAGGCGGCGGAAGACCGAGAGTACAAGGTCCAGAACTGGTAGGAACACGATCACCATCGGCAAAAGCATGGGCATGTAAGCCGGGATATTGCGGAACCGGCGGGCTTCGAGTCCTTGCACGTCCCCGGTGACAGCGATCGCGGCCACCGAAAGGATCAAGCCGATAGCCAGCACCCCGGTCTCCCCCATGAAGATGTTCGCGGGATTGAAGTTGTGCGGCAGGAAGCCCAGGCAGGCGCCGAGCAACAGGGCACACAGCAGCGCGCCGAGATTCGCATAGTCATCGGCACTCACATGCGTCGCCAGAACGTAGGAGTACACGAAGAAGGTGGCAGCACCGATAGCTGCCAGGCCGGCGGCCAAGCCGTCCAGGCCATCAGAGAAATTGATGGCGTTCATGGTCAGGACAATCAGGAATATGGTGACAACAACCTGCAGCCATTGTTCCTTGATCTGCCACGAGCCCACAGGCAGCGACTGGATCAGGACCCCGTGCGTCGCCATCAGCCACCCAATGAGTATCTGCCCCAGGAGCTTGATCCACCAGCGCAGATCGAACATGTCATCGGCGAGGCCAAGGATCAGGATCACCAGCAGCGCCAGGCTCAGGCCCTGGATTGCCTGGCCGCCGAAGACTCCGCGGAAGAAGTGGAAATTGCTCGCCAGCCAAATGCCCATGCCGAAGGAAGCGATGATGGCCACGCCGCCAAATTTCACGATGGGCGATTGATGCTGGTCGCGTTCGCGCAGCATCTGGTTCGCGGTGTACCGCTGGCCCAGCGAACGGACCATGGGGGTCAGCAAATATGAGGCGGTGAAGCTGAAGGCGATGAGCAGAAGGTATATTCTCATGCGCGCTGGCCTGGGGCGTCCTGTCCCAGGTCGAGCACCTCGGGGACGACAACACGCAGTTCCTCGATGGAAATCGCGCCAGAGCGAACGACCTTCAGGTGTTCGCCGGTGCAGTCGATGATGGTCGAAGGCAGGGCGTCGGCCGAATTCTCGCCGCGCGAACCACCGTCAAGGTAGACGTCAACGGATTCGCCCAACTGCTCCATGGCCGAATCGGCATCCAAGGCTGCGGGCTGGCCGGTGCGATTGGCCGAGGAAACAGCCAGCGGGCCGGTTTCGCGCAGCAGTTCCAGGGCGGTCTCATCATTTGGGACACGCAGCCCAACGGTGCCGCGGGTCTCCCCCAGATCCCAGGTCAGCGACGGCTGCGCCTGCAAAATCAGGGTCAGCCCGCCAGGCCAGAAAGCTTCGGCCAGTTTCCGCGCGGCATCCGGGATGTCCCGGGCCAGTCCATCCATGGTGGCAGTTTGCGCGATGAGTACCGGTGGCGGCATGGTGCGCCCGCGCCCCTTGGCTGCCAGCAGCATGGCTACGCCCTGGGCGCTGAAAGCGTCGGCGCCAATCCCGTAGACGGTATCCGTGGGCAAGACGATGCATCGCTTGTCCGCCAAGGCGGCTTTGGCCGCGGTGATTCCAGCTGCATGCTCTTGCTCGTTGCTTACCAAAAATCTTGTGCTCACGGGATCATTCTTTCATGCACGGTGGGTCGTAGGTGGTACTGCTTCTCGGTGTGGTGCGTAGCCGGAGGTGGCACGGGCCCGTCCGGTCAAATCCTCATGGCCTGCCACCCGCTCGAATCCGGCCTCGCGCAGCATCGCCGCGGCGGAATCCTGCTGGACTTCGGCGTGCTCCATCACAAAATATCCGCCGGGGCGCAGCAGCTTCATTGCTTGGGCGCTGATAGCCCGAGGAATCTGCAATCCGTCCTCGCCCAAGCCATAGAGGGCCATATCCGGATCGTGGTCCCGGACTTCTGCCTCGCGCGGAATCGCGTTGGGCGGAATATAGGGCGGATTGGAAATCACCAGATCCATGGACCCATCGAATTCACCGGGCAGGCTGGTGGCATCCTGGTGCAGGACAGTGATCTGGTGCGGCAGGCAATTGACGCGGGTATAGCCGATGGCCTCGGCGGACAGCTCGACCGCCCAGACCCTGGAGCCCGGCAGCTCGCTGGCCAGCGCCGCAGCGATGGCCCCGGAGCCGGAGCACAAATCGATGCAGGAAGGAGCATCGATTCGGTGCGCGGCCACAAAATCCAGCCCCAGCTGCACCACGGTTTCGGTCTCCGGGCGCGGGGTGAAGACCCCGGGGCCGACCTTCAGCTCGAGATAGCGGAAGTGGGCTACCCCGGTCAGGTGCTGCAGCGGAATGCGGGTACGGCGCGCGGCGACCAGCGCGGTGAATTGCTCGCGCAGCTCGGCCTGGAAAACATCGCCGCGCAGCTCGCGGAGCTTGAGCTCCGAGCGGCTGATGCCCAGCACGTGGCAGAGCAGCAGGTCGGCATCAACACCGGGGCTTGGCACCCCGGCGTTGGCCAGCGCCGCAATCGCCGCGTGGCGAACGGCTGAGAGTTCTTCCAAGGCGCTATTACTCGCCCAGCGCTGCCAGGCGCTCTTCCTCGTCCATCTGGATGCAGGATTCGATCACCGGCTGCAGGTCGCCGTCCATCACGGCATCCAGGTTGTAGGCCTTGTACCCGGTGCGGTGGTCCGCAATGCGGTTTTCCGGGTAGTTGTAGGTTCGGATGCGCTCGGAACGGTCCATGGTGCGGATCTGGCTGGCACGCTGGGCAGAATTCTCCTGGTCGATGATCTCCTGCTGGTGGGCCAGCAGGCGCGAGCGCAGCACGCGCATGGCGGCCTCGCGGTTCTGGATCTGCGACTTCTCGTTCTGCATGGCCACCACGATGCCGGTGGGCATGTGGGTGATGCGCACCGCGGAGTCGGTGGTGTTCACGGACTGGCCGCCGGGGCCCGAGGAGCGGTAGACGTCGATCTTCAGGTCATTCTGGTGGATCTCGACTTCTTCTGGCTCGTCGACTTCTGGCAGCACCAGGACGCCGGCTGCCGAGGTGTGGATGCGCCCCTGGGATTCGGTCACCGGCACGCGCTGCACGCGGTGCACGCCGCCTTCGAACTTCAGCTGGGCGTAGACGCCTTCAGCCGGGTCGTTCGACTTGCCCTTGATGGCCACCTGGGCGTCCTTGTAGCCGCCAAGGTCGGACTCGTTGAAGGAGATCATCTCCACCTTCCAGCCCTTGTTCTCGGCGTAGCGGGTGTACATGCGCAGCAGGTCGGCTGCGAACAGCGCGGCCTCGTCGCCGCCTTCGCCGCCCTTGACCTCGAGGATCACATCGCGGCCGTCGTTCTCGTCGCGCGGAATCAGCAGGCGGCGCAGCTTTTCCTGCAATTCAGGCATTGCAGCGCTCAGGGCCTCGACCTCTTCGGCGAAATCCGGGTCTTCATCTGCCATTTCGCGGGCAGCTTCCAGATCCTCGGTGGCATTGTGCCAGCGGTTGTAGGCTTCGACGATGCCGTTGAGCTGGGCGGAGCGGCGTCCGAGCTTGCGTGCCAGCGCCTGGTCGGCGTACACCGCCGGATCCGAGAGCTGCGCCTGGATCTGTGCATGCTCTTCTAGTAGCGTCTTGACGGATTCGAACATGGTGGTGTGCTTCCTTGTCGGCGGTGTCCGCGCAGTGGGGCCGGATCGGCGCTGCGGGCTGCTGGGAATAAATTCTAGTTGGTTTTCGGGTCACTACGCGCCGATGGCGTCCAGCCAGCTGCCGGTGTGGCAGGCTGGCTGGACGCCATGGCAGGCAGGGGTGCTAATCCTTGTGCGGGGTGGTCTTGTTGACCAGCATCAAGAATTCTGCGTTGGATCCGGTTTCGCGGATCTTGCCGGTAAGCACTTCAAGTGCCTGCTGCGGATCGATGCCCGAGAGCATGCGGCGCAGGCGCCACATGATGCGCACCTCTTCGGCACTCATCAGCTGCTCTTCGCGGCGGGTGCTCGACGCGTTGACGTCGACGGCCGGGAAGATGCGCTTCTCTGCCAGCTGGCGCGAGAGGCGCAGTTCCATGTTGCCGGTGCCCTTGAATTCCTCGAAGATGACCTCGTCCATCTTGGACCCGGTCTCCACCAGTGCGGTGGCAAGGATGGTCAGCGAACCGCCGTTTTCGATGTTGCGGGCAGCACCGAAGAAGCGCTTTGGCGGGTACAGCGCAGCGGAGTCCACACCACCGGAGAGGATGCGGCCCGAGGCTGGAGCCGAGAGGTTGTAGGCGCGGCCCAGGCGGGTCATCGAGTCCAGCAGGACCACAACATCCATGCCCATTTCCACCAGGCGCTTGGCGCGCTCGATGGCCAGCTCGGCCACCGTGGTGTGGTCATCGGCCGGGCGGTCGAAGGTCGAGGCAATAACCTCGCCCTTGACGGTGCGCTGCATGTCGGTGACTTCTTCGGGACGCTCGTCCACCAGAACCATCATCAGGTGCACTTCTGGGTTGTTGATGGTGATCGCGTTCGCGATAGCCTGCAGGATCAGGGTCTTGCCGGCCTTCGGAGGCGAAACGATCAGGCCACGCTGGCCCTTGCCGATCGGGGCCACCAGGTCGATGACACGCGGGCCGACCAGCTTCGGATCGGTTTCCAGGCGCAGGCGCTCGGTTGGGTACAGCGGAACGAGCTTGTTGAACTCGACGCGTTCGCGGTTGTCTTCCGGCTTCTTGCCGTTGACCGAAGTCAGCTGCACCAGGGCGTTGAACTTCTGGCGCGGGTTCGGGGTCTCGCCCTCGCGCGGCTGGCGGATGGCACCTACAATGGCATCGCCCTTGCGCAGGTTGTACTTCTTGACCTGGCCCAGGGTGACGTAGACGTCGTTGGGGCCTGGCAGGTAGCCGGAGGTGCGGACGAACGCGTAGTTCTCCAGCACGTCCAGGATGCCGGCGACCGGCAACACGACATCGTCTTCGCTCAGCTGCGGCTCGTCGTCATCACGGCGGTTGCGGCGGTTGCGGTTATTGCGGTCGTTGTTGCGCTCATTGCGATCGTTGTTGCGCTCGCGGCGGTTATTGCGATCATTGCGATCGTTGTTGCGCTCGCGGCGGTTATTGCGATCATTGCGATCGTTATTGCGCTCGTTGCGCTCTTCGCCGCCCTCGGTCTCGCTGGACTCGGTGCGCTCGTTGTTGCGCTCGGCGCGGTCATTGTTGCGCTCGCGGCGGTTGCCGCGTTCGCGGCGCTCTTCGCGGGTCTCGCCGTTGTTCTCCGACTCGCCTGCTTCGCCGCGGTCATTGCGCTCGGCGCGATCGTTGTTGCGCTCGCGGCGGTTGTTGCGATCGCGGCGCTCTTCGCGGGCCTCGCCGTTGTTCTCCGACTCGGCGGCTTCGCCGCGGTCATTGCGCTCGGCGCGGTCGTTGTTGCGCTCGCGGCGGTTGTTGCGATCGCGGCGGTTGTTGTTGCGCTCGCGGCGCTCCTCGCGGGCTTCGCCGTTGCCTTCAGCGGCTTCGGCCTTTGGCTCGGCGTTCGCTGCTGGCTGCTCGGCGGCGGCTTCTGCCTTGGCCTTGGAGTTGCGGCGCTGGCGCGGAGCCTTCTGCTCTGCTGGGGCTGCTTCGGTCTCGCTGGCAGCTTCCGGCACCTCGGTCTTCGCTTCGGCGGCGCCCGGGGCCTTGCCCGAGTCGGTCACGCGGCGCGATGGGCGGCGGGTGCGCACTGGCTTCTGCTCGGCGGCAGCTGGCTCTGCGGCCGGCTGGGCCTCAGGTGCTGCTTCGGCCTCGACCTTGGCTTCTGCCTTCGGTGCGCGGCGGGAGCGGGCCTTGGTTTCCTTTGGCTGCTCGGCTGGCGCTGCCGCTGTTTCGGTGTCAGCCTTGGCGGCCTTGGCGTCCTTGGCGGCAACGGAGCCGCCACGCTGGTGATCGCCGATGGCCTTGACCAGGTCGGCTTTGCGCATTCGCGATCCGCCGGTAATGCCCAGCTGCGAAGCCAGCTGCTGGAGCTGGGTCATCTTCAAAGAGGCCAGACCGGCGCTCTTGGTTTCGGAAGTCTTGGTGTCCACGCCTTCGTTGAGGCTCGTGGTTTCGGTCACGAAAGTTCCTTCTGACTCGTAGGATGGGCCGCTTCTAGGCAGGCCCACTGTGCCGTAAATGTTGTGCAGCAGCCGAAGATTTCATGGTTGCTCCACGCTCCACCGAGCGAGCCCAGGGTTCAGGGCACTAAACTGCGGTGGAATATGAGGAAACTGATATCTCGACGGCACGAGGCTGTGCATGAATGTGGGATATCAAAGGTGCTGTGAACGGCAGGAAGATCCGGAACGGCTGGACGGACAAAATGGGGTTCAAGAACCGAACTTATCCGCAGCAACACTGGCCAAAAGGGATTTGAACCGGGTAACGACCCAGCAATCCGGCCTGCCATAGTGCTACAGCACTTCTACTGTAACACCGTTGGCGGCCAGCGTGGGAACTTCCGCACGCCACGACACCGTGGAATGGGCAGAAAATTCGTCAATCCTGGCCAGCACCTCGGCCACCTGCGCATCTCCGGCCACCAAGGTCAGCACGGTCGGCCCGGCCCCGGAAACCACCGCGGCCAGTCCGGCCTCGCGCAACGTTGCGATCAGCGCGGCGCTCTGCGGCATGGATGCCGCGCGGTAGTCCTGGTGCAGATAGTCCTTGGTTCCGGCCAGCAGCACCGACGGATCGTTGCTCAAGGCATGAATCAGCAGCGCAGCGCTCGCGCTGTTGGCGGCGGCGATGGAGTGGTCCACCTGGGCGGGCAGGGCGCCGCGGGCCACCTCAGTGGACAGCCCGTTGGAGGGAATTGCCAGCACCGCACGCAAATCCTGGTGCAAGGGAACCTGCACCGAGCGGAAGCTGCCATCGGCGCTGGTCGAGGAAATGCTCAGGCCGCCAAAAACGGCCGGTGCCACATTATCAGGGTGGCCTTCCCACTGCGCGGCTGCCTGGAAGACCGCTTCGGTGCCGCCGCGCGATCCTTCGGGCAGCAAAGCGTCGGCCGCGGCGTAGGCGGCAACAATGGCCGCCGCCGAAGAGCCCATGCCGCGGGCGTGCGGAATGCGGTTGTGGGCGATCAGCTGCACCCCGGCCGCTTCAAATCCTGCCTTGGCCCAGTAGCGGCGCATTTCCTTGATGATCAGGTGCGATTCATCGGTCGGCAGCTCGCCGGCACCCTCGCCGTCAATCTGCGCGCTGCTGGACTGGGCGGTGCGCACTTCCAACCGGTCGCGGTATTCCAGGGCCAGGCCCAGCGAGTCAAAGCCCGGGCCAAGGTTGGCGGAGGTGGCGGGCGGGCAAACGATCAGGTGCTGGCCGAGGGCGATCTGCGCAGTCATGGTTCCTTCAGTGTCAGAACAGGTCAAGGGTTAATGGACGACGGCCCGCCGCGGCTGACGGCTGATCCCAGCGGGATCGCTTCTGCGCGCGGCGGGCCGTGTGGTGCCGGGAATTCCCGGCAGAAGGTTCTAGGCCAGGCCCAGTGCGCCGGCGACCTCGACCACGTCGAAGGCCACCTTCTTCGGCGCGACCTCGGAGCCATCGGCCTGCTTCAGGGCCCAGTCCGGGTCCTTCAGTCCGTGGCCGGTGACGGTGATGACGATCTTCTTGCCGGTGGGCACGTTGCCTGCGGCATGGTGCTTGAGCAGTCCGGCCACGCCGGCTGCCGAAGCTGGCTCCACGAATACGCCTTCGCGGGCCGAGAGCCAGCGGTGCGCTTCGAGGATCTGCTCATCGGTCACCGAGTCGATCTGCCCGCCGGACTCGTCGCGGGCCGCCTCAGCCTGTTCCCAGGAGGCAGGGTTGCCGATGCGGATGGCGGTGGCGATGGTGTCGGGTTCGGTGATCGGGTGCCCGGCCACGATCGGCGCGGCGCCGGCGGCCTGGAAGCCCCACATGATCGGGTTCTTGGTCGAAACCGGTTCCAGTTCCTTGCCCGCCTCGTTGGTCCACGTGGAGGAATACTCCTTGTAGCCCTTCCAGTACGCGGTGATGTTGCCCGCGTTGCCCACTGGCAGCAGGTGGTAGTCGGGGGCGTCGCCCAGGAAGTCGACAACCTCGAAGGCGCCGGTCTTCTGGCCCTGGATGCGGGCCGGGTTCACCGAATTGACCAGGAACACCGGGTAGTTTTCGCTGAGCTTGCGGGCCACTTCGAGGCAGTTGTCGAAGTTGCCGTCGATCTGGATGATATCCGCGCCGTGGGCGATGGCCTGGGAGAGCTTGCCCATGGAGATCTTGCCGTCCGGCACCAGCACCGCGCACTTCAGGCCGGCCTGGGTGGCGTAGGCCGCAGCCGAGGCGGAGGTGTTGCCGGTGGAAGCGCAGACCACGGCCTTGGCGCCGGCGGCGACCGCAGCGGTCATCGCCATGGTCATGCCGCGGTCCTTGAAGGATCCGGTCGGGTTCATGCCCTCGACCTTGAGGTACACCTCGTTGCCGGTGTGAGCCGACAGGGCCGGGGCGTAGACCAACGGGGTTCCGCCCTCGCCCAGGGTGATGACCTTGGTGTTCTCGTCTACTGGCAGGCGTTCGGCATATTCGCGGATTACTCCGCGCCACTGGTGAGCCACGTTAGTTTCCTTCAACTCGCATAACGGATAGTACTGAGTGCACCGCGTCCAAGGCCTTGAGTGCTTCGACGGTGCTGGCCAGGGCCGATTCGGTGCCCTGGTGGGTGAGGATGCGCAGCTGCGCGCCGGAGTGCGCGTCGCCCTGCTGGCTCATCGACTGGATCGACACGCCGTGCTCGCCAAAGACGGTGGCGATGGCCGCGAGCACCCCGGACTGGTCCTTGACCGACAGGCCGATCCAGTAGCGGGTGGTGATCGCGTCGAAATCCAGCATCCGCGGGCGCTGGTGCACGGAGCCGTTGGGCAGCGGCCCGCCGGCGGCGATCTGCCGTGCCACGGCGACCACGTCGCCCATCACGGCGCTGGCGGTGGCATTGCCTCCGGCCCCGGCGCCGTAGAACATCAGGTCCCCGGCGTTTTCGGCTTCGACGAAGACCGCGTTGAAGGCCCCGTGAACGGTGGCCAGCGGGTGGCCGCGGCGGATCAGCGCCGGGTAGACGCGCACCGAAATGCCTGCGTCGCCCTGTTCTGCGATGGCCAGCAGCTTGATCACGTAGCCGGCCTCGGCAGCGGCGGCCACATCCTCGGCGGTGACCTCGGTGATGCCTTCGGTGGAAACCTGTTCCGAGGACACATTGGTGTGGAAAGCCAGCGAGGCGAGGATGGCGGCCTTGGCCGCGGCATCGTGCCCGCCCACGTCGGCGGTCGGATCGGCTTCGGCGTATCCCAGCGCCTGGGCTTCGGCCAGCACGTCGTCAAAGGCCGCGCCGGTGGTGTCCATGGCGTCCAGGATGAAGTTGGTGGTGCCGTTGACGATGCCCATCACCTTGGTGATGTGGTCCCCGGCCAGCGAATCGGCGATCGGGCGCAGGATCGGGATCGCCCCGGCCACGGCGGCCTCATAGCGCAGCTGGGCGCCACTGCCTGCGGCCACCTCGTTCAGCTCGGCTCCCTTGAGCGCGATCAGCGCCTTGTTGCCGGTGACCACGCTGGCGCCCTTGGACAGGGCGGCGGCGATGTACTGCCCGGCCGGGTCCAGCCCGCCGAGCAGCTCGATGACCACGTCGGCCTGTTCGATCAGTGCCAGCGCATCGGTGGTGAAAAGCTCCTTGGGCAGGTCCACATCGCGCTTGGTCTCCAGGTTGCGCACTGCAATGCCGATCAGCTGCAGTCCGGCACCCGAGCGGGATGCCAGTTCATTCGCGTCTTCCAGCAGGATCCGGGCCACCTGGGCTCCGACCGTGCCACAACCCAGCAGGGCTACCTTCAGGTTCTTTTCGCCGCTCAATTAAACTCCCATGTCGCGGGCTAGCAAGTCGTCTTCGGTTTCCCTGCGCACGATCAGGCGGGCTTGGCCATCGCGTACCGCTACCACCGCGGGGCGGGTGAGGTAGTTGTAGTTGCTCGACAGGGCCCAGCAGTAGGCGCCGGTGGCCGGAACCGCGAGCAAGTCGCCAGCGGCCACGTCTTCGGGCAGGTAAACGTCCTTCACGACTATGTCACCTGACTCGCAATGTTTCCCAACTACGCGAGAAATAATTGCGTCGCTTTGCGTCATACGGCCAGCGAGCACGGCGTTGTATTGCGCGTCGTAGAGCACCGGGCGCGGATTGTCGCTCATGCCGCCATCCACCGAAATGTAGCGGCGCGGGAACAGCTCTCCGCTGGCGTCCTCCACCTGGACGTCCTTGCGGACGCCTGCCTCGTAGAGGGTGAAGGTGGTTGGGCCGACGATGGCGCGGCCCGGCTCGATCGAGATGCGCGGGCAGTCCAGCGCCAGTTCCTGGCAGGTCGCGGCAACGACCTCGGCCATCTGGCTGGCCAGCTTCGCAGGGGTGGAGGGGTGGTCCTCGGAGGTGTAGGCGATGCCGTAGCCGCCGCCCAGATCCAGCTCGGGCAGCGTCACGTGGTGGATCTCGCGGATCTGCGCGAGCAAGCCCAGCATGGTGCGCGCGACCATGGCGAAGCCCTCGGCTTCGAAGATCTGCGAACCGATGTGGGCGTGCAGGCCCAGCAGGTTCACGTTCTTTGCTTCGATGGCACGGGCCACGGCGCGCAAGGCCGGCGAGGTGCCGGTGGCATCGGCCAGGATCGACAGCCCGAATTTCTGGTCCTCATGGGCGGTGGCGATCGCCTCATGGGTCGAGGCGTGCACTCCCGGGGTGATGCGCAGCATCACTTCTGCGGTGCGGCCCAGGGAGCCGGCCAGGGTGATGACGCGTTCGAGCTCATCGAGCGAATCAATGACGATGCGCCCGACGCCCATGGTGATGGCGCGGGTGATCTCCGCGGCGGACTTGTTGTTTCCGTGCAGCGAAAGATTCGCCGCGGGAACGCTGGCGGCCTGGGCCACCGCCAATTCGCCGCCGGAGCAGGTGTCCAGGCGCAGCCCCTCATCGGCCACCCAGCGGGCCACCTCGGTGCAGACAAAGGCCTTGCCGGCGTAGTAGACATCTACTCCCCCGCACAACTCCTTGAACGCCTGGTCGAAGGCGGTCTTGAAACCGCGGGCGCGGGCGCGGAAGTCGTTCTCGTCGAGCACAAACAGCGGCGTGCCGAATTCTTCGGCGAGCGCGCTGGCAGTGATGCCCTGGACGGACAGTTCGCCGCTAGCTTCGCGGGAAACCCCCGAAGCCCATTCGATCTGGCGAAGCGCGTTGATGTTTTCGGGGAATTGCAGCCATTGCGGGGCTAGCGGCGATACGGCCATCGGCTATTTACATCCTCTCTGGGGCGGAAACGCCCAGCAGTTCCAATCCATTTGCCAAGACGGTGGTGGCGGCGTCGTTCAGCCACAGGCGGGTGCTGTGCACCGGGGAGATCGCCTCGTCCTCAGCCACCGGGGTGATGCGGGTTGCGGCGTACCAGGAGTGGTAGGCGCCTGCGACCTGTTCCAGGTAGCGGGCGATGCGGTGCGGTTCGCGGAATTCAGCAGCGCCTGCGACCACCGAAGGGAACTGGCCGAGCACTGCCAGCAGTTCGTTTTCGGTTGGGTCGGTCAGCAGCGCGGCATCGAACTCGTCGCGGGTTACGCCCTTGGCGGCGGCATTTCGGGCAGCGGCAGCCGAGCGGGCGTGGGCATACTGCACGTAGAACACCGGGTTGTCGTTGGTGTTCTTCTTCAGCTGCTCCGGGTCCAGCGCGATCGGCGAATCAGCCGGGAAGCGGGCCAGCGAGTAGCGCAGCGCGTCGGCACCGATCCAGTTGATCAAATCGCGCAGCTCGATGATGTTGCCGGCGCGCTTGGAGAGCTTGGCGCCGTTGACGCTAATCAGCTGCCCGATCAGCACCTCGATGTTCTTTTCCTTGTCATCCCCCGCGCAGGCGGCAATGGCCTTGAGGCGGTTGACGTAGCCGTGGTGGTCGGCTCCGAGCAGGTAGATCTTCTCTTCGAAGCCGCGGTCCTTCTTGGACAGGTAGTAGGCGGCGTCGGCAGCGAAGTAGGTCGGCTCGCCATTGGCGCGAATCAGCACGCGGTCCTTGTCATCGCCGAAGTCGGTGGTGCGCAGCCAGACGGCGCCCTCCTGGTCGAAGATGTGGCCCTGCTCGCGCAGGCGGGCTACGGCGTCGGCCACGGCCCCGCCTTCGTGCAGGGCGGTCTCGGAGAAGTACACGTCGAAGCTGACGCCGAAGTCTGCCAGGGTCGACTTGATGTCTGCCAGCTGCGCCTTGTAGGCGGCATCGCGCAGCGCGGGGATGGCTTCGGCTTCTTCCAGTTCGCCCAATTCAGGGTTCTGAGCCAAAACGATGTCGCCCAGTTCCTTGATGTATTCGCCTGGGTAGCCGCCCTCGGGAACCGGCAGGCCATGGATGCGGTTGTAGACCGAGCGGGCGAAGACGTTCATCTGGTTGCCGGCGTCGTTGATGTAGTACTCGCTGGTGACCGAGGCGCCCGAAGCGCGCAGGACGCGCGAGATCGCATCGCCCAGGGCAGCCCAGCGGGTGTGGCCGATGTGCAGCGGACCGGTTGGATTCGCCGAAACGAACTCCATGTTGACCACGTGGCCGGCCAGTGCCTGGTTGCTGCCATAGGCTGTACCGGCGTCGACGATGGTGCGGGCCAGCTCGCCGGCAGCGCCAGCTTCGAGGGTAATGTTCAAAAAGCCGGGGCCTGCGATGTCCACGGCGCCGACTCCTGGAACCTCGGCAAGGCGTCGGGCAAGGATCTGCGCGAAGTCGCGCGGGGCCATGCCGGCCTTCTTGCCCAGCTGCAGCGCGATGTTGGTCGCCCAGTCACCGTGCTCACGGCTCTTGGGACGGTCGACACGCACGGTGTCTGGAACCTCGACGGAGATTTCACCAGCGGCGACGGCTTCGGTGAGGCATGCGGATATTGCTGCGGAGAGTTCTTCAGGAGTCACCGTTCAAGAATACCGGTAATTGCACCGCATATTCAGCATTCATGACTCCCCCAAGGCTGTGAGGCTTGCCGGGCTCGGTGACTTTTGCAACACAGCACAACCTGGCTGCTCGAATTGCGCAGATCAGCACACCACCTGATAGTATTTCTTCTGTTGCCCAGCAACACGCCTCTGTAGCTCAGTGGATAGAGCGTCTGCCTCCGGAGCAGAAGGTCGAAGGTTCGATTCCTTTCAGGGGCACCAGCAAATTGCAGGTTCTGGTTATCCCAGACCTGCAATTTTTTTATTCTCGGATCGCCGTTTTCCCCATCCCGTCGCGAGCAAGAACTAGCGCTGATCGTACGACCGGTGCTTATCTTGGGGCATGAGCCAATCAGCTAATGCCCATCCCGGCGAACCTCATGACCTGAATTTCGCCGAACGCCTCAACTGGCTGCGTGCCGGGGTGCTCGGCGCCAACGACGGCATTGTCTCGGTGGCGGCGACCGTCGTAGGCGTAGCAGGAGTCACCAACCAGTCAGCCCCGATCTTCATTGCCGGAATGGCCGCGGTGATCGGCGGTGCCATCTCCATGGCACTGGGCGAGTATGTTTCGGTCAGCAGCCAACGGGATTCCCAGCGCGCCCTGGTGGAGAAGGAACGCCAAGAGCTCGCCGAAGATCCCGAGGCAGAGCTCGCTGAGCTTGCCGGCATCTACCAGGCGAAGGGGCTGAGCCGGCAAACCGCGATGCAGGTGGCCACCGAACTGACCGCACACGATCCGCTGGCAGCCCATTTGTCGGCAGAGCTGAATATCGACGAAGAAGAAGAGGCCAACCCCTGGCATGCGGCCTATGCTTCCGCCGCGGCTTTCGTGGTTGGCGCGATATTGCCCATGCTTGCCATCATGCTGCCACCGGAACAGATCCGCATTCCCGTGACCTTTGCCGCGGTGCTCGTTGCCCTGGCGCTCACCGGAACGCTCGGCGCCTACATCGGTGGAAGCTCCAAACGGGTCTCAGCGCTTCGGCTGGTAATCGGTGGCGCGCTGGCCTTGGCTGCGACATTCTTCGTTGGTTCGCTGCTCGGCTCCAGCGGAATTATCTAGAGCAAACGCACTTGCCGCTTCGCTTGGTGGCTAGGCAGACACGGCGCATCCTTTAGCGAAGGGGCATCTTCGATGACTCGCTGTGTAGTCTGATGCCATGGCACGCATGGAATCAGCTCCGCACGATCTAATCGTCGCCATCCGCCAAGGCGTTGATGTTGCTTTTGCCGGGCTCAATTTATCTACCGAACTCCCGCCTTGGCACCTTGAATCCAAAGACAGCGATGTCGGGTTCACTTCAAGTTTCGAGTTCACGCTGCGCGCTGTGCCCAATGAAATGACCCGCCAACTCGACGCGGACTTCTGCAGCAAGAAAGAGGCTTGGATGGCTGGGGTCGAGGAGCGTGGAGCAAGCATCGCCCGAAGTGCACCGCCACTGCCGAGTGATAAATTTTTCGAGCGCATCGAACCTGAAGTGACAGACGATTTGGGCACGGAATACATGTGGGTCGGTGGTGAGACAGCCTCGCTTGAATCGCCTTGGGAAGCCACGTGGATCTACGCCCCCGCTCCCCCGCAAGAAGCCGGGCGGTTGGTCCTGGATTTTGTCGTGGACGGCCTTGCGACCGGACATTCCTGCACCTTGGATCTGAGGTCTTAGCACTATGCGCATGGACGACTCATCGCTCACCTTTATAGGAGCGACGCGGCAGGATTCGCAATGCATTGACCATGCTGCGAGGATCTGGGCGCAAGCTGCCGCGCAACGCGATCACAGGCCCATGACCGCAGACCGCAACCAAGCGCTAGCTGGAGTTCAACGTCGCATGGCACTGCCGGAGGCCAGGCTCGTAATGGCCTCCAAAGACGGAAAACCCGCCGGATTCACGCTCTGCGCACCCCACGATGGCTATCTGGAAATTTACTACGTCGCCGTTGCGCCGGATTTCTGGGGGCAAGGCGTCGCACGCAAACTCTTAGACGAGGTGGACCGCCATGCAGCGAGCGCCGGCCACTTGGAACTCCGCTTATGGGTAATTGCCGATAATTCGCGTGCGATCGAGGTGTATCAGGCCAACGGCTACCGGCATACCGGTCAGGAACTCGCAGATGAAACGTCCGGACGTATGGAATTCCTGCTGTCTAAGACAATGGGCTAGAAAGTTACCGATGCGAACCGCGACTGCTGCTCACCCACTCCAGCGAATAACCCCTCACTGAAGCTCAGGGGTTTGTTCCCACCTGGCTCGTGAATCGACTCAGTTTTGATAATTCATACAGATACGCTGGGAACGTGGCTACTCAACGCGGATTCGCTGTTCTGTGGGCAGCATCTTCGCTGTCCAACCTTGCCGATGGAGTGGCCTTTGTTGCAATTCCGCTAATCGCGGCTTCTCTAACTCAGGATCCCCGCCTTATTGCCGGGCTGTCGCTGTGCTACGCCGCGATACGTTTGCTATTCGCCTTACCCGTTGGAGTCTGGGTGGACCGATTCGACCGACGTAATTTGTTCAGTTCAGCAAATATTTTGCGTGGGATCGCCCTGCTGGTCTTGGCATTAGCTTTTCATTTCTCCGGCCCTAATCTGCTGGTTCTTTATCTGGCCATGGCATTCATCGCCATTCTGGAGGGCACGGCAGACACCGTGGCGATCGCATTATTGCCACAACTGGTGAGCGCTGAAAGGGTAGATCAAGCCAATAGCAAGATCGCGGCCACGCAGTTGATAACCGATGAATTCGCGGGCCCTCCCCTCGGAGGATTTCTTTTCGCCTTCGCCGCTGCCATCCCTTTATATGCAATGGGAGGACTTTGGGCCGTTGCTGGACTGATCGCGCTAGCGTTGCCTCGTGGCGCACGTCCAACAGTTGGTTCCGGCGAGCGCCAGCGCATTTGGGTTGAGGCTGGGAAAGGAATTCGTTGGCTTGTGAAGCACCGCTTGGTTGGCGCTTTGGCAATGATCAGTGGATTAGCCAGCGTCGGGTACATGATGGCTTTTTCTATTCTGGTGTTATTTGCCAAGGAACAACTTGGCCTGGATTCCACCGGCTACGGGCTGCTGCTTGCATTTTCTGCGCTTGGTGGGCTTGCTGGAAGTGCCGTCGCACCAAAGCTTCGCCACGTTCTGGGATACCGCAACGTGATACTAGGAAGTATTGCTCTGGGATCTCTCAGTTTAGGCGTACTCGCATTCAGCACATCAGCGTTGTTGGCCGGAATCATGTTGGCCTTGTACATCATGCACGCAGTGATTTGGAATATCTGTTCGCTATCCTTGCGCCAGCAACTGGTGCCTGAGCACCTGATGGGTAGGGTCAGTGCAGCGAGTAGGGTCCTCGGATTAGCCGGTCTGGCGCTAGGATCCGTGGTCGGAGGACTCTTGGGTAATGTCAGCCTCATTCTGCCGATTGTCCTTGGAGCATGCATCTTCGCGCTTTGCGTGGCGTTGGCTTGGCTAGGCATTGGCAAGGAACCTGAAACTGCCATCTAGTGAAGACTTGTCAGCGCGTTATTGGCCCTTTGGCCATTGCTCGGTGACTGAGAACTGATTTGCACGATAGAAGGAGCTGACCGCAGCCAGCGATTTATGACTTCTCTATTCACCACCAGAACTGACAGTGCTATGACGAACTTCTGGACCACAAGGTACATGCCTTACTTAGCAGGGGACCCAAGATGCCAGAACCGAAAACTCCTTGCTTCCAGCTCTTTTCTGATATGGATGAAGGCGACCAACCCGTACTTGTTTTGGCACTCTCGTAAGCTGCTGCATTGAAGATATCCAAATATATAGTGGCCGAGATGCGGCGATCGTCCGTCGGAATTTCGACAGCTAACGCAGAATTAGCTCTGGCAGAGACGTGTTATTCAATTCAACTACGGTGTTGGCCAGTGACTTGTCGTCATCCACTCGGTTCGTGCTAATGCGGGCATCGCATTGCCTATTGCACCTTCTGCGTACCCGTGTAGGCTGTGGCCATGCCACGCATAATTTCAGCGCCAATGGATCTAGTAATCGCCACACACCGCGGGGTAGATATTCGTTTTGAGGGTCTCAATCTGACCTCAAATCTCCCATATTCTCGACATGTCACGGTCCGCGATTCAGGTTTGGAATTCCATCTGCGAGGTGTCACCAATGATGAAACCCACCGGTTGGATTCGCAGTTCTACTCCGCCTTGGAATTGTGGGACTCAAAAAGACATGAACATGGCGCGGACCAAGCAGATCCTGCGCCGCAAATGCCTAGCAACTCAATACTTGAACCCGTCAAGGCCAACATTACCGATGACGTTGGGACCACCTATATCTGCGTTGGCGGACGTACTGGTGGCACTGGAACCGATTGGGACGCCACTTGGATCTACTACCCGGACCCACCCCCCCTCACACGCAACAATTAGTCTTGGAATTCACAATTTCAGGCATCCCGACAGGCCAATCTTGCGTCATCGAGTGGCGGGCACCAGCGAATGAGCGCTGATCCAGCGACAGGGATAAGAATGGCCGTTTTCGACGTCGGCGAGACGCTAGTTGATGAGTCTCGCGACTGGCTGTCACAGGCCCGCGCCGCTGGCATATCGGCTTCCACTTTTTTAGCGATGCTCGGATCACTGATTGAGCGTTCCATGGATCATCGACTGATTTGGAAAGTGCTCGGCATCCGAGCCCCTGACCATGAAAGACAAATACTTCCCTCGGATCTCTACCACGACGCAACGTCCACCCTTCGTGCCCTCCAAGGTATTGGCTTGAGCATCGGCATTGCCGGAAACCAGCCCGAGGGTGCCATCAGGCAATTAGCGGAAGCTGGAATTTCGGCGGACTTTGTCGCGTCTTCTGCCCAATGGGGCATTGCCAAACCCGACGATAAATTCTTTGCTCGTGTCATGGAAGAGTCCGGGCTGGCCGCTGATTCCATTATTTATGTTGGAGATCGGCTAGACAACGACGTTCTGCCCGCCCGGAAGTCGGGAATGAAAACAGCTTTCATTGTTCGGGGGCCTTGGGGACACATTCACGCCCGACGCCCCGAAGCGAATCTTGCCGACTACCAAATTCAATCGCTAACGGAATTGATTCACCTTTTGGCTTAGCTTCATCCTCGTCGGACAAGACTATTCAGCCAAACCAAGGAAATCCAGCAGGACCTACAGGTGCTCGTTACGCGACGGTATGAAAGTCGTGCAGCAACGGCGCGATGGGCAGGTTCCTGGCATCTAAAGGAATTCCACAGCTGCCGGACACTTGCCGTGCAATCAGCGACCGACATTGACTAGTTTCCCCGAGGCTGTGCTCGATGTAGCTGGCCACCCGCGTCCATGTTTCATCCCCTTGAGCGGGCGCAGGTATGCGCCAAGATCTAATGGTCATTCAGTTTCACTGGCCGTCGGCACCCGCATCTTAACCATCGCAGGCCCCGTCCCTTACATGGGTACGGAGCCTGCGAATAGCGGTTCAATTACTGGAGCATGGTCTTGTCGTCGAGCTGCGCGCCCTTGATCTTCCCGAACTCGTCGAGCAGGTCCTTGACGGTCATCTTGGACTTCTCTTCCTGGTTCAAATCCAGGATGATCTGCCCGTCGTGCATCATGATCAAGCGGGTGCCCAGGGCGAGCGCCTGTTCCATATTGTGCGTGACCATCAGGGTGGTCAGCTGGTGGCGTTCAACAATTTCCTTGGTCAAGCGCGAGACCAGCGCCGCACGCTGCGGATCCAGGGCGGCGGTGTGCTCATCGAGCAGCAGGATCTTCGGCTTGGAGAACGTCGCCATGAGCAGGCTCAGCGCCTGGCGCTGGCCGCCGGAGAGCAGCCCCACCTTGGTCTTCAGGCGCTTTTCCAGCCCGAGTTCCAGGCTCTTGAGCTCCTCGACAAACAGTTCCCGGCGCTTGGCACCCACACCCAGGCCCAGGCCGCGGAAACGTCCGCGGGCGTAGGCCAGGGCCATGTTCTCCTCGATGGACATGGTCGGGGCGGTTCCGGCCATAGGGTCCTGGAAAACGCGGCCGATGTATTTGGCGCGCTGGTAATCGGCCAGCTTGGTGACGTTCTTGCCCCCGATGGCCACCGAGCCGGCATCAGGCTGCAGCTTGCCTGCCACCATATTCAGCACCGTGGACTTGCCAGCGCCATTGGAGCCGATGACGGTGACGAATTCGCCGTCAGCCAGGTTCAGGTTGATGTTGCGCAGTGCCTTGCGCTCGTTTACGGTTCCGGGGAAGAACGTACGCGACAGGTTCTTGATTTCAAGCATTGGTGCGAACCTCTTCCTTGGATTCGGTAACGGGTTGCGGGCGCTTCGTGAAGGTCTTGATGATCTTCTGGAACCCCTTCCACTTCGGCAGCAGCAGTGCGACCACCACGAGCACCGCGGAAATCAGCTTCATGTCGTTGACCTGCAGACCGGCCGAGAGTGCCAGCTGGATGACCAGGCGGTAGATCACCGCGCCGAAGACCACGGCGATGGCAGCGAGCCAGATGTAGCGCTGGGAGAAGATGGCCTGGCCGACGATGACCGAAGCCAGGCCGATCAGGATCAGGCCGATGCCCATGCCGATATCGGCGAAGCCCTGGTACTGGGCGATTACCGCGCCGGACAGCGCCACCAAGCCATTGGACAGCGCCAGGCCCAGGATTTTCTGGTTGTCGGTGCTCACGCCGAAGGAGCGGATCATTTCCTGGTTATCGCCGGTGGCGCGCATGGCCATGCCCAATTCGGTGTGCAGGAACCAGACGATCACCGCAACCAATGCCAGGCACACGGCGAAGAAAATCGCGACCGATGCCCAGGATCCGAGGATGCCCGAGGCTCGCATCGGGCTGATCAGGGTCTCCTCCCCGAGCAGCGGCGTATTGGCCTTGCCCATGATGCGCAGGTTGATCGAGTACAGCGCGATCATGGTCAAAATACCGGCGAGCAGGCCATCAATCTTGCCCTTGGTATGCAGCAGGCCGGTGATGACACCGGCAACCATGCCGGCGAAGAAGGCCAGCACCGTGGCCAGCCATGGGTTCATCCCGTTCACGATGCCGACCGAGGCAACGGCGGCACCGGTGGTGAAGCTGCCGTCGACGGTCAGGTCGGGAAAGTCCAGGATACGGAAGGTCAGGTACACCCCGAGCGCCATGATGGCGTAAATCAGGCCGAGTTCAACCGCTGTGATCATGTGTGGATCCTTGAGTTGTAAGTTTTGCGAGTAGTCACGACGAAAGGCGAGGCATCAGGTTATGCGCCCCGCCTTGCGTCGGTAAGTTGTTGCCGGGGTTTAGTAAACCTCGACGGCTTCCTTCTTCATCTCATCGGTGAATTCAACGCCGACCTTCTTGGCGGCCTTTTCATTCAGGTAGAGATCAACCTCGGAGATGGTCTCCACTGGCAGGGTTGCCGGTTCGGCTTCGCCCTTGAGAATCTTCACGGCCATGGCGGCGGTCTGCTCGCCCAGCTTCTCGTAGTTGATTCCGTAGGTTGCCGTGGCGCCGCGCTTGACGGACTCGCCATCAGCGGAGATCACCGGGACGTCGTTCTTCTCGGCGACCTGCAGCAGGCCTTCCAGAGCGGAAACCACTGCGTTATCGGTTGGCACGTAGTATGCATCCACATCCAGCGAGCTGGCAGCCTGCTGGACTTCGCTCGATGCCGACACTGCCGCCTTCTCGATGGTCAGGCCCAGGGACTTGGCCGCTTCCTCAGCCATCTTCACCTGGACAGCCGAGTTGGCTTCACCCGAGGAGTAGACGATTCCGACCTTCTTGGCGTCAGGCGCCAGGTCCTTGACCAGCTGCAGCTGCTCGTCGACCGGGTTCATATCCGAGGTGCCGGTGACGTTGGCCCCAGGCGCTTCGCTGGAGGCTACCAGCTTGGCATCTACCGGGTCAGTGACGGCGGAGAAGAGCACTGGAACGTTGGTGATCGCCTGCGCTGCAGCCTGGGCTGAAGGCGTGGCAACTGCCAACACCAGGTCGATATCCGAATCGGCGGCGAGCTTGCCGGCGATCGAGGTGTTGGTTGCCTGATCGGTTTCGGCGTTGTTCATGTCGTATTCGATCTTGTCGCCGGTGTAGCCGGCTTCTTCCATGCCAGCCTTGAAACCGGTGACTACGGCGTCAAGCGAAGGGTGCGAGACGAACTGGGAAATGCCGATCTTGACAGCATCGTCGCCGCCAGCAGCCGTGCCCCCGTCGCCACTGCCGCCACAAGCGGTCAAGGCCAGTGCACCAGCTGCTGCAATTGCAGCGAATTTCATGGCGGTGAAGCTCTTCATTGAAGTTCCTTTCAAAGTTCCCTTGCGAGTGAATCCCACCGATAGCGCGGATGCCCGGTTATGAAGCGCAACAGCTGCGCAGCATGCGGGAACCGTCCAGGCAACACGTCGATGATTACCCTCGATCTTACATGTGAACGACCTCACCTTGACTACGATCAAGGTCGATTCCTAGACGTTTGCATCTTGATCTGGATTCTAGTGGACACAAATTATCCGGATTGCGCCAGTATCTGGAAGTTTTGTATTTCTCGGCCTTAAGTTGTCGACAATTGCTTGGACAATCTGAAAATTTGACTCTTGGCGCGCTGCTCCCCACGGCGCATTTTTGGTGTCGACCCGGGCTTCGGCCCGGCGGCCACCACGAATGCGCGTGGCACGAATAGAATGGGAACATCATGGCGCTTAGCATTACGTATCCCGAAGCCCTCCCGGTCTCATCCCGTCGCGCAGACATCCTCAAGGCGGTGCGCGAGAACCAGGTAGTTGTCATTGCCGGCGAAACCGGTTCGGGCAAAACCACCCAGCTGCCCAAAATGCTCATCGAACTCGGCCTGGCCGAGCAGGGCATGATCGGGCACACCCAGCCCCGGCGCCTCGCCGCGCGCACCGTAGCCGAGCGTATTGCCGAGGAAATGGGCACCCAGATCGGTGACGAAGTCGGCTTCCACGTGCGCTTCACCGGCGAGGTTTCGCGCAATACCAAGCTGAAGGTCATGACCGACGGCATTCTGCTGGCCGAAATCCAGCGCGACCGCCTGCTGAAAAAATATTCGGCGATCATCATCGACGAGGCCCACGAGCGCAGCCTGAATATCGACTTCCTGCTCGGATACCTCAAGCAGATCATGCCCCGGCGCCCCGAGCTGAAGATCATCATCACCTCGGCCACCATCGACCCGGAACGATTTGCCGAGCACTTCGGGACGCCGCTGCCATCGGGCGAGATTGAGCCGGCCCCGATCATCGAGGTCTCCGGGCGCACCTTCCCGGTGGAACTGCGCTACCGGCCATTGCAGGCCGAAGCCGAGCTGGACGCCGAGAACGCCGACGAGAACTCCCTGGAAGAAGAGCGCGACCCGCTCGATGCGGTCACCGACGCGGTCAAGGAGCTGAGTGGCGAAGCCCCGGGAGACATCCTGATCTTCTTCTCCGGGGAACGCGAAATCCGCGACGCCGCCGAGGCTCTGCGCGCCCTGGTGGCCTCCAATAAGCGCATGCCGCGCTACGAGGTGCTGCCGCTGTTCGCCCGGCTTTCGCTGGCCGAGCAGCACCGGGTCTTCCACCCGGGCGGCGCCCCGCGCATCATCCTGGCCACCAACGTGGCCGAAACCTCGCTGACCGTGCCGGGCATCAAGTACGTGATCGATACCGGCACCGCCCGCATTTCGCGCTACTCGCACCGCACCAAGGTGCAGCGGTTGCCGATCGAGCGTGTTTCGCAGGCCAGCGCCAACCAGCGATCGGGGCGTTGCGGCCGTGTCTCCGAGGGCATCGCGATCCGCCTATACTCCGAGCCCGACTACCAGGCGCGCCCCGAATTCACCGACCCGGAAATCCTGCGCACCAACCTGGCCAGCGTGATCCTGCAGATGATCTCCATGGGCGTGGTCTCCTCCGCCGCCGAGGTGGCCCAGTTCCCCTTTGTGCAGCCGCCCGAAGCCCGCGCCATCACCGATGGCGTGAACCTCTTGCGCGAGCTCGGCGCCCTGGAATCCAATAAGGCCGCCAAGCTCACCGATATCGGGCGCAAGCTGGCCCAGTTGCCGCTGGATGTGCGCTTGGGCCGAATGATAGTGGAGTCCGCGGATCGCGGTGTCGCCAAGGAGCTCATGGTGCTGGCCGCCGGGCTGAGCATCCAGGACCCGCGCGAACGCCCCAGCGAGGAGACCGGGCAGCGCGAACGCGCGGTTCAAATGCATAAGCGCTTCGCCGACGAGAAGTCCGACTTCATCGCGCTGTTGAACCTGTGGGCCTATCTGCAGGAACAGCAAAAGCAGCTGTCCTCCTCGGCCTTCCGCAGGTTGTGCAAGTCCGAATTCATCAACTACCTGCGCGTTCGCGAATGGCAGGATCTGTTCACCCAGCTGCGCCAATTGGCCAAGCCGCTGGGCATCACCGTGGCGGCCGCGCCGATCGATCCCGCGGGCAATGAGGACCAAGTCCACAAGTCGCTGCTGGCCGGGCTGCTGGGGCATATTGGCCTCTACGATGAGCGCAAGCGCGATTATCTGGGCGCGCGCGGCACCCGTTTTGCGATCTTCCCCGGATCGGGACTGTTCAAGAAGTCCCCCACCTGGGTCATGTCCGCCGAGCTGGTGGAAACTTCGCGCCTTTGGGCCCGGGTGAATGCGGCCATCGCGCCCGAATGGGTGGAAGAAGTGGCCCCGCACCTGCTCAAGCGCACGCACTCCGAACCGCATTGGTCCAAGCGCACCGGATCGGTGATGGGCTATGAGAAGGTCACGCTCTTTGGCCTGCCGATCATTCCCCGCCGCCAGTTCCACTACTGGCGCGTTGATCCGGACCTGGCGCGCGAGCTGTTCATCCGCCACGCGCTGGTCGAGGGCGATTGGCGGACCCATCACAAGTTCTTCGCCAAAAACCAGGCCCTGCTCGAAGAGGTGGAAGAGCTCGAAACCCGCATGCGCCGACATGATTTGCGGATCAGCGACGATGACCTCTTCGCGTTCTACGACGCCCGGGTCGGCGCCCAGGTTTATTCCGAGCGGCACTTCGACCGCTGGTGGAAGAAAGCCCGGGCCACCGATCCGGCGCTGTTGGACTTTGATCCCGAAGCCCTGCTGGCCGACGGCGGGGAACTGGACGAAACACTGTTCCCGACCACCTGGCAGCTTGGTTCCATCCACCTGCCGCTGAGCTACGAATACAACCCTGCCGCCGCCGGCTCCGAGGGCGACGGCGTGTCACTCAGCGTTCCGGTGGTGTTCTTGAACCAGCTGGATCCGGCGCGTTTCGCCTGGCTGATCCCGGGCCTGCGCCACGAGCTGATCACCGCACTGATCCGCTCCATGCCCAAGTCGATTCGCAAGAACTTCGTGCCCGCCCCGGATGTGGCGGCCAAGGCGCTTGAAATGCTCAACGCCGACTTCGATCCGTCCGCCGACGATCTGGCCGAATCCCTGGCGCTGGTATTGCGCCGGCTGCGCGGCATGGTGGTCGACCCTGCGGTCTTCGACTTCGCCACGCTGCCGCCGCACCTGCGCTTTGGCTTCACCATCACCGACGCTTCGGGCAAGGTGCTCGGCCAGGGCGATGACCTGGCCGCCCTGCAGTACAAATTCGCCGCCGCCAACCGGACCGCACTGGCCAGCGGGGTCAACTCCCCCGGTGCTGGAAATCCTGGCAAGCCCGGGAAGCCCGTGGCTGCTGCCAGCCAGCGCAAGAAGGCCCAGGCTTCGGCGGCCACCGGCGCCTGGGACCAGAAGGCCCTGGAGACCTGGCCGCAACTGGAGCCTTCGGGCCAGACCCTGGGCGATACCCTGCCGGCCAAGGTGACCACCACCGTGATGGGCCAGCAGATCACCGCCTACCCGGGGCTGATCGACAACGGCACCACCGTGGATTTGACGGTCTTCCGCAGCGAAGCCGAACGCGATGCTGCCCACCGCAGCGGCGTGATCCGATTGCTGATGCTGCGCCTGCCGCCGGCGGCAAAATTCGTGATCTCGCACCTGAACAACGCGGAGAAGCTGGTCTTCACGCAGAACCCGCACGGCTCGATCGACAAATTGATCGCCGACTGCACCATGGCCGCGGTGGATCAGCTGGTTCCACAGAAGCTGCCGATGAACCGGGCAGGCTTCGAGGCCCTCTTTGAAGCGGTGCGCGCCGAGCAGATCGATACCATCTTCACGATCACCGCGATCGTGGCCAAGGTGTTCGGCGCGTCCACCCGCATCAACAAGGATTTGAAGAGCACCAAGTCCCTGACCATGTTCGCAGCGGTCACCGATATCCGCTCGCAGCTGGAGCAGCTGATTTATCCGGGGTTCATCGCCGCCACGGGAGCGGCAAATCTGATGCGCCTGCCGCGCTATGTGGCCGGCATCGAAAAGCGCCTGGAGAAGCTGCGCGCCGGCGCGGTCACCCGCGACTCGCAGGCGCTGGTGGTGATCCAGAAGCTGGAAGACGAGTACGACAGCGCGCTGGAGAAAGTGCCACAGGGCGCACGCGTTCCGGCGATGCTGGCGCAGGTGAAGTGGATGCTGGAGGAAATGCGCATCTCGCTCTTTGCCCAGGAGCTGGGGACGGCCTATTCGGTGAGCGAAAAGCGCATCCGCAAGGCGATGAAGGACGGGCTGGCGCAGCTATAGCCTGCGGTAAAGTGTAGGGCATGTCGAGTCCCGAATCAGACGCCTATGGGGCTGCCGGCCACGCCGTCAGCCCCGCAGTGCGCTAGTCCTGCGTCCGCACCTGGTGCGGTCGTATTCAGGGGTACCCGGGTGCTGTCCGCGGTGGCAAGAAGAACTCATTCTTGTTCCAACACCTCGGAGTCCTCCATGCCTTTTGCCCTCTACTTCCTTGCCTTGGCGGTTTTCGTCATGGGCACATCCGAATTCATGCTCGCCGGCCTGCTTCCGGCGATCGCTACCGACCTGAACGTCGACGTGGCCGCCGCCGGCCTGCTGACCTCGGCCTTCGCCATCTCAATGGCCTTCGGTGCGCCCTTGATGGCAGCCCTGTCCCGCCGCTTGCCCGAACGGACGACACTCTTGTCCTGCCTGTTGCTCTTTGCCATCAGCCACGCCACCGCCGCGCTCGCCCCGGACTATGCGCTGTTGCTCACCACCCGGATCCTCGGTGCAGTGTCCAACGCAGGATTCCTGGCAGTCGCCTTGAACACTGCCACGAGGCTGGCGCCAGCTCATCTCAAGGGCCGGGCCCTGGCAATCCTGCTGGCGGGCACCAGCGCTGCGACCATCGCCGGCGTTCCCGCCGGAACGCTGCTTGGCGCTCATGTGGGCTGGCGCAGCGTCTTCTGGGTGATCGGCTCGCTTTGCCTTCCGGCAATAGTTGGAGTGTTCATGGCAGTGCCTGTCTCCCGCGCCCAGGGTGCGCCGACCGATCGAGCGCCACAACTGATCACTGAGCTGGCTGAGCTATTCACGCCGCAATTGGCGGGAACGATGCTGCTGGCGGCCTTGGTCAATGGCGGAACTTTTGCCGTCTTCACCTTTATCGCGCCGCTCGTGACCACGACTGCGGGGTTAGCCGAACCTTGGGTGCCTTTGGTTCTGGTGCTCTTTGGCCTCGGTTCTTTTGCGGGCATTACGCTCGCGGGCCGGGTTTCGGACCGACGCCCCGTGGCAGTCCTGGCGACGGGCGGCCCGCCGTTGCTGGCCGGGTGGATCGCATTGGCGCTGCTGGCCGAACGCCCCGCCGCGCTGCTGGCCCTCGTATTTGCCCAAGGGTTTTTGTCATTCGCAGTGGGCAGCACGCTGATCGGCCGCGTTATCCATGCTGCCACTGGTGCGCCAACCATGGGCGGTTCCTACGCGACCATGGCCCTGAACGCCGGTGGCGCGCTGGGGCCGGTTCTTGGCGGAATCACGCTCAGCGCCGGTGTCGGGCTGCTTGCCCCGGTATGGGTGGCTGTATTTCTCGTGGCGCTGGCCATGCTCATCAGCCTCGTGGCACCACAATTACTTGGACCGCGTCCTCGTAGATAACGGTTCCCGGATCCTCGCTTTCCAGCTTCTGCCAGGGCATCTGGTGCGCGTCGAGCAGCCTCAAGTAGGGCTCGACGCGCTCCAGCAGATGCCACGCGCTGTCCTTGAACCACGCCATCGCACCCAGGTTGATCTGGTGATCGTAGATCTCGGGCTGCAGATCGCTCGGATTCGGATAGGCCGCGTTGTACCAGTCATTCCCGGCACGCCAAATCGCATGCTCTTCGGCGCTGTATTTTCCGTCGCGGCCCAGGGCATTGGCCATGGAGAAGATCCCTGGATACACGCCACGGGCATTGGCGGTTCTCGACTGGTATCGAACAAACGCCACCGGCTTTCAGGCCCCGGGCACGAACTCGCCGTGGCCGTCGGCGACCAGCCCGTCGCGCAACTTCTGCGCATTATTGTCCATCGCCTGCGGATCCGGGTTGTCGGCCGCATTGGACAGGTCGAAATCCGCCAGCGAATTGGTCGGCCACACATGCACATGCAGGTGTGGAACCTCGAAGCCAGCGATCATCAGCCCGGCACGCTGCGCGCCGAAAACCCGCTTCTGGGTCTTCCCGATCTTCTGCGCCACCAGGGTCAGGTGCGTGAGCAGCTGCTCTGAGGCATCGGTGAACTCGTCGACCTCCTCGCGCGGCACCACCAGGGCGTGGCCATCGGAGAGCGGGCCGATGGACAGGAACGCCACGCAGGTTTCGTCCTGCCACACGAACCGGCCGGGGATCTGCCCCTGGATAATCTTGCTGAACAGCGTGCTCATGGCAGCCTTTCTTCGGGTTGCGGAAATCTAGTGGCGGTGCTTTTCGTCGCTGGTGGCGATCGGCGCCTGCGGGTAGGAGCAGTACTCGGACCAGCTGCCTGGATACAGTCCGAGTTCGATCCCGGCGCTGGCAGCAGCCAGCACCTGGTGGGCCGCGGTAATCCCGGAGCCGCAGTAGGCGGCCGATCCGGGCTGCTGCGCCCCCAGCTTTTCAAAGGCGGCCCGCAAGGCTTCCGGGCTGTAGAAGCGTGCCTGCTCATCGAGGTTATCGGTGGTCGGGCGGTTCAGCGCACCGGGAATGTGGCCGGCTACCGGATCCACCGGCTCGGTGATCCCCAGATACCGCACCGTGGCCCGCGAATCGATCAAGACCCCGCCCAGGGATTCCAGCTCGTCGAATTCCACCACCGGCATCCGCCCCCAGGACAGCGACACCGTTCCGGGGCTCACCTCGGGGGCTTGCGTGGAGATCGGCCCCGCGGCTTGCCTCCAAGCCTCCAGTCCCCCGTCGAGCACCTGAACCTGCTCGAACCCCGCATGGCGCAGCAGCCACCAGGCCCGGGCCGCGGCCAGCGCGCCGGAATCGTCGTACACCACCACATGGCTCTGCGGGTGTATCCCCCAGCGCCGGGCGGCCGCCTCGAAGTCCGCGGGCAATGGCAGCGGGTGCCGCCCGGTATGTTCGCCCACCGCGCCCGACAGCTCCCGCTCCATATCGACAAACACCGCACCGGGAAGATGCCCGAGCGCATACTCGTGCGCACCGTCATCCCGTCCGAGCACCCACCGGACATCAAGCAGGACGCACTCGCCAGGAAGCAGGGCCTTCAGCTCTTGGGCGGAAATCAAAGGGTTCATCTGCGCTACCTTGCTACGAGTTCTTCGACTTTGTATTCGGTGCCATTCTCCAGGCGCGCAAACTGGCTGCCATCGCGTTCGGCGATCGCGCCCAGCTGGCGATCAAACAGCGCGACACCGCGTTCATTGAGCAGGCCATCGTGGATGGGCACCCAGGCCTCCGCCTTGACCGCCGTCGCGAAGTCCGCGGCCTCCGACATCTTCGCCCAGGGCGCCATGACCGGAAGCAGCAAGATGTCTACAGGCACGCCGACCGGGACGTGATAGCTGTCGCCGGGGTGGTAGACCACCGGCTGGCCCACCGCGTGGTCACCGAGCAGGTAGCCGACGTTGGCGACCAGGTCGATCGACTGGTGGATTGTGGCATGCGTACCACCGGTGGCGCGCACCTTGATCCCGCCGACGATGAAGTCCGCCCCGGCGCACACCGTGTGCACCTGGGCAGCGGCGGCCGCAGGAAGCTGCTCGCGCAATTCCCGGGCCAGCGCCGCGGGTGCGTAGAGCTCTAAAACAGAGTTGGCTTCAAGCGCCTGGACGATGGCCTTCCGGTCGGCGTGATCCGCATGCTCATGAGTCACCAGCACAGCGTGCTTGCCTTCGAATACGCCAGTCAGATCTGAAAAGACGCCAGGATCCAGCAGCAGTGAACCGTCGATCGTGCTCAGTTCAATACAAGAATGGCCTCTGGTTTTGATACGCATATCCATAGCGTAGGCTTCGCGCCCCGCCCGTGCCAGCCACAGACACGCATCATCTGGGAAAGTTGGCTAAAATTGAGAGGAAGTACAGGTGATCGGCCGAGCAGATAGGCCCTTTGCCGACCCGCGACGAAGTCAAGGAATGGTGCACGTAGATGTCCCAGCCAGAAACCCGGATCACCAAGCAGCGATTGGCTGTTACGCAGGCCTTGAGCGAGATCGACGATTTCGCTACGGCCCAGCAGCTTCACCGCTGGTTGCAGGATTCCGAGAAGAAGGTTTCCCTGGCCACCGTTTACCGCTTGCTGCAGTCCATGGCTGATGACGGCCTGCTCGATGTCCTTCGCAGCGGCGATGGCGAAGCCCGCTTCCGCCAGTGCGTCACTGAAACCCACCACCACCATCTCGTGTGCCGGTCATGCTCCAAGACCGTCGAGGTTCAAGCCCCTTCGGTGGAACGCTGGGCCGCGAGGGTTGCTGCTGAACACGATTTTTCCGAGCCCGAACACACCGTCGAGATCTATGGCATCTGCGCTGAATGCCGCGCCAAAGCACTCGCCTGAAGCTTGAATTCCCATCAGCTTGCAAGTCAATACCATCGCTGACTGGTAACTTTACCGTGTTCTAAAAGTTATCCACCCGCAACCAAGCAT
>NZ_JCAXDT010000006.1:0-271438 GCF_059759215.1 Glutamicibacter sp. GQ173
AACCTCTACTGGGAGTCCCAAGAGCTTGAACTGCCGATAGCAATACGGTTCATGCTTCGTATCGGGTTGGCGCGCTAAACGATGCCCCGACCGCCCGACGCTGGCCATCAAGAGCACCACATTTGGGCCGCACGGCCTACGCAACGTATACCACCCTTTGCTCAGTGGCGATCCTGGGAATCGGGCCCCTGACCGCTAGTTAATTCTCAATTGGCAGATGCAAGTTCATGCAGTCGTTGTTGCCGCCGATATAGCTCAGCTTGCTTCTTGTCGAGGGATTCGGAAATAGAGACGAGTTCAGCGCGGAGGTCCGGACACATCTCCAGCCAAATTCCATAGTCACCGTCGCGAGCGCAATCGAGATAGCGTTTGACCGACGCAGCGTTCAGCCCTGCATCAATCATGGTCTTGATCTGCGCGACGCGAATGACGTCATCTTGGGCATACTCGCGATAACCTGCGCTGCTGCGTTCAGGGATAAGCAATCCGCGCTCCTCGTAATGGCGCAGCGCGCGGGCACTGGCTCCCGTTAGCTTGGCAAGTTCACCGATCTGCATCGCTGTTTCCTCTCAACGAGCTTGACCTTCACGTTAGCGTCAGGCTGTACGTTCTTGTTCGTGACTTCCTTAACAACATTACAGAACGCCTTGATCTTCCACGGCTACGGTGCAAACCCCAACGATCACTGGTTTGGGTGGCTGGCCCAGCAACTCGACTCCGCCAGCATAAGCACCAAAGTCCCCGCACTGCCTGATTCTCTCGCGCCCGACGCGGCCCGGTGGCAGGAGTCCATTGGTGCCACCGTGGGTGAGCCAAGCGAAGATACTGTCGTGATCGCGCATAGTCTCGGTTGCCTCGCGGTACTGCGCTACTTGTCATCGCTCACTAGTGCCTGGCGGCTAGGGAGCCTCGTTTTGGTATCCGGATTCCTTGATCCGCTACCCGCGCTACCGGAATTGGATGGCTTCATCAGTGCCGGGTGCGATGTGACCGGGCTGAGCGAACGCATAAACCGGGTTATCGTGATTCGCTCTGACGATGACCCCCTGGTGCCACCGGTTCACACGGATCGACTTGCCGGACTTCTAGAGGCCGAAACAGTGGTGGTCCCCAAAGCGGGGCACTTCCTCGCCGCCGATGGTTATAGCACTCTTCCCGACGCACTCAACGCTATCGTCTCCTGAATCGGGTGGCTACGAAAGGATGTCAATGAACTTCCGAATGGTAGTGCTCATACTGGTCATCTTCTGCGTGGGCACCTCCGAGCTCTCGCCCAGCGGAAGGCTTGGCGAGGTGGCGCGGGATTCGTCGGTGACCATCCTGACAGCGGGTCTGCTGGTCAGGGTGTATGCGCTGTCTGTTGCAGTCGACGGGCCGATAACCGCTGAGCCTGAAGAGCGAACGACACAGAACCAATTTTCACCTCAGCCACAAAGGATGCTCTTCATCTGCGATTAGGATTCTTTAAAAAGTCCTGACGATTATCGCGCATAGCAACGACCATCAGATGTGTCCTCTCTCATGGATTCAGGTCAGCCGCCGTACTGACCATCTGAAGCTTGGGTCAGATGAAGGATCATTGTGTCGGAGTTTCCAGATCTGCCGACTTTGCTGAATCCGGCTCGCTCGTAGAGGTGAACTGCCGGGTTTAGGTCTTCCACGCTTAAACTCAATGCCGTGAAGTCGAGGTTTATGGCTTGCTCGATGACGGCGGTCAATAACGAGGTTCCGACTCCGCTTCCGCGGTTCCCAGGAAGCACCCCCATAGTCAGTTCGGGAATCGTGGATGCTACAAATCCATATCCAGGATTGTCTTCGCTTAGGAGACGGGCCCAGACTGCCCCTATTGGTTCGCCGTCGTCGGTTTCGGCGATGGTTCCGAAATCTGTTTCGGGTTGCCAGTTCGCCACGTAGCGGCTGATCTCTGGCGTTTGACGGATCTCTTCTTTGGTGAACGTCTGATTTCCTGACCAGTTGAATGCTTGGAGGAGGACCTCGGTGAGAAATAAAACGTCTGCTGCGGTAGCGGTGCGTAAGTACATGATCACCAATGCTAAGCCGCGTTGGATGCAAAGCTCAGGTTGTAACCGGCACTCCCAGAAAACCTAATGATTGCTTTGGTCCGAGCCGGTAATGTAAAAGCTCCAGAAAAAGTAAGCGCGCAAGCCCAACTCCTCACGGACTCGTTCAAAGGAGGGTGCAACAAGAACCTGAGAGCCCGTTTTCCCTAATCTCGGAATCAGCTGATCACCAAGCGTTTTACAGTGCTTCTGATTGCCTCGATGACGTCATTGACGGTCTTTCGGTGCAGGTGTTCCGCCCTCAATAAAAGGTCGATTTGTCGACCGGAGTTTATGCCTTTAATCGGTCGTAAAGTCACCGATTCATCCAAGGTTTTCCGCGCCGTGAATCGAGGCAATATCCCCAGGCAATCGCTGGCTTCGACGAGCGCGCCAGCTGTTGCATAGTCGTTCACCCGGTGCTCGATTTGCGGAGCCTTGCCTGCCAGCGCGGCAATGGTTTCCAGGACATCGGCCGGCGAATATCCGGAGCGGGAAACGACCCAGCGTTCATCGATGACCTGCTCGGGGGAGAGCTCATCGAATTCGGCCAACGGGTGATCCTTATGGATGGCGATATCCAGCGGTTCGAAGGCCAGCGGGATCACCGTGATGCGATCTTCGGGCCACGGAGCCGTATGCGGCATGCGGTGGGCCAGGACCAAATCGTAGGTCGAGGTCAGTGCGGGGAAATCCTGCTGCGAAACATCCTCATCGGAAAAATGCAGGGGCGGCAGCTGGCCTTCGGGCAGGGATAGCAGCGGTGCAAAAATGGTCTGCCCGATGGAATGGAAGCCGGCGACGTTGATCGGGACATTCTTGTCCTGCTCCACCGTGCGTATTCTTGCCGAGGCTTCGGCCAGCGTCGAAGCCACCGATGCGGCCGCGGAAGCAAGCAGCTTGCCCTCGGAAGTGAGCACCAGGCGCCGGCCTTCCTTTTGAGTCAGGGGTGCCGGGAACCCGCGTTGCAACTGGGCCAAGTGCTGGGAGACGGCCGAGGGGGAGACGAACAGCGCCTTGGCCACGGCATTGACGCTCCCCAGATCCGCAAGTTCGCGCAGGATCCGCAGCTGATGTAATTCCATGAAGTAAATGCTAAATCAATAGATCAGCAAATCGTGCTTCTTCTAATATGTTTTCCCCGGGAGTGTGGTGCGACACTGGAAGCAACACAGTCCGTCGCGTGTGAACCCGACGGCCATCTGAAAAGGATCACGCATGAAAGCACTGTACAAGTCCGGGCCGCACGCTGGGCTGGAACTCGTGGACCGCCCAGAACCAGAAGTAGGCGTGCACGATGTAAAAATCCGTGTCATGACTGCCGGCATCTGCGGCACCGACCTGCACATCGAGGCCTATGACGATGCAGCCAAGGCCATGATCAACACCCCGCTGGTCCCAGGGCACGAGTTCTACGGCGAAGTCGTGGAGATCGGTGACTTCGTGCACGGCGTCAAGGTCGGGGACCGGGTCTCCGGCGAAGGCCACGTGGTGTGCGGAATGTGCCGCAACTGCCGTGCCGGCCGCAAGCAGATGTGCATCAACGTTGATTCCGTCGGCGTCCAGCGTGATGGCGCCTTCGCCGAATATGTATCGATCCCCGAAAGCAACGTCTACATCCATCGCGATGAGCGCATCACCCCGCTGCTCGGCGCCATCTTCGACCCGTTCGGCAATGCGGTGCACACCGCCTTGCAGTTCCCCATGGTCGGCGAGGACGTGCTGATCACCGGGGCCGGCCCCATCGGCCTGATGGCCGCCGCCGTGGCTCGCCACGTCGGTGCCCGCAACATCGCCATCACCGACGTCTCCGAACAGCGCCTGGAACTGGCGCAGTCCATGGGCATCGACCTGGCCGTGAACGTGGCCACCACCCGGATCAAGGAAGCCCAGCAGCAGCTGGGCATGGTCGAGGGCTTCGACTACGGCATGGAAATGTCCGGCCACAAGACCGCCCTGCCGGAAATGATCGAAAACATGAACCACGGCGGCAAGATCTGCATGCTCGGACTGCCAAGCACCTCGATCGATATCAACTGGGGCAAGGTAGTCACCCACATGCTCACCCTGCGGGGCATCTATGGCCGCGAAATGTTCGAAACCTGGTACGCCATGAGCGCCATGCTCACCTCTTCGGACGTGATGCGCGAGCGCATCTCCTCGGTAGTCACCGACTTCCTTCCGGCTACCGAATGGCAGCAGGGCTTCGAAGCCGCCCGCAGCGGCCACGGCGGCAAGGTCGTGCTCGACTGGACCGTTTTCGCAGACTAAGAATTCCCCGCACCAACAAGGAGCAATCCCCATGTATACCGACCTCAAAGACCAGCTGGCCGCCGAGCTTGACGAGCTGAAGACCTCCGGGCTGTTCAAGGCCGAACGCCACATCGACTCCGCGCAGTCAGCCTCGATCATGGCCGGCTCGCTGGGCGCCGAAGCACGCCAGGTGCTGAACTTCTGCGCCAACAACTACCTGGGCCTGGCCGATAACCAGCAGATTATCGACGCCGCCAAGACCGCCATGGATGATCGCGGTTTCGGCGTGGCCTCGGTGCGCTTCATCTGCGGCACCCAGGATACGCACTTGGAACTGGAGGCCAAGCTCTCCGAATTCCTGGGCACCGAGGACACCATTCTGTTCTCCAGCTGCTTCGATGCCAACGGCGGTGTTTTCGAGTCGCTGTTCGGCAAGGAAGATGCGATCATCTCCGATGCGCTGAACCACGCCTCGATCATCGATGGCATCCGCTTGTCCAAGGCGGCCCGCTTCCGCTACGCCAACCAGGACATGGCGGATCTGGAGACCCAGCTGCAGGCTGCCGCGCAGCTGAACGACGGGGCGGGTGCCCGCCGCACCATCATCGTCACCGACGGCGTGTTCTCCATGGACGGCTACCTGGCTCCGCTTGAAGCCATCTGCGATCTGGCCGACAAGTACAACGCGCTGGTGATGGTCGATGACTCGCACGCGGTGGGCTTCATGGGCGCCACCGGTGCCGGCACACCGGAGCACGCCGGAGTCTCTGACCGCGTGGACATCTACACCGGCACCTTCGGCAAGGCCCTGGGCGGCGCCTCGGGCGGCTACGTCTCGGGACGCGGCGAAATCGTGGCGATGCTGCGCCAGAAGGCCCGCCCCTACCTGTTCTCCAACTCGCTGGCCCCGTCGATCGTGGCCGCAACCCTCAAGGCGCTGGAACTTGTGGTGGACTCAGGGGACCTGCGCGAAAAGCTCTTCGAGAACGCGGCGCACTTCCGCCGCCGGATGAGCGAGGAAGGCTTCGAGCTGCTCGACGGCGAGCACGCCATTATCCCGGTGATGTTCGGCGATGCCATCAAGGCGGCCGAAGTGGCAGCGAACATGCTCGAACGCGGCGTCTTCGTCACCGCCTTCAGCTACCCGGTGGTTCCCAAGGGGGCCGCCCGCATCCGGGTGCAGCTCTCCGCAGCCCACTCGACACAGGATATCGAGGCTTGCGTGGAAGCTTTCGTCGCCAGCCGCTGACCGGGAAAGTTGCCTGACGGCGTGTTTCAATAGGAATTACGTTTCGGCACTACCAACGGCGGAGGACTCATGGCTACCAGGGATGATGTGGCGCGCTTGGCCGGCGTATCTCCCAGTACCGTCTCCTACGTGATCAGCGGCCGGCGCACGATATCCGATGCGACCAAGGCCAAGGTCCTGGCGGCCATGCGGGAGCTGAATTACACCCCGGATGCCTTTGCCCAAGGCCTGGCCGGGTCGCGTCGCGGCATCCTGGCCCTGCACTTTCCCACCAGCGTGGACGGCTATTCCTCCACCGAATTCGAGTACGTCACCGCGGCCATGGAGCGTGCCCGCGCGCTGGGCTATCACATGCTCTTGTGGTCCAACCCGATGACCGACGTGATGGGTTTGGAAAGCCTGGTCGGCCAGAAGCTGGTGGCCGGGGTGCTGCTCATGGAGGTGTCGATCAACGATCCGCGCTTTGACGTATTGCGCCGTGCAAACATCCCCTTCGCTTCCATCGGGCGCCCCGATGACAGCGATGACCTGTCCTACGTCGATAATGATTTTGCCGAGGCCGGGCGTATCGCGGTGGATTACCTGGCCAGCCTCGGGCACCAGTCGATCATGTACATCAACGTGTCGGTCGAAGACCAGATGGCCGGAAATGGCCCGGCCATCCGCACGGCCCGGGCGATCTCGGACGCGGTGCGCGGACGCGGCATGATCCTGCAGGAAGTCCCCGTGGAGAACAACGCCCGTGGCGGCCGCCAGGCCCTGGACGCGTACCTGAAAATGAATCAGCGGCCCACGGCGGTTCTCGCCCTAAAGGAATTTGCCACCGCAGGTTTTGTCAACGCCGCGGGCATGGCTTCGCTGCGGATTCCCGGGGATCTCTCCGTGATAGCGCTGGGCGTGGGGGATCGTTCGGCCGAGATGGTCGCGCCGGCACTGACCACTGTTGCCCCTCCGGGGGAGCGCATTTCCCATGCGGCGGTGGATGCCCTGGTGCAAAAAATCGAGGGGCGTGCCCAGACGGCGGTGCAGGAGCTGATCGCCCCGCTGATGGTGGTCCGGGGCAGCTCGGGCCCAGCCCCGCACTGAGTGGAAGTGGCAATTTGTTGCGTGGTTCGCGGCCAACTGTTGACGCGCGTCGATGACCTGCGTCACTATGGAGGGGATCGTTCGTGCCGAGCCACCTCAACTGGCAGGGCACCACTCAATGTGGAGGGCAACATGAAAAAAGCAAAACGCGGGCTGAAGCTCGCGCCGGTGATCTCGGTGGCAGCAATCAGCATGCTCCTGGCCGGCTGCTCCGGAGGGGCAGACCCCAATGACCCCAACGCCTCCGGCGGCGGAGAAGCCCAGGTAGGCAAGGCGGACGGAGTGGTCGACATCTACGGCCCGGTGACCGGCGTCGAGGCGGAACTCCTTGAAAAATCCTGGGCCAAGTGGTCCGAGGAGAACGACATCAAGATCCGCTACACCGGCGACAAGAATTTTGAATCCCAGATCGGCATCAAGGTCCAGGGCGGCGACACCCCGGATCTGGCGGTCTTCCCGCAGCCAGGGCTGCTGCAGGCCACAGTGGCCCAGGGCAAGGTCCAGAAGCTTCCCGAAGCAGTGCAGGCCCAGCTTCAGGAGAACTGGTCCGAAGACTGGCAGAACTACGGCAAGGTCGATGGCGTGCAGTACGGCGTTCCCCTGATGGCCAGCGTCAAGGGCTACATCTGGTACTCGCCAAAGCAGTTCGAGCAGTGGGGCGTAAGCGTTCCGAAGACCTGGGACGAAATGACCGACCTCGGCACCGAAATCTCGAAGAAGACCAGCGAGCCTGCCTGGTGCGCCGGGTTCGCATCCGGCGAGGCCTCGGGGTGGCCGGGCACGGACTGGATTGAAGACGCCGTGCTGCGCCAATCCGGAACCGAGGCCTACGACAAGTGGGTTTCCGGCGAACTGGAATTCACCTCCCCGGAAATCACCAGCGCCTTTGACTCGGTCGGAAAAATCTTGCTCGATCCCCAGCAGGTCAACGCCGGCTATGGAGGCGTGAAGTCGATCAACGCCACCGCTTTCGGCGACATGGGAACGGCCGTTGCCAAGGGAACCTGCCCGCTGACCCACCAGGCATCCTTCCTCGAAGGCTATGTGCTTGACTCCAAGAATGCCGATGGCAAGAAGGCCACCGTCGCCCCTGACGGAGATGTCTGGGCCTTTGTCGCCCCGCCGGCCAAGGCAGATGATCCCGTGTCCGTCGTGGGCGGCGGCGAATTCGTTGCCGCCTTCTCCAACGATGAAGACACCGCCAAGGTCCAGGAATACCTGGCCAGCGCTGATTGGGCCAACAGCCGCGTCGGACTCGGTGGCGTGATCTCGGCCAACTCCGGCCTTGATCCCAAGAACGCCAGCAGCGACCTGTTGCGCTCCGCCGTCGAACTGCTGCAGGATCCGAACACCACTTTCCGCTTTGACGGATCTGATCTGATGCCCAAGAGCGTCGGTTCCGACTCCTTCTGGAAGGGACTGGTGGATTGGATCGATGGCAAGCCGACCAAGGAAGTGCTTGAAAATATCCAGTCCGGTTATGACTCCTAGTCACTGCCTTGTTCGTCGCCAACGGCCGGGATTCCCGGCCGTTGGCGGGATTGTAGGAGCCTGAAGCCATGTCCCAATTTTTCCAGTGGCTGGCGGGCGTGCCGCCGCTAGTCCAGGTGCCGATCGTCTTGATTGCCTTCGCAATCCTGATTGCGGCGATCCTTGCCTTTGTCGAAACAGCCACCAAGGGCGGACGCGGATTCACCGTGGTGCGTTTTGCCGCCGCAGTGGTAGTTCCAGTGGTCATCTTGCTGATCCTGGGCCTGTACAACTCGGTCATGTGGGTGGCGGCGATTGCCGCAGCGCTCGGCGCCGTGCTGTTTTTTGCCGACCGCCGTTCGCGCGAGGGCGCCGGCTCGCTGCTGCAGCTCTCCGGTTTTCTGGTTCCAGCGCTGTTATTGCTGGCCATCGGCTTGATCTACCCCACGGTGAAAACCGCTATCGCCGCGTTCATGGCCAATGATGGATCAGGATTCGTCGGCCTGGGCAACTTCGCCTGGGTGTTCACCAGCCCTGACGGAGTGACCGCCCTGCTCAATACCCTGGTGTGGGTGCTGGTGGCGCCCATTGTTTCCACCGTCATTGGCCTGGCCTATGCGGTGTTCATCGACAAGAGCCGCGGCGAGAAATTCTTCAAGCTGATGGTGTTCATGCCCATGGCGATTTCCTTCGTTGGCGCATCGATCATCTTCAAGTTCTTCTACGACACCCGCCAGGGCGATCAGATTGGCGTGCTCAACGCGATCATCACGGCCTTCGGCGCCAAGCCGGTCGACTGGCTCGGGCTCGAACCATGGAACACCCTGTTCCTGGTCATCATCCTGATCTGGACCCAGGCAGGGTTCGCCATGGTCATTCTCTCCGCGGCCATCAAGGGCGTGCCCGCCGAGCAGCTGGAAGCGGCAGCCCTCGATGGGGCCAGCCCGTGGCAGCGCTTCGCCAACGTCACGCTGCCAGGGATTCGCTCGTCGGTAGTCGTCGTCTTGACCACGATTTCCATTGCCTCGCTCAAGGTCTTCGACATCGTTTCATCAATGACCGGAGGCCGCTCGGATACAACGGTCCTCGCATTCGAGATGGTGCGCCAGTTCCAGCTCGGGGCGCGCACCGGCTACAGCTCGGCCCTGGCCGTCATCCTGTTCATCCTGGTGCTGCCGATCATCATCTACAACGTCCGCCAGCATAAGAAGCAAAGGGGCATCCGATGAGCTCCGTCAGCGAATCCTCTCGCCGCCTCCTGGCGGCTACCGAAAAAACCAGCGGGAAGCTGCGCAAGGCGACCACATCCCGCGGGGCCACCATTGCGGCATTCATCATTGCCGCAGTGTGGACCATCCCCACCTTCGGCCTCTTTGTCTCCTCCTTCAGGCAGGCTGATGACATCAAGACCTCGGGCTGGTGGACGGCCCTGTCCAACCCGTCATTCACGCTGGACAACTATGCGCAGGCCTTCTCCTCGGGCGACAGCCTTCCGTTGTCCAAGGCATTTTTGAATTCGCTGGTCATCACCATTCCAGCGGCGATCGTTCCGATCATCCTCGCCAGCCTGGCGGCCTACGCTTTTGCCTGGATCAATTTCAAGGGGCGCAATACGCTGTTCGTCCTGGTGTTTGCCCTGCAGATTGTTCCGATCCAGATGGCCCTGGTTCCGCTGCTCCAGCTGTTCTCGGACGGCGTGAAAATCGGCGGCCTGTATATCCTTCCGGGGCTGGGGGTCAACGGATTGGATGGCGCCTATGCGAAGGTGTGGATCGCGCACACGATCTTCGCACTGCCCTTGGCGATTTTCATGTTGCACAACTTCATCTCGGAGATCCCCGACGAGGTGATCGAGGCGGCTCGCGTGGACGGTGCAGGTCACGGAAAGATCTTCTCGAAGATCGTCCTGCCGCTGTCGATGCCGGCGATCGCTTCCTTCGGCATCTTCCAGTTCCTCTGGGTGTGGAATGACCTGCTGGTGGCAACGGTGTTCACCTCGGGCGGGGGACTGCCGATCACCAAGGCGCTCCAGGATCTCTCGGGAACCTATGGGCAATCCTGGGAGCTGCTCACCGCCGGTGCGTTCATCTCGATGATCATTCCGCTGGTGGTCTTCTTCGCCTTGCAGCGCTACTTCGTGCGTGGACTGCTGGCGGGTGCCACCAAGGGCTAGCCGAAACCGCAGCTGCAGCGAGGGCCCCGGATCTCCGGGGCCCTCGTTCTGTCTGAAATCCCGGATCTCAATAGCCATCGCCGAGGCCGCAGCCGAGGCTCGGGCCAGTAGGCTCGTGAAAGGAGAACATCCACGGATTTCGCGAGCCCTCGCAACGGGCTGCGCAGAACAAGAGAGGTCGCCATATGGGTACGACATTGCTGACTAATATCGCGCAACTGGTCACCGTTGATGCCGCGGGCAGCGTGCTGGAGCATGCCGCCGTGCTGATCCGCGAGGACCGGATCGAATGGATCGGCGCAGCAGCCGATGCACCAGCGGCCGACACCGTCCACGACCTGTCGGGGCGAACCGTGCTGCCAGGCTGGGTCGACTCCCACAGCCACCTGATTTTCGGGGGAGATCGTGCTGAAGAGTTTGTTGCCCGCATGGCCGGCCAATCCTACGCAGCCGGCGGCATCGCGGTGACCACTTCGGCCACCAGAAGCCTCAGCGATGAGGAACTGGCCGGGCTGGTGGCCGCACGCCGCGCCGAAGCCCTGTCCATGGGGACCACGTGGATGGAAACCAAGACCGGCTATGGCTTGGAGCTATCCGAGGAAAGCCGCCATGCGCGTTTGGGCGGACCCATCGTCGATACCCTGACCTTCCTCGGCGCCCATCTGGTCCCCGCTGGCGCTGATGCCGATGAATATACCGACCTTGTCGCCGGCCCCATGCTTGAGGCCGTCGCACAGGACATCGACTTTGTTGATATCTTCTGCGAGCGCGGTGCCTTCAATGAAGACCAAACCCGCCGCGTCCTGCAAGCAGCGCAAGACCGGAATCTGGCAACCAAGGTCCACGGAAACCAGCTGGGCCCAGGCCCGGGAGTCAAACTTGCCGTTGAATTCGGCAGCCATTCGGTGGACCACGTCAATTACCTTGAGGACTCGGATATCCAGGCGCTCGCCGGAAGCTGGGCCAATTGGGACCGCACGACTCGTTCCGGAAAGCCCGGCACCGTCGCCACCTGCCTGCCGGCCTGCGACTTGTCGACCCGACAGCCGCTGGCACCGGGGCGCGAGCTGCTGGATGCCGGGGTGGGCATCGCCCTGGCCAGCAATTGCAATCCAGGAACCAGCTACACCAGCAACATGAACTTCTGCGTGGCCACCGCGGTGCTGCAAATGAACCTGTCCCTGGCCGAGGCCATCGAAGCCGCCACCTACGGTGGAGCGCTGGCGCTAGGCGTCCAGGATCAGGTGGGCTCCATCGAGGTGGGCAAACGCGCAGACCTCCACGTTCTCGATGCGCCGGCAGCTGCGCATCTGGCCTACCGGCCCGGAATGAACCTGACCCACAGCGTCTACCGGGCCGGTCAGCTGGTTAGCTGAGGCGTAGGCCAGAAGTTTGCAACCAATTTTTGGACGTGCATAATGAGTGCTACGCGTTGTATACCGTACATCTCTGCTCGAATATTTTCCGCGTTCAGTTCTACACCGACTTTGGCGCTCGCCAAATTTGAAATGTAAATAATAGTGGTATTTCACCTGAAACGGACCACGATAGGAATGTGGCCAAAAGCCAATAGGCGCAAAATCCTTGCTCAAAGCGAGGAAGCGTACCTTCGCCGCTTACAAGAAATCGAAGCTTCGGCTCTCGGCCCCGAAGACCGGGGTCCCTCGCTAATAAATATTGGCAAAGGGCAGGCCGAGTTCATGGGCTATGCTACAAAAAGTAGGTTCGCAGCTCATTACATTGTCGTAGATGTCGAAGGGCTGCCCACTCAAAACGGACGACGGGAACGCACGCTTGATTGGGTTGAAGCAGAACAGGCAGAACTTTTAAGTCAAATTACTGGCTACTGGCTGGCGGTCTTGAGGATTTCTGACAGCCAGAAAGAAATGTCGTCGGGGGAGAGCGAGCATTTGTTTGTAACAATGTCCGCATTGAACGATTTCTTGCAACCGATGGAGATCGCTTGGTATCCCGCTTTGCAGGGATACCAGATGATCGATGGCGTTGGCTTCTACTCTCCCGATTGGCGCTGCGGTGACGAACCTGCTTAGGCACCTGTTTTCCAAACAGCCGTCGGAGTGTAGTTCCGCAGATAATTGTCGATCTGGTTGGGGAGGTCCTAGCCAAGAGGGCCATGGCCCAGAATCTTCCACAGGCGGTCGCGTTCAGCGCCCACCATGACATTTGCTTCAAAACTAGCTTCGACTTTGGTTTTTGGATCGTTCACCAATACGTAACCATCGCGTAGTTCATTGGCCGTGTACCAGCCTGGGCCGTAGTCTTCTTCAACGAAATCGTGCTGGCCGTCTATCCAGTGCGTTTGCCACCACATTCGTTCTTGCTTCTCCCATAGAATCGGGAATGAACGCATGATACTTACCGAAGTCGTCAACCATCCTCGGAGCTGGCCATCTTGCTTCAGTTCCCAGGCCGCGTCTCGAAAAGTATCCAACTCGGGATTCCGTGGCCAGTCACTCTCATCGAACCACTTGTCTATCAAACGCATATCATCAATGGTATCGATACCAATAACGAGTACCTCGGTCAGGCAGGCAAGACGAAGATTCCATCCGGTGCGTTGAAACCGGTTCGCTTCTGTTCTTTGGCATAGATGCTGACGGACCATTCGGCTGTCGAATCAAATGGCGAAAGATGCCAATCCGAGAACCGACCAACGAGCTGCAATCGTGAATCAGCGAACAGGTCGTCTTGATCGGCTGTTCCACCTCGTGCCCGTGCAGTGGATCCGATGATCATAACGCCAGTGTCGTTGAGCAGTTCTTGAGCAATGGCGGACAGCTTGCGAAACTCTTTGGTGGACAAGAATGCGGGTACGTTACCGGCGAGCACAATGGCTTCAAAACTGATCGGTAGGCCGCGTGCAAGCAAGACCTCGGCTTTCAGTTCGTCGACGGCCAGTTGGGTAAACCATGCATCGTTAAAGAGTTCACCAGCCACCTTCAGAGCCTGTGGTGTCGGATCAATTCCGAATGCTTGATGACCTCTTTGGCGTAGGGCGTTGACCGTATTGCCGATGCCGCAACCGATGTCCAGAATTCTCGAGCCACGTGGACACAACATATCTACAAAACGTGCTGCAGTCTCAAGATCCGTCCCTGTTAGGGTCAGGCTGCGCATCTTCGCTGCATAGGAATCGTAGTCCTTGCTCATACTCATGGTCGCAAGTATTCCAGGAACTGGCGGCCTTCGACTTGTTCCGGCCGGTTCGCCGAAAATCTGGCAGTCAAATAGGCATTCGTGATAAACAAGAACCATGGCTAATACTGCTTTTAAGGGAACTCCCGTACAGACCATTGGTGAACTGCCAGCCGTAGGCTCGCAGGCACCATCATTCACCCTCACCGACACCGGCCTTGCAGATGTCACCAGCGAGTCGCTGGCTGGCCGCCGCGTAGTCCTGAACATCTTCCCATCGGTAGATACCGGCGTGTGCGCTGCCAGCGTTCGCCGCTTCAACGAACTGGCTGCCGGCCTGGAGAACACCACCGTTGTGTGCGTATCCGCCGACCTGCCATTCGCGCTGGGCCGCTTCTGCGGTGCTGAGGACATCGAGAACGTCACCGCCGCTTCGGTCTTCCGTTCGGACTTCGGTTCGGACTACGGAGTCACCCAGATCGACGGCCCACTGGCTGGCCTGCTAGCCCGTTCGGTGATCGTCCTGGATGAGACCGGAAAGGTGACCTACACCCAGGTCGTGCCGGAAATCACCACCGAGCCAGACTACGATGCAGCTATCGCAGCCCTGAGCTAAGCCGCATGAAGGCCCATCCGAGCATCGAGCTTGGATGGGCCTTTGCTGTCCCTGGCAAAATCAGGGGATCGGGCATCAGTTCCCCGCAGCTTGCGCGGCGTTCAAAATCCGCGGCCCGATCTTGCGCAGGAGCTTGTCGATTCTGGGATTATCGGTGCGCGAGAGGGTATCCGAGAGCCGCTCCAGGCTCATCAGCCCAAGCCAGATCTTCGCCCGATGCGCTTCATCGGGGCTCGGCGCAATCAAATCCACCATCTCCAACCCGTGCCATAGGCTCAAGTACGCGCTGTTCAGCGCAGGATCCCAGGCGGCGGCCAGATCCCAGTCCAGGATGCCGATCAGCTCTTCATCCACCCAGTGCATATTGTGTCCGGCCAGATCTCCGTGGACCAGCCCCGGGGGCACCTGGGCCAGCGAATCAAGCTGGGCCCACAGGCTGCTGGCTGGGCCGCGCAATTCGTCGGGCAAAGCATCAAAACACTGCCGTTGGCGCTCTTCGATCCACGGGCCGCGGAAGGCAAAAGGCGAAGCCAGATGCTCGCGTAGCGGTTCGAGGTCGACCTGCGCCAGGTCGCTGACCACTTTGGCCAAGACCTTGGGATCGCCGTAGTGCGGTTCATGGGCGCTGCCCGGGATGAAGGACATGGCTACCGAGCTCAGCCCATCCACCGTCAAGATCTGCGAGGTCGCCACCGGGACCTGGTAGCCCAGTTGATCGGCCACAAGCCCAAGCAGCTTGATGGAGCGCGGCATCTGCTCGGTGGCCTGGATGGTGCGGGCCATGCGGATCACCGAGTGCCCGTTGGCGATCACCACCTTGTGGAACTGCCCGCCCTCGTTGACTCCGGCATTTTCCCAGGACAGCTCTGGACATAGCTGGCGGGCAATGGACAGTTCTTCCATGGTGGCAGGACGGCTCACTGATGCTCCTTTAATTCGCTACCTTCAGGCTACCTCAGCCCGCGCACAGCCTGATCAGCCTATGATCGAGAACGTGAATGCCAAGATCCTGAAATTCGAGGCGGCTCTGGTGCTTGCCCTGTCCTTGGGGCAAAGCGCGATCTATTCGATCCTGAGTTTTGCCGACAAGGCCACCAGGGCCCCGCTGCGCGAGCAGACGACTTCGCTGAACAACCCGTTGAGCACCCGCGAATTTTTCGACTTCTCCTATCAGCTGCTGGACATTGTCTTTGCGCTGGTTCCGGTTCTGCTGGCCCTGTACCTGATGAAACGCAGCACCGGGCGGGGAGTGCGGGAGATCGGCTTTGACCTGCGCGCGCCGGGCAAGGATGCCTTGCTCGGCGCCGGGCTGTTTTTGGCCATGGGGCTTGGCACCCTGGGCGTCTACGCGGCAGGCCGGGCGCTGGGCATCACCACAGCGATTTCCGCGGCCAATCTGGGGGACTACTGGTGGAGTGTGCCGGTGCTGCTGCTCTCCGCGGTGCGCCATGCGGTGCTTGAAGAGGTGCTGATGCTCGGCTTCCTGTTCAGCTATGCGAAGAAGCTGAACTTAGGATTGTGGACCACCATCATCGCCTCGGCGGTGATCCGCGGCAGCTACCACCTGTACCAGGGCGCGGGGCCGATGATCGGCAATATGCTCATGGGCGTGGTCTTCGGCTGGGCCTACCACAAGTACGGGCGGGTGATGCCGCTGGTGATCGCGCACTTTATGCTCGACGCCATCGGCTTTGTCGGATATGCCCTGATCGGACCGGCGATCGGGATCGGCAGCTAGCGCGGCTAGACTGCAGGAATGAAGATTTCTCAGCTGGCTGCGCAGCAGATTCCCGAAGCCGTTGCGCTCTGGGAGGCCACCGGGCTGACCCGGCCGTGGAACGACCCCTGCGCCGATGCCCTTCGAGCCTTGGAAACCTCTACCTCGACGGTGCTGGCCATGATCGAGGAGGAAGAAGTCCTCGCCACCGTGATGGCTGGCCATGATGGGCACCGCGGCTGGCTCTACTACCTGGCCGTGGACCCGCGGTGGCAGGGCAGCGGACTGGGCGCCCAGATGGTCCAAGCCGCGAGCGCGTGGCTCGCCCAGCGCGGCGTGCCCAAGGTGCAGCTGATGGTGCGCGAGGAGAATACCGCGGTGCGCGGCTTTTATGAGCGGCTGGGATTTGAAGACCAGCACGTCGTGGTCCTGGGCCGGCGACTGGATGCCGGCGCATAAAAAGAGGCAGGCGGGGACGCCATTGTCCCCGCCTGCCGGCAGCTTGCTGCGAACCGGCTACAACACTACCGGTCCGTTCTGCGTTTCAAAGGTCACCGACAAGATGCCCGGGGTGCCATTGGGCGCCTGGTAGTCCATGGTCACCGCGCCGAGGTGCACGTTCTGGGGCTGGCCCAGCCATTCCAGGACCCGATCGCGCGAACCGGCGATCGAGATCTCGCTGATCGCCCCGGTCGGCTCCAGGGCCTTGGAAGGATGCAGGTCCTTGGCTTCCTCGTCCCACGAGATCAGGTAGGGGCACTGCGGGTCGGCGATCAGGCCCTTGATGCCGATCTGCTGCCAAGTCAGCTCGCGGCCGTCGGGGAATTTTCGGTTGCCCGGAACCGACTTGCGGCCCAGGCGGTCTTCGGCGCTGGATAGATCGTCCACCGAAACGCACCAGCCCATCCAGCCGCCGCCGAGCTCCGAACGGGCCCGCACCGCCTGGCCGAAGGGGGCCTTGTCGCTGGCCGGGTGGTTGAGCACCTCGACCACTTCGAGGTACTGGCCATGCTTGAGCGGGAAGATGACATTGCGTGTCCCGAACCTGGGATGCACGCCTCCCTTGACGAATTCCAGGCCGAGCGACTCGGAGATTCTTTGCGCGGTTGGCAGCAGCCCATCCGGGCCACAGGCATAACTAACGTGATCTAGCCTCATCATGTGCCCATCATGACAACATGTGACCGCAGTCTCTACTTAGGCGACCCTAAGGTTTTTGATGGAATCGAATTCCCTGCGGCAAAAGCGCCATGGATGTGAAATATGACCGATTGAGACCATTGTGCGGTGCCCGCATTGCAAAAATCTTCGGTTTTCGGGCACACTGGAAACAGGTCATGAGTCCCAGTAACAAGCCCCGGCTTACTGGGCGGCAACCCTCCAACCGCGGTGGGGTGCCCCGGGTGAAGACCTGGCCCCCAGGTGCACAAGGCAGCTGGGGACAAGCGCGGGTAACCCTGGAAGGCTTCGTGGCGAGGTCTTTCCTCTCGGTGTCTTCTCAGTGGTCTACCCCCAAAGTCGCATGAACTATTTTGGAGGAAACCATGAGCAGCAACTGGTCATTTGAAACCCGTCAGATCCACTCCGGGCAGACCCCGGATCCCGCCACCGGCGCGCGGGCCTTGCCGATCTTCCAGACCACTTCCTTTGTCTTCCCGACCGCGCAGAGCGCTGCCGCGCGCTTCGCGCTGCAGGAGCTGGAACCGATCTACACCCGCATCGGCAACCCGACCACCGACGCGGTGGAAACCCGGATCGCCGATCTGGAGGGCGGCGTGGGGGCCCTGCTGCTCTCCTCGGGCCAGGCAGCCACCACCTTCGCGATCCTGAACCTGGCCGAAGCCGGCGACCACCTGGTGGCCAGCCCCAGCCTCTATGGCGGAACCCAGAACCTGCTCAAGCACACGCTCAAGCGCCTGGGCATCGAGGTCACCTTTGTGGCCGACCCGGATAACCTGCAGGACTGGCGCGACGCGGTCCGCCCGAACACCAAGGCCTTCTTCGGCGAAACCATTTCCAACCCGCGCCAGGACGTGCTGGACATCGAGGAAGTCGCCAAGATCGCCCACGAAAATGGCGTGCCGCTGCTGGTGGACAACACCCTGGCCACCCCGTACCTGATTCGCCCGATCGAATTCGGCGCCGACATCGTCATCCACTCGGCCACCAAGTTCCTGGGCGGGCACGGCAATGCGATCGCCGGGGTGATCGTGGACTCGGGCAACTTCGACTTCGCCCAGGACCCGGAGCGCTTCCCGGGCTTCAACACCCCGGACGAGTCCTACAACGGCCTGGTGTTCGCCCGCGATCTGGGCGTGAACGGCATTCTCGGTGCCAACCTGGCCTACATCCTCAAGGCGCGCGTGCAGCTGCTGCGCGACCTGGGCGCCTCAGTCTCCCCATTCAATGCCTTCCTGATCGCCCAGGGGCTGGAAACCCTGTCCCTGCGCATCGAGCGCCATGGCGAAAATGCGCGCGAGGCCGCCAGCTGGCTCGAAGCCCGCGCCGAGGTGCAGAAGGTCGCCTATGCCGGCCTGGCCTCCTCGCCTTGGTTCGAGCGCGCCAAGAAGTACAGCGATCACGGCGCCGGCTCGATCATCGCCTTCGAACTGGCAGGCGGCGCGGCTGCCGGCCAGGCGTTTGTGGACGCGCTTGAGCTGCACTCCCACGTGGCCAACATCGGCGATGTCCGCTCGCTGGCTATCCACCCGGCCTCCACCACCCATGCGCAGCTTTCCGAGGCCGACCAGATCGCCGCCGGGGTGAGCCCGGGACTGGTCCGCATCAGCGTGGGCCTGGAAAATATCAAGGACATCCTGGCCGACCTGGAACTGGGCTTCAACGCTGTTGCCGCCCTGGGCGAATCGGACGGGGCGAACAAGGAATTGCAGGAAACCCTCTAGACATGGCATCCATTGCAACCACCGAAGAACCGCAGCTTGCCGAGGGCCGGGACGGCATGATGCGCCGCAGGGCCGTCGGCGGGCACCACTTCGAATTCGGCGGCTACCTGCCACAGGTAGAGCTGGCCTACGAAAGCTGGGGCACCCTCGATGCCGACGGCTCCAACGCCGTGCTGGTGATGCATGCGCTGACCGGCGACGCCCACGTCGCCCAGGGCGATTCGCGCAGTGCCGGCTGGTGGGACGGGTTTGTCGGCCCCGGGGCCACCATCGATACCAGCAAGTACTTCGTTCTCGCCGTGAACATGATCGGCGGCTGCAATGGTTCCACCGGCCCGTCGTCGCCCGACGAGCATGGCGTGCCCTATGGATCGCGCTTCCCCTTTGTCACCATCAAGGACGCGGTGCGCCTCGAAGCGCGCCTCGCACAATTGCTGGGCATCACCTCCTGGCATGCGGTGATTGGCGGGTCGATGGGCGGGGCGCGCGCCTTGGAATTCGCCGTCGAGTTCCCCGAACAGGTCAAGAACCTGGTGGTGATGGCCTCGTGCGCCCAGGCCACCGCGGAACAGATCGCCTTTGCCCAGGTGCAGACCCAGTCCATCCGGCTGGATCCGAACTTCAACGGCGGCGACTACTACTCCAGCGGTGCGCGGCCGGATGAGGGCCTGGGCCTGGCCCGGCGCCTGGCGCACATCACCTATCGTTCCGAGGCCGAGCTCCAGGCCCGCTTTGGCCGGGCCGCGCAGCCCGGCGAGCAGCCTGCCGGCCAGTTCGACGGCCCGCGCGGACGCTACCAGGTGGAAAGCTACCTGGATCACCAGGCGGCCAAGCTGGTGAATCGTTTTGATGCCAACAGCTACCTGCTGCTCACCGAGGCGCTGATGAGCCATGACGTGGCTCGTGGCTACGAATCGCTGGGCGCCGCACTGGCTCGGCTTGAAAAGGTCAATGTGGTGGTGGCCGCGGTGAGCTCGGACCGGTTGTACTTCCCGGAGCAATCCGAACAGCTGGCCGCTTCCCTGGCCACCCCCACGCCGGTGCACTACATCGATTCGCCGATCGGCCATGATGGCTTCCTCACCGATGCAAGCCAGCTCGATGGCGTTTTGCGCGGCCTGGTTTTCAGCCGCTAGATCAGCACCGCGAAGGGACAGCCCCACCAGTTTTCGGTGGACGCTGTCCCTTCGCGCTGTGCTGCTGCAGTGCTACTACTGCGCGCTGTCGCCGGCGCCCAGGGAATCGTTGGGCTTTGGCGCGGTGAACGGCACCGCAGAAGGGCGCTTCGGGGTGATTCCGTCGCCCGAGGACTGATGGCGCAACCGGCGCAAGACCCACGGAGCCAGGTGCGCGCGTGCCCACTGCAGGTCTTCGATCCGCGCCTCCCGCCAGCTTCGAACATCCGCCACGGGCGCCACCTCGGTGTCGATCGAGTGGGGCACGTTCAGGGAATCCAGCGCCATGGCCGCAATCCGCTGGTGGCCCAAGGGGGAGAAGTGCAGGCGATCCGGTGCCCACATCTGCGACTGGTGCAGTTCGCGCAAGGCCCACATGTCGGCCACGATCGCGTCGTAGCGCGCGGCCACGGTACGAATATTCTCGTTGTAGATCGCCACCTTGCCGCGGATGCTGCCCAGCACCGGTGTATCGCGAATATCCGGACCGGTGACGATCAGCAGCGTCGCCCCCGTCGCGCTCAGCTCGGCCACCGCTCCGTCGAGAATATCGGCAATCTTGTCCGGATCCCCGCCCGGACGCAGCACGTCATTGCCGCCTGCGCACAGTGAAATCAGATCCGGCTTCAAATCAATGGCCGGTGCAACCTGCTCCGAGACGATCTGCCCGATCAACCGGCCGCGGATCGCCAGATTTGCATAGGAAAAGTCTGGAACCGTGCTGCTCAGCTCCTGGGCCAGACGGTCGGCCCAGCCCAAATGCCGGCCGGGATTTGATGGATCGGGGTCACCGATTCCTTCGGTGAAAGAGTCGCCCAAAGCGACGAAGCGACGCCATGGATGAAGTGTCTCTGTTGTGGAATCGGGAGTTTCAAGGTCTAGATCTTTAGGCACAATCTACATTGTTACCCTATGGTAACTGTCCGTCAATCAGCCTCCGGGATGATCTACTTCACCCTTCGCGCCAGTCCCTGAGTAGATCCTGGCGAGCCTGCGCGTATTCTTCGGCTGTGATCATGCCACGGGACCGGAGGCCGGAGAGCTCCTCCAATTTAGCTTCCAGGGACTGCTTGGGTGCCAACAGGCTGGATTGGGCCAATTTAGTCTTCAGGTCGGATTCGAAAGTAATCGGATCCATTCCAGCGCTTTTGATCTTGCGGTAATTTCGCGTCTGAATGTAGACGATGAATATCACCGCGGCGACGAAGACCACCACGAACAAACCCAGGAGGATCGGCATCACTGAGAAGGACGTATCAATAAAATTGGATCCGGTGGAAAACTCGTCCTCGATATATCCAAAATTGATACCATCATCAGAAACCGAATCATCGAAGTTGTTGAGGATCTCACTATTTTTCATTGCACCTTCATTCGTAGATACCCAGCACTCTGCTGAGGAAAATTCATTGGCGTGATTAATTGCATCTAATTACTAGCCAAACATGAAAAGTAGCTTCGAACACTCGATGGCTGAAAGATTTACCATTTCGCAATCACACATGACTGGGCACTGGAAACCTGCCGACTGGCTAGCCGTGGCAATGCCCGAATTCATGGTGAGAAATTCAAGAAAAAATTTCCGATCGCTGTCCACATTCCGTGATAATCCGGGCCAAACTGTCGGTGCCTGGCGGGAAAATTGAATATGGGAAATCCAGAATTTACAGAAGAAGTATGACGATGAACATCGTCTGCCGTTGCTGCCTCCGGGCGCACGCAAGGAATCGCACGCGGATTCATTCTTTGCGAGCCATATTGAGCATCAACTGTTTAATGGACCGATGATGAATACAGCGGCCGAGCTTTTTAATGCCGGCCCGGTCTCCGGGGCTGCCGATGCCCTGGGTCGGTTGAAGAAGATTCAGCGGATGCACAGCCATCTTGAAGGGCTTACTGCCACTTTGCTGGCTGACACAGTTGAACAGATTGGTGAAGGATTCTCCGACACCCTTGCTGAATTGCGGTCCGACTCGCCTGAGGAGGCTCGCGAAGCTGAGCGCAGCGCCGGATACTATCGTGTCGACCCCGGCGATGAGCAGATGATCAACTCCAACTTCATTGCTGAAGCAGCCATCGCCTTGAGGGAAACTCCGCAGATGGTTAGCAAGCGAATGTTCTATGCAAAGGGATTGCGCTACGTCTGCAAAGACACCCTGATGGCGTTAGCTGCTGGGGAGATTACCTTGAAAGCCGCTCGCTTCTTGGTAAAGAACGCGCAGGACCTCACTCCAGAACAAATAGAGATCATGGAGCACATCCTGCTGCCCGCCGCAAAAACGGCTAGTGATGATTCTATTTATCAAAGGGCCCGGCGATTTCACGATCGGATGAACCCGGAGTCAGCTGAAGAACGCCATAGGAAATCAGAAGCTTCGCGCAAAGTATCGTACTGGATAGATGATGACAGCGGAATGGGCACCATCAAGCTCACTCACCGTGCAGACATAATCAAGTCAATAGCAAGCACCCTTCGTTGGGCGGCGGACCAGGTTATTGACCCCGAAGACGAGCGCACTAGCGACCAGTTGATGGCGGATTTGTACGCTGACGCATTGATCAACGGTTGGCCAGGCAGCGAAGGAACTCCACTGAAGCCGCGTTTGTCGATTACTATTCCGGCGCTGGACATGTTGGTAGATCCCACCAGAGCCCTTGCTGATTTGGAAGGCGTAGGACCTATCCCTGCGGGCCTGGCGCTGCAATTGGCCCAGGGCGCGCCGTCTTTCCAGCGCGTGCTCACTGACCCGTGGACAGGCGCAGTTATTGATGTTGAACGCAAAAAGTACAAACCCACGCAGGGAATGAAGGATTTGCTTCGGCACAGGGACGTTCACTGTTGTTTCCCCGGTTGCCGTCGCAGTGCTGACCTTTCAGAAATGGATCATATTGACGATTGGGCCCATGGTGGCAAAACCGATCGAGACAATATGCACCTGTTGTGCAAGCAGCATCAAATGTTCAAGCATGCATTAGGTTGGAAAATTCAGGCTCGGCCCGATGGAACTAGATCCTGGCTAACGCCACATGGGCTGCATGTAATTGTTACTCCAGAGAGCGTTGATGTTGTGGAGAGCTTGGATCACGTGAATGATCATTGCCCGCAGAGACCTGATCCGCGCTCTATTCCACAGGTTCAGTTGAACTCAGATGTGAGGAGAGTTCTCGGCTATCCGGCAGAACCGGACCCATTAGCTGACTCTGCCTGACCGGCACGGATCATCTGTGAATCGTTGAGTGACAAAAATTTTCTGTCACTACGGAATTTCAAACCATCCATAAGCACGGAACGGTGACAGCATCGAAGCTGATTGCCTAAGCCCAACGCGACTTCTGTCCGTCTTCTTCGGCATAGAGGACACCTGCTGCGTCCGGGAATGAAAATTTTTTTCAGTCGTTTCCTACTGAGTTGGCCAGAGGTCAGCTTAGAATCCATCAACATATCCAGAGTGACAAGATTTTTCAGTCGCCGCGAATCTCGGGAGCTCTTTGTGCGCGCAATTCAGCCAACAAGTTCAATGCTGCCCGAATGAAAAACGTCGTTCACGATGTTCGTTGAAAGAAAAATTCTTTCATCTGCCGGTGATTACCGAGCAATACGGCCGACCGCCGACTGCGGTATTCGCTAATCTTGAGCACATGACTTCATCCGAGACCGCACCGGTCGCCATCATTTCCCGCAACGACGATTCTCGATTGGGCACGCCTCTTCTGGTGTTCCTGCACGGGTACGGATCAAATGAACAAGATCTGATGGGGCTCTCGCGCTACCTTCCGGAAGAATTCACTTATCTATCGGTGCGCGCACCATTGCAAACCGGTCCGGGATACTGCTGGTTCCCGCTGACCCAAGAAATTGATTACTCGGCCGAGGCCGTCTCACAAAGCGTGGTGGCGCTATGGGAGCTGCTGGAACCACTGAGCAAGCAACATTCGTCGGTGACGCTGTTGGGGTTCTCGCAAGGCATGGCGATGGCAACTTCGTTGGCCCGATTCCAGCGCGACGCTATCACCGCGGTGGTGGGACTTTCCGGTTTTGCCGTTGAACCGCGCGATCTAGAGATTTTCGACGACGCAGCAGTGCAACGCAATCCCATTCCACTGTTCTGGGGCAGGGATCTGGCAGATCCGGTGATCACCCGGGACAAGATTGAGTACACCCTTGGATGGGTGTCCAAGCACGCCGAGCTGACCAGCGAAACCTATCCGCAAATTGGGCACTCGGTCAGCATGGAAGAACTTGAAGACGTCGACGCGTTCCTCAAGAAGGTTGTTCTCGAGCAGAAGTGACTACTGCTGCGATGCGACCTTTACGCACTCGCCATTGACACAGACGACGTCGCCCGGGCGAATCTGAGCTCCGCGGCGGGTGTCGACCTTGCCATTAACGGTGACGATGCCCTCGGAAATGAGCTCCTTGGCATGGATTCCGTCCTCGGCGAGGGATGCCAGTTTAAGCAGCTGGCCCAAGCGGATGGATTCGTCGCGGATTTCTAGGTCAAAAGCTTCATTGGCACTCATGGCTTCCATTCTTCCCTATCCGGGAGAGGAAGGTGCCATGATGCAGCGAAGAGCGGGGAAGTTCACTTTCGCGTTACCCGCATCCGCTTAGTCTCAGAGCCGTGGAAACGATACCCTTGAACGGTATGTATTTTTCTACGGACCGCAACCAGCGGCCTCGTAATTTCCATTGGAGTTGATATGGCGCCACAGTCCAAGCTAGATCAGGTAATTTCCCTCGCAAAGCGTCGAGGCTTCGTTTTCCAGGCTGGTGAGATTTACGGTGGTTCCCGTTCCGCATGGGATTACGGACCCCTGGGCACCGAGCTGAAGGAAAACATCAAGCGCGAGTGGTGGCAGAACTTCGTTCGCGGCCGCGAAGACATGGTTGGCCTGGACTCGTCGATCATCCTGCCAAAGGCTGTCTGGGAAGCATCCGGACACGTTGCGACCTTCACCGACCCGCTGGTCGAGTGCATCCAGTGCCACAAGCGCCACCGCCAGGATCACCTGATCGAGGCCTTCGAAGCAAAGAAGGGCCGTCCGGCCAAGGACGGCATGAGCGAGATCGCTTGCCCGGATTGCGGAACCAAGGGCCAGTTCACCGAACCCCAGATGTTCTCCGGTCTGATGAAGACCTTCCTGGGTCCAGTGGATTCTGAAGCGGGCCTGGCCTTCATGCGCCCAGAAACCGCGCAGGGCATCTTCGTGAACTTCGCCAACGTGCTCACCGCGAGCCGCAAGAAGCCGCCATTCGGCATCGGCCAGGTCGGCAAGGCCTTCCGCAACGAGATCACCCCGGGCAACTTCATCTTCCGCACCCGCGAGTTCGAGCAGATGGAAATCGAGTTCTTCACCGCGCCGGAAGATGCGCCGAAGTTCTTCGACCAGTGGGTCAAGGACTGCTGGGCATGGTTCCTGGACCTGGGCATCAAGGAAGAAAACCTGCGCCAGTTCGACGTGCCAGAAGACGAGCGCGCGCACTACTCGGCCGGCACCATCGACTTCGAGTACCGCTTCGGCTTCCAGGGTTCGGAGTGGGGCGAGCTCATGGGCGTTGCCAACCGCACCGACTACGACCTGTCCAGCCATGCCAAGGCTTCGGGCGCCGAGCTGTCCTACTTCAACCAGGCCACCGGCGAGCGCTACACCCCATACGTGATCGAGCCTTCTTTCGGCCTGACCCGTTCCATGATGGCCTTCCTGGTCGATGCCTACACCGAGGACGAGGCACCGAACACCAAGGGCGGCGTGGACAAGCGCACCGTGCTCAAGCTCGATCCGCGCCTGGCTCCGGTCAAGGCCGCCGTGCTGCCGCTCTCGCGCAACGAGAACCTCTCGCCGAAGGCCAAGGACCTGGCCAACGAGCTGCGCAAGCGCTGGAACATCGACTTCGATGATGCCGGCGCCATCGGCCGCCGCTACCGCCGCCAGGATGAGATCGGCACCCCGTTCTGCATCACCGTGGACTTCGACACCCTCGAAGACCAGGCAGTGACCATCCGCGAGCGCGACACCATGGCCCAGGAACGCGTGTCCCTGGACCATGTCACCACCTACCTTTCCGAGCGCCTGAACGGAGCCTAGAGCCCGATGAACGAACTGGAATTCCGCGATTGGCGCTCCGGGGACGACCTGGAGCTGCTGCAGGTTTTTGGCGATCCGCGCTCGCCGCAGGCCCACCAGGATCGCACCATGCTGCGGGAGAATAGCGATGCGCCGTTCTCCCGCACGCTGGTGGCCAGCGTTGATGGCGTGGCCATCGGCGCCGGCGTGGTCTTCGCTTCTTCGCTGCACCCGCAGCGCCTGTGGCTGTATGTCGAGGTAGCCGCCGAGCAGCGCCGCAGTGGCGTGGGCACCGCGCTGGTCGCCAAGCTGCGCCAGCAGATTCCGGCCGATCAGGCACAGCAGCTCAAGGCCCGCTACACGGTGACCCCGGGCGATCCGGCCACCGCGGCAGCCGGCTTCTGCAAGGCACTGGGCCTGGGCGAAATCCAGGTCTCGCGCGATGTCATCCTGGAGCCCGGCGCCTTGGCCGAGCCGGTGTTCGACACCAACGACCGGGTGATCGAGGAGCTGTCCACAGGCAGCGTCGAGCTGACCAAGCTGGTCATGGACTTCTACAACAAGGTCCATGAGCAGTGGGATCCGGCCAAGATGACGGTGGGCTCGGCCCAGCGCATGCTGCTCGACGAGCACACCGGCGCCCAGGCGGCGCTGGTGCTGCGCGATAAGCCCAAGAGCCAGGGCGGGGTTCCGCTGGCCTTTGCGGTCAGCTATGTCCCGGCCCGCGAGGACGCCCCCTCGGATGTGCTGGTGGGCCACAATCCGGCCTTCAGCGATGACGAGGTGGCCGAGGCGGTGCGCGATATGGTCGCGATGCTGATCCACCAGTACCCGGTGAAACTGGAGGTTGACTCCTCGATGTTCATCCTGGCGTCGCTGATTGATGCCTTGGCCGGCGTCGAGCAGGCCACGGTCATTTCGACCACGCACATCCTGGCCAGCGACGCAGCCAAGTAGTGCCAGCTCAAGCGGGACCCGGTTCGCCGGGTCCCGCTTTTGCCTCCTCCCGGCCCCTTCCGCCCTCCGGCACGAAAGCAGCTTGCGTGAAACCCGGCACCCTTCCGAAACCCGGCACCGCACCGCAGCGGCGCACCGGCGGCACGTTCTTCTTCGTGCTGCTCTCCGTCGCCGCCGGCCTGCTGCTGTCGACGCAATCGCGCATCAACGGGGCCTTGGGCGCGGCGCTCGGGGATGCGATCACCGCATCCACTATCAGCTTCGGGGTGGGCTTGGCGGCCCTTGTCCTGCTGGCGCTGCTGATCCCGCCGGTGCGCGCTTCGGTGGCACGGGTGCCCGGCGCGCTGGCCCGGGGTGATTTCCCGCGCTGGTACCTGGCGGCGGGAGTCGTGGGCGCGCTGGTCGTGTTCAGCCAGGCCACCGCGATTGCGCTGGTTGGCGTGGCGCTGTTCACCGTCTGCCTGGTCACCGGGCAGTGCATCGGATCCATGGCCATGGACCAGATCGGCTTTGGCGGGGCGCCGCCGCGCAAGATCAGCGCCCTGCGCCTGCTGGGCGCCGTGCTAACCATCGCCGGGGTGATCTGGGCGGCCAGTCCGCGCGGTGCCGGCACCGACATCTTGGCCCTGCTGCTGCCGATGATTCTTTCGGCGGTGGTGGGCGTGCTCATGGGCTTCCAGTCTGCCTCCAATGGGGTGCAGGCAGCGGCCTACGGCACGGCCGCCGCGGCGGCGCTGGTGAACTTCGCCACCGGCTTCGTCGTGCTGGTGGCGCTGATGCTGCTGCGCCTGCCGGCAGGGATCGGGCTGAACCCCTTCCCGGCGCACTGGTGGTACTACAGCGGCGGGCTGCTGGGCTGCCTGTTTGTGGGCATCACCGTCATGGCGATCAAGCGCCTGGGCGTGCTGGTCACCAGCCTGGCGGCCGTGGGCGGGCAGCTGATCGGATCGCTGCTGCTCGATGTCCTCGCCCCGGCCGCAGGTTCCTCGGTTTCCCCGGCGACCGTCATGGGCACGATCCTGACGCTGCTGGCCGTGGCCCTGGCTTCGCTGGCAGGCCACCGAAAGTCAACGGCAGGGACAGGGAAAAAACCCCGGCCCTGAACTGAGAGTTCGCGGCAGGTCACGCGTTTACCTGCCGTTTTCCTGCTGCCCCTATGCTGGAATCCATGGAACCACAGCACCTCACCCAGGGATCGGCGAGCGAAGTCTTCCGGGTCTTCCTCAAGCTCGGGGTGACTTCCTTCGGCGGGCCGATCGCCCATCTGGGGTACTTCCGCGCAGAACTTGTCGACCGCCGCCGCTGGCTCGATGACCAGCAGTATGCGCAATTGGTGGCGCTGAGCCAATTCTTGCCCGGACCCGCCTCCAGCCAGGTCGGCTTCGGTCTGGGCTTGCATCGTGCCGGGCTGCGCGGGGCGCTGGCCGCATTCCTGGCCTTCACCCTTCCCTCCGCGGTGCTGCTGGCGGTCTTCGCCTACGGGGCGTCGCTGTTCACCGGGCAGCTGGGCACCGGAGTGCTCACCGGGCTGAAGATCGTGGCGGTGGCCATTATCGCCCAGGCGGTGATGGGCATGGCCAAGTCCCTGGCACCGGATAGGTCCAGGGCTTCGATCGCGGTGGTCGCGGCCGGTTCGGCGTTGCTGCTGGCCGGATCTATCGGGCAGATCGCCGCGATTGCCTTCGGCGCGGTGGCGGGGTACTGCTTCTGCCGCGAGAAGGATGGGGCCGCCGGGGCAGGGTTCAGCCTGCCGGTCAGCCGGGCGCTGGGCATCACGTGCCTGTGCGCCTTTGCCTTGCTGCTGGTGGGTCTGCCGATGCTGGCCCTGGCTACCGGCTCCGATCTGCTCGCCTTCCTCGACGCCTTCTACCGCTCGGGCGCGCTGGTCTTCGGCGGTGGGCATGTGGTGCTGCCGCTGCTGCAAAGCGCGCTGGTGGAACCCGGGTGGGTCAGCGAACAGCAGTTCCTCACCGGCTACGGGGCGGCCCAGGCCGTGCCCGGACCGCTGTTCACCTTCGCCGCCTTCCTGGGGGTGCTGGCCGAGTCCGGCCCGGGCGGGTTGCTGGGATCGGCCCTGGCGCTGCTGGCGGTTTTCCTGCCCGGTTTCCTGCTGCTGCTGGGGGTGCTGCCGTTCTGGAACCGGATCAGCAGCTGGCCCAAGGCCCGCGCGGCGATGCGCGGGGCGAATGCCGCGGTGGTGGGCGTGCTCGCTGCGGCCCTCTATGATCCGGTCTTCACCGCGGCCATCACCTCGGCGGCTTCCTTCATGCTGGCGCTGCTGTGCCTGGTGCTGCTGACGGCCTGGAAAACGGCCCCGTGGATTGTTGTCGCGATGGCCGCCGCCGGCGGGGTGCTGCTGGGCCTGTTGCCCTGAGGCCATGGCAGCTGGCCTAGGCGAGCTCGGTGAATTGGACGGCACCGTCCGATCCGGCACTGGCCAAAAATGAGCTCGGCTCGGTGGCCAGGCGTTCAACGATCCGTGCGAACACGGCCGCGTCGGCCTCGTCATCCAGTGCCGGGCCGGACGCGCGGATCCATTGCACATTCAGTTCCCCGAGGGCCCTGAGCTGCGCGAAGAGGCGTTCAGATCCGGCCGGGGCGAGCAGCACCAGCGTCCTACGCTGTGGCGTCGCGTGCGATCGGGCCGGATCCTGCGCGGCGGACTCGGCCCGTTGCGCCCTGCCCGAACGCCACAGCGCATAGTGGTACGCGGCGACCGCGGCGGTGGCCACCAGCCAGCCCAGTGGTCCGCGCACGGTATCGAGCATCGTCCCGTAGCCGGTGCCCGGTTCCAGGAAGTAGGCGAAGATCCGGTAACCCAGCACCAGCAGCGCAACCAGAGCCACTACCGAGCTGGCCCCGAAAAACAGCACCAGGTAGGCGCCGCGCGAGGCAGGCCAGGCCGGCTGCAGCGGGCGGAAGAAAGCGAACCAGCTAATGGCGCCGACCAGCAGCAGGCCCAAGCCCTCGCCGAGCACCTCGGCCGACGCATCGCTGCCTGGAAGGGCGGAGATGGATGCCAGCAACGCGTTGACCACCATGCCCAGTCCGGTGGCCAGCAGCGCCAGGCTGATGCCGCTGACCGCCAGCCGGGCCGCGCTGGCCGTGGCGGCCACATGCATCCCGGAGCGCAGCTGAAGCTGGTGGTAGAGCCAGATGAGCCCGGCTGCCAGCATGATCGCGCCCAGCATCGGGACGTCGGACCGGAATTCTTCGGCTTGGGCCGCCGGATCCCAGGGCAGCGGCAGGGCCCAGGACACCAGCGCCGCGGTGGCCAGCAAACAGGCGGCCGCGGGGGCCGCGATGGCCAGCACCACAAAGGCCAGGGAACTGAAGCCATCGGCCTGCTCCTGCACGCGGCGCAACTTCCAATGCCAGAACCACAGGGCCGCGGAACCGGCCAGCCAGATCACCGCGGCAAGCAGCCGATCCAGATCGGAAGGGCCGGCCAGCGTGGTGTCCGGGCGGATCAGGATCAGCAGCGCGACGCGCAGCGTCCAGACCAGCGACAGGGCGAACAGCAGCATGCCGAAGGCATTGCCCAGTGTGCCGGCCAGCTGTTCCAGCAGCTGCGGCGCTGTCTTCGGGGAGGCCAGCTGCTGGTGCTGCCAGGCGCAGAGAGCACCCCAGCTCAGCGCGGTGCCCAGCGAGGATTGCCAGGCGCCCTCCGGCGCCCGGTTGACCAGCCCGGCCAGCAGGCCCAGGCCTGAGCAGCTGGCAGCAATCAGCGAAACCAGGTAGACCCCGGAGGCTTGCAGGGACCAGATCGCAGAATCGGCGGCAGAGGGCCGGGACAATTTCTTGCGGATCGCCCGCCACAGCAGCCAGGCCAGAGGGCCGGCGACCAGGGTATAGGAATAGGCCACCGCCAGCTGCTGGGCGGAAACCCGTTCGCCGTCAAACCCGTTGAACAGCGCCTCCAGCAGCGTGGACAGGCCCGCCGGGAACAGCATCAGCAGCACAAACAGCAGGCCGTGCATGATCAGCGGACGCAGCACGCTGGTGACCGGTGCCTTGCTGGCCGAAGTCGCGGAGCCCATCAGTATCCCAGCTCCTTTTCGGTGCACAGCCCGACCTGCCAGGGCATGCGCTCGATCAGCCACCGGTCCTGGGCCTTGCGCAGCTCGAACACATCCTCGTAGCTGGAGCCATCGAGCAGCGGAAGAATCGTGGAATCGCCGCCTTCGATCCTGGCATGGACGCTGGCCCGGGAGCCGCTGGCCGTGGAGCGGACCAGCGCGATGTCCAACTGCCCGCTGCCCAGGGACTCGGGATTGCACAGCTGGCGAGAATCGCCGTCCACGGTGAAATCCCGCACGGCGGCCAGGTCCCCGGCCTGATAGGCCAGCAGATAGCGCTGCACCACGCCTTCGGGGGTTGATTCATCGTGCAAGGGTGCCGAAGGCCGCAGGGCAACGACCAGCAACGCGGCTATAACCAAGGCCACACAGGCGGCGGCCACCGCGACAAGCACCACCCTGGCGACCGAAAAATTACTTGTCATTGCCCTATTTTCCACCCGCAGCAGGGCAGGAGCCAGATGCTTCAGGGCACGATTTGATCAAGATCTCAGTTACCGATTTGCCTGCATGCGCGATAATGGACAGGTGACGACCCTGACTGATGCGCCGAATAACACCCCCACCTTGAAGCTGCCGCCCTTGCAGCTGGGCAAGCTCACCATCGATACCCCGGTGGTTCTTGCGCCCATGGCCGGGGTGACCAACCGCGCCTTCCGCCGGCTGTGCCGCGAATACGGCGGCGGGCTGTTCGTCACCGAAATGGTCACCGCCCGCGCCCTGGTGGAACGCAACCCGGAATCCCTGCGCATCATCTCGCACGACCCCGACGAAGAGATCCGCTCGATCCAGATCTACGGCGTGGACCCGGGCACCGTGCGCGCCGCGGTGCGCATGGTGGTTGACGAGAACCTGGCCGATCACGTGGACTTGAACTTCGGCTGCCCGGTCCCCAAGGTGACCCGCAAGGGCGGCGGCTCGGCCCTGCCCTGGAAGACCGACCTGTTCACTTCGATCATCGAGGCAGCGACCTCAGAAGCGGCCAAGGGCGATATCCCGCTGACCGTGAAGGTCCGCACCGGCATCGACAAGGACCACCTGACCTACCTGGAGTCCGCCAAGATCGCCCGCGATCACGGGGCCGCGGCAGTGACCCTGCACGCCCGCACCGCGGGCCAGTACTACGCCGGCCACTCGGATTGGGAGGCCATCACCACCCTGCGCGAGGCCATGGACGACCTGCCGGTGCTGGGCAACGGCGATATTTTCAGTGCCGAAGATGCGATCAGCATGGTCGAGCAGACCGGAGCCGCCGGGGTCATGGTTGGCCGCGGCTGCCAGGGCCGCCCGTGGATTTTCGGCGACCTGCAGGCGGCCTTCGAGGGCCGCGCGGACCGCTTCCGCCCCGGCGTGCGCAAGGTGGCCGACACCGTGTACCGCCACGGCGAGCTGCTCACCGAGTTCTTCGAGGACGAGGGCAAGGGGATGCGCGATATCCGCAAGCACATCGCCTGGTACTTCAAGGGCTACCCGGTCGGCGGGGAAATCCGCTCGCAGCTGGCCCAGGTGCCATCCTTGGCTGTGCTGCGCGAACTGCTTGACCAGCTGGACCTGGATTTGCCGTACCCCGGCGAGGCCGCCGAAGGCACCCGTGGGCGAGCCGGCCATCCGAAGAAAACCCATGTGCCCGACGGATGGCTGGACAACCGCGAAATGAGCGATGCCCACCGCGAAATGATCAAGGCCGCTGAGCTGGATATTTCCGGAGGCTAAGCGCTCGAAGTGGATAACCGCCGAGCACCCCAAAATGTCACTAGACTAGGTATCATGACTCAGATCCCCGGATATACCGAAGCCGATACGCAACGGTGGGTGCCCGAGCCAGCCAAGAAGTCCTACCGCACCGCCTTTGAGCGCGACCGCGCCCGGGTGCTGCACTCCTCGGCGCTGCGCCGGCTGAGCGCCAAGACCCAGGTGGTGGCGCCCAACCAGAACGACTTTGTGCGCAACCGGCTCACCCACTCGCTGGAAGTGGCCCAGGTGGGCCGCGAGCTCGGGGCGGCCCTGGGCTGCGATCCGGATGTCGTGGATACCGCCTGCCTGGCCCACGACCTGGGCCACCCGCCCTTTGGCCACAACGGGGAAAAGGCGCTGGACAAAATCGCTGCGGATATCGGCGGATTCGAGGGCAACGCCCAGACCCTGCGCCTGCTCACCCGGCTGGAAACCAAGACCTTCAGGCACAATGGGCACTCGGCCGGGCTGAATCTCTCGCGCGCCTCGCTGGATGCGGCCTGCAAATACCCTTGGCTCAAGGCCGATGCGCCCGAGGTCAACGGCAAGAAGTCCAAGAAGTTCGGCGTGTACCAGGACGATGCCCCGATCTTCAACTGGCTGCGCAATGTCCCGGAGGCGAGAGCCGGAGTGGTCTGCATGGAAGGCCAGGTCATGGACCTGGCCGATGACATCTCCTACTCCGTGCATGACGTGGAAGACGCGATTGTCGGCGGCCAGCTGCAGCTGCGCTGGCTGAAGCAGGATCTGCAGCGCGAACGGGCCCTGCAGGTCACAAAGGACTGGTACCTGCCGGCCACCGACGAGGCCGATATCGAGGCGGCCCTGCGCCGGCTGGAAGCCAGCGACGAATGGGTGTCGCACTTTGACGGGTCGCGCCGTTCGATGGCCGGGCTGAAGGACATGACCAGCCAGTTCATCGGCCGCTTTGCGGCTGCGGCCATGGATGCCACCCGCGCCCGCTATGGCACCGGCAAGCTGACCCGCTACAACGCGAGCCTGATCGTGCCCGAGCAGACCGAGCATGAAATCGCGGTGATGAAGGGCATTGCCGCCAGCTATGTGATGACCTCCGAGGTGCGCCAGCCGCTGTATCTGGACCAGCGCACGCTGCTGGCCGAGCTGGTTCAGCTACTGGTGGAGACCGGCAGGGACAACCTGGAGCCGATCTTCGCCGCAGACTGGGAAGACGCCGCCGATGAGGCAGCCCAGCTGCGCGTGGTGATCGACCAGGTCGCCTCGCTCACCGACGTCTCGGCGACCGAGTGGCATTCATATCTGGTCAAGGGCGAAGCCCCTGAAGCACAACTGTTCTAGAAGGGAATCATGGCAGGGCTGATCAAGCGCGAAGATATCGACGAGGTGCGCAACCGCACCGACCTGCGCGAGGTCGTCGAGTCCTATGTCACGCTCAAATCCGCGGGCATCGGCTCGTACAAGGGCCTGTGCCCTTTCCACGACGAGCGCAGCCCTTCCTTCCACATCCGCCCGCAACTGGGCACCTTCCACTGCTTCGGCTGCGGCGAATCCGGCGACGTGATCGCCTTCATCCAGAAGATGGACCACTCCTCGTTCACCGAGACCGTGGAACTGCTCGCGGCCCGGATCAACTACGAGCTGCACTATGAGGACGGGGGTCCGGGCCCGCGCCGCGAAGACTATGGCAAGCGCCAGCGCCTGGTAGATGCCCACAAGGTGGCCGAGGAGTTCTTCCGCGCCCAGCTGGCAACCGATGAAGGAGCCGCCGGACGCGAGTTCCTGGCCGGCCGCGGCTTCGACCCGGAAGTGACCGCCCAGTTCTCCGTCGGCTACGCGCCCAAGGGCTGGGATGCACTGCTCAAGCATCTGCGCTCCAAGGGCTTTGCCGATGACGAGCTGAAGCTGACCGGCATGTTTTCCGAGGGCAACCGGGGGATCTACGACCGTTTCCGCGGCCGGGTCATGTGGCCGATCCGCGATCTGTCCGGGGCAACCATCGGATTCGGCGCCCGCAAGCTCTACGAAGACGACCAGGGCCCGAAGTACCTGAACACCCCGGAAACCGGGCTCTACAAGAAGTCGCAGGTGCTCTACGGGCTGGATTTGGCCAAGAAGCATATTTCCAAGAGCCGGCAGATCGTTGTGGTGGAAGGGTACACCGACGTGATGGCCTGCCACCTGGCCGGGATCACCACCGCGGTGGCCACTTGCGGCACAGCCTTTGGCACCGACCACATCAAAATCGCCCGCAGGCTGCTGCAGGATGACGGCACCGGGGGCGAGGTGGTTTTCACCTTCGACGGCGATGCAGCCGGACAGAAAGCGGCCCTGCGCGCCTTCGAGGAAGACCAGCGTTTTATTGCCCAGACCTATGTCTGCGTGGAGCCCAGCGGGGCTGACCCCTGCGACCTGCGCCTGCATCGAGGGGACGAGGCGGTGCGCGAGCTGATCGAGCTCAAGCGCCCGCTGTTCGAATTCGCGATCCGGGCCGAGCTGAAGAAGTTCAACCTCAACACGGTGGAGGGCCGCGTGCAGGCGCTGCGCCAGACCGCTCCGATCGTCGCCCAGATCAAGGACTCGGCCATCCGCCCGGCCTATGCCCGTGAATTGGCTGGCTGGCTTGGCATGAACAATGAGGACGTCAACCGGTCGGTGGGGGCGTCGATCAAGCGCGCCCGGCTGCCGAAGAATGCCGAGCAGCAGCTGCCGGCCCCGGCCCAGGGCGCTGAACAGCCTGTGGCTGCACCAGCTTTTGAACGTCCGGATCATCGCGACCCGGTGATGCGCCTGGAACGCCAGGCATTGGAAGTGGTGATCCAGCAGCCACAGCGCTTGCAGGATGAGCAGTGGCAGGCATTTTATGAGGCCCGTTTCATGGCTCCGGCGCACGCCGCGGTGCATGACGGAATCGTTGCCGCTTCGAGCGCCGGTGCTTCTGCCACCTCGTGGGTCGAGGTGATCCGCGATGAGGTGCCAGAGCAGTTGCGCAGCTTCGTTTCGGAGCTGGCGGTGACCAGCATTCCGGCTTCGGATGAGCACAGCCTGAACCGCTATTGCGCCGACATCATCAATGGCTTGATTGAGCTTCAAATCACACACCGGAAAGCAGAGCTGATCGGGCGCTTGCAGCGCGCTGAGATGGCGCCTGAAGGCGAGGAATATGCCCAGATCAATAGGGAATTGATGGAGCTGGAGATGCGCCGGAGGATCCTGCGGGGCACCTAGGGGATCGATTTTGCATTAGCGGAAATCTTCGGTAAAGTTATATCTCGTTGCAATCCTCCATAGCTCAATTGGCAGAGCATTCGACTGTTAATCGAAGGGTTACTGGTTCAAGTCCAGTTGGAGGAGCTTTCATGAGAATCCCGGCTCGCAGATGCGAGCCGGGATTTTTGTCTTTCATGAAACAGGGTTCCAGAGCCGCCGGGATTCCAGGTACCAGAAGTAGGCGAATAGCCCGATCTGGAACCACTCGACGATGAACAGGGCTTCGTCAACGCCCGTGACAAGCAGAATCGGCCAGGCGACCAAGCCCAGCGCCATCAGTCCCAGGATGATCCGATAGCGGTTCGGGGAACCGCCGCTGGTGTCTTCGTGGCACATTGGCGCGTGGCCCAGATGGCTGGCAATGGCGATGCCCATGGAGAAGATCAACAAGAACGCCGCGCTGGCATGAACCCAGGCGAAGGTTTTTCCTTCGAAGGCACGCCAGATCAATAACAGGATGAAGACCGCGAGCAGGCCGGTGCTGATCCATCCCAAGGCTCGGGTCAACGCGCTGTGCATCAACGCTTTGTGCGGCCAGCTGCTGGTTCTGATGCCCAGCCAGACGAATGCGGCGCTAACGATCAATACGGCAACGATGGCTACGCGGACCGAAAGGATCAGCTTGCCCTGTTCAGCCGGTGCAAGCGTGGCTAGGGTTTCGCCCAGCCTGGTGGGAACCAGCGCGACAAACATGGCGTAGAACCCGGCCAAATTCAGCGCATAGTCCTCCAGGGCTTCGCCGCTGTACACCACCAGCAATGCTCCGGTAGTCACCAGCATGGCGACAAACAGGTCACGGGCTGGGCCCAAGTAGTAGGAACTGAGCGAGTCTTCGATCCGCTGGTTGACGATTCCGTAAATGACGATGGCTACCACCAAAAGCAGGGGAACGACGAGCAGCATGAGGCGCACGTAGCGCAGGGTATCGCGACCTTGGAAGCGTTGAGCAGGTGGGAGCATATCAGCATTCTGTAACGCGGGTACCGGTTTTGGGAAAGAGGCTTGCCCAGCCAGGAAAGATCTTCAGCGAATTCGATGGTTGAGGACTTGGCCATAATCCGCTGGCCTGGCTTGTGGAAGCCTGCGCATCCATCCGCAGCGAATATTGCAGCAATCCGAACTGTCGGTGTCGATTGACATGAGCATTGAAGAGTCAATAAAGGCTCCGGTTGCACCTGGGACTGTCATCCGTTTAGGTCATTCTTCATCGCCGGGCGTTGTGTTCTGCCGTCACTCCTAGGAAGCACCAATGTGCATTCATACACCGGTGGATCCCGGAACGCCGGTTCCGTCTCCATCCCCGAAGTCCACCGCTGGACGAGGCCTGGGCATCGCGGCCCTGGTGATCGCAATTGTTGCGCTCGTCTTGTGCTGGGTCCCGATCGTGAATAACTTTGCAGCCATCCTGGGAGTTGTCGTACTCGTCCTGGGCCTCGTATCCCTGGTCATCGCGCTCAAGCGCAAAGGCAGCAAGGGACTGGGAATCGCTTCAAGCGTTATCGCCATTGTTGCCATTGTTCTGGTGTTTGCCATCCAGTCTTTCTATGCCAAGGCCATCGACGAGGTCACCAGTGGCATCGAGGATGCTGCCGATGGTGAAGTTACCGCTCCGACTGAAGTGGTAGAACAGGCCGAGGACGAAACCCAGGTTCTTGCCCTCGGCGAGGCCGCGACAGTTGGCGACTACTCGGTCAACGTCAGCACGGTGAACCTGGATGCTGGCAAGGCGATTGCCAAGGTCAATGAGTTCAATGAGAAGGCGAAGGGCCAATACGTGCTCGTCGATATTTCCGTCGTCTACAACGGCGATGAAGAAGGCGATGCCTGGTTGGACTTGAACCCGGAACTTGTTGGTTCGGACGCGAGCATTTACGACACCAGCACCGCCATGGTGGTGCCGGCCAAGCCGGCAACGGATGCGCCTACCCTGTCCAAGGGCGGCAAAGCCAGCTACCAGGTGGTCTTTGACGTCCCAGAAGAAGCCGTGGCTGACGCCAAGATCAGAATGACCGAAACCATGTCCTTCAACGACGAATCGGTGCTCTGGGCGACCAAATAATCCAGCGTAGGCAGCACACGCAACCCAGGCCCCATGCCCCGATAACGGGTGATGGGGCCTGGGTTTTTAATGCATCTGAAAACGATTCGATCGGCGCGTTCCTCATGCCCCGATTTGAAGCGAACTTGGGCTCGGGCCCATCCGGGGTCGACCTGGATTCGATGCTGCGCGGAGCCGACTTGGTGATTACCGCCAAGGATGCGATCGATGTTCAAACGCCCAAGGGCAAGGTCCCGGCCGAGGTCGCCCGCAGGGCATCGCTGCATGGAGTCCCTGTGGTGGCGCTCGCCGGAACCCTGGGAAGGGGCTGCCGCGACGTGCATGACATCGGCATTTACGCCATTGCATCGATCATGCCGATTCCGATGACCTCGCAGGAAGCGGCGGCTCGACTGAGCCCGCGCGCTGCGTGGTAGCTGGGATACACCTCAGGCGTGCTGATCGCCCTGGTCATTGGGGCTGGTCAACACGCCTGGCGGTGGTCTGCCGGAGCCTAGAACTGAATGGCCGCGACGGCTCGAACAGCGCGAGCTGCTTCGGCGCCCTTCTTGAGGAAGTGCTCGAAGTAGAAGTTCTGGTGCTCATCGTTGGAGTGGAAGTGATGCGGGGTCAGGCTGACCGAGAAGATTGGCACATCGGTATCGAGCTGGACGCGCATCAGTCCATCGACCACTGCTTGGGCAACAAAGTCGTGGCGGTAGATGCCGCCATCGACGACCAGCGCCGCAGCGACAATTGCATCATATTTTCCAGTCTTGGCCAGGCGCTGCGCCTGCAATGGCATTTCGTAGGCACCTGGAACGCTGATGGTATCGATGGTGTACCCGGTCCCGGAAGCGTCCATGTCTGCGGTGAATCCGGCCAGCGCCTGATCGACGATATCTGCGTGCCAGCTGGCCTTGATGAAGGCGACTTTCAATGGGTTGCTCATGAATTTCTCTCTATTCCTAGTCTGAAAGTTCAGTTCCTATGGCCCTAGCCTAGTGACCAGCGACCAGCTGGCTTAATAGCCCGGTGAAACGGCGTAACTATTACCGTATTTAGCGCCAGCCGAGTTTCGGGGCGACGTGGGTGAGGATCGACTCGATGACGTGGGCGTTGTACTCGACACCCAGTTGGTTGGGAACGGTCAGCAATAAGGTGTCGGCCTCAGCGATGGCTTCATCTTCGGCCAGCTTCTTGGCCAGTTCATCGGGTTCGCCGGCATAGGACTTGCCGAAGACCGCACGAGTTTTCTCGTCGATGTTGCCGATTTGATCCGAGCTGTATCGGTCGCGGCCAAAATACTGCCAGTCGCGCTCGTCGGTGAGCGCAAAGATGCTTCGGCTCACCGAGACGCGTGGTTCGCGCTCATGGCCGGCTTCTTTCCAGGCATCGCGGTAGAGCTGGATCTGCTCCGCCTGCTGGACATGGAAGGGCTTTCCGGATTCGTCATCCTTCAATGTGGAGCTTTGCAGGTTCATGCCCAGCTTGGCGGCCCAGACGGCGGTGGCGTTGGATCCCGAACCCCACCAGATCCGTTCGCGCAAAGTCTCCGAATGCGGTTCGATGCGCAGCAGGCCCGGCGGGTTGGGGAACATCGGATTGGGGCTTGGCTGGGCGAACCCTTCGCCGGAGAGGACTTCGAGCAGGCGCTCGGTGTGGCGCCGGCCCATATCCGCATCGGATTCGCCGTCTTCCGGCTCGAATCCGAAGTGGCGCCACCCGTCGATGACCTGCTCGGGCGAGCCGCGGCTGATGCCCAGCTGCAATCGGCGATTGGAAATCAGGTCGGCTGATCCGGCGTCCTCGGCCATGTACAGGGGATTTTCGTACTTACCTAGTGAGCTATTATAGGCACATGACCGCTAACCAGCCCCGCGCCATCCTATATCTGCGCCTGTCCGCCGTAGTCGATGACTCGACTTCAATCGCCCGGCAGGAAGCCGACCTCCAGGCCGAGGCGCACCGGCGGGGCTGGCGAGTAGTCGACGTGCTGATCGACGCCAGCATCTCAGGCCGCAAGACACGCGCCAAGGCCGAAGCCGCGGTCGCAGCCATCGCCGACGGATCCGCCGATGTCCTGGCAGTCTGGAAATTGGACCGGTTCACTCGCCAAGGCTGGGATGGGCTCGGTGCCCTGTCGCGCGCACTCGACCGCCGGGCCGATGCCTCACGCAAGACCGGTGCCCCACCTGCCCTGTTCCTGGCGCTGCAGGACGGGCTGAGCAGTGACCAGGCCGCCTTCCGCCTTATAGCCGGCGTGCTGTCCGAGGTGGCCCGCTCCGAGGCCGATAATGCCGCAACGCGTGTCAAGTCGTCTATTGCGCATCGAAAGCTGGTAGCCGGTAAGTATGCTGGCGGTTCGGCTGTCCCTTTTGGCTATCGCTCAACGCCGGCCCCTGATGGCACTGGTCGGGTGCTGGCTGTCGCCGAGGACGAAGCCGCTATTGTCCGCGAAGTGGCCGAGCGCTTGCTAAAGGGCAGCGAGTCGCTGTCTTCCATTGCGCGGGAACTGCGCCATCGTGAGGTGCCCACGTCCAAGAGTCCGGCCCGCCGGGCATTACGCGCAGGTGTCGACGCTACAGGCCTGGACCGTGGCATATGGCGGCCCTCCACTGTCCGCAATTTGTGGAGCAGCGACCACTTGGCCGGGCGTGTCGTCCACCTCGGCGATTTCATCAAGGATAATGACGGACTGCCAGCTGCAGTATGGCCACCCGTGCTGGACCTGGCCACGCTGGACGCATTGCGCCGGCGCATGCACTGGCAACCCCGCGCCGGGTCGCCGGCCTCCAAATACTATGTTCCCGATGTGGAGCGGCAGCCACAGCGGCGCAGGGCCGCCCGCCTGCTGTCGGGGGTAGCATATTGCGAAAACTGCGGAGGCAAGATGTATGTCACGACATCGTCCGGCAAGCCTGTATACGCCTGCAGGGCATCGCGAAACGGCATTGCGTGCCCGTCGCCGAAAGTCGACGCATTAGCACTTGAGCAGTTCGTATCCTCGGAGTTCCTGACCGCCGCCGGATCCGCCCAGGAGGTCGAGCAGGTCGAGGAGACCACCGGTGCGGATGTTTCGGCGAAATTGGCCGAGGTCGACGCACTGCTCCGCGAGACCGCTACCAGAATGACCGATGATGATGCCAACATCCCTGCCCTGTCGCAGCGGTTGAGCGCCCTCAAGGAGGCCCGCGCTGAGCTCAAGGCGACGCCCATCTCAACGCGTCAATACACACGGCCTACGGGCCGCACGCTGGCGGAGGCGTGGGCCGGCGCCGAGGTGGACCTGATGGCGCGGCGGTCGCTGCTGCTGGGAGCCATTGACCATGTGGCCATATCGCCGGCGCCGCGGGGGACTCCAGCACCGAAGCGGTCGCGCATCTACTGGATTAGCTGATCTGCGCAACGAGCCGGCCATGGAGCCGGTGGGCTAGAAGGGCACAGAATCCAATCTAACGGCCACAGTATCCAAAACAACCAACCACACCTAGGAGGGGCGCTAAGCTGTCAGCTTCGAGCCTGTGATCGGTGAGCGGGTAATGTGGCGCGCGGAAGGTTCCGCAGCTGCGACATTCGGCCGGGTCGGCGGTGCCGAGTGGTGAAGTGGTGGTTTAGGCCTACGCTAGGTTTTATTTTCTAAAGAACTCAAAAAATATATAAAAAGAACGTGAAGTGGTGATTTACCACCACTTCCACCACTCCGGCGCCCCGCGCTCGCCCGCCGGCGAATCGAGCGGGCCGCGAGCAGGCCCCGGCCGCTGGCCCTATATTCTTACGTCGCCGAGGCGAGGGCGGCGCCGGTGAGCGCGGGCTGGTGGGCAATAGTGCAGAAGTTGTTAATCGGGGTGATTGAAAGCCCTTTCTCCATACCTCTCTTATATAGGGACCACCAATAAGAGAGTTATGAAGAAAGGGCAAAACTTCACCCCGATTAACAACTTCTGCATTTCCCGCCGCCCACCGGGGCACAGCCCAAATCCCCGTCGGCGATAGCCGCCCACACAACTGTTATCAACCTGTTACATTCTGGTATATCAAGGAAACCCCGGTTTCTAGCGGTTTCTAGCGGTTGTCTCTATTCTGTCGCGTAGTGTAAGGCCCCTTGTAAGGATATGAAGGCAGATCCCTGCCACCTGTCACCCGCCCGAAGGCCGCCCATTGAAGAATTTAGACCACTACCCCGCCGCAGCGCTGGCGCTCACGCCGACCGACGTTTGGCTCGGGTCCACCCGTGGCGTGGATCCCGTCACCCTTGGCGCCACTATGGCCCCGCTGCTGGCCGATGCCGGTTGGACCAAGTACCGCGCTCCGCGCTCGACCCAATACCAAGTCGCCCACAACGGCGCACCGTCCAGCGCTCGCGAGGTCGTACGGCACGTTGCGCCGACCATTGCCGGCTGGATGCAGCAGGCAATGGTCGAGCTACTCGACATGGGCGAGTATAACGGCAACGGCGAGCTGCGCCCGCGCTGGGAAATAGCACACCGGTACGCACGCACAACACAGTCGCATTCAATCGCCCTGCATATCGGCCATGGCGCGGCATGCTGGCCCGCGCCATCATTGCACGGCTGCCAGAGACGGCACCGCCGGCTGAGCTAGCGACCTGCACCCCTGCACCCTTGACGGACCTGTTCGGCGCACTGGCCGCGGAATGCGAAAATAATGGCCGCGACGACGGACGGCAGTTCCTAACCCTGGACATAGACGGCGAGGCGCTGCACATCTGCCTCGTTGGCCCGGATCGTCTGGCGCAGCTGCTAGCCCTGCCATGGCTGGCCGGCCTGGGTGCGTACCGCTCCGGTGGCGCCGTGCTGGTCCGCGCCGGCGACGGCGGCCCGCCGGCTACCTGGCCCATGGATGAAATCGCCGCGGAGCTCGCCAGCATGCTCGCTGAGCTGCCCGAGCGCCCAGGAGCCGGCGCCATGGCCGATGTGCGGGCCTTCGCACTGCACGCAGATCCATTCCGCCGCGCCGTGTACCTGGAGGCAGCTATCCGCGCTGCTCGCCGGCAACTGCCGGTATGGATCCGGCCCATTGCCGAGCCTGCCGCAGAGCCGACTGCCGACGAGACCGCGAATAAGAACGTGGCCGCCGTGCAGCGCAGCCGGGCAAAGCTAGCGGACCTGCAGGCCCAGTATGTCGCGGAGTGGTGGCAAGACGGGGGCAAAGCCCATTACGCACCCGGCGCCCGCGTGCTAGCCACGGAGCTCTACGCCACCGCGTCGGCGGACATTGCCGAATGGGGCGCCGTGCCCGCTAAAGGCACGTTCAACGCTGAGATGGAGCGCCTACTAGGCCAGCGCAAACGTACCGCCGCCGGTTATGTGTTCGCGATCCCAAAAACAACGAAGGACTAGCTAGTGAGCTGCACCGAATGTACTGAATGTGCCGCACCAATCGCCCAGGGCCCGGTCGGCCGCCCGCGTCTCACCTGCTCGCCGGCCTGCCGCCAGCGCAAGCACCGCCGAGAATATCGCGCCGCACTTGACGCACTGCTCACCGCGGCCGCTGCAGGTGAGGACGTGAGCGCCGCCGCCCGCGAGCTACTGCGCCGGCGAGGCTAGCCTGCCGTGTTTACCAAGCCTGTTCCAGTCTGGAACGGGCTTTTTTCATGCCCAAATCTGAGCAGTTCGGCGGCTACTGGCCCCTTGTCTGGGCATGGACAAGACACCCACGAAAACGTGCACCCCGCCTATAGAACGGATCCCATCTGTGGATACTCATTTCATCGACCGGCTATTCCATGGATACGCCGCCGCAATTCACATCACCGCGGAAGAAGAACACAACCTAATCGCCAGTTACCAGGCCGGCGACGAGGATGCCGGGCTGTATGTTTTGGAGGCCTACACGCCCACGCTGAAAAAGGCACTCCGCCCGTTTCGCGGGCGTGGTCACGACTTGGAAGAAATCCAGCAAAAAATACTCATGGCCGCAATACGGGCGATGTCTGAATTCGAGCCCGACCGGGACTACCGCCTCGGGGGCCTGCTCAAGACGGCCATCCAGGAAGAGCTCCAGGTCGCTGCGGTCGAGTTCGCTATCCCGCAGCGAACGCTCAACCGATTCCGTGCCATTGAACGCGACGGCGGCGGGGATCCGCTGGCGGCAGTGGCCGCGTGCTCTACCTACGACATGGAGGTAAGCACCTATCTTAGCATTAGGCGGATGCTCTACCCCGCGAAGCTCGACGCCCCGATAGCCGGCGCCGATGGCGGCATCGGCGAAACACTTGCCACGGCAGGCGACCCGCGGCCGCTCCAGCTGCAGACTGATCTCTTGGCCGAGGATGCCAAGCTGGCCCAGGCTGCGCTCGCTGCGCTGGAGCGCGGCAGCCATGCCGACACCGTCGTCCGCGCGAGTTTTGGCTTCGACGAGTGGGGTTGGATGCCGGGCGACGAGCTGATCGCCGAGGAGCTGGACCTGGCGCTCAAGGACGTGCAGAAGCTGCGCGCCGGCGCGCTGAACACCATGCGAATCGAACTCGGCGTAGTGCCTGGCCGTGGCGGATCCGCCGCCAAGCCATCGAAGGCCAAGGCCAAAGCCAGGCCGCCAGCGGCCGTCGCCGAGCTGCCAGACCTGCCCGTGCTGCCCGAGCTGCCGCCTTCGCTGGCCGCCGTGCTGGACGCTGAGCTGGCCTTAGCAGTTCGCCAGCGCCTGGCCGAACGCCTGGCCTATTCCGGCGCGCGTTGCGGGCGCTGCGGCGCGGACCAGACCGTCGAGGTTTTTGCCAAGGATTCAACCAAGCCCAGCGGACTGCAGGCGGTCTGCAAGAGCTGCACACGGGCTGCGTATTGGGCAAAGACTGCGGCTGCGGCCGAGCTGCGGGACCTGCTGCCCGCCACGATGGCCGCGTGAGTGTTTTAACCGCGCATGGCCCTATGTATCTATACATGGTCCGGCGGTTTTGTTCCCGCGTCGCAACGGTTCTTTGACGCCGGACCATAGGCTGCGTTTCTCCTTCGCAGCTTATGCCCCTAGGCGGGGTCAGGTAGGCGCCGGGGTCTGGTAGATCCCCGGCGCCTTCTTTTATGCCTGAAAACAGACTTCCGGCCGTCGCGCCGATGACGAAACCATTGACCAACTAGCGCCTGGAGGCCAGCATGTCACGAACTCAATCCGAAAAATCTGCTGCAGCTTTCGCCGCCGTTGAGGCTATGGACGCGCGGCCAAAGCCCGACCCGAGCCCAGCCACCTACGTTATGGAAGTTTCGCGGGATGCCCTCGGCAACCAGGACATTGACGACGAGGTCCGCGCACGACTGGCGAACATCATTGCTGCATGGGTGCAGGAGCTGTATTTCGCTAAAGGCAAGTAGTCAAAGCTCAAAGCCAATAGCCACGCTACTTGAAAAGGCAATATGAAAACTAAGCACTCTCTAACCCATGTCAAAGCATCCGGCGCCGGCCTCGCGCCCGGCCAGTTCACCGGCTACGCCGCCGTATTCGGCAACGTGGACAGCGTCGGCGACAAGATCATCAAGGGCGCTTTCGCCAAGTCCCTGGCGGCTCAAGACAGTTATCCCGTCTACTGGTCGCACGGCGTCCAGGATCCAGACCTGAACATCGGAAAGACCGTGGAAATCCGAGAGGATGACCACGGCTTGTTAGTCAAGGTCCAACTAGACCTTGATAGCCCCAAAGCTGCACAAGTCCACAAGCTGATCCTTGAGGGCCGAGTCAAGATGATGTCGTTTATGTACGATGTCGTCGCCTCGGCGCCGATCAAGGGCGGGCCATACCAAGGCGGACATACGGAACTGCAGGAGCTCAAGCTCCACGAGGTATCCGTGGTCGCTGTCGGCGCCAACCAGTCAACCGAAATTCTCGCGGTCAAGGCCGCCCAAAAACCAGGAGAGCGCTCCGTGCCATCCATCAAAGAGCAACGCAGTGAAGCACTAGCTAAGGCCCTTGCCATCGGCGCTAAGGCCGACGAGGAAGGCCGAGACCTCAACGCCGACGAAGTCGCGGAGGTCGACAATCTAACCGAGGCTATCGCAGGCTTCGACGACATCATCGCCCGCGCCGAAGAAGCTAAAGCCAAGCTCGACGCCATCGGCGAGGCTGCCAAGGCGGCGCCGACCTTTGAACAGAAGGCGGTGCAGCACAATATGGCCAGTTTCAAAGCACAGATGGGCTACACGCCCACCAAATCTGACCTTGTCCGCGGAGGGCTCACTGAGGCTCAGGCCGTTCAGGCACTAAAAACTTTCATGAAGGGCGCCAACGTGAACAGCAACAACACGCAGGTTGTCGAGACCAGCAACCGCTCAATCAATGCCAAGGCTGCGACCATCGCCGAGACCATCCAGTCCAAGGCTGCCAGCAAGTCGGTATTTGAGGTCGGCACCGTTCTCTCGCCGGTCGAGCTTGTGGACCAGCCGGTCCTACTCGACAGCCAGCCGCTAACCGGACTGGCTCAGTTACTCGCCTCGGTGGCTATCAACACCGGCACTTGGGCCTACTCAGCCGAGCTGAGCCATACTAACAACGCGGGTATCGTCCCGGCGGGTACCCTCAAGCCAACCTCACCGAGCGTGTTTAAACGCCGCGACGGCAAGCTCTCGACCATTGCCCATTTGTCGAGCCCAATCGATAACGTGGACGTGTCCGACAACCCTAAGGTTGTCTCGGCTATCTTGGCCGGCCTATTGCGCGACATCATCCTCGCCGAGGAGGCCCAGGTCCTGAACGGTGACGGCACCGGCGACAACCTGCTGGGCCTTCTTGCCCAGCCCGCACGCCAGCTGCAGGCATACGACACGGATGTGCTAACCACGGTCCGCGCCGGCATCGATGCACTGGAGTCGCTGGCATTCACTGCGGACGCTGTGATCTTCAACCGTGATGATTGGCGTTCACTGGAGCTAACCGCACTGTCTGACAATAGCTATGCCTTCGGCACCGACCTGCCTGTCAACCGTGCGGCCAAGCGAGTATGGGGTATCCCGGTCTTGGTGTCCGACTCCATGCCTGCGGGTCGCGCGGTCATGCTCGATGCTTCGGTCGCTAGCATCGTTCGACATAAAGACGGCACGCGTGTCGACGTCTCAACCCCAGGTGATACCTTCAACCGAAATCAGGTAGTCGCCCGCGCCGAAGAACGTGTCGGTTTGGAAGTGCTCCGCCCTGCTGGCATCGTCGAGCTCGACCTCACTGCCGCCTAGGCACTACCTAGCGCCCGTCGCTGAGGCTCACACCTCGGCGGCGGGCGTTTTCGTGTTTACCATGCCTTCCGGCGCCGACCCTTCATAGGGGGTAGGGGCCCTCCGATCACGACCGGGAATTACGCACGGGCTCGATCCTGGGCGCTCGAATTCTCTCCCCCCGAATTTATTACCGGGGGTCGCGCGTGCGCGAATACCACACTACTTATAAAAGCACAATATCTAACCCAAGGAAGGGCTGAAAAATGGCACCTAAACCCGCCAGAATCGCCAATACGCGGGCATGGGCCAAGTTGCGGGCCTCGTTCAAGCGCGAATGCCAAGATGCCAATGCGCCCTGCTACCTATGCGGCCAACCTATTGAATACAACATTGCCGACTACAACGACGATGACGCCTTCAATGCCGACCACCTCCATCCGGTCGCCACGCATCCAGACCTCGCGCTTGACAAGGCCAACCTGCGGCCATCGCACCGCTCATGCAATATTCGGAAGGGCTCGCGGGACCCGTCGCTGCTAATGGGCCTCGGCTTGCTCGCGCGCAACCCGCGCAGCACCAATAACTCCGGAAGTTGGCTGTTACCATGACCCTGCCGTCTATCCTGTCCACCAAGCCGGCGCCGACCGATGACGCCTTCTGGATCCAGGCGGCAACCGACTCTGTCCGTTCTTATTGCGGCTGGCATGTCATGCCGTCGATCACCGAGCAGCTGACCGTCGATGGATCCGGCGCCCATGTCCTGCAGATCAAGTCAAAACACATTACCGCTGTCTCCGCTGTCACTGTTGACGGCGTGGCCGTGGAGGTTGACTGGTCCGAGGCGGGGCTGCTCCAGCGCAAGGATGCCTGCAACTGGCCTAAGCGTTTCCGCGTAGTGACCGTCGACCTGACTCATGGCTTCGACATCAACGGCGAGGTGCAGGCGATCATCGCCGGCATTGCTGCCCGCGGGGCAATGAATCCAACCGGCATCGTTGTGAGCCAGCGCGCCGGAACGCAGGGCGTCTCATTCGCGAACGCCGGCGGCACTGTCGGGTCCATCCCGCTGATGCAGCACGAGAAGGACGCACTAGCGCCCTATCGCCTGAACGTATAAAGAAATGCCCCGTCTCATTGTTGAGTCGGGGCATTTTCTGCGTTTCAAGCGGTAAGCGCGGACGGCGGGATCCAGGCTGAATAGCTCCCGTCACTACACAAAGCCATCGCCGGCGAGCCATCGGACGCCGGAATGACTACGAAAGTTCCTTCTTCATCGCTGTCTTGCTGTTCCATGGTGTGCTCCTACGCTGTCTGCGGCGACCCGTTGGCCACGATGAATTCAGATTAACGGATCCGGGAGGCCATTGCAACCCCCATGGTGATTAAATAATTACTAGTCAGAGACTTGCGTAAGTGTCTTTACGCGACTCTAACGCATGATTACTAGGTAATTACGGGTTCTCGTAGCGCATGTCGATCACGCCGGTGCCAATTTCAATGCGATTGGTCCGGGCGCCGATGGCGGCTAATAGCGGGAACGGCGAGGCATATTGCTGAGCGAAGTGGTGCACCCGGAAATAGGCCCCATCCGCGCCGAGCTCTTCGGCGGCGACTGCGAGGTCGATGGCCTGCAGCAGCGCGTCCGAGGCGCTGCGCGTGCCGGACTGGGGCTGGTCGGTCCAGTGACCGAAGGACAAGAATCCGATGTTCTTCATACTTGAGCCAACAAGTAGTTTCAGACGCTTATTCCTGCCCTAGCGGTGTGCGAGCTGCTCGGAACGAGGCGAAGGCGGAATGATTTCGCTCGGCTGGTTGAGCGATGACCAGATGCTATCGAGCGACAGATTCAGCACGGCCGCCACTGCGGCAATGGTGGAAAACGCCGGGGTGGCTACCCGGCCGGTTTCGATTTTCCGCAGGGTTTCAGGGGAGAGGCCGGCTTCCAGGGCAACATCGAGGATGGTGCGTTCGCCGCGCGCGCGTCGCAGGATGGATCCAAGGGCCTTCCCTTGTTCAAGTTCTTTGGCGGTGAGCGGTAATCTGACCATAAGAAAATTATAGTACCGGTACTATATGACCGGTATAGTTATTGGCATGATTGAAATTCTCACACCTGCAGAAGTTGACCGGGCCCGCGATACCGGGGCGCTGGTCGGAACCATACTTGCGACGCTCAAGCAGCGGGTCAAGGTCGGTACGAACCTGTTGGAGATTGATGCCTGGACCAAGGAGATGATCCTGGAAGCAGGCGCCGAGTCCTGCTACGTGGATTACGCTCCCTCCTTCGGCAACGGCCCGTTTGGGCACTATATCTGCACCGGAGTCAATGATGCCGTGCTGCACGGCCTGCCCCGCGACTACGCCTTGGCGGAGGGAGACCTGCTGAGCTTGGACTTGGCCATCAAGCTGCGCGGATTTGCGGCGGACGCAGCGATCAGCTTTGTAGTGGGTTCCGAGGGAACTGCCGAAGACCGGAAACTGATCGAAACCACCCAGCGCGCACTGGCGGCAGGCATTGCAGCGGCTTCTCCGGAGGCAAAGATCGGCGATCTTTCCTACGCAATGGGGGCGGTGCTCAAAGCCGCCGGCTACAAGGTGAACCTCGAATTCGGCGGTCATGGCATTGGTTCGACCATGCACCAGGACCCGCATGTTTCCAACGACGGCCGCCCTGGCCGAGGTTACAAGCTGCGTGCCGGGCTGTTGCTGGCATTGGAACCATGGGTCATGACGAATACCAACAAGCTCATCATGGACAAGGATGGATGGACATTGCGCAGCTCCACCGGATGCCGGACCGCGCATACCGAACACACCATCGCCATCACCGAAACCGGCGCAGAAATTCTGACCCTGCCTCGCGCCTAGATCCACCAGGCCTTCGGGCCCTGCGGACTGTATGGGGACCGCCGGCCATGGGCAAGCACCGGTCCGATGCCAGCGGCAATGTTCGGGAAGAACCGCTGTGCACAGCATTGCCCCATTCAGCGGCTCCTACTTGTGCCCCCGGCCGGCGCGTTTGCGTTCTACCGGCTATTGAATTGCCTTAGCTGGAGATTTTGGTTCGAAAGGCACGGGTCGCTGCGCCCCAGCTCAGTAATCCGATGGCAATGAGCCAAGCCAAGGCGATCGGGAGATTGGTTCCCACTGCCTCCTGCGCCAGCAGGGCTCGGAGGGACTCGACGATTGCGGTGATCGGCTGATGCTCGGCAAACCATGCCACCGGAGCTGGCATGGAATCGGTGGGCACGAATGCTGATGAGATAAAGGGCAGGAAGATGAGCGGATAGCTGAAGGCGCTTGCTCCATCAACGGATCTTGCGCTGAGCCCTGCAAGGACTGCAATCCAAGTCATCGACAAGGTGACCAGGCACAGCAATCCAATGACCGCCAGCCACTGGGCGAACGAGGCGCTCGTGCGAAACCCCATGATGAGAGCTACGGCCAGAACCAAAGCCATCGAGACCAAGTTGGATATCAAGGACGTAGCCACATGGCTCCACAAGACGCTTGAGCGCGAGATGGGCATGGCGCGCAGTCGCTGGACCAGCCCGTCACGCACGTCCAGAAATAGCCGGTATGAAGTGTAGGCAACACCTGAGGCGATCGTGATAATCAGGATTCCAGGCAGCAGGTAATTCACATAGGGCACGGTGGTTTGCGTGTTAATAGCACCGCCGAAGACGTAGACAAACAGCAGCAGCATGGCAACCGGTGTCACCGCGGTGGTGATGATGGTGTCGGGGCTGCGCAAGATGTGGCGCATTGAGCGGCCGGTGAGAATTCGGGTTTCGTACAAGGACGCGATGCTCATGACTCGCTCCGCTCTGGCCGCGGTGCGCGGCTGATGAGCTCGAGGAAAATCTCCTCAAGCGTGGGTTTTTTGGTGATCAGCTCGGTTGGTGCTGGCGGAAGCAGTGCTTGAAGCTGGGGGAGTGTTCCTTGATGGATGATCGATCCCTCGTGCAGGATTGCAATCCAGTCCGCCAGGGCCTCGGCTTCATCGAGGTACTGCGTGGTGAGCAGGATGGTTGTTCCGCCCGCCGCCAAGTTGCGGATGGATTCCCAGGTTTCGCGACGTGCCTGCGGATCCAGCCCGGTGGTTGGCTCATCGAGGAGGATGAGATCGGGGGAGCCGATAAGGCTCATGGCAATATCCAGCCTTCGCCGCATGCCACCCGAGTAGGTGCCAGCGGGCCGGTTCGAGGCCTCGGTGAGGCCAAAGCGTTCCAGCAGCGCGTCGGCGGCGGCCGTCGCGTCTGGCACCCGACGCAGCCGGGCGATGAGGGTGAGGTTTTCGCGACCTGTGAGTACATCATCGACCGCTGCGAACTGCCCGGTCAGGCTGATGGACTTGCGTACTTTCCCCGGGGATTGGGAAACATCGTTCCCGCAGACTTTGATCGACCCTGAATCTGCGGGAAGCAGGGTCGCGAGAATGCGCACAAGTGTGGTTTTCCCGGCGCCGTTGGAACCTAGCAAGGCAAAAATGCTGCCCGTTGGGACGGAAAATTCAACTCCGTCAAGGACCTGGTGGTCCTTGAATGATTTGGCCATTCCATGGACCTCGACAGCGGGACTATCCGCGAGGGTTGCGTTCATGATCATTCTCCTCAGGTGTCTTGTTCGGCTTCGTTGATGGTTTCTGCCAAGCGCTTGCGTTCCTTGTCGGTCCAGCGCTGGCCGCCGTAGGCAGATGCGAAATCGTCGGCAAAATCAGCAGGATCGCTGCCTGTGATTTCACGCAAGGCGGTGCCGTTTGCGGCCGCCTGTTCAAATAGGTCGGCGAGGTCGGTGAACATCGTGACCATGGTGTCCCCATCGGTGATCCCGCTTTGGGCCAGCAGGTATCGATGGATGCCCAGGGCGGCCTTGGCGTAGGGCTGGGGCAATGATTTGAGGCGAGTGCTCTGTTCCTTGTACTGCTTCTTTTGCTCGAGGGAGCCGGTGATGTTTTCAATCCATTTGGCGGTCATGATTATTTGCTTTCGTCGTTGCTGTCGGGTTGGGGCAGGGCATTGATGCGGGAGACTAATACGTTCCAGGTAGCCCAAAAGTCGGAGAGCTGCTGTTGTCCGGTGTCGTTCAAGGTGAAGACCTTGCGTGGCGGCCCTTTTTCGGAGGGCACCTTTTCAACTGAAACCAATTTCTTCTGCTCGATGCGCACCAGGAGTGCATAAATGGTTCCTTCAGCGAGATCTGTGAAACCGCGATCCCGCAATCCGGTGGTGATCTCGTAGCCGTAGGCCGGACGTTCGGCCAAGATGGCCAAGACGATCCCTTCCAAGGTTCCTTTGAGCATCTCGGTCATTTGTGATGCCATTGCGAACCTCCTATCTACTTAGTGTTATTGAGTACAAGTAGATAGTAGAACTAAGTAGCGGTATATAGCAACACTTAGTACCGAAAATTTTTGCAGCGGCCTGGTGACGTTTCCAAAGATCGGCGTGACAAGAGCAAATCAAAAGCGCTGCAAGATCAACCTGGTCGGTAGGGTAGGGGAAACAGGCAACCACCGAGGAGAAAGCCGCCGCATGCAATCCACACAGCTTTGGGAATTGGTGAGAAGCGAGCGCCAGAGGCTTTCGCTGCTCCTGAATGGCCTCGACCCGGACCAGTGGCAAACCACAACGTTGAGCCAGGCCTGGAGCGTTCGCCATGTAGCCGCGCACCTCGCGGCGGCAGGTTCAACCGGGACTGGCCAATGGCTGCTGAATATGGTGCTCAGCGGATTTAATACTGATCGGCACAACGATCGGCTCTTGAATAAATACTGGGGAACCTCGGCAAGGCAAACCCTGCAAAACTTCGATAGATCTTGCACTCAATCCAGGGCGTTTTTCAATTCGGTGCCGGGTTTGCTGGGAGAAATCGTGGTCCACGGCCAGGACGTAGCCGTTGCGCTGGGCCTGAATCTGGAACCAGACCCTGCCGCGGTTCGTGAAGTTGCCCGGTTCTATTCCACACAGGATTTTGCCGTTAACAGCAAAACCTTGATCAAAGGCCTCAAGCTCATCGCCACGGACGACTCCTTCACTGCTGGGCACGGAGCTGTGGTGCGCGGCAAGCTATTGGATCTGGTGATGGTTATGGCAGGCAGGCCAGCATTCCTGCAGCAGCTGGAGGGCGAGGCAGTTGAAGAACTGCGCATGAGGCTTGTGTGAGATACGGAGCGCAAAAAGCATCGCGCCGCACGAATACTGTGCGACGCGATGCAAATTTTGATGAGCGCTAGTTGGCGGCCAGCACTGCAAACGCCAACGGGTTCTCCAGGTCGCCGGCGTAGAGCAGGCCGCCTGACTGGTCGGTCAGATCCAGCATTTGCTGGTTGTTGCGAAGCTGCAATCGGTTCAGGCAAGAGAGCGGGAACGATTTTTCAAAGAGCCCCAGCTCGTCAAAGCGCTGCGCAAATTCAGGATGCTCGGCACGGTAATCCAGCAGTCGTTCAACCACGATCTTCCAGAAGTCCTGTTCGGGCAGGATGCCTTCGATATCCAGCAGCGGTGCCAGGAAGCGGAAGAAGGAATCGAATACGTCGGTGAAGACCGAGAGAACCGGATCTCCACCGGTGCGTACCCGGCGGATTTCTTCTGGCAACTGAACCCGGTCGGAAAGCACCGCAATTTCTTCGCCCAGATCCTTGAGCAGCACCTTCTTCACCGCGCCGTTTTCCAGGATCATGATCACGTTCTCGCCGTGCGGCATGAAGACCAGGTCGTAGGCGGCCAAGCAGTGCACCAAAGGCACCAGATAGGCATCGAAGTATTGGGCCAGCCATTGGGCAGGGTCCAAACCGCTGCGCCGGATCAGCGCCGCGGCGAAGGACTTGCCCTGTGAATCCACATGCAAGAGGCTGGCCATGGTGGCCAGGGTCTGGCCCTCTTCCAGCAGGTTGATCGGCGATTCGCGCCAGAGGGCCGCGAGCATTTTGCGTTGCGCTGCGCTCTTGTCGGTCGCCGCTTCGAACTGCGGATTGCGGTAGCCAACGGCCGCAATTTCCCGCAGCAGGGCAACCGGCTGGGTAGAGAGCACCGGGTCGCTCTCGAACAGCTCGCCCAGCCACTGGTTGATGGCTGGAGTGACCTTCATGTATTCAGCGCTCAAGCCGCGCATGAAGCCCATATTCAATATGGACATCGCGGTCTTGACGTAGTGGCGCGTCGGATCGGAAAGATTGAAGAAGGTGCGGATCGACTGCTGGGCCTGGTACTCGTCGCCGCTGGTGCCAAGCCAGATCAGCTGCTTGCGGGCAATGTCGTTGGCGAAGGTGATGGACAGGCGGTTTTCCCATTGCCATGGGTGCACCGGGATGAAAAGGTAGTCCTCGGCGCGGTAGCCAGTGCCGAACAACGCCCGGTCCAGCGCCTGCTCCAGTTGTTCGCGTTCGCCGGCGTTCAGCTGGCTGCCAAGCAGCGAATCGTAATCCAGGGTGTCGATGGAGTCGAACTGGGCACGGGATTTGTGCGCGGCAGCCCACCCGAGGTTCAGGGCAGCGCCGGTTTCCGGCGCATAGCGCAGGTAGTCGCAGCGGCCCACGCCCATGCGGCCATTATTCGCCACGAAGCACGGATGGCCTTCGGTCATGGAGGATTCGACGAGCTGGAAGGACTGTGCCGCGGTGCCTGGGAACTGCGCCAGGGCGGCGGAGTCGTGAGTGGCATGAACCTGCTTGTAGCAATGGCTGGAGAGTGTTGAAGACAGCTCTTCCAAGTAGGTGGGCAACTGAGTCTCGGAGAGCGTCAGTTCGCGATAGAAGCGCGTCACGAAGTCGATGGCATCTACCTCTGCAGGCTGCCAGCGCCCATCGATGAGTTCCTGGTGCTCCAGGCTGCCTGGCTCCACCAGCCAGTGATTGAGCTGGAACTTGCGTGCGGCAAAGAGATAGCGGTGTCCATCCTTCTGCACCAAGTAGCTGCCCTCGCCCTGATCGGCGGGCTCCAGCAAGCGTTCGTGGGAGAACTCGCCCAGGGCTTTGGCCAGCACGTGGCGATTGGCGATATCCCAGCGCTCGGGGGAGAGGAAGGAGGACTCAAGGCGTTGGCCGGTCGCGGTTTCAAAATCATTGCGGGTGCAGATCGAGAGCAGCGCCTGCTTGATCGATCCATCGTGCTCGGAAAGCTCAATGGGGCGGATTGGGGTGAAGCCGACGCGGGCGTTGAGCGCATGGATGGCCTTGTTGCGCAGATCTGGTTCAACGATGATCCGCTCGACGCCGGGCCGGGCGAATGCATGATTCACCGCGGCGGTCATCGCTTCAAGGGTGAATCCTGGCTGCGGGTGCTCACTGGCCGGGGCGAGGAAATGCAGGCCGCGATCACCGCGGACGTAGTTGTAGGCCCCGGCCAGTGGCGAGGTGGCCGGGTTGTACAGCTCGATAAGGAAGCGGGCGGCCCCGGAGCTATCGAGTCCGAGGAGGACTTCATAATCTTCGGTGGCCAGCAACGAGCTGTATTCGGCGACAATTTCTGCTTCGGTCGCGGTGGGCATGCCCCAGAATGCGGCGTGTTCGGTGGCGATCCAGGAGTGCAGCAAGGCAGTGTCCTGGGGTAATTCGACAGAACGGAAGGTAAAGGTGCTCATTAAGTGGGTCTCCTTAGGCATGCGATGTGGCAGGGGCGGCGGTAGGCAGCCCGGTCAGTTCCGCGGCGCCGAATTCCTGGAAGGCGATGCGTTCTTCAACGGGGTAGATTTCGCGCCCGGCAATCCGATTGATGATCACCGAATTGCGGTAGGCGCCCATGCCGAGGTCCGGTGCGGTGAAGCCATGGGTATGCAGTTCGGCGTTCTGCACGAAGATGTCCTGGCCAAGGCCGATCGAGTATTCGCGGTCCACGTTGAACCGGCCATCGGCCAGGTAGTCGATGCGCTGGGCGATCCCGCCGAGGAAGTCCGGAACACCTGCCCGGTAACCGGTGGCCATCACCAGATCATCGACCACGAAGTCCAAGTCCTGCTCGGTGCGGTCATGTCGCAGGCTTACCGAGATACCCTGGTCTGCAGCGGTGATGCTGGTGGCCGCGCAACCGGTGCGCAGGTGGACGTTGGCGGCCTGGCTGATGCTGCGTTCGTAGAGTTCCTCGTGGATCTCGTTGATCAAGTCCGCATTAATGCCCTTGTACAGGCCCTTTTGCTCGGCGGAGAGCTCGTCGCGCTTGGCCATCGGCAGGGCGTGGAAGTGGTCGATATATTCTGGCGACGTCATTTCCAAGGTGAGCTTGGTGTATTCCAGCGGGAAGTAGCGCTCCGAGCGGGTAGCCCAGATCAGGTGGTCTTCCTCCTCCAGATTGCGCAGCAGATCCAGGAAGATTTCAGCGGCGCTTTGCCCGCTGCCTAAAACGCAGATGGCCTTTGCCCGGGTGGCCTGGCTCGATGTCAAGAGCGCATCGCGCCCGAAGAGGTAGTTGCTCGAATGCACCACCTTGCCGGTGTTCATGGCCTCGTCGCTGATCACGGGCGGGAGGTAGGGCTGGGTGCCGGTGCCAAGCACCAGTTTCTGCGCGGTGAAGTGGCTCATTCCGGCCTCGGTGAGCACCGAGAGATGGTATAGGCCCTCGCAGTATTCGGCCTCGAGCACCCGGTGCCCAAAACGCACGCTCTGAATGCTTTCCGCGGCCCAGGCCAAGTAGTTGGAGTACTCCTGGCGCAGCGCGTAGAAGTCTTCGCGGATGTAAAACGGGTAGATGCGCTGCTGGCGCTTCAAGTAATTCAGGAACGAATACTTGTTGGTAGGGTCGGCCAGGGTGACCAGGTCCGCCATGAAAGGGACCTGCAGATGCGTTCCGGGTAGCATCATCCCCGGGTGCCAGACGAACTTTTCAGCGGCGTCGAGGACCGCGACCTTCAGGTCCTCGATGCCCTCGGTCAAGGCGGCAAAACCCAGATTGAAGGGGCCGGCCCCGATGGCGATGACGTCGAAGTGCTCGCTAGGTTGATTCATTATTTGTCTCCGGTGGTGCGTTCGGCAAGAATTTCGGTTCCGATGCGGCAGATGGCATCGAGGATTTCGCTGATGTCGGCCAGCGTTGTGTTCGGGTTGAGCAGGGTGAGCTTGAGCAGGCGCTTTCCGGCCACCGTGGTGGCCGCGATCATTGCTTCGCCACTGGAGTACAGGCGGTGGCGGATCTGGTTGGCCAGGGCGTTATGCTCGGCCAGCTCCAGACGGTGCTCTGGATCCTCGAATGAGAAGACCAGGGTGCTTAGCTGGGCATCTGCCACCAAATGGAGCTGGGCGCGCATCGCCACTTCTTGTTGCGCATCTTCGGCCAGCGCGATGACCTGGTCGAACATTTCGCCCAGCCGCGAGGCTCCGAGCGTGCGCAGCGTGACCCACAATTTCAGCGCGTCGAATCGGCGCGTGGTCTGCAGGGATTTTGATACCTGGTTGGGGGTGTCGGCGGCCTCGGCGGCCGGGTTCAGGTATTCGGCGTAGTGCGCGATGGACTCGAAGCTTGAACCTGAACGGACGACCAGGGCGCTGGAGCCGATGGGCTGGAAGAAGGACTTGTGGTAGTCGACGGTGACCGAGTCAGCCTGCTCAATTCCATCAAGGCGGTGGCGGTGCCGGTTCGAGACGAGTAATCCGCAGCCGTAGGCCGCATCAACATGCAGCCAGGCCCCGACCTCGGTGGCGATTGCCCGCAGCTGGTTCAGCGGATCGATGGCGCCGAAGTCGGTGGTGCCGCTGGTGGCCGATATGGCCATGGGGACAAGGCCTGCGTTGAGGTCTTCGGCCAGTCGGCTGCGCAGCTCCTGGGCATCCATGCGGTGCTGGGCATCGGTAGGGATGGCAACAGCCGCTTCGTAGCCCATTCCCAGAAGCATGGCGGCGTTGCGGATCGAGAAGTGCGCGTCTTCGGAGCAGTAGATCCGCAGCTTGGCCAGGCGTTCGGGCAGGGAACCCTGGAGCTTGGCCGTCGCAGTGTTCCGCGCGATGAGCATGGCCTGCAAGTTTGACTGGGTGCCACCGGATGTGAAGATCCCGTCGGCCTTGCCAGGATCAAAACCAATGAGCTCGGCAGTGAAGCCGATAAGTTTGCGTTCGATCAAGGTGGCGCCGGCGCTCTGGTCGAAGGTGTCCATCGACGTATTGACGCTGGTGACGAAGTTTTCGGCAACGACGGCGGGGATGGCAACGGGGCAGTTCAGGTGAGCCGCGTACTTCGTGTCATGGAAGTAGACCGCGTCGTTGAGGTAGAGATCATTGAGTTCGCTGAAGGACTGTTCCGTTGAACCCAGTGGCGAGCGCAGATCGACCTGGCTGATCTTGGCCGCCATCTGCTGCGGGCTCGGCCCGGTAGTGGGGGCGTTGACGGTTGCGAACTTGTCGGCAACGAGGGACACCGCGCGATATGAAGCCTCTTCGTAGGCGCCTGCGGTGTCCGCGCAGAGTAGCGCATCGTCGTAGAGCGGGAGTGGGACATCAGGGATTTGCAGGGTAGGTAGTGAGGCACCCAAGAGCATGCTCCTCAGATAGAGTCAATAGATATTTGGTCAGGCTCACCTAACAAGAATCTATTAACAACACAAAGCAATTAGTTAATGCAAGCCGAGAAACTCAACTTTTGGGCGGATGAGATTTTTTAGACATTTTGCGGTACGCCCTGCGCCTCCTGTGGTAGATTGCCTGCTGACCTGAAGTTTGAAGGTTCAAATTTTCTTGGCGAGCGCGGCGGGGTGGAATGAAATCCTCTGGTTTGCCACTTTGTTAAGTAACGCTAATCGTTCGATTGCAAATTGCGGGCAATTCTATATGCTCAAGCAGTTAGAGCAAGGGAGAACAAGCCGCAATGGATGAGCCCGAACAGCATGTGCAGAGCCAGCGTTATCTAGTGGGCTCGAATGCCACCGACGCTGCTGGGCGCACGCTGACCGACATCACCATTGACCTGCTCTTTGTCGGAACCTTGGGAGCAACAGCCATGCAGATGGGGCTGCTGAACACGCTCGGATCGCTCGCCTTCGTATTTGCCAGCATCCCGGCCGGGCACCTTGTTGATAGAAGCTCGGCGCTGAAGGTATTGCGCATCGGCATGACGGGAAAATTTGCTGTCCTGGCATGTCTCGCGGCGCTCGCAATGAGCGGAGCATTGGACATCGCCATGGGATTGGTCCTGTGTACGCTGTTGGGAATCTGCAACGTCTTTTCGGAGACGGCGCAAACTTCGGCAGTGCCCAGATTGATTGGCGACGACTCCGAATCGCGGACCCTGGGCATCAGCAAGCTCATCGCCCGGCTTAGCGCTGCGGACCAAAGCATGACGGTGATTATTCCAGCGCTTGCCGGTACTGGCTTTGCCCTATTTGGTGCGCCAGCGCTGCTCAGTGCCGCCGCGGCCCTGTGCGCCTTGGCGTTGATGATGGCGTGGAGAATTCGCGACTATCGCGAGAACCAAATGGCCGATCCGGTTCAGGTCAAAAGCGCCCGTTCCAGCTCAATGCTGGCCGGCCTTGGCTACCTGGTTGCGAACCGGCAGCTGCTCGCCGCCACTGTTGCCGCGGCCTTGTCTAATCTCGGCCTGGCCATCGGGTCATCCGTGGAAGCGATCTTTGTCATCAGCGACCTCGGCTATGGCGAAGCGGGGTTCGGGCTCTATGCCTCGATCTCGGGTGCGGGCGGGCTCATCGGAGCGCTCGCGGCCACCAGAATCAGCGGAAAGTTTTCATCACCTGCCCTGATTCTGTGCACCGGACTTGCCCAAATAGTGCTGGCCTCGATGGTCCTGGCCGCGGCGTTTACGAGCGACGCGTGGAGCATCGGATTGCTGGGTGTTCATGCGCTGGGGTGGGGGAGTGCTGCTCTGATCCTCAACGTCTCGGCTTCGTCATGGCTGGTTGAAATTGTGCCCGAACACGCGCTGGGACGGGTGCTCAGCGCTCGCCGCCTCTTGACCTTCGGCGCGGTTCCCATTGGCGGCATGCTCGGTGGGGCCTTGGGAACCGCCGCAGGAACACAAGCTGCGCTGGCTGCCTGGGTGATTGCGAGCGTGCTCGCTGTGCTCGGTTTTGTGATCCTGCGCGACGCATCGAACGGCTAGGCTGGAAAGTATTGGAACCGAGATACCTAAGGCAACTGCGCACGTGAAACTTGTTATCGACGCACGATACACCCGCATTACCCACCATGACGGAATCAGCCGCTATACGGCTGGGCTGATTGCGGCCACCAGCAAGTTGGCCGATGTCACCATGCTCATTAACGACACCCGCCAGCTGGCCATGCTTCCCGATGTGCCCTACCTGAAGATCTCGGCTCCGACCAGTGTCCTTGAGCCATTTGTCGCCTTGCAGATCAACAAGCTCGATGCCGACGTGGTGTTTTCGCCCATGCAAACCATGGGGACCCTGGGCCGAAAATTCCCGGTCATCCTGACCCTTCATGACCTGATTTACTACGCGCATCCGCACGCGCCAAAATTCCTGCCTATGCCGATCCGTATCGGATGGTTCCTTTTCCACCAGGTCTACTGGCCGCAACGGCTGCTGCTGAATCGAGCCGACGCGGTGGCAACCGTCTCGAATACGACTGCTGGGCTCATGCGCAAGCATCGTCTGACCAGGCAGCGCATCGGCCTGGTGTCCAATGCGCCGACGGGCGACTTCGCGCGGCGGGATCCAAGCGCGAAACCCAAGAAGACCCTGCTCTATATGGGGTCCTTCATGGAATACAAGAATGTCGAGACTTTGGTGCGGGCCATGGCCTACCTGCCGGAGCATGAGCTGCACCTGCTCAGCGGCATCAAAGAGCCGCGTCGCCAGGAGCTAATGGAACTGATTCCAGATGGGGCGGCCGTCGTATTCCACGATGGAGTTAGCGACCAGGAGTATGAGCAGATGCTCAGCGAGTGCACCGCGTTGGTCACGCTCTCGCGCGAAGAAGGCTATGGGCTGCCGTTGGTGGAAGCCATGAGCATGGGAACTCCTGTGGTTGTCACCGACATGCCGATCTTCAGGGAAGTTGCCGAAGACGCGGCGCTCTATGCGTCGCCAGATGATGCGAGAGGATTCGCTGAACAGGTGCGCACCTTGGATGAATCTGCCACCTGGATGGAATACTCTCACCGCGCAGTTCAACGCGCCGAGCACTACTCGTGGGAACGCTCTGCACAACAATTGCTGGAACTCGCGAAGTATGCGTCAGATCACAGGAAATAGATTCTTGATTCAACCCGTGCGGCAGAGGGTTCAGGCAGATTAAAGCGCGGAAAATTGGCGATAATTCAGGCCCTGCGATCCGGCAGCCTCCCGATTTGAAAACCTGACTTGGCCAGTGCTAAAGTATTACTCGTTGCATTCCTCCATAGCTCAATTGGCAGAGCATTCGACTGTTAATCGAAGGGTTACTGGTTCAAGTCCAGTTGGAGGAGCCAAGAAAAAACTTCCCAGTTACTTAGGTAGCTGGGAAGTTTTTTGTTTTCCCCGCGTTGAGTGCGGCTGAAGTATTTAAACTGAAATCTCGTCACAGGCTGGATCTCCTATAACCTCAGGTGATTAGACGATAGACTTTCGAATCGTTAACAGTTACACCCATAGCATGAGTTCGGGCTGTGGGTTTTACGCCTGAAGACTGAGTCGATTGAGGTAGCCGGGGTGTTAGCGTGAGATACACCGGTTGCTGCGCGATCGAGAATATGGAGAAACCATGACTGAAGCTGAATCGACGCAAGCTGACGAAAGCCTGAAGTCGAGCGTCAAGAGTGCTAAGGCGCAGGTTGAAGGACTCAAGGAGCTTGTTCCGCAACAGCTCTCGGATGAAATCAAGCTCGCGACAACTGTACTCAAGGGCAAGGGAATCAGCCTTGGCATGGCGGCAGCACTCGCTGGTGCTGCACTCGTCGTAGTTTCGCTTTTTGTCGTTGCCGTCGTAGTGACCTTGGTGAATGTTTTGGCTATCTGGCTGCCTGGATGGGCTGCGGCGTTGATCGTTGCCGGCTTCTTCCTTCTAGTCGCCGCCATTTTGGGCTTGGTTGGATACGCCAAGGTCAAGAAGGCGCTGCCGCTTAAGCCAGAAGCTGCAATTAGAGGTATTCGCCATGACTTGGGCGTGCTCAAGGATGGTAGCGAGTTCGACGTCAGCACGCTCGATGAACCGCTGAAGAAGAAGTCCGATGATGCCGAAGAAAGCGACAAGAAGAAGGAACCAAAGCCGCCGGCACCAAGTGCTGACGAATTGATCCTCCGGACCCGTCGTCGTCGCCGCCAGATTCAGGCACTGCGCGACAACCTTGGCGAGAGCGTTCAGGCGCCTCTGGCCAAGATCGATAAAGTACGCTCCTTTACGCAAAGCGCCGGAGACAAAGTTTCCGGTGCGGCCGCCAAGGCTCGTGGATTCGTCCGACCTGCGTCTTCGTCTTCCGAAGATCAATCGGAGGCTGACAGAGCCAATGGCCAACGCTTAGAACAGGCACGACCGTACCTGGTGATGGCAGGTTCAACGCTGGCACTGGGCGCAGTTATTCGCGCCCTATTCAAGCGCTCCTGAGTTATCGGCTGACGGGGCAGCGCTACGGCGACAACTGGAACTGAGCTGCCGCGTCATGTACGAAGAATTTAGGCTAGAAAGGCACTGACATGGTCTGGATCGCTATTGCAGCGGCACTATGCAGTGCCTTTTGTCTTGCCTTTGGCGCCCACTTCCAATCCATCGCGGTTCGCAATTCCGTTGATGGGCTGGAACTGACCCTCAAGAACGCTGGAAAGCTCGCCACCAATAAAGGCTGGATGGGCGGACTGCTTCTGATGATCCTGGGCATGGCATTGAACGTCTTCGCCTTGGCCAGCGCGCCACTGACGGTGGTGCAGCCAATTGGCGCCATCGCCCTGGTCATTACAGCGATGGTCAATGCCAGGGAAACAGGCATTACGATGAATCGCCCTACGGTGGTGGCGATCATCAGCTGCATGCTTGGTTCAGTCGGATTCGTCCTGCTGGCAGTGACCGCAACCAATAGCAATCATGCAGTCACCGAAGAGCAATCGCACCTGATCGAAATGATCCTCGCTGGGGTGGTGGCAATCGTGGGATTGGCCACGATCCTCTTCCACCGAAAGCTCGGCGCAATCTTCTTTATCGTGGGCGCAGGCGTGCTCTTTGGATTCGTCGCAGTCCTGGTGCGAACCATCGCCATCGCGGTTCTGGGAATTGGCAATAGCAGCTTCCTGCAGCTGCCATGGATCGCAGGTTTAGCCGTTGTCGTAGCAGGTCTGCTCGGTTCCTATTTTGTTCAAAAGGCCTACTCAAAGGGCCCTCCCGAATTGGTGATTGCGGGTTTGACCGTTATAGACCCGATCATCGGCATCGCCATTGGAGCCAGTATCCTCGGCGAATTGCGCCCCGATGTCCCAGCGCTTGTCACGGTGCTGATGCTCGTTGCCGCGGCTCTTGCCATTGTGGGTGTAGCTGCCTTGTCCCGCCACCACCCGGACGTTATCGAGCGGCGCAACCGGGCTGAAGCTGATAAACAACTGCCAGAGTCGAAATAGACTGAAGATCCAGACTTTTCATCAAACCCAAATTCTTATGAACGACTAAGGATGCCCGTGGCCAAGGAAAAACCACTGACCATTGTCATTGCAGCTGACACCTATCCTCCGGATGTGAATGGCGCAGCGATGTTTTGCTACCGTCTCGCCACCGAGATGCATGCACGAGGTCACCGGGTGCACGTGCTTGCGGTACGCGGAAACAAGGGCAAAACCTTCACGGAAATCCGTGACGAGGCCATCGTGCACCGGTTGGAATCCCATTCGGTGCCAACCCACGAGTATTTCCGAATCGCCTTCCCATGGGAAGTGAACAAGCAGATCGACAAGCTGCTTTCCGAGATCAAGCCGGATGTTATCCACGCGCAAAGCCACTACATGATCGGCCAGCGCGCCATCGGGTGGGCTCGAAAAAACAAGGTCCGCTCGGTGGCGACCAATCACTTCATGCCGGAGAACCTTGATCCATTCCTGCCTTTCCCGCGCTGGTTCAAGCGCATCGTGGCCCATAACTCCTGGAGGGACATGGGCAAGATCTTCGGCCGGGCCAATGCAGTCACCACGCCGACTCCCTTGGCCGCCAAAGCGATGCGCGAACGGGCGAAGCTGATGAATGTTTTGCCGCTGTCCAACGGCATTGAAGTCGGCAATTATGAGCTGGCCCCGGGGGAGGAGATCATGAAGAATGATTTTCCAACGATCCTTTTCGCTGGGCGGCTAGCGGTTGAGAAGAATATTAACGAACTGATCGAGGCATTGCCTCTGATGCGCGAAGTGCCCAATGCAATCATCGAGATCGTTGGCGGTGGCGAGCAGCGGAGCAACCTTGAAAAGATCGCTGATGAGCTCAAAATTCGCGATCGGGTGCGCTTCCTGGGGCATATCAGTGATGAAGAGCTGCGCCAGGCTTACCTGCGCTGCGACGTTTTCTGCCAGCCGGGCACCGCTGAACTGCAGTCGCTGGTGACACTTGAAGCGCTTTCGGCTTCCAAGCCCGTTGTCTTGGCCAACGCGATGGCCCTGCCGCACCTCGTTGATGAAGGTGTCAACGGCTACATGTTCAAGCCAGGGGATCGGCAGGACCTGGCCGAGAAGCTGGACAGGGTTCTGTCCATGGATGATGCGCAGCGCATGAAGTTCGGCGAGGCCGGACACCGCAAGGTGCTGAACCACGCACAAAAGAAGACCATGAACTCCTTCGAAGCGCTTTATCGAGGCGAAGAAGTCTCAACGCACTGACGCGTGCGACCGGTTGCGGTGAGCCAAATCGGTGTTTTGGCTAGTGATGCCCTAGAATATTTCGAGTGTGGTTGTAGCTATGCGTTGCGAACACATGTGGGGAGTTAGCTCAGTTGGTTAGAGCAGGGGACTCATAATCCCTTGGTCATGGGTTCAAGTCCCATACTCCCTACCGATGAAAGTCGCCCGATAATTCGTGTCAACGAGTTGTCGGGCGATTTGCATTTCAGTCCCCGGGATCTTTGGGAAGGCGCTGGCCCTGGTGTGGGGAAAAATCAGGGCGGGCGTCTGGGGCTCTGCCCATAGTCATATTCTCAAAAGTCGTGCTGGCATCGCGCAGCGGTTCGAAGCCTTCCCGAAGTTTGCCAGCGCGGCGTACAACGATGAGCCCGCGGGTGAAGCCGGCTACCAGTGCCAGGCTAAAAAGAATCCAGGCAATCATCCCGAAATCAGGTTTGTCCCCGTCTTGCCACAAGCCGTAGCTAACGCCAAGGAGCAAGGCGATGGCGCACCCGGTGATGATCAGCGCTTTTTTCATGGCCCGCCCGACTCCTCCTCGCCTCGGCCTAGATTCCTTCATTCGTACGGCGCTCGTCAAGGAAAACAGCAGGAACACTGCTGCCTATGGGTGCAGCGGCAACAGGATTGACGGTCGCATATCGCGGATGAGCAGGACCGGATCAATGTATTCGCCATTCAAGCGCACACCCCAGTGGATGCACCGTGCCGAGCAGTGAGCCCCGGTGGACACGGTGCCTACCTGCGCTCCGGCATCAACCCAATCGCCGGCTTTGGCGAGTGCCTGGACCGGTTCGAGGCTGGTTTTGAATCCGTTCCCATGATCGATAACCATCACGGGGCGATCCACCACAGTTGATGCGAAGGTAACCTGCCCTCGCTGTGGAGCAAAAACCTTGTCGCCTTCACTAGCCGCCAGATCAACGCCACGATGTCCGGGCAGCCAATTTTCCGCTGGCTTATCAAAGGGTTCGGCGATCCTTGGCTCACCCGCTAGCGGCCACCGCCAGCCGTTGGCTGTTGCTAGCGAAGCATGAGGCAGTGGCGGGAGCTGTTCTGGCAATGAGGCACCGCTGGCAGCCAGCGCGAGGCTGATGGCGAGCAGCAGGAATTTGGCTTGTTTCAGTGCGGCTTGGGTTTTCATCTATTCAGCGTCCGGCGGCGGCCACCGGGTGGACAAGAAGTCGAGTCGAATTGTGGGTAATCTGATGGGCTCTAGATCACGGTTCTGCGTGCTGTGCGAAGCGCGGGGTGTAGTACACTTTAAACAGCAGTTTCCTGTCATAGGTGTGTCCAAAATTGGATGCAGCAGGCAAGAGATTGACTTCGCGTATGAGGTTCCATGGCCAACTAGGGCTGTGGCCTGAGGTTCCAGTGGTCCGAGAGAATCGGTGGACTGACGGCGAGATGCCAAGCATCTTCGGCTCTCATACTAGGGCGGATAACCACAATGGCTATCTGCATCAACCCGAACAAACAAGAGCAGTTACCGCGGGCGCACGTGTGCCCGGTCCGCCACTGCTGAAAGGAGTTGCGACATGCCAGTCGTAACCATGCGAGAGCTGCTTGACAGCGGCGTCCACTTCGGCCACCAGACCCGTCGCTGGAACCCAAAGATGAAGCGCTTCATCTTCACCGAGCGCAACGGCATCTACATCATCGACCTGCAGCAGTCGCTGTCGTTCATCGACCGCGCTTACGAGTTCGTGAAGCAGACTGTTGCTCACGGCGGCACCGTACTGTTCGTTGGTACCAAGAAGCAGGCTCAGGAATCCATTGCTGAGCAGGCTAACCGCGTAGGCCAGCCATACGTGAACCAGCGCTGGCTTGGCGGTATGCTGACCAACTTCCAGACCGTCTCCAAGCGCGTTCAGCGCATGAAGGAACTGGAAGAGATCAACTTCGAGGACGTTGCTGGCTCCGGTCACACCAAGAAGGAACTTCTGCTGCTCAAGCGCGAGCTGACCAAGCTGCAGAACAACCTCGGTGGTATCCGCAACCTGACCCGCACCCCTTCGGCTATCTGGATCGTTGACACCAAGAAGGAACACTTGGCTATCGACGAAGCCCAGAAGCTGGGCATCCCAGTTGTGGCCATCCTGGACACCAACTGCGATCCTGACGAAGTTACCTACCCAATCCCAGGCAACGACGACGCTATCCGCTCCGTCAACCTGCTGACCCGCGTTGTTGCTGACGCTGTGGCCGAAGGCCTCATCGCCAAGAACAACAAGGCTGCAGGCAAGACCGAGGGTGCCGCTGAGCCACTGGCTGAGTGGGAGCGCGAACTGCTTGAGGGCGAAAAGGCCAAGGCTGAGGCTCCTGCTGAGGAAGCTGCAACCGAGGCTGACGAAGCCAAGTAGTCACCTGCGTGACTCTAGGAGTTTGCCTCGGGACACTAGCGTGTTGATTGAGGCAAGCTCCGCCAAGTCTTGTGGGACGGGCCGGAGAACCGACCCGTCCCACAAGCAAATCAAACTTGAAACTCCTAGCTGAATGGGATTGCACGTGGCAAACTACACCGCTGCTGATATCAAGGCACTGCGCGAGCGCACTGGCGCCGGCATGATGGACGTTAAGAAGGCTCTGGACGAGGCAAACGGCGACGCCGAGAAGGCCATCGAGATCATTCGCGTCAAGGGCCTGAAGGGCGCTACCAAGCGCGAAGGCCGTTCGACCGCTGAAGGCCTGGTTGCTGCCAAGGTCGAAGGCAACGTCGGCGTCATGGTCGAGATCAACTGCGAGACCGACTTCGTCGCAAAGAACGAGAAGTTCATCGCTCTGGCTGCCAAGGTCCTGGATGCCGCTGTGGCTTCCGGCGCTGCAGATGCAGAAGCACTGCTGGCTTACGAGCTGGACGGCAAGACCATCGGCGACACCGTCATCGAAGAGGGCGCAATCCTCGGCGAGAAGATCGTTGTCCGCCGCGTTGCCCGCATCGAGGGTGCCAAGGTTGCCGCTTACCTGCACAAGACCAGCAAGGACCTGCCAGCTCAGGTTGGCGTTCTGATGGCTGTGGATGCAGACAGCGAAGCTGCTGCAACCGTAGCGCACGACGTTGCTGTGCACACCGCTGCAATGGCTCCAACCTACCTGTCCCGCGAAGAGGTTCCAGCAGATAAGGTCGCCGACGAGCGCCGTATCGCTGACGAAACCGCTCGCGCAGAGGGCAAGCCAGAAGCTGCCTTGACCAAGATCGTTGAAGGCCGCCTGACCGGCTTCTTCAAGGAGATCGTCCTGGTTGACCAGGCTTTCGCCAAGGACGCCAAGAAGTCCGTTGCCAAGGTCTTCGAAGAAGCTGGCACCAAGCCAGTTGCTTTCGCTCGCTTCCGCGTCGGCGCCTAAGCTTTAAAGCTTCAGGCACTGAATAACACGCACTAAGCGGCACGCGCTCAGAGGAATCTGAGTGCCCAGGATCAAAGGGAGGTGGGCACCGAGAAATAACTCGGTGGCTCGCCTCCCTTTTCTTGAGCCCGGATCACAAGATAACTTGGGAACCGGGACGTACTACCCCCAGCTTGATTCCGACCTCCAGGAGTAAGACAACTTATGCCAGCCACCCAAGAAACCAAACGTCGTCGCGTCCTGCTCAAGCTCTCCGGTGAGGTGTTCGGCGGTGGCAAGGTCGGCGTTGACCCGGACACCGTGCGTGGCGTTGCCCAGCAGATCGCCCAGACCGTAGGCGAAGTAGAAGTAGCCATCGTTGTTGGCGGCGGCAACTTCTTCCGCGGCGCCGAGCTGTCAGCCGCAGGCATGGACCGCTCCCGCGCAGACTACATGGGCATGCTCGGCACGGTCATGAACTGCCTGGCCCTGCAGGACTTCCTGGAGCAGTGCGGCGTTGAAACCCGCGTGCAGTCGGCCATCGCCATGGCACAGGTTGCCGAGAACTACATTCCGCGCCGGGCCATCCGCCACATGGAGAAGGACCGCGTTGTCATCTTCGGTGCAGGCGCCGGCTTGCCTTACTTCTCCACCGATACCGTCGCCGCTCAGCGTGCGCTGGAAGTGGACGCCGACGAGGTGCTGATGGCAAAGTCGGGTGTTGACGGCGTATACACTGCCGACCCGAAGACGGATCCAACGGCCACCAAGCTGGACACCTTGACCTACAACGAGGCCCTGCTGAAGAACATCCGCGTGATGGACCAGACCGCCATGACCATGTGCCAGGACAACAAGCTGGACATGCTCGTCTTCGGCATGGAAGGCGAAGGAAACGTCGCAGCGGCTATTCGCGGCGAGCGGATCGGCACCACCGTCACCGTTTAATCGGTGATCGTGGCCTAGGATTGAAGTAGATTTAATTTCCCGTTGCGGAAGCACAGATGAAGTACTTGAGGAGTACCGGTGATTGAGGAAACGCTGGCGGAAACCGCCGAAAAGATGGAACGCACCATTGACGCCGCCAAGGAGGACTTCGCGACGATTCGTACCGGTCGCGCCCACCCGGGCATGTACTCGAAGGTCATGGTCGACTACTACGGTTCGCCAACCCCGCTGCAGCAGCTGGCATCCTTCGCTGTTCCCGAAGCACGCACCATCACCATCACCCCATTTGACGTCACCGCCATGCGTGAAATCGAAAAGGCGCTGGGCGATCCCGAGGTTGGTGCCAACCCTTCCTCCGACGGCAAGATGATCCGCGTGACCCTTCCGGTCTTGACCGAGGAACGCCGCAAGGAATACGTCAAGCTAGCCAAGGCCAAGGGCGAGGACGCTCGAGTTGCGCTGCGCAACCACCGTCGCAAGGCCAAGGACGCCATCGACAAGCTGGTCAAGGATGGCGAAATCGGCGAAGACGAAGGCACCCGTGCAGAAAAGGACCTCGACGCGCTGACCAAGAAGCACGTTGATTCAGTCGACGAGATCGTGAAGAAAAAAGAAGCCGAGCTGCTGGACGTCTAATGCCAGGCTCGACAGAGAACACTGAGGGCAACGCTTCGGCGGTGCCCTCAGTGGCATCCGGTAATCTCCAGCCGATGACTCGGCGTGAGGCTCGCGCACTGCGTGAAGCCGAGGCCAAGGCCTCAAAGCGTGCCGGCAAGACCCGTCGCGACGCCGGCCAGGAGCCAGCCAAGACCGGCGGCAACGAGCCTGCATCGGATTCGGCAGGAGCTTCGAAGCCCGGCGTTGCCAAGCTCCAGCCCGCCGCTGGCACGGGGCATGAGGCTAAGGACAAGGCACATGCCGCCCATGCCAAGCGGCGCGCCAGAATAGTTTTCGAAGCCGACACAGTGCGCTCGAAGCCGATGCCGCCGCACAGCGATTCCGAGGACCTGGCTGAAACCGGCGAACCGGATGCGCAGGAAGCAGCGATCCCGCCCGAGCTTTTGGTCGGCAACCCGGAGCCCAAGGCCTCGCGCGCAGGACGCAACCTGCCGGCAGCTATCGGCGTTGGTGTGGTGCTGCTCGGTGTGGTGCTCGCGGGATTGTTCCTTTACGAGCCGCTGCTGGTCTTTGCGGTCGTTGCGCTCAGTGGCATCGGCTGCTGGGAAGTTGCCCGGGCCACGACCCACGCCAAAACCGCGGTTCCCCAGGTGCCGTTGTACCTGGCCTCGCTGCTGCTTCCGGTCAGCGCCGTGCTCGGTGATGTCGAGGCCCTGGGCTTCAGCTTTGTGGCCTGCATCCTCGTAGCCCTGCTCTTCAGGCTCATGGAGGGGCTCAAGGGCGCGGTTGCCTCGGTGATGAGCAGCGTCTTCATTATCAGCTGGATCCCGTTGCTCTTGTCCTTCGCGCTGCTGATGCTCGAAGGGGAGAACGGCCAGTGGCTGATTGCCACGATCCTGCTGCTGGCAGTGGCCAACGATACCTTCGGGTACATCGTGGGAGTGCTGATCGGCAAGCACCCGATGGCGCCGAAGATCTCGCCCAAGAAGTCCTGGGAGGGCTTTGGCGGCTCCATGGCCGGTTCCATGGCCATCGGCGCATGCGCCATGGTGTTCTGGCTCGACATGCCTTGGTGGACCGGTGTCATCCTGGCCTTGTTCACCACTATTGCGGCCACCACCGGTGACTTCGCGGAGTCGATGGTGAAGCGTGAATTGGGCATCAAGGACATGAGCAACCTGCTCCCGGGCCACGGTGGAATCATGGACCGATTGGATTCGGTGCTTTTCGTGATCCCCCTGGGATACCTGATTTCGCACCTGCTGGCCTGGAGCGTTGCGGTCTTGTAATCCGCCCATGGCACCGCCGCTGGTGTGGCCATTGAGCCAAGTGGGGCTCGAGCAAATAGAATGGATGGGGTGCCGCCGTCGGGCAGCACGCCACTGACGTCTCTCTAGAGAAAAAGGAACTGTCGTGTCGCAGCAGCAAGATGCTCCGTTTTCCCGCGTACCGGATTCGGAATTCGGCTACAACGCAAAGCAGGTCGATGCGTTCCTCAGCCGGGCCCGGGCAACCTTTAACGACGGCGGAAACGACGACAGCGTGGTCACCAGCCACCTGATCCGCCGAACGACCTTCGCCCCGCAGAAGGGCGGCTACCAGGCCCGTGAAGTTGACGGTGCGCTGGATCGGCTCGAGGATGTTTTCGCCAAGCGGGAACGCGATGACCTCATCTCCCACCAGGGCGAGGAAGTCTGGCTGCAGCAGGTCGGGCGCCTGGCCGCTATTCTGCGTGGCCGACTGCACCGTGCCAAGGGCGAGCGCTTCCGCCGCCCGTCGCGCACCAATGCCTCAAGCTACAACGTTGAAGATGTCGATCGGCTCTGCGACCAGCTCATCGACTACTTTGAAAATGATGTGCCGATGGCCGTGGATGCTGTGCGCCGCGTCGAATTCCGCTCGGCCCAAGGGACCGACGGATACGAAGAGTCCCAGGTCGACGCCTTCCTCGATCGCGTGGTCGAGCTGATGGCTTCCATCGACTAGCACGCCGCAAGGTTCGCTGGATTCTAGCCGCGAGGGCGGGCAGGAAATATTTCCTGCCCGCCCTTTCTGCGTGTGCCGCCGGCGCAACACCCTGCCGGTCAGCCTTGCGGCGGCTCGTAGTGCCTGAGCCAGCTCTTCAGGGCGCCTTCGAGCGCGGATTGCTCCGCAGACGAAAGCTGGGCGATCAGTCGGGCCTCATTGGCCAGGTGGTCGGTCATGACCTCATCAATCTTCTTCTTGCCCTCGGGGCTTAGCGAGATGCGCCGCCGGCGCTGATCGCCATCTTCGCTGTGGCGCGAGACGTAGCCGGCCGAAACCAGCCGATCCAGCCGCTTGGTGGTGGCTCCCGAAGTGACCATGGTCTGGGCGGCCAGCTCGCCAGGTGCCAGCGAATAGGGTGCTCCGCTGCGGCGCAGGGTCGCCAGGACATCGAACTCGGCCTCGGTCAGCCCATGTTCCGCATACACGGCACAGACTTCTTCCCGCAGGAAAATTGCCAGCCGATGCAGCCTGCCGATGATTCCCTGGGGCCGTGGATCCAGATCGGGGCGCTCGGTGGCCCACTGCTGCTGGATGCGTGCGACGTGGTCTAAATGCTCCATGCCTTTATTATAGTTTCCACGGAAGCTAATATAGTTTCCATGGAAACTAATTTAATGCCCGGGCGTGCTCTTCGCCTACCGCTGGGCAGGCTGGCCCTCACCGCCATCGCCCCCGTCGCATGGGGATCAACCTACTACGTCACCCGGGAGTATCTGCCTGGCGATGCGGCACTATGGGGCGGAGTTTTCCGGGCGCTGCCCGCGGGACTCATCCTGCTGCTGATCTGCCGCAGGCTTCCGCGAGGCAGCTGGTGGTGGAAATCCCTGGTGCTCGGCACCTTGAACATCGGCGCCTTCTTCGCACTGGTCTACGCGGTGGCGCAACTGCTGCCCTCCAGCATTGCGTCAACCACCATGGCCGTTTCCGCAGGGGTGCTGATGCTCCTGGCCTGGCCGCTGCTGGGGGAGCGGCCCAAACGCTGGCCGCTGATCGGAGCCGCATTGGGCTTTTTGGGCGTGGCCATCATGGTCTTCGACGGGCAAAGCCGGATCAGCATGCTCGGAATTCTCTTGTCGCTCACCGCCATGGGCATCTCGAGCCTGGGCTTCATCCTGGCCAAAAAATGGTCCAGCGGGCAGCCGATCGTGGATACCACCGCCTGGCAGCTGGTCGCTGGCGGGCTGCTGCTCCTGCCCTTCGCCTGGCTGATCCAGGGACCGCCGCCGGCCCTTGACAGGCAGGCGGTACTGGGATTCGGCTACCTGAGCGTGGTTGCCACGGCGATAGCGTTCCTGGCCTGGTTCAGCGGCCTGCGGCATCTTCCTTCGGGCACGGTGGGGCTGCTGGGGCTGCTGAACCCGGTGGCCGGGGTGATCCTGGGAACCTTGCTGGCCGCCGAGAGCCTTGGCATCCAAAGCCTGGGCGGCATGGCCCTGGTGCTCAGCGGGGTGCTGCTGGGGCTGCTGGCCAATCGGGCCCAGCCTAGAACTTCGCCTCGCGATCGGGTACATGCAGCAACGCCATAACCCGGTCGACGTTGCCTGGAACCGCCCGTTGGGTGCCGCGCGAGACCGCGACCATCACCGCAAAGGCCAGCGGCACGCTCCACGCAGCCGGCTGGCGCAAGAGGTGGATCCCCCAGTGATCCATCGCCGGCAGGAAGATCCCGATCGACAGCGATGCGCCGCAGCTGATCGCCCCCGCCAGCAGGCCCGCGATGGCGCCCCGGGCGGTGAGCGAACGCCACCAAATCCCCAGCAACAGCAGCGGGCAGATCGTTGAGGCGGTGAAGGCGAAAACATTGCCGATGGCCCCGGCCAGGGCCAGCGAGCTGGTGAGCACCGCGATCAGCACCGGCAGGGCGGTGGCCAGCACCGTGGAAATCCGGAATCCGCGCACCGTTCCAGAGAAGAACTCCTGGGAGATCGCACCGGCCAGGGATACCACCAGGCCCGAGGTGGTGGACAGGAACGCGGCAAAGGCGCCGCCGACCACGATGGCGGTCAGCGCGTCGGCGAGGAAGCCGTCAAAGAGCCGGGCCGGCAAGAGCAAGATGGTGGCATCGGTTTCATTGCTGGCCCCGAGCTCCGGGGTATACAAAATCCCCAGCACGCCCAAGGTGGTGGGCAAAAGGTAGAACACGGAGAGCAGGCAGAGCACGATCACAGTGGTGGTGCGCGCGGTCTGGCCGGTGGGGTTGGTGTAGAAGCGCACCAGCACATGGGGCAGGCCCAAGGTGCCGAAGAGCAGCGCGAAAATAATCGACACGGTCTCGTACAGGTTCATGGTCGTCACCGATTCCAGCTGCGCGAAAAGGTTCTGGGCGCGTTCGCCGGCCGACTGCTCGGGGAGGGCGCGCACCAAGAGGAAAATAGTTGGCACCACCAGTGCGGCGAGCTTGAACCAGTATTGGAAGGCCTGGACAAAGGTCACCGAACGCATTCCGCCCGAAAGCACCGTAACGCAGACAACCGCAGCCACCACGACCGGACCGACCCAGCTGGGAAGACCGGTGGCAATCGACAGGGTGAGCGCTGCCCCATGCATCTGCGGGACGATGTACAGCCAGCAGATCACCACCACGAGATAGGTGGTCAACTTGCGCAGCACCGGAGAATTCTCGAAGCGTATCTGCGCAAAATCCGGGATCGTGTAGGCGCGCGAGCGGCGCAAGGGCGCGGCCACGAAGAGCAGCAGCATCAGGTAGCCTGCCGTGTAGCCGATCGGGAACCACAACCCGGATTGCCCCGACAGCACGATGAGCCCGGCCACCCCGAGGAAGGAGGCCGCGGAGAGGTATTCGCCGCCAATGGCCGAGGCATTCCACCACGGGCGCACGGTGCGCGAAGCCACGTAGAAGTCGGAAGTGGTGCGCGAGATGCGCAGTCCATGAAAGGCGATCAGCATGGTGGCTAGGCAGACTACGACAAGCGCGGAAACAGAAAGCAGGCTATCCACGGCTGATGCTCCGGTAGCGTTGCTCATTGCGTGCCGCCGCCCGGTTGTACAGCATGCCGGCGACAATGATCAGCGGGTACATGCCCACCCCCAAAACCCACCATGGCAGGGGAATGCCGAACAGCTGGATATTCGAGACCACCGGCCAGAGCACCAGCAGCGAGCAGATGCCCACCAGCAGGGCCAAGAGGCCGGCGGCCACCGCACAGGCCAGGCGCAGCTGGGAGCGGATCAGCTGGCGGACGTAGAACTCTTCGGCGGTATGCTCGGGGCGCTGGTTCGGGGGCGCCAGCGACGCGTCCTGGGGAGCTTGCACGCGCACGCGTTGCGGACGCTGCTGGGCAAAACGCCCGGGAGGCTCTGGAGGCTGGCGCTGCTGGCCGGAATCGGGTGACTGCACTTTGGGGCCCGGGTTCTTACAGCGGGCGAACGCGGTTGGCGGCCAGGCGCTCGCGCAGGTAGGGCAGGGCGCGCCGGGAAATTGGAAGTTCCGCGCCGTAGACGACCACGGCAGCTTTGCCGGTCTGCAGGCGGACCGTTTCAATTTTGTCCATGCACACTAAATAGGAGCGGTGGATGCGGACAAAGCCGGATTCTCCCCACTGCTGTTCCAGGTCGTTGAGCGGTACGCGGATCAGGTAGCTCGAATCCTGGGTGTGCAGCCGGGCGTAGTCGCCCTGGGCCTGCACGTAGGCGATATCGCTGCGCGGGATCAGCTTCGTGATGCCGCCCTGGTCAACGGTGATCATTTCCGGCTTGGCGGGGGTTTCTTCCACCAGCTCGCAGATGCGGCGCACGGATTCGGCCAGGCGCTGCGGGCGAATGGGCTTGAGCACGTAGTCGATGGCGGCCAGCTCGAAAGCCTGCAGCGCCTGGTCCTCGTCGGCGGTGACAAAAACAATCAGCGGCGGATGGGTGAAGCGGGAAATGACCCGGGCGATGTCCAGGCCGGAGAGCGCCGGCATGTGGATGTCGAGGAACAGCGCATCAACATCATTTTCCTCCAGCGCCTTCAGGGCCGCGGCCCCGGAGGTGGCCCGGTGGATTTTGCCAATCCGCGAATCTTGGTTCAGCAGAAAGGAGATCTCTTCTACTGCAGGGAGTTCATCATCGGCCACCACCACATTGATCATGCAAAAATTCTACCGTTTCCCCGGCTTTTCTAGATATCCGGGCCGCTGGTGATTGGCGCGCGGAATTTGGGAACACGCAGGGTGACCAGCGTTCCGGCCCCCGGAGCGGTCTCGATCACCAGCCCGTTGGAGTTCCCATAGAGCTGGCGCAGGCGCAGGTCGACATTGCGCAGCCCCACGTGCATGGTGGTGGTTGTGCCCGCCAGGACGCTGGCCAGCTGCTCGGGATCCATGCCCATGCCATCATCCTCCACCGAAATGACCGCATGCAGGCCATCCTCGGTGGCGGTAATCGAGATGACACCGCCATCGGGACGCGCCTCCAGGCCATGGCGCACCGCATTTTCCACCAGCGGCTGGAGGGCCAAAAAGGGAATCTGCGTCGGCAGCACCTCGGGCGCAATCTGCAAGGACACCTTGATGCGGTCGCCGAAGCGGGCCTTCTCCAGCAGCAGGTATCGGTCGATCGCTTCAAGCTCTTCGGCCACGGTGGTGAATTCCCCGCGGCGCCTGAAGGAGTAGCGGGTGAAATCGGCGAACTCTATCACCAATTCGCGGGCGCGGGCCGGGTCGGTATTGATGAAGGAGGCGATGGCGTTCAACGAGTTGTAGATGAAGTGCGGGGAGATCTGCGCGCGAAGGGCCCGCATCTGGGCTTCGAGCAGCATCGCCTTGGACTCATCGAGCTGCGCGGTGGAGACCTGCGCGGAGACAAAAACCGCCACCTCGGACACCGCGCGGACAAAGCCCGCCCCGGCCCTTACGGACAGGGCCACCACGGTGCCCACGCTCTGGTCTCCCACGGTGATGGGTGCGGCCACGATATCCATTCCGGCCGAATGCCTGACCTGGGTTTTGCCGCTGGCCAGGGTGCTGGCCGACGCCTCGGAGGCGTCCTCTTCGAGCTGCGCGGTGAACTCGATCCCGGCATCTGCGGCCAGGGTCCGCGAGGTATCGCTGATCAGCAGCACCTGGCAGTTCAGCAGCCGGCGCAGCGCCTTGGCGCTCTTGGCCGCGCCTTCTTCGGTGAGCCCGCGCTCCAGGTGGGGGACCGCCACCGACATGTGGTGCAGCGTTTTGTAGGTGGCTTCTTCGGCATCGGTGCCCATCTCCCGGGTCGAGCGCGAGATCCTGAAACCGAAATAGCCGACGACGGCTATGCCAAGCACCACGATGGCCGCGATCAGGGTGGCTTGCAGCGCTGGGGACATGCTCCCATCTTAGGGCCCTGATTCGGGCCGACCGCTCAACGCCGCCCAGTGCGCCGTTGAGCGCAGAATTCGCCCCGTTGAGCCACGAGCCACCGGATACCCCTAGTCGCGAAAGAATTCTTCGCCAATAGTGAACTTAGTCACGCAACAGATGTGTGCTCGATCACATCATTAACTCGCTCAAGGAGGGCATCAATGAGTGCCAACCCGGAACGCGACGTCACCGAAGACGTCGATTTTGTTACGGAGAGCCAATCCGGGGAATTCCAGGAGCTGCGCAGAACCCACCGCAGTTTCGTTTTCCCGATGGCCATCTTCTTCCTCGTCTGGTATTTCGCCTACGTTTTGCTGGCCGACTACTTCCATGACTTCATGTCGATCAAGGTTTTGGGCAATATCAACATGGGCATCCTCCTTGGGCTGCTGCAGTTTGTCTCGACCTTCCTGATTACCGCAGCCTACGTCAGCTTCTCCAATAAGAAGCTGGATCCGAAGGCCACCGCCATCCGCGAACGCCTAGAGCAAAAGGGAGTGAAGTAAATGGATCAGCTCTCGATTGTGGCCCAGACTGCCGGAGAATCGACCCAGGTCGGCAACCCGCTGGTGAATATCGGCATCTTCATCGCCTTCGTGGGCATCACCCTGGTGATCGTGCTGCGCGCTTCGAAGAACAACAAGACCGCGGCCGACTACTATGCCGGTGGCCGTTCCTTCACCGGAACGCAGAACGGCACCGCCATCGCCGGCGACTACCTTTCGGCGGCATCCTTCCTCGGCATTGTCGGTGCCATCGCCATCAACGGCTACGACGGCTTCCTCTACTCCATTGGCTTCTTGGTCGCCTGGCTGGTGGCCCTGCTGCTGGTCGCCGAGCTGCTGCGCAATACCGGCAAGTTCACCATGGCCGACGTGCTCTCCTTCCGGCTCAAGCAGCGCCCGGTGCGCATTGCCGCGGCCATCTCCACCCTGGCTGTCTGCGTGTTCTACCTGCTGGCGCAGATGGCGGGTGCCGGCGCGCTGGTTTCGCTGCTACTGGGCATTGACGAGAAGTTCGGCCAGTCGCTGGTCATCGTGATCGTCGGCGCCCTGATGATCCTCTACGTGCTGGTCGGCGGCATGAAGGGTACCACCTGGGTGCAGATCATCAAGGCTTGCCTGCTGATCGCCGGCGCGCTGATCATGACCATCTGGACCCTGGCGATCTTCGGCTTCAACTTCTCCGAACTGCTGGGCAAGGCCGCCGAGGTGGCTGGCAACCCCGAGATCCTGAATCCAGGTCTGCAGTACGGCAAGTCCGAAACCTCCAAGCTGGACTTCATTTCGCTGGCCCTGGCCCTGGTGCTGGGTACCGCTGGCCTGCCCCACGTGCTGATGCGCTTCTACACGGTGCCCACCGCCAAGGAAGCCCGCAAGTCGGTAGTCTGGGCGATCTGGCTGATCGGGGCCTTCTACCTGTTCACCCTGGTCCTGGGCTTCGGTGCCGGCGCACTGATTGGCCCTGACCGGATCAAGGCAGCTCCCGGCGGGGTGAACTCGGCTGCCCCGCTGCTGGCCTACGAATTGGGTGGCACCGTGCTGCTGGGGCTGATTTCGGCGGTGGCCTTTGCAACCATCCTCGCGGTGGTCGCCGGCCTGACCATCACCGCGGCTGCATCCTTCGCCCACGACGTGTACGCTTCGGTGATCGCCAAGGGCAAGTCCACCCCGGAGAAGGAAATGAAGGTGGCCCGGCGCACCGTGCTGGTGATCGGCGTCTTCGCCATCGCCGGCGGCATCGGAGCCCAGGGCCAGAATGTGGCCTTCCTGGTGGCGCTGGCCTTCGCGGTCGCCGCCTCGGCCAACCTGCCAACCATCCTGTACTCGCTGTTCTGGAAGGGCTTCAAGACCCGCGGTGCTGTCTGGTCGATGTACGGCGGTTTGGGCTCCGCGCTGCTGCTGATCATCTTCTCGCCGGTGTTCTCCGGATCGGAGACCGCGATGATCCCGAGCATCGACATGTCGATCTTCCCGCTGGCCAACCCGGGCATCGTTTCGATTCCGCTGGCCTTCTTCCTGGGCTGGTTGGGTTCGGTGACCGATCAGGGCACCGAGGATCCAGCCAAGCAGGCAGAAATGGAAGTCCGCTCGCTGACCGGAGTCGGTGCGGAAAAGGCCGTCGACCACTAGGGGGCGGCAGGCAAGAACTGAAGGGGCAAGGCCCTGGGGATCAACTACCATTGGTCCACAGGGCCTTGCCATTGGCTTTTACTGTGCGGGGGATTTCAGCGAATGCCGCAGCAGGGCGGTGGTCCGGTAGGGGACCAGCTGCGCCATGGACAGCGCTGAATCCGCGCGGTTCACCCCATCGATATGCAAGAGCTGGCCGTGGACCCTGAAGAGCTGTTCGGCATCCTTGGCGGCCACGCGCACCAGGATATCGGCATTGCCGGTCAGCCCGTGGGCTTCGAGGACTTCGGGGATGGTGGCCAGCTTGGCCGAGATTTCTTCGAGGTATCGCTGGTCAACGTGAAGCTCGATAAATGACAGCAATCCGTAGCCCAGGGCGGCTGGCGGAATCCGGCGGTCCGGGGATTCCAGGATTTCATTTTCCAATCGGGTCATCCGCGATTGCACCGTATTGCGCCCCAGGTTCAGGGCCGTGGCGATGGCCGAGCCGGTGCGTTTTTTGGCGCTGGCCATGGCTAGCAGGATTCGCCGATCTGTGATGTCCAAGAGGTGCATAATGAGCACGTTAGCACTGGAACAATAGGATAAATAGGGCGTTTTGCGCTAATTTTTGAATCACCATTGTGCGTCTTGTGTTGCGTGAGTAGCATCACATTAAGCGGGGTTCGACGAAGAATTCTGCAACAGACTACGTGAGAGTAAGGATGCCGATCGTGTCCACACAGCACATGGACGTAGCCGCTGGAAGCCTACCAACGCATCAGCTGCTGAACGTCGACGGGAAACGAATTCCGGACGAAGAACTTGACCACCATCTCAAGGACCTCAAGGAAGCGGACCTTGCAGATTTTCTGCGCGATATGGTGGTGCTTCGGCGCATGGACAATGAGGCCACCGCCTTGCAGCGCCAAGGGCAACTAGGCCTCTGGGCTCCGTTGCTTGGCCAAGAGGCTGCGCAAATTGGCTCGGTACGAGCCACTGAAAACGACGATTTCATCTTCCCTTCCTACCGCGAACACGGAGTGGCTTGGGCTAGGGGAGTAAAGGCCGAAGACCTGCTCAGCGTCTGGCGTGGAGCCCAAGCCAGCGGCTGGGACCCGAATGAAGTCAACATCGCCTGCCAGCAAATTGTCATCGGTTCGCAGGCCTTGCATGCCGCCGGTTATGGCATGGGCATCAAATTCGATGGAGGCGAGCAAGTCTCCGTGGCGTACTTTGGCGATGGTGCCACCAGCCAGGGCGACGTGAGTGAAGCCATGGTTTTTGCGGCTAGTTATCAAGCGCCAGTGTTGTTCTTCTGTCAGAACAATCAGTGGGCCATCTCCGAGCCGGTCGCCCTGCAAAGCCGCACCCATATTGCTGACCGGGCCCATGGCTTCGGCTTGAAAACCTGGCGAGTGGATGGCAACGACATCCTTGCCGTATACGCGGCAACCAAGGCGGCCCTGGCCCACGCCCGCCATGGTCTGGGTCCGACGTTCATCGAAGCAGTCACCTACCGCATGGGTTCGCACACTACCGCCGATGACCCCACCCGCTACCGCAGGGCCGAGCAGCTCGAAGAGTGGAAAGCCAAGGACCCTATCGACCGCCTGGTCAAGTACCTGCACGAAATGGGTGCCGATGTTCAGTCCTATGAACAGCGCGCCCAGAATGCCGCCGATGATATGGCTGCCAAGCTACGTGCGGCAATCACCACGATGGAAGACCCCAAGGTGGAAGAACTATTTTCCAATGTTTATGCCCAACCGCATGAACCGACCGAACGGGCTGCGAAAACCTACTTGAACTATTTGGCTGACTTTGAAGGTGGCGAATAACTATGGCCACCACCATGCTCAAGGCACTGAATAAGTCACTGCATGATGCGCTCAGTGAGGACGATAAGGTCATCCTGCTCGGTGAGGATATCGGAACACTAGGCGGAGTCTTCCGCGTGACCGATGGGCTCAAGGCCGAATTCGGCGAACACCGAGTGGTTGACACCCCCTTGGCCGAATCCGGAATTGTCGGTACCGCCATCGGATTGGCCTACCGCGGATACCGCCCGGTGGTGGAGATCCAATTTGATGGATTCACCTATCCTGCTTTTGACCAGCTGGTCTCGCAGCTGGCGAAGTTGCATTACCGTTCTCGCGGGCGAGTGAAGATGCCGGTGACGGTTCGTATTCCCTATGGTGGCGGCATCGGTTCTCCCGAGCACCATTCGGAATCTCCCGAAGCCTACTTTGCCCACACCGCAGGGCTTCGCGTATTTGCTCCCTCCAGTGTTGAAGATGCCTATGTAATGCTTCGCCAGGCAATTACCTGCGATGATCCGGTCATCTTCTTCGAGCCCAAGCGTCGATACCACGAGAAGAGCGAGGCGGAGCTGGGCGAAGTTCAGCCAGATGCGTCGCCCAAGGCGAAGATCATCCGCGCCGGTACCGATGTCACCGTGGTTGGCTATGGGCCAACAACCTACACCCTGATCGATGCTGCCATGGCTGCAGAAGATGAAGGCACCAGCTTGGAGATTATTGATCTGCGCAGCTTGGACCCATTGGATATCGACACCGTGGCGCAGTCGGTGCAGCGCACTGGGAAGCTGGTTGTGGTCCATGAGGCCAGTCGCACCAGTGGTTTGGGTGCAGAAATTTGTGCCGAGACTACCGAGCGCTGCTTCGATTACTTGGAGCATGCGCCGTTGCGCGTGACAGGGTTTGATGTTCCCTATCCACCGTCGCGGCTTGAAAGTCACCATTTGCCCGATATAGATCGAGTTCTGCACGCGGTGGATACCGTGATGAGACACCAAGAGGCAAGCAAAGGAGCTGCCCAGTGATGACGGATCAGACCTTTAAGCTTCCGGATCTCGGCGAGGGATTGACCGAATCCGAGGTTTTGAACTGGAAAATCAAGGTCGGCGAGCACGTGGCGCTGAACCAGGTGATCGCCGAGGTGGAGACAGCCAAGGCTGTAGTTGAACTGCCTTCACCTTTTGCCGGGGTAGTCCAGCAGATTCATGCTGCCCAAGGCCAGGTCGTCCAGGTTGGCGGCCCGCTCGTCACCTTTGGAGATGACGAACCAGCACAAGGAAAAGATCCAGAACCACAGCCCAGCGTGGGGGAGCGCACGCCGACCCTTGTAGGCTATGGCGCGCCGGCGGCAACGGGTGTCCGGCCCCAGCGCAAGTCCCGCTCGGCGCGCACCTCGGGTGCAGCTGTGGCCGAGCGCCATGAAGACCAGCGTCGGGCGGTGACTCGATGCACTCCGCCGGTTCGCAAGCTCGCCCGTGATCACGGTGTGGATATTTCGATGCTCACCGGCAGTGGCGAAGATGGGCTAGTGCTTCGCCGCGATGTCCAGCAAGCGATTGATGCCGAGAATGGGCCAAGGGCCACTGCATCACCTGCCGCTCTTGTTGCGCCGGTCCAGCCGGGCGGCCTAGGGGACAGGCATGTAAAGATCACTGCGGTGCGTCGCGCCACAGCCAAGGCGATGGTGCAGTCGGCGTTTACCGCCCCGCATGCCACCGAATTTTTGACCGTGGATGTCACGGAATCGATGGCCCTGGTTGAGCGCTTGCGTTCCCATCCTCTGTTGAAGGACATCAAGCTGAATATCACGACGCTGGCTGCCTTGGTCGTGACCCGCTTGTTGCGTACCTATCCAGCGTTGAATTCGACGTGGGACGAGAAAGCCGACGAAATTATAGAATTCGGTTCGGTGAATCTGGGAATGGCAGTAGCTACTGAGCGGGGTCTGCTAGTGCCCGTGGTGAAGAATGCCCAGGATTTGCCGCTGCCCCAGTTGGCCACGGCGTTGAGCGGGATTATTGTCCAGGGGCGTGGCGGAACTCTTGCTCCAGCTCAGTTGTCGGGCGGCACCTTCTCAATCACGAACGTCGGCGTTTTTGGCGTGGATGCTGGAACGCCGATCCTGCCGCCCGGGCAGGCCGGGATCCTAGCCTTGGGCCAGGTGAAGCGGCGCCCTTGGGGGTACCAGGACGAAGTAGCCCTTCGCCATACCATGACTTTGGCTTTGTCATTTGATCACAGAGTCGTTGACGGCAAGGAAGCAAGCGAGTTCCTCGCAGGTGTCGGTTCGGTTTTGGAGGACCCAGGATTGATGAATATTTTTATTTGAGAATCTAGAGATTTTGACTAGCTCAAAATAATTTTGAACGAATGACAAAATGGATTTCAAGCATTGCTTTCATGAATATTCATTGGTTGTTTCGCAATATTTGATGTAATCTCATTCACTACGTGCTACAGCTCACGCTTGCCTGCACGGCTCTGCGAAATGCAGAAGCAGCAACCTTATGTTGAGGAGAAATAGGATGCGATACTCGCACGCATCTAAGGCTGTCGTTCTATCAGCAGCCTTGGCACTGACCCTGTCGGCTTGTGGCGGCGGTTCGACTGAATCCGCAGGCGGCGAAGCAGACGGCTCGTACGTCGTCACCGCAAACACCACCGAACCACAAAACGGCCTACTGCCGGCCAACACCAACGAAGTTGGTGGCGGTCGCGTTATGGACCTGCTCTTCACGGGCTTGGTCAGCTATGACGCAAAGGGTGCTCCGGTCAATGAACTCGCAGAGTCCATTGAGACCACGGATTCCCAGAACTACACCATCAAGATCAAGTCGGGCCAGACTTTCTCCGATGGTTCCCCAGTAACTGCTGCTTCGTTCGTGGATGCCTGGAACTTCGGTGCCGCAGCCAAGAACGCTCAGTTGAACTCCTACTTCTTCGAGTCCATTAAGGGCTTCGACAAGGTCAACGCCGAGAAGTCCAAGGAAGACAAGATGGAAGGCCTGAAGGTTGTCGACGACACTACCTTCACCGTCGAGCTTTCCCAGCCGGAATCCGACTTCCCGCTGCGTCTGGGCTACACCGCCTTCATGCCATTGCCAGAGGCAGCGTTCGAGGATCCCAAGGCCTTCGGCGAAAAGCCAGTTGGCAACGGTCCGTACAAGCTGACCGAGTGGAACCACGACGTCAACTTGAAGATGGACGTCAACGAGAAGTACGACGGCCCACGCAAGGCTGCCAACGGCGGCATCGACTTCAAGGTCTACCAGTCCACCGACTCGGCTTACCAGGACCTGGTTTCCGGCAACCTGGATGTGCTGGACCAGATTCCACCGAGCCAGCTGGCTTCCTACCAGTCTGACCTGGGCGACCGCTCGGTCAACTCGCCATACGCTGGTAACGCGACCATCACCATTCCCGGCTACTTGGATCACTTCAAGCAGGACGAAGAGGGCAACCTCCGTCGTGCAGCGATCTCGCGTGCTATTGACCGCCAGCTGATCATCGACAAGGTGTACCAGGGCGGCAAGGTTATCGCCAAGGACTTCACCGCTCCAGTGCTCGAAGGCTACGATGACAAGCTGCCTGGCAGCGAGGTTCTCGAATTCGATGATGCCGAAGCCAAGAAGCTCTGGGCTGACGCCGACAAGATCAATAAGTGGGACGCTGACAAGGAATTCTCCATCGGCTACAACGTTGATGGCGCCGGCAACAAGGAATTCGTTGAGGCAATTGTCAACCAGCTGAAGAACAACCTCGGCATCAATGCCACCGCGAAGTCATTCAGCTCCTTCAAGGAACTGCGCGCAAAGGTTACTGCCTACACCATGACCGGTGGCTTCCGCACGGGCTGGCAGGCTGACTACCCATCGCTCTACAACTTCCTGGGCCCACTGTTTGGCACAGGTGCAGGTTCGAACGACGGCAAGTACTCCAGCAAGGAATTTGACGAGTCGCTGGCCAAGGGGCTTGCTGCAACCGACCCAGCTGAAGGTGCAAAGATCTTCAACGAATCCCAGGAGATCCTGTTCAAGGATCTTCCTGCCATCCCACTGTGGTACCAAGCTGTTCAGGGTGGTTGGAGCGAGAACGTCGCCGATGTCGAGTTTGGTTGGAACGGCGTTCCAATGTACAACGAAATCACTGGTAAGTAAGTAATTTCAGCATTCGGACTGTTCAAGTCCGAAATTGGCTGAAAGGCATGTCAAGGGAGACCCAAGGTACAAAGGGTCTCCCTTTGGCATGTTTGATCTGCCTCCCAAAAATAAACGTCGAGATACTTATCGACGGGAAGAGGGAAATAATGGCCAAGTGCCGTCCAGCATCTCGAGGTGAGGTGCACGCATGTTAAGTTTCATGCTCAAGAGAATTGCCCAGCTGATCCCGGTATTTATCGGTGCAACACTGCTGGTGTACTTCCTGGTTTTTGCCACGCCCGGTGATCCTATCGCCGCGCTTTCCGGTGGCAAGCCGATGTCCGATGCGACTCGTGCAGCCCTCGAAGCCCAATACAATTTGGACAAGCCATTCTGGGTTCAGTATGGCCTGTACTTGAAGAACCTGGTGACCTTCGATCTTGGAACCTCGTTCTCAGGTCAGGAAGTCAGCGCCCTGCTGGGCCGCGCCTTCCCAGTCACCGCACGCCTTGCGATTCTGGCCCTGCTGATTGAAGGCATTTTCGGCATCATCTTCGGTGTCATCGCGGGCATGCGCAAGGGCAAGTGGTTCGACTCGACCATTCTGGTCGCTTCGCTGATCGTGATCGCTGTGCCAACCTTCGTGCTCGGCTTCGTTCTGCAGTTCGTCGTTGGCGTGAAACTCGAATGGGCCAAGCCCACTGTTTCCGGCGCGGCAACCTGGGGCGAACTCTTCTTGCCGGCCCTCGTGCTAGGCCTGGTTTCGCTGGCCTACGTGGTCCGCTTGACTCGGACCTCGGTGATCGAAAACAAGTCCGCGGACTTCGTGCGCACTGCCACTGCCAAGGGCTTGAGCCGCAATCGCGTAGTCACCGTGCACATCCTTCGCAACTCGCTGATTCCTGTGGTGACATTCCTCGGAGCGGACCTCGGCTCGCTGATGGGTGGCGCAATTGTCACCGAAGGCATCTTCAACGTGCCCGGTGTTGGACACTTGCTGTACTCGGCAATTCAGAAGGGCGAAACCCCGACCGTTGTCGCCATCGTCGGTGTGCTGGTGATCGTCTTCGTCGTCGCCAACCTGATCGTGGATATGCTGTACGCACTGCTTGACCCAAGGATCCGTTATGCCTGAGAACCAGAATTTTAATCCGGAAGACGGACTGCCCATCAGCAAGGTCCGCGCCGGCAAAGTTTCCAAGTACAAGATCGAGCATTTTGTCGCTCCCTTGGACGAGACGCCATTGCAGGCCGTCGACTCCGTCAAGGAAACCGGCAAGCCGCTGTCCATGTGGGCAGAGGCTTGGCGTTCACTGCGCAAGCAGCCCCTGTTCATTATTTCCGCGATTCTGATTCTTGCGATCATTGTCGTTGCGGCGTTCCCGCAGCTATTCAGCTCGCAGGACCCAACCTATTGCGCTCTGGAAAACTCGAATGAGCCTGGCCGTGCTGGCCATATCATGGGTTTCAACCTCCAAGGCTGCGATATCTATTCACGCGTCATCTACGGCACGCGCGCATCGCTGCTGGTCGGCGTCTTCACCACCCTGATCGTTGTCATCGTCGGCGGTGCGCTGGGTGCACTGGCAGGCTTCTACGGCGGATGGATTGATGCCGTTCTGGCACGTTTGGGCGATATCTTCTTCGCGCTGCCACTGATCCTCGGTGCCATCATCGTGATGCAGCTTCCTGCCTTCCGCGATAACCGAAGCGTATGGACCGTCATTGTCACGCTGGCGATTTTCGGCTGGCCGCAGCTTGCTCGAATTACCCGTGGTGCTGTGATCGAAGCGCGAAACGCCGATTATGTGAAAGCATCGCGTGCTTTGGGGCTGTCCAAGTTCAATTCGCTGGTCAAGCACGTCATTCCCAACTCGCTGGCGCCAATCATCGTCGTCGCTACCGTGAACCTTGGCGTGTATATCGTTGCCGAAGCGACGCTGTCCTTCCTTGGTGTCGGTTTGCCGCCTGAAATCATGAGCTGGGGCAACGACATCTCGACTGCCCAGCAGCAGCTTCGCAACAACCCGATGATGCTGATGTGGCCTGCACTGTTCCTATCGGTGACAGTCTTGAGCTTCATCATGCTCGGCGATGCAGTGCGAGACGCGCTGGATCCCAAGGCCCGGAAGGGAGCCTAGACGATGACTGAAACTGCAACACCAAAGCCGTTGCTGGAAATCAAGGACTTGGCGATTACCTTCTCCACTCCTGACGGACCAGTACACGCTGTGCGGGATGCAAACTTCACCGTGATGCCAGGGGAGACCGTGGCTATTGTGGGTGAGTCCGGTTCCGGCAAGTCAACCTCGGCACTGGCCGCTATCGGTCTGCTGGCCGGCAACGGCTCGGTTTCCTCCGGCCAGATCTTGTTCGATGGCGAAGACATTTCGCACGCCAGCGAAAAGCGCTTCGTTGAGCTACGTGGCAATCACATTGGCATGGTTCCCCAGGATCCAATGTCCAACTTGAACCCGGTGTGGAAGATTGGCTTCCAGGTCAAGGAAACGCTGAAGGCCAACGGCCTTGCGGGGGACAACCCGAAGGAACGCGTAGCCCAGGTGCTGGCTGATGCAGGCTTGCCCAACCCGGAGGTTCGCGCAGGACAATACCCGCACGAGTTCTCGGGCGGCATGCGCCAGCGTGCACTGATTGCTATCGGTCTGGCATGCCGTCCGCGCCTGCTGATTGCCGATGAGCCCACCAGCGCCCTGGACGTCACCGTCCAGCAGCAGATTCTGGATCATCTGGATACGATGACCACCGAGCTGGGCACCGCCGTCCTGTTGATCACCCACGACCTCGGTTTGGCCGCCGAGCGCGCGGAAAAAGTTGTGGTGATGTACAAGGGCCGAGTCGTTGAATACGGCCCGGCGCTGGACATCCTGCGCAACCCGCAGCACCCATACACCAAGCGGCTGATCAGCTCTGCTCCATCCTTGTCTGCACAGCGAGGCGACAAGCATGAGGCCATTGTTGACGAAATCGTTCCGGGCAAGGCCGAGCCACTGCTGAAGGTCAGCAACCTGACCAAGGTCTATGACATCCGCAAGGGCTTCGGCAAGAAGGAACAGTTCACCGCGGTGGACAACGTATCCTTCGAAATTCCGAAGGGCACCACCACGGCAGTGGTGGGCGAATCCGGTTCCGGCAAGTCCACCATCGCCCAGATGGTGCTGAATCTCTTGGACAAGACCGAGGGTGAGATCGTATTCGACGGCGAACAGATCGGGAATTTGAGCGAGAGGAAATTGTTCAAGTACCGTCGCCGCGTGCAGCCGATTTTCCAGGATCCTTATGGTTCGCTAGATCCGATGTATTCTATTTATCGAACTATCGAAGAGCCATTGCGCATTCACGGGATTGGCAACAGCGCGTCGCGCCAGAAAAAGGTCAAGGAATTGCTGGAGCAGGTCTCCATGCCGGCTTCGACCATGCACAGATTCCCGAATGAGCTCTCGGGTGGCCAGCGCCAGCGTATTGCTATCGCCCGTGCACTGGCTTTGCAGCCTGAGATGATCGTCTGCGACGAGGCGGTATCTGCTTTGGACGTCTTGGTCCAGGCGCAGGTCCTGGAGCTTCTGGATGAACTGCAACGGGATATGGGACTGACCTACTTGTTCATCACCCACGACCTGGCAGTGGTTCGGCAGATTGCAGACAACGTCTGCGTGATGGAACACGGCAAGATCGTCGAGCAGGGAACTGCCGATGAGATTTTCAATGCTCCCAAGAGCGAATACACCCGCAACCTGCTGGGTGCGATTCCAGGTGCTTCACTGATCTAGCCAGATGCGGAGAACGCCGTGATGGGCCGTCGAAACCGGAAGGTTTCGACGGCCCATTTTCGTTTTCGGGAGCTTCAGGCTTCGTCATATTCAACGAATATTTCAGATTTTTTCAAACTGAAGCAAACGTTGCAAAACTGTTATAAAACCATCCTTGAAACATAGTCGTAACGCGCGCGTTCTGATTGATTTTTCCCAATCTGAAAGAAACCCTTGAAATCTCGCGGATGTGGCGTGCGCCGCATCAACTCGTCGGTAACAAGCTCGTTGCAAATGGCTCTCAAGAACAGTTCGATCGGGGAGATGTGAAACGAGTCTTTCTCTATCCAAGCCAGAAAATTCGGGTTAGTGTATTCCTCAATGGATCGGTCATGTGATTTGGTCCACAAGGAATCACACCGATTCACAACTCGTATCATCACGATCTCAAGGAGGCGAAATGCGGTTTCAGCGCGTTTCGAAAGCAGTAGTTGCGGGCGCTGCCCTGGCATTGGCACTGTCTGCATGTGCCCCAGGTGGAAGCAATTCCGACAGCAATTCTTCGCAAAGCGAAGGATCGAGCAACGGTTCAGCTGAAGCAGTCAACAGCGGCAAGGCTGATCTCGGCGACGTCACCACCAAGGACGGCACCATTAATGTGACCGTTGGCGCACCGGAATTCATCAGCTACAACGGCTTCACTCCAAACACCTACTCCACGTACAACTCGGCCATTGTGGACCGCATGTTCGCTGGCTTTAGCTACTTCGGCACCGACGGCACCCTGTACCAGAACGAAGCTTTGGGCAGCTACGAAAAGGTCAGTGAAGACCCGCTGACGATCAAGTACACGATCAATGAGGACGCCAAATGGTCGGACGGAACGCCAATCACCGTCGCTGATTCGGTTCTGGCATGGGCAGCCCAGAACCTGAACCTCAATGAAGGTTCCAAAGACAAGCCGCTGTTCAACTCCGTATCCGTTGACTTGGGCGACACAGTTCCAAAGGGCCCGCAGGGCGATTGGGATGGCAAGGAATTCACAGTTGAATTCGCTGAGTCGGACCCCGACTGGGCATTGCAGTCATGGATGCTGCAGCCCGCTCACGTTGTCGCCAAGGAAGGCGGCCTGAGCACCGAGGAATTCGTCAAGGCTGTACGCGACGGCGATTCCGACAAGCTCAAGAAGGCAGCAAAGTTCTGGAACGAAGGCTGGATGACAGATCCGGGCAAGCTTCCAGATGAGAAGATCAGTCCAGTTTCCGGCCCCTACAAGTTGGGCAGCTGGAAGGCCGGCGAATCGGTGACTCTGGTAGCCAACGAAAACTACTATGGCACCCCTCCTGCAACCAAGGAATTGACTTTCCGATTCCTCGAAGATGCAGGCATGGTCCAGGCCTTGCAGAACAAGGACGTTGACGTTATTAACCCGCAGCCAACGGTAGATACCTTGGCCCAGCTGGAGAACTTGGGTTCGGCCATCAACATCCAGAAGGGCGACACCCTGACGTGGGAGCACCTTGACTTCAACTTCATCAAGGGCAACGAGATGACCAACCTGGAACTGCGCAAGGCCTTCGCCATGTGTGTTCCTCGACAGCAGATCGTTGACAACCTGATTAAGCCGCTGAACCCGGACGCCATCGTGATGAATGCCCGCGAAGTCTTCCCGTTCCAGGACAACTACCAGGAAGTCGTTGATTCGGCCTATGACGGCCGTTACGACCAGGTCGACATCGATGGCGCCAAAAAGATCCTCGAAGAGCAGGATGCCGTCGGCACCGAGATCCGCATTGGCTACTCGGCACCGAACGAACGCCGTGCCAACGAAGTTGCAGCCATCAAGTCCTCTTGTGATGAAGCCGGATTCAAGGTGAAGGATGCAGGCTCACCTGACTTCTTTGCACCAAATGGAACCCAGGCTCGTGGTGACTACGAAGTAGCACTGTTCGCATGGGCCGGTTCGGGTCAGATCAGCTCCGGAGAGAACATCTACGGAACAGGTAAGCCGCAGAACTACGGCAAGTACTCGAACAAGGAAGTCGACGCTGCCTGGGACACCTTGACTAACTCGCTGGATCCAGCAGTCCACGCAGAGCAGACCAAGAAGATCGAGAAGCTGCTGTGGGATGACCTCTTTGGCATTCCAGTCTTCGCACACCCGGGCTTGAGCGCTTCGGGTTCAGATATTGAAAATGTCCGCCACACCGCAACGCAGGACCAGATCGTCTGGAACGCAGAGCAGTGGGCACGTGCCGAGTAATCGCCCCTAGGCGAAAAAGTTGCTCAACGTGAGTGATCACTTGCGGGGCCCGATCAAAAGTCGGGCCCCGCAGTGTGTTCATTGGCCCCGAATCAACAGGGCCTGCTCGCAACCGTGAGATGAAAGTAGGACATAAGAACCGTGTGGAAATTTATTGCTAAGAGACTGGGATCGGCACTCGCCGTACTGTTAGCTGCCTCGCTCTTGCTTTACGTGCTGGTGATCAATGCTGGCGACCCGCTCAAGGACCTTCGCGAAAGTAACGCGGATAACCGAGAGTACCTGATGGCCCAGCGCACCCAGTATATGAACCTGGATCAACCGTGGTATGGGCGGTATTGGGATTGGCTGACCGGTGTGAGCAAGTGCTTTATCGGCCAATGCGACCTCGGCCAGAACATCAACGGTGTTGAGGTTTCCGGATTGCTCGCCAACGCGGCCTCTTCCACACTGCGCCTCGTGGTGCTGGCGACCGTCATTGCAGCGATCTTGGGTATTGCCATTGGTGTGCTCACCGCGATCCGCCAGTATTCGGGCCTGGATTACCTGATCACGTTCATGACCTTCCTGTTTTTCTCGCTTCCGGTTTTCTGGGCAGCAGTATTGCTCAAGGAATACCTTGCTATCAGCTACAACGACTGGTTGGCTGATCCGCAGATATCGGTGGGGACATCCATCGTTATTGGCCTCGTTATTGCTGTGCTCCTGCAGATGTTCCTTGGCGGCTCGGCCAAGCGCCGCCTGCTGACCTTTGTCATCGCTGCCATCTTCATCCCGCTCCTTTTGCAGTACAGCGTATGGCTGAACTTCTATCGTTTCCCACAAATGGGGCCAGCGGTGATCGTCATACTGACCGCTTTGGTTGCTTTGAGCGCCACCGCCATGAGCGTAGGCCTGAAGGAAAAACGAGTGCTTTATCCGGCACTGATTTCCGTCGCCCTGGTCCTGGCTGCGTATTACGCAACGTTCTGGATGCTTGCGACCCCGAACGCCTGGGTGCTATTGATCGGCTTGATCCTCGCTGTGGTCATCCCCGGTGCGGTTGGACGGTTTATGGGAGGCCGCCTGCGAAAGGCCGCCATGATGGTATCCATCCTCACCGCAGTCATCGGTGCAATGCTGACCGTAATGGACCACTTGTTCCGAGCATGGCCTGGATTCCTCGATCTCAAAGGACGCCCAATAGCCACGATTGGCTCTTCTACGGCAAACTTTGAAGGTGGCTTCTGGGATCACTTCCTGGACAATGCCACCCAGCTGTTAATGCCGACTATCATCTTGGCCGTCATTTCTCTGGCCAGCTACTCCCGCTACACCCGTTCCTCGATGCTCGAAGTGCAGCGCCAGGACTACATTCGTACGGCTCGCTCCAAGGGACTGTCCGAACGCACCGTGATTTTCCGTCACGCTTTCCGAAACGCGATGATTCCTATCGCCACCATCGCCGCCTTCGACTTCGCCGGCCTGATTGGCGGTGCGGTAATCACCGAACGCGTCTTCGGGTGGAAAGGCATGGGCGAAATGTTCTCAACCGGTCTGGATCATGTCGACCCGGCGCCAGTTATGGCGTTCTTCCTCGTGACCGGCAGTGCTGCAATTCTGTTCAATCTGCTGGCGGATATCGTCTACGCCATGCTTGACCCGCGTATCCGTGTTTAGGAGGCATGAAGCAATGCAAAACATTCATGTCTGCAACCCTAAGGAATATCGATGAGCACCACGAACAAAAATCCTAATGAGCAACTTCCGGAGAATCTGACCTCGGTCGCCGAGGTGGAAGATGCCAAGCTGGCTCGGGCAGACGAGACCTCCAAGAGCCAGGGCCGCATCGTTCTTGAACGATTCATGGGCCACAAGCCGGCGATGGTTTCAGCCGTCATTCTGGCTCTCATTACCTTCTTTGCTTTCAGCTCCATCGGTTGGGGCCCACTGCCGGGTTGGTGGCATCAGTCCTTCTATGAAGCTGGACTTGTCGTCAACGGCGGCAAGCCGACCTTGAGCCTGGTTCCAACCTGGCTTGGGGGAGAAGGCATTCGATGGGGTGAGCACCCCTTTGGCCAAGACTCCGTGGGCAAGGACTATTTTGCCCTCGTTATGAACGGCACTCAAAAGTCCATCATTATCGGTGTTGTCGTGGGTGTGGTATCAACCGTGCTGGGCTCGATCATCGGCGCTGTGGCAGGCTACTTCCGTGGCTGGGTTGATGAAGTTCTAATGCGCATCACCGACCTGTTCATCGTGATCCCGCTGCTGGTGCTTGCCGCAGTGCTTGGAAAGATTGCCGGTGCTTCCACTGGATCGATCATCACCCTGGCTCTGGTCCTTGGACTGGTGACGTGGACCGGTTTGGCTCGTCTGGTGCGTGGTGAAATCCTCAGCCTGCGCGAACGTGAGTATGTCGCTGCCGCACAGGCCATGGGCTCAAAAACCAGCCGCGTCATCTTCAAGCACCTAATTCCAAACACCATGGGCGTGATCGTGGTCAACGCGACCTTTGCCATTGCCGGTGCCATTCTTCTCGAATCCTCACTGTCCTACCTCGGCTTCGGGGTCAAGGCTCCAGAGTCCTCGCTAGGCTTGCTGATTAGCCAGTACCAGAACGCCTTTACCACTCGTCCATGGCTATTCTGGTGGCCGGGCATGATCATTGTGATGATCGCCTTGGCCGTCAACTTCCTAGGCGATGGCCTGCGCGATGCCTTTGACCCTCGTCAGCTGGGCAAGAAGCGCCGCCGTCGCGCCGGATTATTTGCCCTGCCAACTCGCAAGGAGAAGCCATGAGCCACGTAGCACCAACAGAAAACCAGGGCTCAGAAGGCTACGCACTGAGCTTCGAAAACCTCAACGTCACCTTTGAAACTTCCGGTCCCGATGTTCACGCAGTCAAAGGCCTGTCCCTGACTGTGCGTCCCGGCCAGGTGGTCGCATTGGTCGGTGAGTCCGGTTCCGGCAAGTCCGTGACCTCCACGGCCGCCATGGGGCTGCTCCCTGATAATGCAACCATCGCAGGCTCCGCCAAGGTCGGAAATATCAACGTGGTCGGACTGGATGAAGGCAAGATCCGCAAGATGCGCGCCACCGACATCGCGATGGTATTCCAGGAACCGATGACCGCGCTGAACCCGGTACTGACTATTGAACGCCAGCTCACCGAGGCGTTGGAACTCCATGACATTGCCTACGGCAAAGAAGCTACCGACCGGGCAATTGAGCTCCTGAATATGGTGGGCATTCCCGAAGCTGCCAAGCGGATCAAGCAGTATCCGCACCAGTTCTCCGGCGGCCAGCGCCAGCGCATCGTGATCGCCATGGCCATCTCCTGCGACCCGAAGGTCATCATCGCCGATGAGCCCACTACTGCACTGGACGTGACAGTGCAGGCCGAGATACTGGATCTGCTGCGTGAATTGAAGGACCGGCTGAATACCGGCATCCTGCTAATTACTCACAATATGGGCGTAGTTGCTGACATGGCCGATGAAGTCGCCGTGATGTTCCAGGGGAACCTAGTGGAGACCGGGACCGTGGACCAGGTCTTGTTGCACCCGCAGCATGAATACACACAGCGGCTGCTGGCTGCCGTACCGCGCTTATCGGCTCCTATTGATATCACCGAGCATGCTCCGCACAGCACGGCGACGGCACCGGCCGGACGCGAACTGGTGCTGGAAGCCAAGAACCTGGTGCTGGAATATGACATGCGCGGAACAGTTTTCCGCGCCGTGGAGAACGTGAGCTTCGATGTTGCCAAGGGCGAAGTTCTGGGTATTGTCGGTGAATCGGGCTCGGGCAAGTCAACCATCGCCAAGGCTGTACTCGGCCTGTTGCCGGTGGCTGAAGGGACTTTGGCGGTCAAGGGGCAGAACCTGCCTAAGTTGTCTCCCAAGCAGGCACGCGCAGTACGTAAATCGATCGGCGTCATCTTCCAAGACCCCGCTGCTTCGCTCAACCCCCGCTTCCCGATTGGCGAATGCATCATCGAGCCAATGGTGGTGCACAAGGTGGGCACTAAGGCATCTCGCATCAAGCGTGCTGAGGAATTGCTCGATGCGGTCAAGCTGCCTCGCAACGTCATCAATCGCTACCCGCACGAACTTTCCGGGGGCCAGCGTCAGCGTGTGTGCATTGCCCGCGCGTTGACCTTGAATCCAGAATTGCTGATTGCTGACGAGCCAACCAGCGCGTTGGATGTTTCGGTACAGGCATTGGTGCTGGAAATGCTTCAGGATCTGCAACGAGACTTTAATTTTGCTTGCCTGTTTGTCAGCCACGACTTGGCCGTGGTGGACATGCTGGCTGATGCCATAGTCGTGATGCAATCTGGAAAGGCCGTGGAACAGGGAATGGTTGAGACCGTCCTCCATGCGCCATCCCATGACTACACCAAGCGACTGCTTGCCGCCGCTCCGGTGCCTGATCCACATAAACAGGCCGAACGCCGCGAAGCATGGCGCTTGCTGAATAACAGCAAGTAACTACGTGCATACAAGCAAGGAGCCGGGATTATTTCTGGCTCCTTGCCTGTTTCTTGAGTAGTTTTGCCTTGGACCGCACTCACTCTCCGGGAGATCTTATGGATTTAGCTTCCATTTTCATCGTCGCAGCGTTGATTGTGCTGTGCGCGTTTCCTTTTATCATCGGCGCATTCAGGGGACTCGATCGAAAGGCCGACGAGTTGGAAAGCCGTGATCCAGAAACGTCGAAAGCATTGCGCAAAGCACGTGAACATATTGACCGCGGCAAGGGGTATTACGGACCACGGCAATAACCACGGGGAAACGACCGCAGGAGCTGGCCCTCACGGGCCAGCTCCTGCGGTCTAAGGCTGAATAGAGCGTGCGTTCCCTAGTCCAGCTGCATTACGTTTTCGGTCACTACTTCTGCGCGGGCGTTTGAGAAGATCTGCTCGGTGCCGATGGTCTTGAATCCGCGGCGCTCCAGGACCTTGATGGATCCCAGATTGTCCTGGACAACGTGTGCCGTCAGCGGGCGCTTGGTGTACTCGGCCAGGAAGGCATCTACGGCGCTGGTGGTAATTCCCTTGCCCCAGTACTTGGTGGAAGTCCAGAAATTGATCTCTGGGGTTTCACCGTCAAATACCAAGATGGAACCAACCACGTCGCCTTCGTGCTCGATGGTGCGAACCAGAACAGTTGGATCGTTCAAGATCGAGTTCCAGTGGTGGTCGAATACCGCGCGGTCGGCTGGGTTACGCGCCTGATAAGCGGCCATGAGGTTCGCCTCGGGTTCTTGCTGGTGAGCAAAGAATGAGTCCAAGTCGGAAGGGCGGACTTCACGTAGCTGCACGATAAAGGCCTTTCAATCGGGTGGGTCAGCATGCCGGTTTCGGAACGCTGCGGAACAATGGCTTGGGATCTACACTACCGGGGAAGTCAACGCGGCAAGTGCCATATTGGACAATAGTGGTTTCAAGCCTGATTTTTTTGTTCTGGGCGAGTGCGCCGAGTGAGCGGTTGAGTTGAGCAAGCCGAAGACTGCGTGGGCCCGGAAACGGTGGGACTGCTTGCCGCCGGTGGGATGCAATTTCGCCAGTTCATTGGTCCATAACTCGATGTAGGAGTTCTGTAGTTTACGGACCAATGACAATTCGGCTTTAGGCAGCGACTTTAGATCGCGGTCTTGAACCTGCAGGATGTCCGGGCGCGAAAGCGAAAAGTCGGTGTGGAAATCAACCAGGCGCGAGAGGACGTCAAGCGGTGACCCGCCGGCTTCGGAGGCCTTCTGGCCACCGGCATAGATGTCCTTGGACATGTCAACCAGCAAAGCGATAAGCACTGCCTGCTTGCCTGCAAAGTGGCGGTAGACCGCTGGACCGGATATGCCGCAGGCAGCGCCGAGATCTTCCAGAGATACCCCTGCATAGCCGTGGAGCGCGAAGAGCCGGGTGGCTTCCCGTAACAGCGCGTCACGCCGTTCTGCCTTGGCGCGTTCGCGGTCAGTTGGTTCGTTGAGGGGTTGATACCTGCTCGCCATCACCATCGTCTCCTTACGATTGCCAAGTTGAACTCTGGACAAGTGTGACGGGTGCCACTACTGTCAAAAATGAAGCTGTTTACCCACCAGTAGGCGGTAATCAGTTAATAATAATTAACCATACGCGCCGTGACTCTTGCTTCCAAGACGCTCGCGCGTTGGTCTCAGAAAAAGTCCCATATCGACATATTGCAGATCCAGTAATTCGATATCGGTCCATCCCTCAACGAAGAGAGAGCCTGATGATTAACCTCGAACTCGATGAACAGTACCAAGACCTGGTCAACATGGTCCGAGAATTCGCTCAAGAAGTAGTCGCGCCACAAAGCGCTGCCAATGATGCCAATCATTCCTTCCCCTATGACATCGTCAAGCAAATGGGGCAAATGGGGCTTTTCGGCCTGCCGATCTCCGAGGAATATGGCGGCTCAGGAGGCGACTATTTCCACCTGGCGCTCGCGTTGGAAGAACTGGGCAAGGTTGACCAGTCCGTAGCCATCACCCTGGAAGCCGGCGTTTCTCTTGGCGCCATGCCCATTTACCGGTTTGGCAGCGAAGCCCAAAAACGGCAGTGGCTAGAGCCGCTGGCCACCGGCGAACGCATTGCTGGATTTGGACTTACTGAACCGGGCGCCGGTTCGGATGCCTCGGCTGCGCTCACCAAAGCAAAGCTGGAAGATGGACAGTGGGTGATTGACGGAGCAAAAGAATTCATCACCAACTCCGGCACCGATATCACCTCGCATGTCACGGCTACGGCCGTCACGGGGGTCGATGAGGCGACAGGGAAGAAGGAAATCTCGGCCATCATCGTGCCTACGGGAACCGAGGGGTTTACCGCCGAGAAGGCCTACGACAAGGTGGGGTGGCGCGCCAGCGACACCCATCCGTTGAGTTTTAATTCTGCGCGGGTACCCGAGGAAAATCTTTTGGGGGAGCGTGGACGCGGTTATGCCTACTTCCTTGAAATCCTGGACGAGGGACGCATCGCCATTGCCGCGTTGGCTACCGGCGCAGCGCAAGGCTGCCTCGATGAAGCCGTCAAGTATGCCAAGACGCGCACGACCTTTGGCACTGTCATCGGCAAGAACCAGGGTGTTTCATTCATGATTGCCCGCATGGCTTCTCGTGCATATACCGCGCGCTTGGCCTACTACGCAGCCGCCGCCAAAATGCTCGCTGGGAAGGACTTTAAAATTGAGGCCGCCCACGCCAAACTGATTGCCAGCGAAGCTGCCATGGACAACGCCCGCGACGCGACACAGATCTTTGGTGGATATGGATTCATGAACGAATCCCTGGTGGCCCGTCATTACCGCGACTCCAAGATCCTGGAAATCGGAGAAGGGACAACCCAGGTTCAGCAGATGCTCATTGCCCGCAGCTTGGGGCTGTAGTTTTGCCGCAGAGCGCGCCATGCCATGCACAAGGCGTGGCGCGCTTTGGGCGCTCACAGTTAGACGAACCATAATGGATGGGTGAGCTTCCAAAAAACTTTTACCCCGGCCGGACACCCCCGCAGGATCTCCCTGATCGGTTCTACAGGATCAATCGGCACCCAAGGCTTGGACGTCATTAGCCAGGCACCGGAAAAATTCTCGGTGGCCGCCCTTTCTGGCGGATACAACTTGGAATTGCTCGCGCAGCAAGCGGTCAAATACCGCCCGGCATTGGTTGGATGTGCCAGTGACTCTGTGGATGAACTTGCAACCGCCATAAAACGTGCAGCCAGCCAAGCCTCGGTCAGCGGCTACGAGCCAGAACTGGTTGCGGGGGCGCAGGCGGCGACAACAGTTGCCGCGTTCAGCGAAGCAGACGTGGTGCTCAATGGCATCACCGGTGCCATCGGGCTGGCTCCTACCATTGCCGCGTTGGAAGCTGGACACCTGCTGGCTCTGGCCAACAAGGAATCCTTGATTATCGGCGGGCAGGTCGTGAAGCAGATCGCTGCGCCCGGGCAAATTTCCCCCGTTGATTCTGAACACTCGGCCTTGGCTCAGGCCCTTCGATCAGGTACGCCAGAGGAAGTATCCAAACTATTGGTGACCGCATCGGGAGGACCTTTCTTTGGTTACACCTACGATCAATTGCGCGAGGTGACCCCTGCCCAGGCGCTAGCGCACCCCACCTGGGACATGGGCCGCGTGGTGACGACGAACTCAGCGACCATGGTCAACAAGGCATTGGAAGTAATCGAAGCGCATTTGCTCTTCGACGTTCCGTTGGAGCGAATAGAGCCGGTGGTTCACCGCCAGTCAATCATTCATTCCATGGTGGAATTCATTGACGGCTCGGTGATTGCCCAGGCATCTCCGCCAGATATGCGCCTGCCGATTGCCTTGGGCATCAATTGGCCGCATCGCGTTGCCGGCGCCGCCAAGGCCTGTGATTTCTCCAAGTCCTCCAACTGGACCTTCGAGCCTTTGGACGAAGAAGTGTTCTCGGCCGTCAAATTGGCGAAGCAAGCCGCTGCGGCTTCGGGTACCCACATGGCCGTCTACAACGCATCCAACGAAGTTGCCGTGGATGCCTTCCACGATGGAAAGATTCGATTCACCGACATCGTCGAAACTATCGAGCACGTGCTTGATGACTACACTCCGGTGAACGCTGCACTCAGCGTCGAGACGGTTCTGGAAACCGACCGCTGGGCGAGGGCGCACGCTGCGAAGATTGTGGAGGCAAAAGCATGAGCGTAATTCTGTTCATTGCCGGCGTTCTTTTCATGGTGGTCGCCGTGGGCCTTTCCATCGCGCTGCACGAAATCGGGCACCTCGTCCCGGCAAAGCTCTTCAAGTTGCGAGTACCGCAGTACATGATCGGCTTTGGCAAGACACTGGTTTCTTTCAAGCGAGGGGAAACCCAATACGGGATCAAGGCGCTACCGCTGGGCGGCTACATCTCTATGGTGGGCATGTATCCACCACGCCCGGAAGCCGCAGACGAGCAGCCAGCCAAGAAGCCGGGCCTGTTCCAAAAAGTCTTCGGGCAGATGGTCGACGACGCACGATCTCAAGCCAATGAAAATGTCCGGCCGAGCGATGAAGGCCGCCTGTTCTACCAGCTTCCGGTCTACAAACGCGTGATCATAATGCTTGGCGGACCGTTAATGAACTTGGTGATCGGTTTTGTCGTCATTGCCATTGTTCTCACCAGCTTCGGGCAGGCTACACCGACGACAACCGTCTCCGAGGTGTATCAGTGCATCGCCAGCGCGCAGAATGCCGAGCAGACCGAATGCACGGACAAGGATGTTCCGGCGCCGGCCTATGAAGCTGGACTGCGCCCAGGCGATACCATCACTGCCATCAACGGCAATGCCGTTGGGCAGGGCGAGTGGAACAAGCTAACCGACGTAATCCGGGTGAACCCGGGGCAATCGATTACGCTCGATTACCAGCGAGACGGTCAAAAACGCACCACCACGTTGACCCCGTACCTTACCGATCGGCCAGCTACCGATGACAACGGCTATGTGCTCACCGACGACCAGGGCAATTACATCATGACCAAGGTCGGGTTTGTTGGGATGAGCTCGTTGCAGCAGGACCTGACGCAGCCGCTGAGTGCCGTGCCCGGTGTTATTGGCAACCAGTTGCTGACCATTGGAAACGTCATCCTGCACCTGCCGCAGCGCATGGTGGATGTGGCCCAGGCAGCGTTTGGCGACGGCCAGCGTGATCCAAATGGTCCTGTGTCAATTGTTGGCGTGGGACGAATTGCCGGGGAAATCAGCGCCGAAGATTCCATTTCTGTTGGCGATAAATTCGCGACCTTGCTTTCGCTGGTCGGGGGATTGAACCTCGCCTTGTTCGCATTCAACTTGATCCCACTGCTGCCATTGGATGGAGGACATGTGATTGGAGCCCTCTATGATGGCATCAAACGAATGTTTGCCCGGATCTTCAAGATGAAAAATGTTAAGCCCGTGGACACGGTCAAGCTGTTGCCACTGACTTACGTTGTTGTGGTGGCCATGTTGGTTATGGGCGGCCTCTTAATATACGCAGACATCTTTAAGCCAATACAACTGTTCTGAGCCTAGGGAAATAAGCTGTAGCCATGACTGTTTTTGCTGTTGAATACGTTTACGCCGAGGACTCAGTTGAGCTGCGTAATGAGCACCGTCCGGCGCACCGCGAGTACCTCGTAGGATTCGTCAACGAGGGCCCGGCCCGAGTCCTGGCATCGGGACCGACTCCTGCTTCCGATGGCGCTTTGTTGATAATTGCCGCTGAATCTGAAACCGTGTTGAACGAGCTGCTGGCCAATGATCCGTTCAACAAGGTCGGTGCGATTGCTCAGGCCAATATCTCCGAATGGAACCCGGTCATCGGGTTGCTTCAGGAATTCTCGGCCTAGCGTGTCAGCGAGCTAAGCTCCCGCACTTCTTTTGCAGAAGGGCGGGAGCTTATCAATTTAAGAACTTTTTGAAATGATCACGCGACAGGCGCCACGGATCCGGGAGGGAGAATTATGGATCTGCACGTCAACGACAGCTTGAGCATTCCTTCCGCCGAGCTTGCCTGGCACTTCACCCGTTCCTCAGGTCCCGGTGGCCAACACGTGAATACTTCGGATTCCAGGGTCGAATTATCTTGGTCCATCAGTGCATCGCGCTCGCTATCTGCATGGCAGCGTCAGCGGCTGCTCGACAAGTATGCAGCTCGACTAGTCGCCGGATCCATAGTGGTGACGGCTTCGGAAGAACGGTCCCAGTGGCGAAACCGGCAGATTGCCATGGAGAAGCTGGGACGACTTGTCGACCAGGGACTTGCCGCGGACGCTCCGCAGCGAAAGGCCACCAAGCCAACCAGAAGGTCGCAACGCAGACGGCTGAATGCGAAATTCAGCCGATCCATCACCAAGCAACTTCGGAGAAAACCGGGGCAAGAGTAGAGGATATTGGCAATCGTGTTCTAGATCACTTTAATTCGCGGAATTGATGGGAATCACCGATAGTTGAAAATAGATGAAGCGTCAGCTTGTTTTGATTTTCTGATTTAGGAGTACATCCCATGGCCACTAAGGTCCTCACCCTCGTCGGATCCCTGCGTAACGGTTCGACCAACCAGCAGTTGGCAGAAGCAACCTCGCATAACGCCCCTGAAGGCATGGAAGTTTCCGTATTCAGTGGCCTGGAGAACATCCCTTTTTACAACGAGGACACCGACGTTGAGGGTGGCGTTCCAGCTGCCGCCCAGGCATTGCGCGACGCAGCAGCCGAGGCAGACGCGCTGATGCTGGTCACCCCGGAGTACAACGGCACCATGCCAGCTGTATTGAAGAACGCAATTGATTGGCTGTCCCGCCCGTTCGGAGCTGGTGCGGTTTCGGGTATGCCAACCGTTGTTGTTGGCACCGCATTCGGCCAGTACGGTGGCGTATGGGCTCAGGACGAAGCTCGCAAGGCACTGAACATCGCAGGCGCGAACGTTCTGGAAGACGTCAAGCTGGCCATTCCGAACTCGGTCGTACGCTTCGCCGAACTGCACCCGAAGGACGACGCTGAAGTCGTTGAGCAGGTTACTACGGTGCTCAACAGCATCAAGGAAATTGCTGAAGCCAACTAGGCGCATACTGGCTGAACGGCTTTGAATTTGCGAGAAAGGCCACGGCGACCCCGTGGCCTTTCTCGCATGAGTACCCGCTCACCTCGATACGGTGACATACTTGGACTAAGAGATTTACCCACAATTTACTCGGAGGCGTCCATTGACTTCGGTCAGCCTAGGCATGCCGGCAGGCCCACCGCCGGTACTCGCACCACGTCGCAAGACCCGCCAATTTCAGGTTGGGTCGGTCGGGGTCGGCTCTGAATCGCCGATTTCGGTCCAGTCGATGACCACCACCAAGACTCACGACATCAACGCGACGCTGCAGCAAATCGCTGAGCTGACCGCTGCCGGTTGTGACATCGTGCGTGTAGCCTGCCCCACCGATAAGGATGCGGAGGCTCTGAGCATTATTGCGATGAAGTCGCAGATCCCAGTCATTGCCGATATCCACTTCCAGCCAAAGTACGTCTTTGCGGCCATCGAAGCTGGTTGCGGCGCCGTTCGAGTGAATCCGGGCAATATCCGCCAGTTCGATGACCAGGTCAAGGAAATCGCCCAGGCGGCCAAGGATCACGGCACCTCAATTCGAATCGGTGTTAATGCGGGTTCGCTGGACCGGCGTTTGCTGCAGAAGTACGGCAAGGCGACGCCTGAAGCATTGGTCGAATCGGCAGTTTGGGAAGCATCGCTGTTTGAAGAGCACGGATTCCATGACTTCAAGATCTCGGTGAAGCACAACGACCCGGTCATCATGGTTCGTGCCTACGAACTACTGGCTGAGCGCGGCGACTGGCCACTGCACCTGGGCGTGACCGAAGCAGGCCCGGCGTTCCAGGGAACCATCAAGTCCGCCACTGCTTTCGGTGCACTACTGTCCAAAGGCATCGGCGACACTATTCGCGTTTCGCTTTCCGCTCCTCCGGTTGAGGAAGTTAAAGTCGGTAACCAGATTCTCGAATCGCTGAATCTGCGTCCTCGTAAGCTGGACATCGTCTCTTGCCCATCCTGCGGACGCGCCCAGGTAGACGTTTACACCTTGGCTGAACAGGTCACCGAGGGCCTTGAAGGCATGAAGGCACCATTGCGTGTGGCCGTTATGGGCTGCGTTGTTAACGGGCCCGGCGAGGCTCGCGACGCTGATCTTGGAGTGGCTTCAGGCAATGGCAAGGGCCAGATTTTTGTCAAGGGCGAAGTCATCAAGACAGTGCCGGAAGACCAGATTGTTGAGACGCTGATTGAAGAAGCCAACCGTTTGGCTGACGAAATGGGACTGAACGATGACGAGAATCCTGCCTCGGGTTCTCCCGTGGTCTCCGTCAGCTAAAGACAGCCGGCGAAGCGACAAAAGGGTGCCGCGGACTCTGAACCGCCGTGACACGACGGCGCTCATCGAGCTGCTCGACCGCGACCCCGTCGCCAATATTTTCACCCGTTCTCAGGTGAACTTGCACCGTTCAGCTGCGCCGGATGGATACGCCCGTATCGTCGGGCTCGACGGTGACGCCGGCCTCGAATCGGCATGTTGGGTAGGTGCCAATGTGGCGCCTACCCTCATGACCGAGGACGAGGCTAAGAAATATGCGCAGTATGCCTTGGAATCTCGGCAGCGCTTCGCCTCCGTCTTTGGCCCGGCGCAATCTGTGCTGGCCATGCATGAGGTACTACTCGAGGGCCCGCAAGAGATCTTCGATGTCCGGGAGAACCAACCTCTGCTGACTATTTCGCAGCAGCCCGCTGGAATCCGGCGCAACAATCTTCGTCCTGCGCGAATTCACGAATTCGATCTGGTGCTCCCAGCCAGTGCCGCCATGTTTGAAGAAGAACTGGGTTATTCCCCATTGGAAAACGGTGGGAGTTTTTATCGAAGCCGAGTCAGACAACTGATCCGCGACGCACATACCCTCATCGACTGCGATGACAACGGCGAGGTCGTCTTCAAAGCCGATTTGGGCACCGTGACTGACGAAGTTGTCCAGATCCAGGGTGTGTGGGTTAATCCCAAATACCGGGGGCTCGGCTTAGCCTCTGGGTATATGAGCGCAACGGTGGATTATGCCATGCAATTCGCGCCGATAGCCAGCTTGTACGTGAATGATTTTAATGTGCCTGCTTTGAAGACCTATCAACGTATTGGGTTTGAGCAGGTTGGCACCTTTGCAACGATCTTGTTCTAGGCAACGGCAGCTTGTACTTGCGGACGCGCAGGACCACTTTAGCCGCAATCTCGTCGTATTTGTCGATGATCTTCTAGACTCTAGAGAGTAAAGCTAAATGGGATAGGAAATTTTGTGCCCCAAGCCAATGGTTTCAAGTCGTATCTGGCCGTTGCTTTTTGCCTCGCAACGATGACATTGGCAAGCTGCAGCGCTGCTCAACCTGCACCTGAACCGACTCCTCAAGCGCCAGTGAAGATCAACGCTGACCAATTGCAGAAAATTCTTGAAGACTTCTCTAAAACAGATGCAAATGCCGCGGTCATCACCGATAAGAAGTTACGGGCCACTATCCCGAAGGCCCAAGAATGGATTGAAAGCGTCAAGGTCAACCCGAGTAAATGCGGAGTTGCCTTTGCTGAGCCAGTAGCGGACCAACTGCAGAATTCCACGATGGGCGCCATCGAATTCGAGGACCGCTATCTCACTGTGGCCATCTACAAAGATCCACAAGTTTTGAAAAAGCAGTGGGACGCAAATGCCTCGGCCAATGAGCAATGCTCTCGCTACTCTGTCACCTCGGGCAATGAATCTCTCGCCTACCATCTGGCAAAGCAGCCAATGGACTCTGAAGCCGAACAAGATGAAAGCTACGTGGTTACCAGCAGTGACGGGAAAACCACCCAGCAACAGCTCATGGTTCGTGCCGCCACGTCTAACGTGTTGATCGGCATCCAGCAACCCACGTCCCAAGGGCAAACACTGCAGCAAGTCCACGGCGCAGCAGCGACGATCAACGAATTGCTGAGCGAGCTGACCTAGAGAAATTAGCGGCGTGCTCTCAACTTTCTCTGCAAGGACAACAAAGGAAAACTTCATGACCAAGCGATTGGTATTTTGGGCATTGCCGCTGGCGACATCGCTCGCCCTGGCTGGTTGCTCCGCCGGCTCATCTGATCAGGTGCCGAATTCATCCGAGTCCACGACCCCATCGGACCAACAAGGTAGTGCTGATGAACCGGCTACGGGTAAAACACTAGACGCAGCGCAAGTCGAAAACATCGCCTCCAAATTGCTTGAAGGCGACCCCGCGGTGCAGGTGATCGGCAACGAACAGATGCAACCGCAGCTTTCCGCAGCCAAGAACGCCAAGGTGCCTGACGGAATCAAGCCGGAGAAATGCGCAGAACTCAACGCCAAATATACGGTCACTGACCTGACCGGCTCAGTCGCAGCCACTTCGACGAGCAGCTCCGAGCAAATGGGTAAAGTCGTGCAGATTTTTTCGTTGACTGACGAAGCCACACGAAAAAACGTGCACGATGCACTGGCACTGGATGATCTTGAGGACTGCGAAACTGTCACCATTGAACAGGGCGGACAAGAAGTCACGGCACAGCGCCAGATCTTGCCGCTGGCTGTCAAAGCCGAGAGATCGCTAAGCATGTCGACCATCATGGATGCCGGTGGTGGGCAAACATTGAGTTCGGTCGCCGTTCAAGCGTTGGACGGAAACAATTTTGTTCTAGTCACCTTGCAAACGGGGTCGATGCAACCTGCAGAATTGGCGACTCAGGCAGTGGAGCTTGCAGATCAAGCGTTTGATGAAATCAAAGCGGCGCAATAGTTCCGGTATGTGGTTTTATTTCGAACGTGTTGTGTAATACTAGAGATGGCTTTTCACCATCAACGTGAGGATTACACCATGAAGAAGCAAGCTTTCTGGGTGCTGCCGATGGCGGCAGCACTCGCTTTGAGCGGTTGCGGCAGCTCGGGTAACGAATCTTCGGGTAGCTCCGATGGTTCGGGTGCTGCGCAAGAACAGTCGACTGAAACCGCGGCGCTGACCGCTGAACAGGTCTCTGCGGTGGTCAAGTCGCTAGTGGGCGATAACTCCAAGGCACAGGTTCTGGATGGCGACACGATTAAGGCGTCATTGCCTGAATCGAAGAAATTGATTGAGCAAATGAACATCAGCCCCGAAAAGTGCGCCGAATTCGTGGCACAGCAGGGGACGCAGGATCTTGAAGGCACCAACATGGCTGTCGCGATCGTCCCCGGCGAGGGCATGGAGTCCACGACGTACTCGGTGCTCGGCTACGAGGATTCAACCAAGCTTGAGCAAGCAAAGTCCATGGCCGAAAGCAAGGATTTGCAGGGCTGCGACAAGTTCACGATGTCCATGTCGGGCCAGGAGATTTCAGCTTCGGCCAAGGTCCTTGACGCCAGCTCTGATGCGGATACCACCATTGCCACCCAGACCAGCATGACCGTTAACGGTACCGAGGTCCCGGGCGGTTCTTACCAGATGCAGGGCCTGGTCGGGGCTAATGCTGTGATGGTCGTTTACTCGGGTGGCGGAGACACACCAGAAGCAGAAGTGCTGGACAAGCTCACGGGTGAATTGAACAAGGCTGTTGCTGAAGTTAAGTCGGCAGCTAAGTAGGAACTCCCCCTACGTTTGGCTCTCTCCGGATTCCTTCATGGGACCGGCGGGAGCCTTTCGGTTTTACTGGCCACTTCACTGCCCCTGCAGCATCGGCGGACGCGTTCGCCGAGACCTGGCATCCTAACCGTGAATCGCGGTAGTGCGGCCCTCGAATGCCATCTGGCTGGGAAAAACCGTTTTTTGGATCGTTCAGGTCTGGATTCCTATTGGCGCTTTTCGCAACACGAGCCAGCTCGTAGCCCTTGAATTTATTGGGAAGTGGCCCGAAGCGGTAGCATTGGAATCGGTCGACTTTACGGCCGAAAACCCATTGATTTTGCATAGCTAGTCGACACCGAAAATACTTTTCGGTCGTCGACGGACGGAATAGGACGCCCCCGAGTGGTTTTGAAGCTTTCCACTACCTTCTTGCGCACCTTGCGTGAAGATCCGGTTGACGCCGAAGTCGCCAGCCACAAGCTGTTGGTACGCGCCGGTTATATCCGCCGTGCGGCCCCGGGCATCTACACCTGGTTGCCGCTGGGTTTGAAAGTCCTTGCGCGTGTTGAAGCTATTGTGCGCGAGGAAATGAACGCCATCGGCGGCCAGGAAGTGCATTTCCCTGCGCTGCTGCCGCGCGAACCATATGAGCAGACCGGCCGTTGGACTGAGTACGGTGATGGCCTGTTCCGTCTGAAGGACCGCAAAGAAGCCGACTACCTCTTGGCACCGACCCACGAGGAAATGTTCACCCTTCTGGTCAAGGACTTGTACAACTCCTACAAGGACCTGCCGGTATACCTCTACCAGATCCAGAACAAGTACCGCGACGAAGCTCGCCCGCGCGCGGGCCTGCTGCGCGGCCGCGAATTCATCATGAAGGACTCCTACTCCTTCAACATTGATGATGCCGGACTGGACGAGGCCTACATGGCTCACCGCGGTGCCTACCTGAAGATTTTCCAGCGCCTTGGCCTGGAAGTTGTTCCTGTTTTCGCCCAGGCAGGTGCCATGGGCGGTTCGAAGTCCGAAGAGTTCTTGCACCCAACCGCCATCGGCGAGGACACCTTTGTCCGCTCGCCCGGTGGCTACGCGGCCAACGTTGAAGCTGTCACTACTGTGGTGCCGGACGACATCGACTACACCGCGGCTCCTGCCTTCGAAGTCGTCGAGACGCCTAACACCCCGACCATCGATACCCTGGTTGCGGCCGCCAATGAGCTGCGCCCTCGCCAGGATCGTGCGTGGGAAGCCAAGGACACCCTGAAGAACGTGGTGCTGGCTGTCATCGATCCAGAGGGCAACCGCCACTTGGTCGTTCTTGGCGTGCCAGGCGACCGCCAGGTGGACGAGAAGCGTCTGGAAGCAACCATCGGTGTCGCCCTGGGCATCAACGGCGAGGTTTCCGTTGAGCAGGCCACCGCTGAAGACCTCAAGAGCCACCCGGAGATCGTCACCGGTTACCTGGGCCCAGCTCTTGGACTGGACCAGCAGCTGCTGGGCAAGGAGACCGAAGGCGGAATCACCTACCTGGTTGATCCACGCGTGGTTTCTGGCAGCACCTGGATCACCGGCGCCAACGAGCACGGCAAGCACGTCTTCGGCCTGGTAGCCAGCCGCGACTTCGCGTTTGATGGAACCATCGAAGCGGTCAACGTCCTCGAAGGCGATCCGGCACCGGATGGCTCCGGCCCGCTGCGCACCGAGCGCGGTATCGAAATGGGACACATCTTCCAGCTTGGCCGCAAGTATGCCAAGGCACTGGATCTGAAGGTGCTGGACCAGAACGGCAAGCTGCAGGTTGTCACCATGGGTTCCTACGGCATCGGTGTCACCCGCGCTGTGGCTGCCCTGGCTGAGGCTTACCACGATGAGAACGGTCTGGCCTGGCCTAAGCAGATTGCGCCGGCCGATGTGCACATTGTTGTCACCGGCAAGGGGGCAGAGATGCTCGAGGCCGCTGAAAAGCTGGCTGCCGAGCTTGAAGCTTCGGGCCAGGACGTCATCCTTGACGACCGTCCAAAGCTTTCGGCTGGCGTGAAGTTCTCGGATGCCGAACTGATCGGGATTCCAACTATCGTCGTTGTTGGCCGTGGCTTGGCTGATGGCGTGGTTGAGGTCAAGGATCGGGCCACCGGCGAACGCCGCGACGTCAAGGTCGAGGATGTTGTTGAAGAGCTGACTGCCTGAGCTCCTTGAAAATAACTGAATAGGGGAGTAGCGCGGTGCAAGAGATAGTGGAATTCCTGTCCGTCAACGGTGAACCCGTATCCTTCTGGCCCTTGGCCCTGCTTTTACTGGCAGCCTTGGGGGCCGGATGGATCGACGCGGTAGTTGGCGGCGGAGGCCTCATTCAATTGCCCGCGCTGCTTCTTTTTCCCGGAATTACCCCGGTTCAAGCGCTGGCCACCAATAAACTGGGGTCGATCTTTGGCACCACTACCAGTGCCATTACCTACTACCGGCGGACCAGCCCGGACTTGAAAACCGCGATACCGATGGCGCTGACAGCACTGATCGGTGCTTTTGGTGGGGCGGCCCTGGCTACGTTGCTGCCATCCGAAGCAATCAAGCCGATCATTATCGCCGCATTGATTGCGGTTCTGCTATTCACGATTTTTAAGCCAAAGGCCGGAGAGCTTTCCCGCCTTCGCTACACCGGGCACCAGCATTATCTCAGGGCCATCTTGATCGGCCTGATTATCGGCGGCTATGACGGAATGGTTGGCCCGGGCACTGGCTCTTTCCTGATCATTGCCATGGTGACCGTTCTTGGCTACAACTTCTTGCAATCCTCTGCAAAGGCCAAAATCGTCAACCTGTGCACGAATCTCGGCGCCTTGCTTTTGTTCGTCCCCACCGGACATGTGCTGGTCGGCCTAGGGGTAGCCATGGGCGTGATGAATATGATCGGTGGCTACCTTGGAGCACGCATGGCTATTTCCAAGGGCAGTGCTTTTATCCGCATCGTATTTGTCGTCGTAGTCAGCGCGCTAATCGTCAAGCTCGGTGCAGACATGATTTTTGCCGGACAGTGAGCCGGGGAAGGCGCCCGCTCTAGACGGTGCGTGAGGTAGAGGCCTCGACGGTCGTATAACCTGCGAGGTGCCTGACGTGCTGTGGCGCAATGGCATGAACTACCGAACTGGCTGTCATCTGGTCAATGCGGAACGTCAAGAAACTCGCCCGCGATGCCGAGTGGTACAGCTCTCCAATGCTGGTGTTATGCGGCAGTGGCTCTACAACTTGCAGGGCAACGCAGCCGATGGACACATACATGAACCACAGATCGCCATTCTCTGGATCGATGGTGGCTACCAATACCGGTGGCTGGTGCGCGGCGACGAGGGACATGACATCGCTGAGCTGTTCGTCTGGCTGCGCGATGACGATGGGCATTCCCTGTACCCAACCGTGCGCGCTGAGCTGGGCGCGGCCTTGCCTTGAACTGATGATTTCGCTGACTAATTGCGCAATTTTTGATCGCACAAATCGACCTGGCATTATCCATCCTCCTGTTTACGAAGTTGTAACGAGTGTCTGGATCCCCACGCTGATGCCTCGATACGGACTGTTTCTCCCTGGCTAAATGGTGGAGTCAAATCTCGAACCTCCGGCACTTGATTTCACCATAGCTGTTTATTGGATGAATTGCGAGGGGCGAATGCCTGGAGAGAATTTGCGTAATTTTTATTTTTCGCATGAACCGGCAATGCGCCGTCCTATTCGATACGGAATGCGACCCTGTGTGCAATGAAAAAACGTACATTGGCATGGTCGTTCACGTGGGAATTGCCGTCATGCCAGATATGCGAGCAGATGCAAATGATCATCACGAAGGTGGTCGATTGCCTCCGGATTTAATCCAGTTCATTCCACGATGTATGAAGCAGAAAAATACCGTTGTGATTATTTTGTAATACGGACGTCAGTGCCAGTGTGAAAGGAATCCCTCATGCACACAGGGTCAGCTGACACCCGTTCCGGATTCCAGGATCCGCTGATCCGAATTGGCAGCCGAGGGGCCGCTGAGTACTTCATACGCCAGCGTTGCGATGCGCGTCCCAGCTTCTCCATCGGCGTTGCCCGCTGCGGTGACCAGAGCCCGGTCAAAGTCTTCTTGCGCGTTGGCAACGACTTTGCCCAGGTCCTTCAGCCCGTTTTTGGGCAGGGCATAGGCTGGCTGGCGCAGATCGCCGCATTTCTGGTCAACCACCGATCGCAGGCTGTTTAGCTGCTTGCCCAGCGCGGTGCGTCGTTCTTCAATTCCGTCAACTTGCGAGGACGTGCCACGGGCCGCGCGCAGCTGGAGGACAAAGTCCAATGCGTAGCCACGATCCAATGCGCGGGCAACGGCGACCGGTTCAAAGTCGTCCGGTTCACCAGCCTTGGCGGCCGGATCAAGCAAATCGGGGGAAGGCAAGCAGCCGACCTGATCGGAATTGCCCTCGTCTGCTGATCTGCTCAGGGGCTTGGCGAGTTTGGGAGTGTCTTTCTCGCCGAGGGCCTGCAAGGCATCGCGCGCGTCAAAGTTCGTTTGGAACGCGATCTGCGCGAGCAACTCATTGCGTTCCATGGAGGGATCCTCAAAAGCGGGCATCGAAGCGGAGAAATTCGCTACGTCCTGCACCAGGGCTTTAACCAGTTCGGGGGAGTAGCTTTGCGCAACCGGCGCGGGAGACTCTTCTTCGAATTGCAATTCGCCAAGCAGGGCAGCGCCCTGGGACAAAGAGGTTCCCAGAATTGCGAGTGCTTCGGATTCCTGGCCTTGGGCCAGTTCGGCCAGCTTGTTGGCCCGCGCGGCCAGATCGGCCAACGCGGCACCTTGAACCCACATGGTGCGTTCGTCGTCGGATGCATCTTTGACTTGTTCCGGCAGTCCGTGATCGACCAATGCGCCGTGGAACAAGGTACTGCCGATTCCCCACGTCACGGCAACCGCCACTGCGCCAGCCAGCGCAGGAGCGATCCAGCCCGGTGCGCGGTGCGCTGTTGTCTTCCTGCGGCGGGAATTATGAGGAGAATTTTCAGTCATAGCGATTCGATCATGCCATGATCGGCCGGTGATTTCAGGCAATAGTGGTGTTGCGCGCCACCACTGAAAGAAAAAGTGCGTGAGTTCTTTCACCTGAGACGGTTTGGCAGTTCTCAACGGGCGAAAGGCACTATAGGCTTAAAGGACAACATCGAATAGCGTGGGAGGATATCCATGACCGGAATGCCGGCCGATACCGAACAGGAAGCGCAGCGACTGACTGCATTGCTTTCCAAGGAAGTAGAATCCCACGGGCTTCTCTTAGAAGAAGTCGCTTTGCGCCCCTCCGGCAAGCAGATGATCGTTCAGATCATCGTCGACAAGGCCGACGGCCGCGATTCGGTGAATCTCGATGAACTCGGTGAAGTTACCACCACCATCTCCAATGCACTGGACAAAGATGCTGCCTACGCATCTGCAGATCCATATGAGCTTGAAGTGAGCTCGCCTGGCCTCTCCCGCCCGCTGACGGCGCATCGCCACTGGGTGCGAGCCATCAACCGCATGGTCAAAATCTCGCTCAGCGATGGAACCAAGCTTCGCGGACGCCTGCTTGAAGTCAACGATGATGATGTCCTGGTTGCCGAGCACCGCGAGCCGGCCAAAAAAGGCATGAAGACCAAGGTTCTTGACCCGGCCCTCCAGGCTTTTGAAAATATCCGTAAAGCTGTTGTCGATCCAGAACTGAACTTCGATGACGCACTATTAGACACCGTTGATTCTGAAGATTTGGAGGGCTAAGCGTGGATATTGATCTCAACGCACTGCGCATTCTGGAAAAAGACCGCGACATCCCCATGGATGTCCTGATTCCGACCATCGAGTCGGCGTTGCTGCTGGCCTACAACAAGACCGAAGGCGCCATGCCGGGGGCTCGCGCCCACATTGAGCGCAGCACCGGCCATGTAGCCATCATGGTGGAGGACCGCGACAACGCTGGTGTTCTGCTCGGCGAATTCGATGACACTCCACACGGTTTTGGCCGCATTGCCGCCTCGACCGCACGCCAGGTCATCATGCAGCGACTGCGCGAAGCCGAGGATGCACAGGTCGTCGGGGAATTCTCCGCACGCGTGGGCACCTTGATCTCCGGCGTGATCCAGCAGGGCTACTCGGCGCATATGGTGCAGGTGAAGATCGGCGACCTTGAGGCGCTGCTGCCACCGGTAGAGCAGTCCCCAGGCGAGAAGTACATTCACGGCAATCGCCTTCGTGCCTTCGTGGTTTCCGCCGAGCGCGGCAACAAGGGTCCGGCAGTGACGCTGTCGCGTTCGCACCCGGGCATGGTGCGACTGCTGTTCGAAATGGAAGTTCCAGAAATCGCCGACGGCACCGTTGTTGTCGAGGCGCTGGCACGCGAGGCCGGACACCGCACCAAGATCGCCGTGCAGGCCACCAAGCCTGGCGTTAACGCCAAGGGCGCTTGCATTGGCGAAATGGGCACCCGAGTGCGCGCCGTGATGAACGAGCTGAACGACGAGAAGATCGACATCGTTGACTACAACGAGGATCCAGCGAAGTTCATCGCAGCGGCCCTGTCGCCGTCCAAGGTTGTCTCGGTAGAGATCCTGGATGAGGCCGAACGCCGTGCCCGCGTCGTGGTTCCCGACTCCCAGCTGTCGCTGGCTATCGGCAAGGAAGGGCAGAACGCCCGCCTGGCCGCCAAGCTGACCGGCTGGCGCATTGACATCCTGGCGGCCTCCGGTGGCAAGGAGCCACAGCTCTAAAGCTGCTGTTCCAGGAAAAGCTAGTCGAGCGTCCGGCCGCCTGGCGCTGTGTGAGCCACAACTCATGCGCGCTATGGCTGCCAAACGCGCTAGACTAGTAGTTGGCTCGCATAACTAGGGAAGGTGGCGACGGCGCTCGCATGAAGCTGCATCAGCAACGAACGTGCATTGGCTGTCGAACTGTTACCGGTAAAAACGAGCTGCTCCGTTGGGTTCTCAAGGAAGGCGCATCACCGCGTGTGGTGAGCCTGGATCTGCAGGGTTCTGCCTTTGGGCGAGGAACCTGGACCCACGGTTCAGAAAAGTGTGTGCGGCAAGCTGTACAGCGAAAGGCGTTCGCGAGGACCTTCCGGTCCGCCGTGGACGATTCGCAGGTTGTGCAGGAATTCGCTGCATACGAAGATCAGCTGGCAGCACGCCAGCAATCTGGCAAACATGATGAAAGCGGGTCAGAAATCTGATGGCAACCCGATGAGTCGGCAATGTTGAGCGCACAACGATGAATTATCAGTTCTGCGTGATCCACCGTGCGACGGAAGAATTTCACGAATTACACAGCTGATTTGCCAGACCTCCTGATTAAAGATTTTTCTTTGAAGCCGGGGTTTGAGCAGATCACATCAATACAGGAGAGATGTGGCTAAACCCCGCGTTCACGAGCTCGCCAAAGAGCTCGGAATCACTTCAAAAGAAGCACTAACCAAATTGCAGGACATGGGCGAATTCGTTCGCTCGGCATCCTCGACCGTTGAACCTCCAGTAGCGCGCAAGCTGCGCGATGCTTTCCCAGGTTCCAACAATGCGGCAGCTGCCAAGCCGGCATCCGCAAAGCCGGCAACCCCGGGTGCGCCAAAGCCGGCTTCCAAGCCAGCTGCAAGCTCTGCAGCAAAGCCTGCTGCCAAGCCAGCAGCAGCAACCCCGGCACCGGCCCAGCCGGCCGCCCCTGCAGCACCGGCGGCACCGGCAGCCAAGGCTACCCCGGGTGCACCACTGCCTGGCGCAGCACCAAAGCCAGGCAGCAAGCCAGCACCAAAGCCAGGGGCACCACGTCCAGGCAACAACCCGTTCTCATCCCAGCAGGGCATGCGTTCGACTGACTCCGGCGAACGTCGTGGCCAGAATCGCGATGGCAACCGTGCACCACGTCCGGGCGCCCCGCGCCCAAGTGGCCCACGCCCAGGCAACAACCCGTTCTCCTCCCAGCAGGGAATGCGCGGCGAAGGCGGCCAGGGTGGCCCGCGTCCACCGCGTGACGGCCAGCGCGGCCCGCGTCCAGCAGGACAGGGCCAGGGCGGTCCACGTCCACCACGTGATGCACAGGGCGGTCCACGTCCAGCACGCGACGGCCAGCGCAGCCCGCGTCCAGCAGGCCAGGGCGGCCCACGCCCAGCCGGCCAGGGTGGTCCACGTCCAGCTGGTGCAGGTGCCGGCGGTCCACGTCCAGGCGCAGGCGCTGGCGCTGGAACCACTGCCACCCCGCGCATGATGCCTAACCGCACTGATCGTCCAGCACCAGCCGGTGGCGGACGTCCAGGTGCCGGTGGCGGTGGACGCGGTCGCCCAGGTGGCGGCGGCAACGGCGGCGGCGGTACCGGTGGCGGCTTCCGCCCAGGTGCACCACGTGGTCGCGGTGGCGTTGGCGGCGCTTTCGGCAAGGGAGGCGCCGGTCGCGGCAAGCAGCGCAAGTCCAAGCGCGCAAAGCGCCAGGAATTGGAGCAGATGAGTGTTCCAAGCCTGGGCGGTGTGAACGTACCTCGCGGTACCGGCGACACCGAGATCCGTTTGCGTCGCGGTGCTTCGATCACCGACTTCGCTGACAAGATCGGCGCCAACCCGGCAGCACTGGTCACCGTGCTGTTCCACCTCGGCGAAATGGCTACGGCCACCCAGTCCCTGGACGAGGCAACCTTCGAAGTGCTCGGCGAAGAGCTGGGCTACAAGGTTTCGGTCGTCTCCCCGGAGGACGAGGACAAGGAACTGCTCGAAGGCTTCGGCCTGGATCTGGATGCCGAACTTGAGGCTGAAGGCGAAGACGTGCTCGAAGAGCGCGCCCCGGTCATCACCATCATGGGCCACGTCGACCACGGTAAGACCCGACTGCTGGATGCTATCCGCAAGTCGAACGTTATCGAGGGCGAGCACGGCGGCATCACCCAGCACATCGGTGCCTACCAGATCAACCACATCCATGAGGGCCGCGATCGCGCGATGACCTTCATCGATACCCCGGGCCACGAGGCGTTCACCGCCATGCGTGCCCGTGGTGCCGAGGTCACCGACGTGGCCGTGCTGGTTGTTGCAGCGGACGACGGCGTTATGCCGCAGACCGTGGAAGCACTGAACCACGCACAGGCTGCTGGCGTGCCGATCATCGTCGCAGTGAACAAGATCGACAAGGAAGGCGCCAACCCTGACAAGGTCATGGGCCAGCTGACCGAGTACGGCCTGGTTCCCGAGGAATACGGTGGCGACACCATGTTCGTGAAGGTTTCGGCACTGCAGAAGCAGGGTATCGACGATCTGCTCGACGCCGTCCTGCTGACTTCCGACGTGCTGGAACTGAAGGCCAACCCGGACAAGTCCGCTCGTGGTGTAGCCATTGAAGCGAACCTGGACAAGGGCCGCGGCTCGGTGGTTACCGTTCTGGTTCAGTCCGGTACCCTGTGCGTTGGCGACACCATGGTGGTGGGCACCGCCCACGGCCGCGTGCGTGCAATGTTCAATGAAAACGGCGAGAACCTGGACGTGGCACTGCCTTCGCGTCCGGTTCAGGTCCTGGGCATGTCCTCGGTGCCTCGCGCCGGTGACGGCTTCCTGATCACCGAAGACGAGCGCACCGCCCGTCAGATCGCTGACAAGCGCGAAACCGCAGAGCGCAACGCCATGCTGGCCAAGCGCCGCAAGCGCATCACGCTGGAAGACTTCGACAAGGCCGTTGCAGATGGCAAGATCGATACCCTGAACCTGATCCTGAAGGGTGACGCTTCCGGTGCTGTCGAAGCACTGGAAGACTCGCTGATGAAGATCGAGGTCGGCGACGACGTTCAGCTGCGCGTTATCCACCGCGGCGTGGGTGCTATCACCCAGAACGACGTCAACCTGGCTACCGTGGACAATGCCATCATCATTGGCTTCAACGTCCGCCCAGCCGAGCGCGTGTCTGAACTGGCTGACAAAGAAGGCGTGGATATGCGCTTCTACTCGGTCATCTACTCCGCAATCGACGACATCGAAGCTGCGCTCAAGGGCATGCTCAAGCCGGAATACGAAGAAGTGGCCCTCGGTACCGCCGAGATCCGCATGGTTTTCCGTTCCTCGAAGTTCGGCAACATTGCCGGTTCGATCATCCGCTCGGGCAGCATCAAGCGCAATTCCAAGGCACGCCTGGTACGCGACGGCAACGTCGTGGGCGACAACCTGTCGATTGACTCGCTGCGCCGCGAAAAGGACGATGTCACCGAGGTCCGCGAGGGCTTCGAATGCGGTATCGGCCTGGGGTCGTTCAACGACATCAAGGAAGGCGACATCATCGAGACCTTCGAGATGCGCGAAAAGCCACGCGACTAATTGCTCACCAGCAATTAGCAGTGTGACTCACTGATTCGTGGGCGTTTGACCGATAGGCTTTGGTCAAGCGCCCACGAGTTTTGAACCATTAGGAGAAAACCATGGCTGATTCAGCCCGCGCCGCACGCCTGGCCAAGCGCGTGCAGGTCCTCATGGCCCAGTCGCTGCGCAATGTCATCAAGGACGAGCGCATCGACAATGTCACCGTGACCGACGCCCGCGTCACCAACGACCTGCAGCACGCCACGGTGTACTACACAGTCTTCGGCGATGACGAGATGAAGAAAGACGTCGCTGCCATGCTCGAGAAGCGTGGCGGTGCACTGCGCAAGGAATTGGGCCGCAATCTGACCATTCGCCTGACCCCGACGCTGGCTTTCGTTGCTGACGAAATCCCCGAGGGTGCCTCGCATCTGGAGGAGCTGCTGGCCAAGGCCCGCGAAAAGGACGCCGAGGTTGCGGCGCTGCGCGAAGGCAAGGACTTCGCCGGTGACCAGGACCCATACAAGAAGGACGAGGACGCCGAAGAAGCCTAAGGGCTTCTGCGCTGGACCCTTCCCGAGCAGCCGCCCCGGACAACACGCATCGCGTGCTGGCCGGGGCGTTGTGCTTTAATCCCGGTTCCCCGCATAGCGAAGCGGGAATCCCGGAAAGGGGCTGGTCGCCGGGCAGGCCGTGGGATAGCGTGGTCAGAAACCGCCGGATCCGACCAAAGGTGCCGCACATGCCAGAATTCACTACAACGCTCAGCGCCACTGGCGGGAACAACGTGGGCATCGTCGTTCCCGATGACATCGTGCTCGGATTCGGCCGTGGCAAACGCGTCCCGGTCGTTGTGTGCATTGACGGGGACTACACCTACCGGAACAGCATTTCTTCCATGCACGGGCAGTTCCTTATTTCCTTCAACGCTGAAACCAGGGCGGCCACGGGCAAAGGGGCGGGCGACGACGTCAGGGTCAACCTCGAACTGGACGAAGAGCCGCGGACCGTCGAAGTACCTGAACCGCTGGCCGTGCTGCTTTCCGCAGAGCCAGAGCTCCTTGAAGCCTGGAACAAGCTGTCCTACAGCAAGCAGCGAGGCCACGTGGATCCCATCGTGGCAGCCCGCGGCGAGGACACCAGAACGCGCCGGGTCGAGAAGGTCATCAAGGCGCTGCGCAGCCAATAGCCCGCCACGCGAAGTGGTGCTTCCGCGGCGACCTGGTCCACGTGGCCAAGGCGCTGGGGCGAGCCTCGGGTGCTTCAAGAACACCGGGCAAGCAAAGGGCAATTGATCCCGGGTGCAGGGGAATTGGCCGGCCAGCGCAGTACTCCTGCAGCACGTGGAATCCTAGTCTGCCTCTGGCTGATGCCGATCCAGGTGCGGGCGCAAGCTTCCCAGGATTCTCTTCAAGTGCGCGAAGTCTGCGGCGCCGATCAGCTGCGACCAGCGGTGCTCGATGCCTCGTTCAATACCGCGAGCGGCCCGCTGGGCGGCATGGCCCCGATCGGTCAGCAGTACTCGTTGCGAGCGAGCATCAGTAGGATCTGGATGCCTTTCAATCAGTTCCGCGTGCTCCAGTTCCTTGAGCAGGTAGGCGGCGCTTTGTTTCGTAATGCCAGCGGCGTCGGCTAGGTCGGTCAGCCGACTGCCGTTCTCGGCTATGCGCGCGCCCAGCCTGGCCTGAGCCAGGGTGAACTCGAATCCCTGTTCGTGCAGAGTCGTGACGATTTCTTCTTCGAAAGCCCGTTGCGCAATGAATAAAAGCGTTCCAACCGAAATTTCCTGGGGCGATTCCATTGACATAGTAGTCAGAATAGCTGACTATTTAGTCAGAGTCACTGACTACTTTGGAAGGTGCGTGAGTGATGAACAAGGGGCAGGTCTGGGAAACCGTCATTGAGCAGCGATTGCAGCTTGCAGGAATTCTGCGCAGTCTGGATCCCGGGCAATGGTCGACGCCATCACTTTGCGTCGGGTGGACGGTGCAGGACGTGGCCGCTCACATGATCAGTGCTCCGCAGCTGGGCCCCGTCGCCATCCTGAAACTGATGCCGCAGATGCTGCGCTACGGCCACAACGGGACGACGCTGCATGACGGGCAGCGGCGTGGACGGGCTGGGGCGGCATCCATACTCAGCCAGTTCGATCGCTTTGCAACGGTGCCTCGCGGACCGGCCGTGGTGAGCATGCGCGAAACCCTGACCGATTCCTTGGTGCATTTCCAGGACATCGTTCGCCCCTTGTCCATTGAGCACGACATGCCTCTGGAAGCCGCAGTGGAGGTCGCACACCGGTTAGCGCACACGGGACTTTTGTTCGGAAGCCGCCCCATGCTCAAATCCCTGCGCATGAGCGCAACTGACACAGATTACAGCCAGAGAAGCGGCGAGGAGATCTCCGGTCCCATTGCCGAACTGGTCATGTTGCGCGCCGGACGGGCACCGCGCTGGGAACTGCTGCAAGGACCAGGCGTTGCCTTGGCCCGTGAAAAGTGGCTCGCTCGTCGTCCGTCCGAAGCCTAGCGAAGACCACAGGCTGCTGGCGCTGGCGGAAAGACCCTGAATATCGGCGGGGTCATTCCACCGAGAATTGCACCTGATGCCAGCCGCTGGCACCATTGGGGGCTGGATTGGCCCTGTCGCTGGTCTGCAGTTCTCCGGATGCGTCATAGGCCCGCACCCGGCCAGTGTGCATTCCGGGGCGTGCCCCGGACCAGACATGGCGCCACTGCCGCCAGGTATCCACGGTGGCCTCGTCGGCCAGTTGCGCATCTTCCCACGGGCCGTCATCGATCTGCACCTGTACCCGCGAAATGCCCCGGGTCTGGGCCCAGGCTGTTCCGCCAAGCACAACCTCTCCCGAAGGGACCTTGGCAAAGGGCCGCGGGGTATCGATCCGCGAGGACATCTTGATGGGGCCGCGTTCTGACCATCCGCGCGTGGTCCAGTAGGCCGTTTTGTCCTGGAACCTCGTCACTTCCAAATCGATCACCCATTTAGTGGCCGAGACGTAGCCGTAGAGTCCGGGAACCACCATGCGCACCGGGAAGCCGTGCTCGAACGGCAATGGCTCGCCGTTCATGCCCACGGCCAGCAAGGCCATCCGGTCATCGGTGAGGACTTCCAGTGGCGTGGATGCACTAAATCCGTCATGGGAGGTGGACAGGACCATGTCGGCTCCGGCTTGCGGAGCTGCCCGCTCCAAGAGCTTGCGCAGCGGATAGCCCAGCCACTTGGCATTGCCGACCAAGTCGCCGCCCACAGGGTTGGAAACGCAGGTCAACGTGAGATAGGTTTCCACGAGTTCTTCGCCCATCAGCTCGTCGAAGTTCAGCGTGAATTCGTTCTCCACCATGCCGTGGATGCGCAGGGACCACTGGGATGGGTCAATCTGGGGTACCGACAGCGCGGTGTCGATCCGGTAGAAATCCGGGTTGGGAGTGATGAAGCGCGGCATGCCGGGCTCGTCAATCTGGACGCCTGGGGGCAGATCCTTGACCTTTGTGCGGGCCGCTGGCAGCCGCAGCGCCTTGCGGGCAGCGGCAGCCATATTGCGGGTTGCCGACAACGACGTGGAAACGCCGGTGGCCAGGGCCGCAGCAGCAAGCGACGCAGCCGAGCCCAGCAGGAAGTTCCTGCGGCTGGTGCCAGTGTCAGGGGCATTGTTGTGGGAGCTTGCACCGGCTGGCACTCCCGGGGCCGCGGACCCGGCCAGATTGGTAAGCCAACGCAGAATCCCGATGCCGGCAATGGCACCGAGCACTGTCGGAACAATATCGAGGATGCCGGTTGACGCACGAGCTGCCACAGCGCTGCCCAACACGACGGCGAGGGCCACGATGACGGTGCAGGCCCAGGCAAAGCTCCGTTTGGCCAGCACTCCGATCAGGGCAGCCAGCAGTGTTGCCACGATGCCGATGGAGACGAACAAGGCGAGCTTGTCATTGGTGCCGAAGGTCGCGATGGCGAAGTCCTTGAGCCATGGCGGAGTCAAATCGATGATGGCCGAGCCCAGCGCGAAGAACGGCGAGGAAGCGCTGCTGACGAACGCCGAGGCAAACTGTGCAACGGCAAACATGACTGCTGCCGAACAGAACCCGGCAATTGCGTGAAAAACAAGAACCTTGCTGCTGGCCTTCTTCGGAATACCCACTGCTACTCACCTCATGCGTTGCGATCCATGTTCCCCTGCGGTGTGCAGGGGAACAACCACTCACAGTGTTTTCGGAACAGCCAATGAAATGGATTGGATTCGGCTACAAGAATTCCTGCCGGATCAGAGAGACTGGACCATGATCGGATCTGTGGTCGGGGCGGGTGAGCCCGTCGCTGGCTCCACGGAGATCCCGAAATGGGTCATTCCCTTCATGGGGTCGGAAACCAGCATCATGCCGTTGGCATTGCTGCCGTCAAGCATTCCTGCCGAAACCGCTCCGTCAGAAGAAATCAGCCACAGCTCGTACCCCTTGTCGCTGGGCAGGCTCGGCATCCCGGAGGTCGACACCGCCATGAGCCCTTCACCCGCCGAGTAGGAAAGGGTGATCCGGGCACCGTCTTCCAGGGTCTGCGTCTTGGACTGCGTGTCGGGGGCGCTGATGATCCTGGCCAGCTCTTCTTGATGAGCAGCCATGGCTGCCATCTGGCTTTCCAGTTCGCGCTGCTCGGAATTCTGGTTGATGGCCAAGCCGCCCAGAGCTACCGCAGCCAACAGCAGGACGCCGGCGGCCAGGGCGAAGAACCGTTGAGTTCCGCGGCCCCCGCCATGTTCAACTGAGGCCGGTGGATCAGAGGGCTCGGATTCCTGTTCAGCCGCCGGAGAGGAATCCGCTGCTGACGTGCTGTCCGCGACGGAGGAAATATCCTCAACCGGTTCCAGCTGCTTGGTTTGGCGAATGGCGTCCATGACGCTGTTCTTGAGCCGTGCCGGGGGAGCGACGGGCGCGGCCGCAAGGCCGAGCAGCCCAGCGGTTTCCTGCAGGGCGTCCAGTTCCCCGCGTGCTTGCGGGGAAGGCGCTTGGCCGTGCAGGAGCTCTTCGCGCTCTTTGTCTCCCAGAGCGTCCAGGGCGAAGCTGTTGGCCAGCTCATTCTCATGCTTATCCATCACGCTACTCCCATCAGTTCTCGAAGTTTGTTCATTCCGTCGCGTATTCGCGTTTTAGCTGTTCCCACCGGGATCTTCAGCAGCTCCGCGACTTCCATGTGCGTATACCCGCCAAAGTATGCAAGATGTATGGCTTCGCGCTGGGCCTGGGTGAGACGCTGCAACGCCTGGGCTACGCGGAGGGACTCATCATGCAAGATGGCGTTTTCTTCCACATCGTCGTAGCTGTCCTGGAATTCCTTGATTCCAATGCGCAAATCCCGGTCCTGGCTCGCTTGGCTGGAACGGACCCGATCCACCGCCCGGCGATGGGCAATGGTCAGCAGCCAGGAAGCCGCGCTGCCACGCACTGGATCAAAGCGCCGTGCCTGTTGCCACGCCTCGACGAATACTTCCTGAGTGACCTCTTCGCTCTGCGCATTGTCCCTGAGCACCCGCAAAACCAGTCCGAAAACCCGGGATGCCATGGCGTCGTAGAGCAACTCGAAGGCGGATTCGTGCCCCAGCGCGACCTGTTGCATCAGGGCGTCTGGCGTCTGCACGGTGTCGTCTTCCTTCGCATCGAGCCTATTTGAACTCATGAATCTAAGAGTCTCACGCATTTGTATCATTCTGCTTGTCTCCTGTGGCGTGGCGTTTTGCGTATCGCAATGGCCAAGGCACGAAGAGCCCGCTTCACCGCCAAAGGTGATGCCTGGAGTGGACTCCATGCATCACCTTCGTGCCGGTTGCCCGCGGCCTTCCTTGAGTGGAAGCTACTTCTTTGCCGGAGGCATCAGGACGGTGTCCACCAGGTACACGGTCGCGTTGGCCGTCTGCACTCCACCGCAGATAACCGAAGCACCGTTGACTTCGAGATCATCACCGCTGCCAGTGACTTCAACATCCCCGCCCTGGACGGTGGCGAGCTTTCCGGATAGATCCTCTGGAGCAATCTGGCCGGGGACAACGTGGTAGGTCAAGATGCTGGTCAGGGTGTCGGCATCCTTGGCGACGGCAGCAAGATCATCCTTGGGGATCGCGGCGAACGCATCATCAACCGGTGCGAAAACAGTGAATTCGCCACCGTTAAGGGTGTCCACCAGGTCCACATCCGGGTTGAGCTTGCCGGAGACGGCTGCGGTCAAGGTAGTCAGCAGCGGGTTGTTCGATGCTGCTACGGCCACAGGGTCCTGTGCCATTCCGGCGACCGAACCATCACCTGTCGGGACGGCTTCGGCGTAGGCGGCGCAGCCGGATCCAACGAGATTGCCGGCTGGATCCATGGCTGATTCGCTGGCCATCGGGGAGCTGGATTCCGAGGTGGATGCCATTGGCGATTCCATGGTTTCCGAACCGGTGGAGCAGGCGCTGAGTCCCATGGCGGCGGCCGCGATGATCCCGAAAGCCCCAGCGACCTTGCTGTATGTGCGCTTCATGATGTTCTCCTTGCTTCGCCGCGACAGTCGTCGTCGGTCCTTCTCCCGTCCGAGCGGAGCGGGTTCTCATGAAGCATTCGGGGCACAGGCCCAAGCGGATTGGAATCTCCTGGAACTACTTATAAAAAGTGTCCCCTGAACCGCGCAGTGCCAGAGGGGAAGACCGCAACTGCGATGAGTTTCCGTCGCCTGGGCGCAGGCCTGGCGCCTCAGGTGCCATGGCAGCGAACGGCACGTGGGATCGGCCACGCTTGCAACCAGTGGCAGGCTAATTTCCGGCCGAAGCCATATACTGGAAAGCGTGAGTAAAGCCGGGCAGAACACTGAAGAGCAGGCCTCGGGCCTCGTATTAGTCGACAAAGATCAGGGAATGACCTCCCACGATGTGGTAGGACGCATCCGGCGGCTTGCTGGCACCCGCAAGGTGGGCCACGCCGGGACCCTGGATCCGATGGCCACAGGCGTTCTGGTGATCGGCGTCAACAAGGCGACCCGGCTGCTGACCTACATAGTCGGCCACGACAAGACCTACACCGCCACAATCCGCCTGGGCCAGAACACCGTCACCGACGATGCCGAAGGCGAGATCATTTCCGAGCGCATTGCCGCGGCCGTCTCGGACGAAGACATTGAGCGCGAAGTGGCCAAGCTGCGCGGTGAAATCGAGCAGGTCCCAAGCCAAGTCTCGGCCATCAAGGTGGACGGCAAGCGCTCTTACGCGCGGGTGCGCGCCGGCGAGCAGGTCGAGCTCAAGTCCCGCCCGGTTACCATCTCGCGCTTCGAAATCCACGAAATCCGCCGCGAGAACGGCGGCAAGATTCTCGACGTGGACGTCACTGTTTCATGCTCATCCGGCACCTACATTCGTGCTCTGGCACGCGACCTGGGCGAGGCCCTGGACGTGGGCGGCCACCTGACTGCTCTGCGCCGGACCGAGGTGGGCCCATACAAGATCGAGCTCACCCGTACGCTCGAAAAGCTGGCAGAGGAATTTGCCATGCTGCCTATCGAAAAGGCCGCCGCTGCCTTGTTCCCCAACCGGACGGTCAGCGTGGATGAAGCAATCGAGCTGTCATTTGGCCGAACCATCCCGGCCTCGCACCTGGACATGGATATTGAGCCGGGGCAGACCGTCGCGGCGTTCGCGCCCAACGGCGTACTGGTGGCTTTGCTGGAGGACAAGGGCGACAAAGCTCGCACTGCCCTCGTATTCACCGCGAAGTAATCCCGAAAGGACGAGCCGTTGTTTGCCTTGAACGGATTTTTTATTGCTGGCGCAGTGATCTGCGCGCTGGCCCTTGTGGTGGCCGTGGTCGCTACGGCGATCCGGAAGCATCCCGATGATTGGGCACTGATCGGTGCCGCCTGCACCGAGGTTTTTCTGGTGGTCTACGGCATTGCCGCGGCGATCAGGCAAGGGGCCGGCAATGCGGTGCAGGGCGATCCGTGGGAATTCTGGGGATATCTGGTCACTGCATTGGTCATGCCACCGGTAGCGTTCTTCTGGGCAATCAGCGAAAAGAGCCGCTGGTCCAATGCGGTTCTTGGCGCTTCGGCACTGGTCACTTTCATCATGCTGTTCCGCATGGAACAGATCTGGCACTAGGAGTTACAGCCATGGGCGACAAGCCACGCAACTCGCGTATCCTTCAAGCCGCAGAAGCGCGCTCCGGAGGCAAAGCACCCAAGCCAAGCCGGTCCACCGGTCTGGGACGGGTCATCATTGCCGTGTATGGCATCTTGGCCCTGGCCGCCACGGTCCGCGGCGTGTATCAGATCGCGAGCAAATTCGATGAAGCTCCCGCGGCGTATACGCTGTCATTGATTTCGGGATTGATCTACATTTTGGCGACCTTCTCCTTGTCGTCGGCCAAGCCGAAGGCCTGGCTGCTGTCCTTGTGGGCAGTGAGCATCGAGCTTGCCGGCGTGATCGTCGTGGGTATTTTGTCGCTGACGCACCCGGAAATCTTTGCCCACCCCTCGGTGTGGAGCGGATTCGGGGAAGGCTACGGGTACATTCCACTAGTGCTTCCGATGGTCGGCTTGTGGTGGCTTTACCGTAACCGCAGTGAGCGTCGCGCCTAAAGACGTGTAAGAATTGCCTCGGCGGGTTTCCCGCCTGCCACAGAAGAATTTCTAAAGGAGCAAAGTGCACTATTGGAAGGGCTTGGACGCCGTCCCCGCGGATATGGCTCCCACTGTCGTGACCATTGGCAACTTTGATGGTGTTCATTTGGGGCACTGCGAAGTCCTGGATGCCGCGGTGAGGCAGGCAAAAGCGCGCTCTGCCCTATCGGTGGCCATTACCTTCGACCCGCATCCCGCATTGGTCCACCGTCCGGATAATGCCCCGGAACTGATCATGGGCATAGCCGACCGGATTGATACCCTGGCGGGCGTTGGCTTGGACGCCACCTTGATGATCCATTACACGCTGGATTTTGCTGAGCAAAGCGCCGAAGAATTTGTCCGCTCCATCATCGTGGAGAAACTGCATGCAGTGGCCGTAGTGGTTGGCCACGATGTGCGCTTTGGCAAGAACAATTCCGGCGACTTCGGCTACATGCAAGAGCTGGGCAAGAAATACGATTTTGACGTGATTGGTGTTGAAGATGTGGGGGACAAGCGCCGCCTCTCATCGACCTGGGTCCGTGAAGAACTTGCCGCCGGCAACGTCGAAGCCGCCGCCGGGATTCTTGGCAGGCCGCACCGGATGCGCGGAGAGGTGGTCCATGGCCACGCCCGCGGGCGCGAATTGGGGTTCCCGACCGCAAACCTGGATCCTGAAGCTACCGGCATCATCCCGGCTGACGGGGTATATGCCGGCTGGGTCATCGACGAGGCTGATGTCCGGTGGCCTGCGGCCATTTCCGTGGGCTCGAACCCCACCTTTGACGGAGTGTCGAGAGTTGTCGAGGCCCACGTGATCGACCGCCCTGAAGAGGGCGTGGAAGATTTCGACCTATACGGCCAGCAGATCGTGGTGGAATTCATTGCACACCTGCGCCCCATGGTTGCCTACCGCGGCATCGAAGCACTGATCGAGCAAATGACCGAAGACGTCGACCAGGCTCGGACAGTCTTGGCTTCCGAACGCCATTAGAAGCCATGGCAGAAATTCCTTCCCTGCCGCAGCGGGCCTTCGTGGTGAGCGCTCAGCGGCGTGATGAGTTGGCCTCGGCATTCCAGTCGGATGCCGAAAGCTATGACAAGATCCGTCCGTCCTATCCTGGGGCCGCACTGGATTTTGCGCTGCAGCATCATCCTGCCACTGCGGTAGATATCGGGTGCGGCTCGGGAATTTTTACCGAACAGCTTGTGGCCCGCGGCGTGGAGACCACCGCCGTTGATCCTTCCCAGGACATGCTTTCGGTCCTGGCCAAGCGCCTGCCGGACGTAGCTACGCACTGTGCCTCCGGGGAGGACACGGGCCTGGCTGAAAACCATTTTGACTTGGTCACCTATGCCCAGGCTTGGCACTGGGTCGATCATCCCAAAGCCAGCGCAGAAGCTGCCAGGCTGTTGCATGGCCATGGCTGGCTAACGCTCTTGTGGAACCAGCTTGACGTGTCCATTCCGTGGGTTCACCGGTTGGCCAGGATCATGCATGCCGGTGATGTCCACCGCCCGGAGCTCGAACCTCCCTTGGGGCCGGAATTCGGCAAGCCGGAGCACGGCATATGGCATTGGTCGATGCCCTTGGATTTACAGCAGATCATCGAGCTGACCAAATCGCGCAGCTATTACCGCAAGGCGACAGGAACAACCCGAGCCAAGGTTGAAGCAAATCTCGAATGGTACTGGACCGAGCACCTCGGATATCAGCGGTCCGAGAAGGTGCAGGTGCCCTATCTCACCCATGCCTGGAGGTCCCGCCGGCGCACCCGTCGGTGATATGATTGACGATGGTTCTCGCTGCAGTCCGCGGTTGCGAGCATCCACCGTGAACGCTTCGGCGTTTGCACCGACTTATGAACGCGGTCCAACTCTAGGAGTTTGTTATGGCATTGGATGCCACTATCAAGAACGAAATCATCAAGGCTTACGCTACCCACGAGGGTGACACCGGTTCGCCTGAGGTTCAGATTGCCGTCATGTCCCGCCGTATTTCGGACCTGACCGAGCACCTGAAGATGCACAAGCATGACCACCACACCCGCCGTGGCCTGATGGCCCTGGTTGGTCGTCGTCGTCGCATGCTCGGCTACCTGAAGAACACCGACATCGAGCGTTACCGTTCGCTGATCGAGCGTCTGGGCCTGCGCAAGTAGTCTCCCGCACTCGTGCGAAAATCCCCGCTTTCAATTTGGAAGGCGGGGATTTTTCGTGCCTGAAACTGTCATGGAGGGAACAGCCAGTCGTTTTCTTGGCGCTCGATTCCATCTGACATGCCCTCATGCGACTGCTGATCGGAGGCCGGGCCTCGATGCGCGCCCTAAGCCGCGACCAAATGCGACTCATTGCCCTCGCGCCTGGGCTCCCAATCGACTGCATGACCTCACGTTTCCCCTGACTAAATCAGATCTAGTGCCAGAGGACTTTGACGGACTTCTAATAGCGACTCTGACTTCGTATTTCATCAAGTTTCAACAGGGTTCAGAAGCCTTACAACGGCGTCAATGCGCCGGGTCTCCCGGCTAGCCGGGATGGATACACCTCAACCACTACCAGCATCTTGAGCGCGACGGCGAATTCGTGGGTGTTCTTCGTGTCAACGACCGGCGTAAACAAGTCTTGCTTGAACGCTGAAGGGCGAACGGCTTGAACCCGTGCCTTGGCACGAGTTCAAGCTAGATCTCTGCCTAATTTCTGCGAGCGTTACGCCGGATTCTAATCGGCTTCGGTTTCAGCCGCAGCTACTTCGGCGGCCTTTTCCTGATGAATCACTTCTGCGAGGAGTTTCTCCACCTCTTTAGCGACGCCTGCAGCCGAGGCAGGGTTCTGACCGGTGACCAGACGTTCGGATACTTGAACGTTCTCTTCAAAATTGTCGGCAGCGATATGGTTGGCACCCTGCTCCGCCAGCTTGTCGGCCAGGAAGAACGGGATGATCTGATCTTTCCCGACGGCTACTTCCTCGTCATTTGTGAAGGCCGCGACGTTTTTTCCGCTGAGCAACTTGATGCCGTGGTGCAGTTCCACGTCGAGCAAGCCCGCCGGGCCATGGCACACGGCGCCGACTACTCCGCCCTTGTTGTAGATAGCCCCGACGAGCTTTTGCAAGCCTTCGTTGTCGGGGAAATCCCACATGGTACCGTGACCGCCCACCAGATAAATCGCGTCGTACTGTTCGGGGTCAATGACTTCCACCCTGGCCGTGTTGTATAGGCCAGCCCGGGTCGTTTCGTCTTCGGTGAATTGCACCTGAATCGGGTCGTCGGTATCGACTGTGTCCCGCGGAGGCTGCCCGCCTTTGATCGAGGCGAAGTCGACGAAATGCCCTGAATCCCTGAAGACTTTCCAAGGATGAGCTGCTTCCGCGACGTTGTAGCCGGTGGGTTCTCCACCTGCACCGAGTTCGGAAACGCTAGTTAGGACCATGAGGATTTTCTTCACGGGGTACTCCTTTCGCTTGTCCTCCCCAGCCTTGTACAAAGTGCGCACGGCTTCAACCGCACCTAGCCGGTTTCCAGACTTCTATGCGATTGTTCCCTGTTTGGATGAGGGGCCGGGCACGCGAAGCATCAGGATTCCCAGCAAAGTAGTGGATAAGATTGCTCCGGCCAGGGCCCATAAGCCGGCTGAGACGCTCACTGCAGTGGCTACGGCCCCCACCAGAATAGGACCACCGGCATCCCCGAGCTCGCGCCCGAGTTCAGCGGATCCCATGGTGCGCCCAATGCGTTCTTCGGGAGTCGTAGACGCTAGATGCGCGAAGCCCAGTGGCGTAGCGATCCCGACACCGGTTCCCAAAAGCACTGCGCCCAGCAGCAAAATGGCAAAGCTTTGCCAGATTGCGACCGAGACGAGGCCCGCGACTATCAACAGCAGCCCTACCGCCATGCCAGTGGAAAAATTGATCTTGGCGTGATCTTGGACCCTGCCAATCCAGGGCTGAACAATAGCCGAACACATCGCCAATATCGACACGACGCCCATGCTCTGCATATCGTTGAGCCCCAGAGTAGAGCCGATCAGCGGGTAGAAGCCAACGGCGGCGCCCAATGCACCGGTAGCGGCAGCGAGTACCATGGTCGGCACCAGAAAACCTGGCTGCACCGTTTGGCGCGCCAAATCTCCAATCGTGTAGCGCTGCTTCGGGAGAATGGGCAGGCGCGGCATCTGGAGCCATACCCAGATAGCCGCGACCAACGAGATCACTGCCATAAAGGCGAAGAGCGCGGGGAAGCCGGACCACAAGATCAAACCTGCGCCGATCAGGGGACCCAAGACGTAGCCGAGAGTTTTCCATGCGCCGTATCGGCCGAAATACTGGCCAGTGCTTGAACCGGAGAGTCGAGCTACGGCGGCGGAAGCCGCCGGGGAAAAGGCGGAGGCCGCAGCACCTTGACCAAGCCGAACGAGACCAAGCGCAAGCGCTGACTGTGCGAAAACGCCCAGTGCCGACATGAAAGTGAAGGCAATGAGGCCGCCAAGTATCACCCGTTTCGCACCGATGCGGTCGCTCAGAGTGCCAAACACCGGTTTGAGAATGACTTCGGCGACATCATAGATGGCAAGCAATATGCCCAAAGTGAACAGGCTGGAACCTAGTGCCTCAAATTCGGATCCGAGGCCTGCAGCAATGCTGTGCGCTCCAAAGGCCGTAGTGAAGCCGGACGCAAAGAGCGGAGCTACGTGGTGTGTGCTTGATGTATCGCGAGTCATGACATCATTTCATTGTTTTGGTGCATAGGTTCGAGGCCGGCACATCTTTGAAAATAGCATCTTGGCGTTTTCCCTCGAAGTATTGCCGACCTCGTGACGGAGGAACGGTTAGGCTGAGAACGCATTGAACTTTTGAGATGAGCAGGAATGCGAGAAAACATGAGCGGAACAGTTCTTCAGCGTCACCTCTTTGGGCCAGGCCCAAGCAACCCATATCCAGAAGCCACGGCGGCACTTGGTCTGCCGTTGCTCGGCCACCTCGATCCAGAATTCATTGCCCGCATGGATCGCGTGGGCGAGGGACTGCGCACCTTGTGGGGAACGAAGAACGTGCGCACCCTGCCCTTGAGCGCCACCGGTTCGGCAGGCATGGAAGCAGCTTTTGTCAACACCATCAACCCGGGTGATGTCGCCGTCATTGCGATCAACGGACTGTTCGGCGAACGCATGTGCGAAGTTGCCTCGCGTGTAGGCGCCGAGGTGGTGCGCGTTGAACATGAATACGGCACGCCGATTGACGCCCAGCGCGTGGCTGACGCCCACCCCAACCCGACCGTGATTGCCGGTGTGCACGCCGAGACGAGCACCGGCGTGGTTTCGGATATTGCCGCTCTGGGCGCTATCAAGGGCGATGCCCTGCTGATCACCGACGCCGTGACCTCCATCGGCGGCATGCCGGTGCTGGCCGATGAGTGGGGGATCGATGTAGGCTACGCCGGAACCCAGAAATGCATCGGCGTGGCACCTGGCCTGGCACCGTTCACCATTTCGGACCGCGCGTTCGAGCGCAGGGTCCAGAAGCCGCAGTCCTGGTACCTGGATTTGGGCCTGCTGGGCGGGTATGCCACTGGTGCCACCGGAGGCGGGCGCACCTACCACCACACTGCACCGGTGGCGATGGTTGCTTCGCTTGAAGCTGGCATTGACCGGATTCTCGCCGAAGGCCTGGACGCGGTAACCGCTCGGCATCAGGAAGCTGGCAGCCTGTTGCAACAGGGCCTGCAGGAGATGGGGCTGGAACTGTTTGCCCAGGAAGGCAGCCGTTTACCGCAGCTGACTACCGTTTACGTACCTGAGGCAGTGGATTCGGCGAAGGTGCGCGGCTACCTGCTGGAGCGATTCAATATTGAAATCGGCGGTGGCGTGGGTCAGTATGCCAGCACCGTGTGGCGCATCGGGATGATGGGGCCGAACGCTAATCCGGGCTCAGTAGCCCTGCTGCTGGCGGCCTTGAAAGAAGCGATTGCCAAGGCGTAGCCGGATGTTCTGGCTGCAGTAAGAATTTGTTGCCAACTAGGCCCATTGAGCATGCGCCAACGGCCCGGATTTCCTTTGCGGGGATTCCGGGCCGTTGGCGTTGTAGGTATTGCGGTGTTTCTAGACGTAATCGGTGATGCGGTTGCACTGGGCGAAGACGGACTCGTCAATCTCGGAAACACGTGTTTTCCCGACAAATCCCATGGCGCCCTTGAACTCGTCGTGCAGGATCTTGAACGCCTTGCTGACAGCTGGCTCGCCACCCGTGGCCAGGGCATAGGCGAAGGGTCGTCCAGCCATCACTGCGGTCGCTCCGAGGCCGATGGCCTTGACCATGTCGTGGCCCCGGCGGATCCCGCCATCGAGGTAGATTTCCGCCCGGCCGTTGACCGCCGAAACGATCGAGGGGAGGACATCGATGGTGGCAGGCTGGGCATCGAATTGGCGGCCGCCGTGGTTGGAAATGAAAATTCCATCGGCGCCCTCATCGACGGCCCGCGCGGCATCCTCGGGATCCATGATTCCCTTGATGACCAAATTTCCATCCCACTGCTCGCGAAGCCGAGCGAAATCGGCCCAGTTGGCTCCAGGGTTCTTGTTCTTGGCCATCCACTGGTTCATTTCGTCCATGCGCAGCGGTTGGCCGTCGATGGAGTAGTTGCCGTAGGTCATTTTGCGTCCGGTGAGCCAGCGGTAGATCCATTGCGGGCGCATGGCGGTGGTCAGGTAGTCGACCATCGGAGGCCTCGGCGGCATGGACAGCCCGTGGTGCAGGTCCCTTTCGCGTTTGCTCGAGGATCCGACGTCGCCGGCCACGACCAGGGTCTTGACGCCGGCATTCCGGGCGCGCTTGATGTAGCTTTCGGTTTCCTCGGGGTCTTTCCAGAAGGCGACCTGTGCCCAGAGCTTGTCGCCGGCGATGGGCGCTACCTCTTCCAAGGCGCACCCTGCCCAAGCGCTGTGGATGAAAATCGAACCGGCGTTCACCGCCGCACGGGCGACCGCTGGGTCCGATCCCGGATGGAAAATGGTCAGCATGCCCATGGGTGCAACGATCAATGGCAGATCGATCTGCTGGCCCAAGACGGTGGCATCGGTGCGCAGGTCGCTGAGGTCCACCATGGACCGCTGTCGCAGCATCAGTGCGTCGAGGCTTTCGCGGTTGGCCCGTGTGGTGATCTCATCGAGAGCGCCACCATCCAGGTAGTCGGTGATCATTTTTGGAAGATGCCAACGTGATGCTCGACGGTAGTCATCGATACTGACAATCCATTTGTTACGCATGGTGAGAAGACTCCAATTTGGAATGGTTTAGAGGACTTTGGCGAGGAATTGCTGGGTGCGTTCATGCTGCGGATTGCTCAAGACCTCGCGCGGATCGCCCTGCTCGATCACGTAGCCGCCGTCCATGAAGACCAGGTTGTCCCCGACCTCGCGGGCAAAGCCGATTTCATGGGTCACCACGATCATGGTCATGCCGGCTTTGGCCAAGTCCCGCATGACATCGAGTACTTCGCCGACAAGCTCGGGGTCCAAGGCTGACGTCGGCTCGTCAAACAGCATGAGCTTGGGCTCCATGGCCAGCGCACGGGCTATGGCGACACGTTGCTGCTGGCCGCCAGAGAGGGACACCGGGTAGGAATGAGCTTTTTCAGACAGTCCCACTCGTTTCAAAAGCTCGTGTGCCCGGGCGGTCACCGTCTTGCGCTCTTCCTTCCTGACGCGAATGGGGGCTTCGCAGATATTCTCCAGAACGGTCATGTGCGGAAAGAGATTAAAGCCCTGGAATACCATACCGATGTTTTCGCGCGACTTGGCAATCTCTGTTTCGGCCTGCTTGCGCAGGATGCCGTTCTTGATTCGGACACCCAGCGGCTGGCCATCGATCTTGATGTATCCGCCGTCCATGTTTTCCAACTGGTTGAAGCAACGCAGGAAGGTGGATTTCCCCGAGCCGGAAGGCCCCAGGATGCAGGTGACTTCACCTCGCTTGACGGTGAGATTGATTCCCTTGAGCACTTCCAGGTGCCCGAAGTGCTTGCGCACTTCGCGTGCTTCGGCAATGACGTCACTCATAATTGGACTTTCTGGACCGTTGGCTGGCCTCTTTTCAGCGGGTTGAATCGCGAGGACAGCTTTTGCTCAGTCCTGTTTCCCGAGCCGCGATTGAAATGGCGTTCAATGTAGAACTGTCCCAGGCTCAGCAGGCTGGTGATAGCCAGGTACCACAAGCTTGCAGCGATCAGCAGGGGGATGGTTTTGAAATTCGAGCTGTAGACCATTTGCGCCGAGTACAAGAGTTCCGGGAAGGCCAGGACGCTGACCAGCGACGTCGTCTTGAGCATGGAAATCGTCTGATTGCCCGTGGGAGGGATGATGATTTTCATGGCTTGCGGCAGCACGATGCGCCAAAGAATCAAGCCACGCTTCATCCCAAGCGCCTTGGCGGCTTCGGATTGGCCCTTGTGAACGCTGAGCAATCCTGCCCGGACAATCTCGGACATGTAGGCACCCTCGTTCAAGCCAAGTCCGAGAATCGCGGCCAGGAAGGGGGTGATGACGGCATTTGCGTCGACCGAGAAAAATTCGGGGCCGAACGGAATTCCCATTTCGATGCGGGGATAAATCGCTGCAATGAATCCCCAAAACAGCAGCTGAACGAATACGGGCACGCCGCGGAAGAACCAGATCATGAAGGCAGCTACCGAAGCGATGACGTAGTTCGGCGCCAGCCGGGCGAGCGCCAGCAGGATGCCGACCACAATGCCGACCGACATGGAGATCACGGTCAGGATCAGCGTATTGACGAGTCCTGAAAATAATCTCTCTGAAGCGAACCAGCTGAAGACCACGTCCCACTCATACCGGGGATTGGTGATCAGCGAGGTGGCTATGAGGGCCACTGCCACGAGTACAATCCCCGCGGTCAGCCACATCATCTTGTGGCTGGTCCGCGGGCGGCTCATCAGCAGTTCGTGCTGCTCGTCGGCTGAAGCCGCGGCAGAATCCGGATACCTTGAAATGCTAGTCATCGGAAACTACTGGGCCTTGTTGAAGGCGAAGTCGGTGACAGCGCCGCTGCCTACGCCCCAGTCGTCGAGGACCTGCTGGTAACGGCCGCTTTCGGTCAAGGATTCCAGACCCAGCTGCACGGCTTTCTCAAGCCCGGCGTCCTTGGCAAAGGCGATGCTGACGGGCGTGACATCCTTCTCGCCGAGCAGTTCGACTTTCCCTCCCTGCTTGATGGCGTAGCCCAAGGTCGGGCCGTCAACGTAGACTGCGTCGATGCGCCCGGATGACAAGGCGAGGATGGGGGCTTGCATGTCCGGGTAGGTCATGACGTCGATAGCCGGCTTGGAATCAGCGACGCACTTTTTCGAGGCTTCCGGAACCCGCTTGAGATCCTGGAATGAACCTTTCAGTACGCCGACCTTCACGCCGCACAGCTCATCAACCGCAAGTTTCTTGGGATTGCCAGGTGCGACGCCGATGCCGCTGCCCGACTGGTAATAGTCAACGAAGTCCAGCACCTTCATGCGCTCCTTGGAAGGCGACATCTGGGAGACGACAAGATCAAATTTTCCGGCAGATATTCCTGGAATGATGGCATCGAAACTGCCGCTTTCAATGGTGACTTCAACTCCCATTGCCTCACCGAGGGATTTGGCCAGCTCCGGGTCGACGCCGACTGTGGTGTGCCCGTCATCGGAGATGAAATGCAGCGGCGGGGAGCTTTCGCTCATGGTGACAACCATCTTGCCGCTGTCCTTGTACTTCTGGGGGAGGGCGTCGTGGGCAGCCTGGTTGACCTCCACCCCGATGGCGTCTTTGCCATCGGTTGCGGCGCCTGATTCGCTGGTCGGCGCTTCGGGGTTCGAGCAGCTGGCCAGTGTCAGTGCCAGAAGTCCGGCTACGGCCAGTGACGAGATCTTGAAGTGCGAGTGCATGATCATGTCCTCTCTGTTTTTATGGGGAAATGGTCCGAACGTCAGAACAATGACCGTGGTCATTTAGTGAGGAAGGTCATGTTTTCCGATATCATGTACCGTACATCGTGCACGATTTAGTTTCAATAGCTTGAGCGCCTTATGAAGCTTGACCGCTGATTCGTTGCGCAAGATTGGTCCGGAGCTTACGTTGGATAGGATTTCAACATGAACGCAATGCCGTCAGAAGAGTCAACACCTCTGATTGCCGCACGCCCGATGCTGGCAGATCAGGTATTCGACGCCATCTTGATGCTGCTGCTGGATGACAAATTGCCTACTGGGTCGCAGCTTGGCATTGACGGCCTGGCGAAGAAGTTCCAGGTTTCCTCAACCCCGGTTCGCGAAGCCCTGGCACGCCTGGAATCAACAGGCATGGTGCGGCGCGAAGCCTTGCGCGGTTACCGCGTCGCTCCCGAGCCGACGGCAGATGACATCCAGAAACTGCACGTGGCACGGTCCATGCTGGAACCGGGCATCGCCGCGCTGGCTTGCGCGCACCAGGACGACGAGCTGATCAGCAGGCTTGAAGCGTGCAACTCGGAGCTCAACGCAGCGCGTGGGGGACAAGCTTTCGCGGACTACCGGGCCTACTGGAAAGCTGACGAATTATTCCACCGAACAATCGTCGAGGCCGCGGACAACGAATTCCTCGATAGGGCCTACTCGTCCATCGAGGGGCACATCCAGCGCTTCCGGCTGGTGGTGCAGAACGTCATGAGCGGCGAGCACACCATTGAGGAACATGCCAAGATCATTGAGGCCTTCCGGTCCGATGATCCTTCGGCTGCCCAAGAGGCCATGCAGGCGCATATCTCAGGCATCGCTCAGCGCGCAGAGCACAGCTTTGCCAGCCAGCAGAATCCCGAGTAAGCCCTCCGCGTCCAAACGGCGCCTCTGCTCAGTCCGCACTCATTGTTCTTGGGGATTTTGGCAATTATTTGTTCACGTGCGAAGCCCGCAATGGGCCCAGGGGGCGAACGGAATTCTCCGGACTGCTGCCGCCGGGCTTTCCGGTGCGCCGCGCACCGGCAACAGGCAGGCCAAGTTCCGATCGGTTTCATGAATATCCATGGGCTCGGCCAGGTATCAAAATATCCGTAATAGATCCGCTAATTCGCCACGGCGAGTAGGGAGTATTTTCTAGATCCACTATCCCTGAGACGAAGAATTGGGTAACGTCAGCTTTGCCATTCATTTCGTCGGCCGAAAGTAAGGAATAGCGATGAAGGCCCTCTTTGATTTCGAATTCAGGAAGTTTGTCACGCCGTCAATCATCAAGATTGTCTATATATTGATCATGATTTTCCTGGCCTTTGGCTATATCGGAATAGTCGTGACCGGTTTCCAATTTAACACTGCCGTTGGTTTCTTGATGCTGCTCATCGTCGGCCCGCTGTTTGCGCTGGTTTACCTGGCACTCGCTCGTGCTGGCCTTGAGTCGCTGATCGCCCAGATTCGCACTGCGCAAAATACTGCCGAGCTGGTTCGCCTGGCTGGTGGAACACCGCCAGCGGAGGCCGGCAACTTGCCGGTCCCAGGCAACACGCCCAAGCCCGACGGCGGAAATACGCCGCCGGCAAATCCCTACCAGCAGTAAATGAAACGACAGCGGGCCTGCACCAGTTGGTGCAGGCCCGCTGTCGGTATCGGTTCAAATTCTTCGTGCTTACCAGTCGGCAGACGCTTTCAGGGAAAGCACCGGGCATTCGGCTTGGAGCAGGATGCGCTGCGCGTTGCTCCCCATGAGGAACTTGCCCATGGCGCTGCGCTTGCGCAGCCCGATCACGATCAGCTCGGCCCGCTGCGCCTGTGCCACCTGGAGGATCTGGTCAGCCGCATCGGCCCCTTGGGAACGGCGCTCGATCCAGAAATTGATCCCGGCAGCACTCAGCCTGGCCTCCAGCTCGTGGAACTGCTTCGCATCGATCAGACGGTCATCCACCAGCTGATCGCCCTTCGAGGAATTCACCACGACCAGCTTTGCATCATTGCGGCTCGCCTCGACGATGGCTCGTTCCAGGGCAGCTTCACCCTCAGGCGAGGGAATGTAGCCAACTACTATGGTCATGATTCATCCCTTTCGGTACCGGTGCTACGCTCGTGCTTGCCTTCGGCCTTGTGCTTTGCCGCGGTGGCCGCAGCATCGAACTGTTCCGCCTCGTCTTCGGTGATTTCTCCGCCTTCGGATAACCCGGCGGTCAGGATCGAATCCTTGCCGCGGGCGCGGCGGATTATGGAAATCAGCACGGGCAGCAGCAACAGGACTGCAATGAGGATGTAGATTCCCACTGCGAGAGGTTCACTCCACAAACCGTTGATGTTACCTGCAGAGAGCTGGAAGGTCTTTCGCAACTCTCCTTCGGCCATCGGACCGATGATGACACCAAGTATCAATGGAAGCACCGGCAAGCCGAAGCGGCGCAGGGCGAAGCCCAGCAAGCCGATGATCAGCAGCAGCCAGAGGTCAGCTACCTGCATGTTCACCGAGAAGGCGCCCAGAGTAGCAAAGAACAAGATGCCTGCGTACAGGTAAGGACGCGGGATCTTCAGCAGCTTGGCCCACAGCGGAGCCAGGGGAAGATTGATCAACAACAGCAGCGTGTTGCCAATGAACAGGCTGGCAATCAGCGCCCACACCAAATCCGGCTCGTTTTCAAAGAGGAATGGACCAGGCTGGATACCCTTCATTGTCAGGAAGGCCAGCATCACGGCGGCAGTCGCGTTGGTCGGCAGCCCCAGGGCCAGCATCGGGGTCAAAGTTCCGGCGGCCGACGCATTGTTGGCTGCTTCAGGACCGGCAACACCCTCAATGGCTCCATGGCCGAATTCTTCAGGATGCTTGGACAGCTTCTTTTCCGTGACGTAGGAAAGGAAAGTTGGCACCTCGGCACCGCCAGCTGGCAAGGCGCCGAAGGGGAAACCGAAAGCAGTGCCGCGCAGCCAAGGCTTCCACGAACGTTTCCAATCTTCCTTGCCCATCCATGGAGTACCCACCGGGATGGTCCGCGCAGGATTGCTGCGCAGGTGCGCTGCAATCCACAGCGCTTCACCGATGGCGAAGATGGCTACAGCCACCACGACGATATCCAGCCCGTCAACCAGCGGCGCGAAACCGAAGGTCAGCCGTTGCTGCCCGGAAACCGGATCCATGCCCACCAAGCCGATGGCCAATCCCAGGCCGAGGGCTGCGAAGCCGCGAATCTTGGAGGAACCCAAAACCGCGGTGACGGTGATTAGGGCGAGCATCATGATGGCAAAGTAGCTCGGTGCGCCGAGGCTGACTGCGAACTTCACCACGATCGGGGTCACGGTTACCAGCAGCGCGGTGCCGATGGTGCCAGCCACGAAGGAACCAATGGCCGCAGTGGCCAATGCCTGGGAGGCACGTCCGGCCTTGGCCATCTTGTGTCCTTCGATGGCTGTGATCACCGTGGCCGATTCACCCGGCGTATTGAGCAGGATGGAGGTGGTTGAACCGCCGTACATGCCGCCGTAGTAGATTCCAGCGAACATGATCAGTGCGCTGGAAGTCTCCATGCCGAAGGTCAGCGGCAGCAGCAGGGCCACGGCCATGGCTGGTCCAATGCCGGGGAGCACGCCGACGGCGGTGCCCAGGATGACACCTGCCAACGCGAAGAGGAGGTTGACTGGAGTCAGCGCCGAAGCGAAGCCATCCATCAACAGACTGAGCGTATCCACTTACAGCACCCCCGAGAGTATTCCGGCTGGGAGCTTGATGCCCAGACCCATGTAGAAGCCGTAGAACGTCCCAAAGGCCAATCCCAGCGAGATGAGCAGGGTCAGCACCCAGCGCCGGGCGCCCAGGCACGTGGCGGCACCGAAGAACAATATCGTTCCGGAAATGACCCAGCCGGCCCAATTGATTAGCAGGAGATTCAGGACGAAAACGCCCAGCAGTGGCAGCAGGACTTTCCAGTCCGAGGGCTGGCTGAGGTCCACATCTTCGCCTTCTTCTCCTTCGGCCAGATTTCCGCGGAGAATCGTAATGACCAAGGCGATGGACGAGGCGATGAGAATGCCCGAGACGAGGTAGGGAACGGCCTTGGGGCCGACGGCATCCGCCTGGGAGTACGTCACATGCAGCTGTGACGCATCAATGAACACGATGATTCCGACGATAAGAAGAAACGCGGCGAACAGGAGCTCGACGCGTTTCTTCTTTGCGGTGCTTACTTCGCTCACGCCAGACCCAGGGTCTTCAGGACGCTGGCTACGCGCTCGTCCTGATCGGTGAGGAAGCTGGAGAACTCGTCGCCAGTCATGAACGCATCGGTCCAGGCATTGGTCTCCAGTGCTTCCTTCCATTCCGCGGAATCATGCATCTTGGTGACCAGGTCGACCCACTTGGCCTTGTCTTCGTCGGAGATCTCAGGCGGGGCAACCAGGCCGCGCCAGTTCGAGAAGACCAAATCGATTCCTGATTCCTTCAGAGTTGGCGCGTCAACGCCCTCAAGGCGTTCTTCGCCGCTGGTGGCCAGTACGCGAACCGAGCCCTCCTCGATCTGCTGCATGTACTCGCCAGCGCCGGAAGCGGCAAATGCCAGCTTGTTGCCCAGGATTGCCGGGAGCAGGTCGCCACCACCATCGTAGGAAACGAAGTTCACTTCCTTGGGATCAACGCCTACGGCTTCTGCCAGCTGCATCGGCAGCAGGTGGTCCGGACCGCCTGGAGAGGAACCGCCGCCGACCGAGAGCTTGCTTGGGTCTTCCTTCCAAGCCTTCACCAGATCGTCAATGGTCTTGTACGGGGAATCCTTGGAAACCATGATCGCACCTGGCTCTTCGATGAGCTTGGCGATGGGAGTGGTTTCGGTCAGCTTGGCATCGGTGTCATTGGTATAGCTGGCGCCCACCACGCCAAGGCCCATGAGCATGGCCAGGTCGCCATTGTCCTTTTCATTGATCAGGCGGGCCAGCCCCACGGTGCCGCCGGCACCGGCAAGGTTGAAGACTTCCGGGTTGCTGGCGAGGCTGGCATCATCCATGACCTTGGCGGCAACACGTGCGGTGGTGTCGTAGCCGCCACCAGGGGTGTTTGGAACCATGATGCGCAGGTTGGCAATGGGACCCTCTGACTTGGTGGCGTCATCGTTGGAGGATTCGGAGGTGACGCCACAGCCGGTCGCCCCCAAAGCGAGAGCGGCGGTGGCTGCCAGGGCCGTCAGCGCACGGAAGGATTTGAAGTTTTTCATTGATTTCAGCCTCGTTGCTTTCATCGGAGTTGCGAGTAACTCCACAGTAGGCAATGTTGTGAACTGGGTCACGCTTGCGTACTCAAAGAAAATACTGTTCATTGTGTAATCAATAACAGTGATTTCGATCATCTAAAAGTTCGGTAAGGTTGCCCAGTGCCCCAAAGATGGGCGATCGGGGATTCAGCGGCAAGGAGCGCAGTGGTGGAAATAAAGGCATCACAGCTAGGCGCCGTTTTTGCTCACCGGTTTTCTTTGGCTGGGCAGTACCTGATTCTCCAATTGCTGATTATTGCTGTCGTCCTGGCCGGTGTGGTGGTTGTTTCCTTGACCCAGTCCACCAATAACTTCGAAAAAATTGAAGGACGCCGCAGCTTGTCCGCTGCGGAATCGCTGGCGTCCAACCCGCTGCTCAGGGCACTGATACCCAGTGCGGCCCCGGAAATGGGCTCCGCTCTGCCAGCGATGGCAGAAACAACTCGAAGCATCTCCGGCTTGCAGTTTGTTATCCTGGCCGACCGATACGGAACGGTTATTACTTCTACCTATCCCGACGATGTCGGTACCTCAATCCTGCACCCTGAATCAAAAGTGGAAGAAGGCAGGGGATGGACGGGTGAAATCACTCGTAACGCCAACCATGTGCTCATCGCGCAGGTTCCAGTCCTGGATGACACAGGGCAAATGGTCGGAATAGTCAGCGCCGGGCAAAGCTACCCCAGCACACGGGAGTTGATCCAGGAAATTGCGCCCAGCGCGCTGAGCACCCTGATTATTGCCGTGGTTTTGGGCGCTACCGGGTCGGTGCTGCTTTCGCGCAGGGTCAGGCACCAAACCCGCGGCATGGAACCACGCGAAATCGCAGAACTATTTGAACACCGCGAAGCCTTGCTGCATGGCGTCAAGGAGGGCATTATTTCTGTCTCCCCGGATAGCCGGATCATGCTGGCCAATGACATTGCCATTGAACTGCTTCAGCTTCCATTGACCTGTGTGGGCCAGACCTTGACCGAACTGGATGTGGCACCACAAGTCACCAGGGCGCTCACAACGCAACAACAGCAACCCGACCGCCAGTTCCTCATTGGCGAACGAGTTGTTGTTTTCAACCGCATGCCCGTGAAAACGGCCCGAAAGGACCTCGGATCAGTGACGACCTTCAGGGATCGCACTGAGCTGACACTGTTGGAGCAGGAACTGGGCGACAGCAAGGCTACAGCTGACATGCTCAGGGCGCAGACCCATGAATTTGCCAATCACCTGCACGCCATTTCCGGTCTGATCCAGTTGCAGGAGTACGAGGAAGTCATCCGGTTCATCGATGGAGTCAGCTTCAGCCGCAGCAAGGTTTTCGAAGACGTATCGGCGTACATTGAGGAGCCGACTATGGCAGCACTGCTGATTGCCAAGGCAAGCGTCGCCACCGAGCGCGGAATCCTGCTCGAAGTTTCAAAAGATTCCCGGCTGGGCCGTGGCGACGAGCAGATCGCAAGGGACCTGACCACGGTCGTCGGCAATCTCATCGATAATGCCATGGATGCCGTTGCCGAGATGCCGAAACCGAAGATCATGCTTTCAGTTCAAGAAGTCGATAATCTCATTACCGTAAGAGTCAGCGACAATGGACCCGGGATTGCCCATGACGCGATGAAGGAAATTTTTACTCAAGGCTTTTCGACCAAATATGCGACGGTCTCCGGAGGCCGGGGGTTCGGCCTGGCATTGAGCCGGCTGGTCTGCCGTCGCCGCAACGGGGATATCACAGCAGTAAATGACCATGGCGCTCAATTTACTGCCACACTCAGAAAGTAGGGCAAGACTCTTGATCCAAGTTTTGGTCATCGATGACGACTTCATGGTGGCAAAGGTGCATGCCGGATTCGTCAGCAAAGAGCCGGGTTTCTCCGTGGTAGGGATAGCGCATACTGCCAGCGATGCCATCAAGGCTGCTACCGAGCTATCCCCGGATCTTGCCCTGCTCGACATTCACCTGCCTGATATGAATGGGCTTGACCTGCTGCAGCGACTTCGTGAAGTCCAGCCGGAGCTGGACGTCATTGTCATTAGCGCAGCCAGGGAAATGGACACCGTTCGCAAAGCCCTTCGAGGTGGAATCGTCCACTACCTGATGAAACCATTTTCATGGGACGACCTGAGCGAACGGTTGAAGCACTACGCCAAGACCTACCAACCGCTGCATGCTGCTGCGGACCACGAGCTGGAACAGGCGGATGTGAATCGCCTTTTCGGCCTCGGAGGACAGAATCGGCGTCCGCTGCCCAAGGGCTGCAGTGCTGAAACCATGACGCTGGTCGAAAACATCGTGAAGGACGCAAGCGAGCCGATCTCTGCAACTGAAACTGCTGAAAAGCTCGGGACGTCGCGGGTGAGCGCTCGCCGGTATTTGGAGTACTTGGCTGAGGAAAACTTGGCCCAGGTGAACCTTCGCTACGGGGGAGTGGGCCGGCCCGAGCGCCGCTATTCCTGGAAGAAGTAGGCCCCGTTGTCGAGTTCGCTTCTTGTTCCGAACTGAGCGCTGATGCGTTCCACCGCATGACTCAGGTTGAATCCCCTCATATTCGGCGAATTGTTTGATAATCTGCTGGCATGGATGCAGATGCCCTGTATATAGTCTCGGAAACCATACCCAACTGGCTGATGGCTGGCAGTGCAGTAGCAGCCGCCGCAGTTTTCTGGTGGCGCAAGCAGGATAAGCAAGAACTAGCCGCCCAGCGCGAAGAAGATATCCTCAGCGGGGTGAACGCAGTTTGGGTCAAGGCGGTCGTCGGGGACGCGGATCATCCGAAATGGGGAGTCCTAGTCAGTAATGATCACCGGACTCCGGTGACCAATGTACGAGTGGAATGCAACGGAAACCGGCACGCGGCACAACTAGTGCATCCCAACCTGCAACCTGGCCAGCACTTTTTTGAATCGCTAGCGCAAGTTGAACACGGGCGGTCCTGGGCCCTGCCCACAGCAAATTTTGCGAGCCAGGATTTCATTACTGCCAGCCACAAGCATGACACCAAGAAGATCAGTTTCAGGTATGGCGGCAAAGACTACTCCAAAGACATCTCGCAGTAGCGCTTCAGCTGGCTATTTGGCGACGCGCCGAATAGCTCGGTGCCCTTTCGCCCGCTGGGCTCCTAGACGAATGCCGCGGAAACGCTGTTGCGGTGCTCGCTGGCCGCGTAGGTGCCAAGGATCTTGATCTCCCAGGTGAAGAACTCCAGCTCTTCCAAGGCCAGGCGCACGGGCAGATCTTCTGGATGCCCCTCGATATCGATCATGAAAGTCGTCGCGGCGAATGAGGAGCCAACCATGTAGCTCTCCAGCCGGGTGATATTCACTCCATTGGTTGCGAAGCCGCCCAGCGCCTTGTACAGCGCACTGGGAACGTTTCGGACCTGGAAAACCAAGGTGGTGACAGCCGTTTCGGGAAGCTCGCTGCGAGTTGGCAGTTCCTGCTTGCGCGCAAGGACCACGAATCGCGTGGTGTTGGTGGGATCGTCCTCCACCGACGAGGCTAGGACTTCCAGCCCGTACAGTTCGGCCGCCAAAGGCGGGGCCAGGGAGAGCTTTGTCGGGTCGTTCCAGTCCCTGACTTCGCGGGCAGACCCGGCGGTGTCACCGGCAATAACCGGGGTCAGCTGGTGTTCACGGATGACTTTGCGGCACTGGCCCAGAGCATGGATGTGGCTGTGCACTTCAGTTGCTTCGCCAACGGAACTGCCGGGCAGTCCTAAAAGGTCAAAGCGGATCCGCAGGAAATGCTCGCCCACAATCTGGAGGTTCGATTCGGGCAGCAAAACGTGAATGTCGGCGACTCGTCCCGCCAATGAATTTTCAATGGGGATCATGGCCAGCTCGGCCTCGCCGTTTTCGACCATGGCGAAAGCGTCCTCGAAGCTGGCGCAAGGTACTGCCTGCATGTCGGGGAATCGCTGGGTGCAGGCCATATTCGAGTTGGAGCCGGCTTCACCTTGGTAAGAAATCTTGTTGCCCATCATTTCAAGGTACCGCTGTTTGGCCCCAAGCTCCTTGTTGGCGCCGCTTCATGACATCGCGTTAGGCAGCAAGCCACTGCGGGTGGCTAGGCGCGATCCTTCGAATAGTAGGCCGAGAGCCTGCGCAGGCCTTCATCGATGCCCACTGCAGGCTTCCAATCCAGAACCTCATGGGTTTCGCGCTGGTCAAACCAATGCGCCGTGGAAAGCTGCTCAGCCAGGAAGCGCGTCATTGGCGGCTCATCGTGGACCAGGCCCCGGGAGCCTGCGGCCAGCCAGAACTTTTCAATGACCGATCCAGAGCCACGGGCCAACCAGCCCGGGAGATTGAGCTTGGGAGCTGGTGCGCCGCCGGCCTGGCAGATCCCGGCCATCAGCTCGCCCACCGGACGAGGCTCGCCATTGGTGACCACCAGGGCGCGTCCGTGCGCCTGGTCCATGCGCTCCAGGCCACGGACAATCGCCGCCGCGGCGTTATCGATATAGGTGGTGTCGATCAGCGCCGCACCGTGATCAAGCAGTGGAAGGCGTCCGGCCTTGGCACGCTGGATGACCCTTTCCACGAGTTGGGTGTCCCCGGGGCCCCACACCACATGCGGGCGGATGGCCGCCACCCGGAAATCCGCAGAATCAGCGGCCAATGCATCCAGTTCGGCTGCCGCTTTGGAGCGGGCATAATTGCCGTGGGCCAGCTGCGGGTTGGCGGTCCCGGCTGCCGCTCCAGCTAAGGAATCCCCGAAGTGCGCCACCGAAGGCGAGGAAACAAAAACGAAGTCCTTGATCCCGGCGTTGCGTGCAGCCTTGAGCAGATTGCTGGTGCCGGTGATGTTGGTATCGACAAACTCTTGCCAATGGCCCGTGAAGGACACCTTGGCCGCAAGGTGAATCACTGCATCCATGGAGCCGACGGCTTGTTCCACGGCTTTCTGATCCGTCAGCGAACCCTGGACTTCGTCCACGGAGCCGGCCGAAGCGCGGCGTTGAAATGTGCGAACGTGGTGGCCCTGGTCGCGCAGCAGCTGGGCCACGGCACCGCCGAGCATGCCACTGGCACCGGTGACCAGGACCCTGCGGGCGCTGTGCGAGGTCTCGGTTGCGCTCATGGGGTGCGGATCCTTCCACCGGCAAGCGTTGCGCTGGCCCACTGGGCCAATGCCGCACGGTCGATCTTGGAATTATGGCGGATGTCGGTGGGCAGGGTGGGCAGCACCAGCACGGCGGCGACATTGGTGCCGGTGGAGGCGACCGCGGCCCTGACCTTGCTGGCCAATTCACTGGATGCCGGTTCGGCCTTGCGCGCAGCGGGCACGGTTTCCATGACCACCACAGCGGCCTGGGTCCCGGCTGGTCCAACTCCCACGAGCGCAGCGCGCCCGGCACCGATGACTGACTGCACCGCATGCTCGGCTGCCACCGGAGTGATCGCCCCGGAAGGGGTGCTCAGGACATGGCCCAGCCGGCCCTCGACCCAGAGCAGCCCTTCATCATCGAGGTGTCCGACATCGCCGGTGCGATGCCAGCCGGGGATGGAACTGCTGGCCTGCTCGGTGATCCACAAGCGGTCGTAGCGGTCCTTGACATGCGCAGCGCGGACCAGTATTTCTCCGGTGGCATTCGGGGTGTATTGCGGCTGATCCCCGGCCACGCCCAGCGCGTCAATCGTTGCGATGGCCACGGTGGCACCGGCTACGGCAGTGCCAACGCAGACGCCGTTGCCGTGGCCGGCCGCGCGGATGCCATCCAGATCGATATCGGTCACCGGCAAGGCCTCGGTCATCCCATAGGGGGTATGCACCTTGGCGTTGGGAACCAGCTCCTGGACCTGGGCCAAGAGCGGTTCGGCGATCGGGGCGCCGGCCGAGAGCATCAGCTCGACGCCGGTCAGGGTCTTGCGCTGCGCGGTGTTCAGCTCGCCCTTCGTGGCCAGGACGTTGGCCAGGGCTGCCGGGGAGGCGAAGACCGTGGTTGCCTTAACCGCGACGGCGGCATCGGCCAGGGCGCTGGCGGTGAGCGTGCGCGGCGCCGTGACATCCATGTCAGGGGTCACCGAGGTGGCACCCAGCGCCGGGCCCAGCAAGGCAAAGGGAGCGAACCCGGCGACGAGGGCCGATCCGGCTTTCAAATTGTAGGTTTCGCGGAGCGTATCGCGCATGGCGGCCAGCTGCCGGTGGGTGTACACGACCCCCTTGGCTGGACCGGTGGACCCGGAAGTGAACAGCACCGCCGCATCGGCGTCGGGGTCGGCCGGAGCAAAGTTCAGCCCATCGTCCGCGATCCTGCTTCCGGCCTCCAGCAGCTCATCCAGGGTATGGGCCACGCCCAGCACCTTGCGCTTGGCAGCGGACAGGGGTCCTGCCGCAATCCGGGTGCCCGGCCATCCCAGCACCCGTGCACCGGCCAAGGCCCGGTCAATTCCGACGAGGAAGCTGGGACCGGCACCCTTGATGGCGCGGCCCAGGCCCTTGGTGCCCAATCCTGCATCGGCGACAACAATCACCGCGCCAAGACGCAGGCACGCATAGATCAGGGAAGTCAGCTCGATGCCCGGCGGAACCAGGAGGTTTACCCGGTCCCCGGCCCTTACGCCGATCTGCTGCAGCCCGGCGGCTAGGGCGTTGACCCGTGCGCCGAGCTCAGCCCAGGACAACGAGCGAGGAGGATGGATGTCGACTACCGCGGTGCTCTGGTCTGTTTGGCGCGAGTCCAATTCGGCGAGCATCGGCCGGTATTCGCCCGGACCCTGGACCCGGGAGGATCCAGCGGATTCGGGCTGGCTGTCCAGCCAGCTGAAAATCGGGGAGGCGATATCCCGGTCTTCGCCCACGAGGTGGCTGGCACCTTCAAAGCGGTGCACCTGGGCCTGGGGCAGCCTGCCCATCAGATCGCGCAGATAGCGGTCGGAGAACACCGGGTCACTTGGTCCCCAAAGCATCAGCGCAGGGACCGTAAGCGAGCGGACCGCTTCGGAAATCCCATCCAGCGCCGCTCGGCTCGGGTGCTGGGGGTCAAAGGGAATATCAGCGACGAAGTTGGCTACGCCGTCACGCTTTTCAGCGCTGGTATAGGGCGCCATGAACGCCTTGCGCACTTCTGGTGCCAAGGCAGGCTGGGCCAGCGAATGTGTCACCTGCAGGAATGCGCGAGTGGTTTTGGTGCCCCAGCTGTGGACTGCAGGATGCGAGGCCAGCTTCAAGGCGGGAGGCAATTGGAAGCCAGCAGGATGGATCGCGGTGTTTGTCAGCACGACACGTTCCAGCCGCTCCTGATGAGCTGTTGCCCAGCCAAGGGAGATGACTCCACCCCAGTCGTGGCCGACGATCGTGATGCCATCGCCAAGATCCAGGGCATCAATCAGATCGCCGAGGTCGTTGACGCGGTCGGCGAGGCGGCGGAACTTTCCGGTGCGTTCAGAGAAGCCCATGTCCAGCTGGTCGACTGCGACGATGCGCCACGCCAGATGGTGATCCGAGACGTGGTTGAACAGGCTTCGCCATAGGTAGGACCAGGTGGGATTTCCATGGACGCAGACCAGCGTACCCACCGGCGTGATGCCGCGCTGTGCCAGTTCTTCCTGGTTATCCAGCACATGCCAACGGTAGGTGGCGCCTTGTCCGTCAACTGCGGAAGTTGATGGAACGGACAGGTATTTTGAGTAGATTTCCTTGACGCCGGGGAAAATCTCGGTCACCAGACGATCTCCATCATCGCGGTGTTCAATCCGGATCCCACGCCCATGCACAGTACGCGATCGCCTGGCTTGAGGGATTCAGCCTCCTGCGAGAGGGTCATGGGCAGCGAAGCCGGGCCAACATTGCCCCACTTCGAGAAGGTGATGGGGACCCGGTCCTTGATCAGGCCGACCGCCTTGATGATGGCATTGGTGTAGGACTTGGAGACCTGGTGGGTGACATAGCGATCCATGCTCTTCCAGTTCCATCCGGTGCGGTGCGCTTCGTCCCAGGCGTTGACCACCAAGTCCAGGCCGTTGTCCAGCAAGCCCTTGGTATCGGTGTACATGCCGTTCGGACCGCCAACGCACAGTTCATGGTGCTCGGTTCCCGCGCGGGAGACGCCACCGAGAATGCGGTGGGCCTCTGGATGGGCGTCGGCTGGGCCGATCACTGCTGCTGCGGCACCAGAACCCAGGGTCAGGGTGGCAAATTCGCGCATGTAGTCATCGCGGGTGGAAGTTTCGGCATTCAGGCGCTCAAAAGTCGTTTCCTGCGTGGCCTTGGCATCCTCGCCGGCGACGATCAGCGCGTATTTGATCTGCCCGGAGTCGATCATGTTTGCCGCCAGGCTCATGCCGTTGACAAACCCGAGGCATGCGTTGGCCACGTCGAAGTTCATTGCCGAGGACGGCAGGCCCAGGCCGTTGTGCACCTTGGACGCGACCGATGGTTCGAGGTTGCGCCGGGTCACCGACGTATTAATAAGCAGGCCGATTTCACTGGCATCAACACCGGCCTGGGCCAAGGCCTTTTTGCCGGCGAGGATTGCCGCATCGTCGAACTCGACGCCATCAGCCCACCAGCGGCGTTCCTTGACACCGGAAACGCGCTCGAGGAGTTTCTTGGATAGCCGCAGCCGCTTCAAACTTGGAGCCAGCCGCTCATCAAATTCTGCTGAGCTCACCACCTCTGGCGCGAGAACGCTGTTCACTGATAAAAGCGCAACGTTGTGGTGTTTAAAGGTGGCATTGCCGTTCAAAGTGTTGCCTTCGTTTCTGCTGGACTATCTGTGTGCTGCATACTGCGATGAAACGTCTTGACCGAGTGGGTGCGTGTAGCGCCGTCGGTAAGTTTGCTCTTCTACATTATTCCTTGACCGGCTGTGAGATGAACTTGAGCGGCCGATTTCAGCCGAGGGCAAGAAATGGAAACAACGCAGACTAAGTCGATCCTACAGAGTTGTCCTTTGAGATTCATGGAAAGATCCTCATCTCACATCCGGCAATTGTGCAGAATTTCGCGGTGCACCGCGAACCGTGGCCCTCAAGCCAGCTAGCTGCTCCGGTCAACCTCCAGTGAAAATCAAGATCATTTTCCAAAGCAGCGGCTAGCACGGGAACTTGGCGGTTCGATCTGCACTCGAAATCGGATGAGGTCAACGTGGCAGCCAAGGGCCTTTTCGCGGATCAATTAGGCATGTCGTTGAGATTTCAGTAGGGGCCGCTTGACCAAGCCGGTTGGGCATCACTTTGGAAAAGCCAGCTCACTGGCGGCTACCGCGGGAAAATTCATTTCCTGCGATAGCCACAGTAGGATTTCAGCCATGACCTATCGCTTTAGCCAGGTGGACGTCTTCTCCTCGGATCCCTGCCTGGGCAACCCTGTGGCAGTGATACTGGATGCGCAGGGGCTGGATGATGATTCCTTGCGCCGTTTCTCGGTCTGGACGAACCTGTCTGAATGCACCTTTGTGCTTCCGCCCACCGTGCCCGGAGCGGACTATCGGGTGCGGATCTTCAGCCTGAACCTTGAATTGCCATTTGCCGGGCACCCGACCTTGGGCACGGCACGTGCCTGGTTGGACGCCGGGGGAGTGCCCGCGCGCGAAGGCATGATTATTCAAGAATGCAAGGCCGGGCTGGTGCCCATCCGCATCGAAGAAGACCTGCTGTCCTTTGCCGCGCCACCGCGCCAGCGCTCTGGACCGGTCGATCCGCAACTAGCTGATGAGCTCTTGGAGATCCTTGGCGCGGAACCAGCACGGGTTCTTGATACGCAGTGGCTGGATAATGGCCCTGGCTGGGTCGGTGTTCTGATGGATAGTGCCCAGAGCGTGCTGGACCTGCGGCCCGATGCCTCAAATCATCCTGGACGATGGGATATCGGCGTTATAGGTGCACACCCCGAAGGTTCAGAAAAAGCCTTTGAAGTCCGTGGATTCTTCACCGAAGGCACCGAACCGCTGCGTGAAGATCCCGTGACTGGAAGCCTTAATGCCTCAGCTGCCCAATGGCTCATTGCCACTGGCCGTGCCACGGCTCCGTACGTTGCTGGCCAGGGAAGCGCGATGGGACGCAACGGAGAAATATTCATCAGCGCACAGGACGAGCAACTGTGGGTTGGCGGCCGTGCCGAGGTCATTTTGAGCGGCACCGCGAATCTTTAGGCCGGCGCCTTGCGGGCAATAAATACTTTGCCCTAGCCGGTTTATCCTCGGTATAACGCGCCAATAGAGAATGTGAAAAAATAAAGCATGGACAATAAGCTCGGAAAGTCTGCCCGGGTAGGCATCCGAGACGTTGCCGCCGCCGCAGGGGTCTCTCCCACAACGGTTTCGCATGCGCTGAGCGGGGCGCGCGCCATCAATCCGGAAACCCGCGTGCGGGTCCTGGAAGTCGCCCAGAAGCTTGGATATTCCCCGGATCTGCGGGCCAGGGGCCTGAGGAGTTCTCGAACCTTCACCGTCGGCCTGCTTAGCGACACGATTGCGGTCACTCCCTATGCCGGGTTAATTATCAGCGGCGCGCAAGATGCAGCCGCCGAGCATGAGAGCGTGGTTCTTGCGCTGGATTCCACCGGGGATGCACAACGTGAATTGTTGGGCATTCGAACATTGCTTGACCACCGTGTCGATGGCCTGGTTTACGCGAGAATGTCCCATCAATCGGTCACGGTTCCCCGGGAGCTCGACGGGATCCCGGTGGTGCTGGCCAATGCTTCCAGCGTCGAATCGAAATATTCATCGGTAGTTCCCGATGAACAGCAGATCGGCCTGGATGCAACTGGCCATTTGCTCGGTGTCGGCCATGAGCGCATTGGGTTTGCAACAGTGACGGAGAACGTTCCGGCCGCCGCGGGCCGCGAGCTTGGATATCGTTCGGCCATTCAGGCGGCCGGGCTGCCAGTGAATGAGGCCTGGATTTCCGCGTCCACCGGTGACGCCAAGGGCGGCCGGGAAGCCGGTCGCGCCATTCTTGATCGGGAAAACCGGCCCACCGCCATTTTCTGTTTTAACGATGAAATGGCGATGGGAGTGTATCAAGCGGCCAATGATCTTGGACTGTCGATTCCCGGGGATCTATCTGTCATTGGCGTTGATGATCTTCAATTGATCACCCAAGCGCTCGTCCCAAACCTGACTACTATCGCCTTGCCGCACTACCAGATGGGGCATTGGGCTGTGTCCCAGCTTTTTGCCCAAGCAGCGGCCGCGCCCAACGCCCGCAAGGCAGAACGATTGCATTGCCAGCTGGTTCAACGGGATTCAGTCAAGGCTCCGAAGGGCTAGATCTTATTGGCGTTGGGTCGCGGCTACGGCCAACGGCGTCGTGGTTGATTCACTCACGTTTGTAGTGCCACCGAGCGACTTGACCGTGAGCTCGTGACCGCCGGGGGCCAGGAAGGCAGTGGAGCTTAGCGACGCTTGCCCATCCTGAGCGAAAACCTCCACGGAGGTCGTGTCCACGATGATATCCAGGGAGACCTGTCCGTTGTGCACAGGAAGCTGCTCGCTGCGAATCTCGCGGTAGGTCTCGGGCATGGTGCCAGCAACCTTGTCCTTGTCCCGGTTCAGGAACAGCTTCTGGTCTTTGAAGCTATAGCCGACAACGACGGTCGCGCCCTGGGCGTCTTTCAGCTCAATGCGGGTTTCTTCGGATGGAGCCGTCTGATCCTGCGCGAGATCAACATGAAGACGATAGGCGTCAGATTCTGGCTTGCCCAGTGAAGCGACCTGATCCTCGGTCGCCAGCTGAGGCGGGGTCGTTGCAGGGTTGCCTTCTAGCTCGTCCAGGGCGTCGATGGGTTCCGAGAACAATTGGGGGTGCCCCTCAACGACTCGCAGCGAGAGCTGTCGAATCGTGGACATGGTTCCGCCGGACCAATCGCCCAGAGGCAAATCTGATGCGTAGGCCCAGTTATTCATCCAGCCCATCGCGTAGCGGTGTTCCGGAGGAGTGTGCGCTTCTGGGCTTTCCCAGGTGACTGCTGCATAGAAGTCGGAGCCGGCATCGAGCCAACGCGGGTCTTTTGCCTCGGGGGTGAAGTTCTTGCCATCAAAGGAACCGGTCCAATAGGCATAGCCCGTGGTTCGTCCGGAGCTTGCGCCGTTGGCGCTGATGCCCAAGACCCATGTGGTGCGTTCAGGGTCTCCGTCCACTGGCATTTGGAAGATGTCAGGGCATTCGACGATGCCCAAGCCCGTGGTTTCATAGCCCGACTGGTAGTCCCAGGACTTCAGATCCTTGGAGGTGTAGAAGCCGACCTTGCTTCCTTCAGCCAGAAGCATGAGCCATCGGCTGCGTTCTTGATCCCACACGACTTTCGGATCGCGCCAGGCTTCGACACCGGGGTTGTCCATCACAGGGTTGTCCTCATAGGAGGTGAAGGAGTAGCCGCCATCAGTCGAATAGAACAGCGACTGGCGCTGCACGCCATCCACCTGCTGGGTGACCAGCGAGATCACCGCGTTCTTGCCAAAGCCGGCAGTGTTCCCGGTGTCGACCACCGCGCTGCCAGTCCAGATATCGCCAAGGCCATTCTTGTATTTTTCAATGGCGACGCCTTCATCTTTCCAATGAACGAGGTCAGTGGAAGTGGCGTGGTACCACTCGGTTCCATTGCCCGCAGGGTAATCAGCGTTATAGAGGTAGTAGAAGTGCCACAGTCCATCGAGGAAAAATGGGCGTTGCGGGTCGTTCATCCAGTTTTCCCCCGGCGTGAGGTGGGTTGCAGGTCGATATTCCGACCAGGCCCCAGGGCGCTGGAATTTCGAATCAACCTGGGGCGGCGGCACCGCATCGGGCGCAGAAGCATCCGGCTTGGACCGCAGGATTTGCCCTGCCACCACCGCTCCGAGCGCCACCAAACACAGTACAGCTATGGCTAAGAGCTTTCTGGAGTTCCAGGGCTGTGGTTCTGTCATCGCTCTTTCCAATGGTCGGGTTCGAACGCCAGGCTAAATGAACGGCGCGTCTGCGTCGTCGCAAAATTTTTGGGGAGAGATCGTGCGTCACTACGAGTGACCACTATTCACGCTAACGAACTTCCAAAACGTTTTGCAAACAATGTGATAGAGGTTTCGTAAGGTCTCCTAAAAAATGTGATCCTGCTTCCAAAACGTTTTGGATTGATTGACAGAAGCTATGCAAATCCTTAGATTCGACTGTGGAGAGAGCGTGTGTCGCGGTCCGAGAGATTGTCCGATTCCATATCGAACAAAGGCAAACAATCGTGAACAAGCAACGCACCAAACGCGGCATTCTTACCGCAGCACTGAGCATCGGAGCGCTCGGAGCAACTTTAATTTCCGGGCCAGCCATGGCTGCCACCGAACCAGTGCCTGGCTTCCCCCAGCCAACCGAGCACACCCAGAAGGCATACAGCCCCACCGACGATTTCACCTCGCGATGGACTCGCGCTGATGCAAAGCAGATCAAGGCCATGTCCGACCCGAACGCGGGATCGCGTGAAAACTCCATGCCCAAGGAGTACACCATGCCTACCGTGCCCCAGGATTTCCCTGACATGAGCAACGAGGAAGTCTGGGTTTGGGATACTTGGCCACTGACTGACGAGCACGCCAACCAGTACAGCGTTAATGGCCAGGAGATCATCTTCTCGCTCGTTGCTGATCGCGACCTTGGCTTCGATGAGCGCCACCAGTACGCACGCATTGGATACTTCTACCGTCCAGCAGGCGTTCCTGCCGACGAGCGTCCTGAAGATGGCGGCTGGACCTATGGCGGCCAGGTATTCGATGAGGGCGTCACCGGTAAGATCTTCGAGGACCAGTCCTTCAGCCACCAGACCCAGTGGTCTGGTTCGGCGCGAGTGACCAAAAATGGCGAAATCAAGCTGTTCTTCACCGACGTTGCGTTCTACCGTGACAAGGACGGCAAGGATATCAAGCCGTACGACCCGCGCATTGCATTGAGCGTTGGCCACGTCCACTCAAACAAGAATGGCGTGAAGCTCACCGGCTTCGACAAAGTCACCGACCTGCTGCAGGCTGACGGCAAGTACTACCAGACCGCTGAGCAGAACTCGTACTTCAACTTCCGTGATCCATTCACCTTTGAAGATCCAGCGCATCCCGGCGAAACCTACATGGTTTTCGAGGGCAACACCGCTCAGAAGCGCGATGAAGCCAAGTGCACCTCCGAGGACCTCGGCTACCGCAAGGGTGAAACCAACGGCGAAACCGTAGAAGAGGTCAACAAGTCCGGCGCAACCTACCAGATCGGCAACGTCGGCTTGGCCCGTGCCAAGAACAAGGAACTGACCGAGTGGGAGTTCTTGCCGCCTATCCTGTCTGCTAACTGCGTCACCGACCAGACCGAGCGTCCGCAGATCTACATGCAGGATGGCAAGTACTACCTGTTCACCATAAGCCACCGCTCCACCTTCGCCGCTGGCATCGACGGCCCAGAAGGCGTCTATGGCTTCGTCGGCAATGGCATCCGCAGCGATTACCAGCCGCTGAACCGTGGTTCGGGCCTGGCATTGGGCAGCCCATCGAACCTGAACTTTGCCGCAGGCAACCCATTCGCTCCTGACTACAATCAGCACCCGGGACAATTCCAGGCATACTCGCACTACGTCATGCCTGGTGGTCTGGTGCAGTCCTTCATTGACACCATCGGCGCCAAGGAGGACTTCGTTCGCGGTGGCACCCTGGGCCCAACCGTGAAGCTGGACATCAAGGGCGACTCGGCAACGGTCGACTACAATTATGGCGATAACGGGCTCGGCGCATGGGCAGATATTCCAGCCAACCGCGAGCTGAAGAATGGCAAGGCAGTAGCAAAGTAATTTGCATCCATGGCCGCGAGAATGTGCGTCGGATGAAAATTTGCGCATGATTGCTGGCAGTGGCAACGGCCGCTCCCCCAACGTTGAGTTGGGGGAGCGGCCGTTGCTGTCTTTAGGAAACGCCAACCAGCCGGTCCAAGGCGCCCTGGCATCTAAAATGGTGAAATCAGGTGGAGATGACCGAGAGGCAAAAGTACTAGGGGCCTCCCCTGTTGCCGAGGCTATTCATGGGCAGGCGGCTTGTCGGCATGGATCATTGGAGGGTGGAACCATGGCCGCTGAACCAATGGCTTTGGTGGGGCTTGCAAAAACGAGCCTGAGGGAACAGACCCTCACCGATTTGCGCCGAGCCATCACAACCGGTCAACTGCAACCAGGAAAGCACTTGGTGTAAACCGAGCTGTCCGAATCGCTGAACATTTCCCGTGGCACCTCGCGCGAAGCCTTGCGCCAGCTGCTGCAGGAGGGCCTGGTTGCACCTGGCCCGCGAGGCAGGCTGGCCGTACGCAGCCTGGAAATAATAGAGATCAGGGATATCTTTGCAGTTCGTGCCGCCTTGGAAACCTTGGCCGCCCAGACGCTGTGCTGGCTCGATGACCGAAGCGAAGCCGTTGCCCAACTGCGTTCTTCCCTGGATCTCGGAGCCGGTCCCTAGGCTCTGCGTTCTTCGAGTTTCTGCGGTGGAAGGATGCTGACTTCATGGCGCACGCCTCGGCCAGGCAAGCCATCAAGATCAATGGCTAGAAACCAAGGACCGGAATGGGGAACCTTGAGCCGATAGGGTGCCCGGCGAGCGATTCCACCGTGGAATTCGTATTTTTCACCATCTTCAAACGCAGCGAAATTCTCCGGATCCATCAACCGCACATTGGCCGGTCCGCTGAGTGTCACAACCAGGACGCTTCCGCGTTCCAAGTAGTCCCATGAATGTTCTGCAAAATTCGGTTCAGCCACGTGGAAACTTTCCGGCGAAAAAGGATTATTGGATAAGCGAACGGCATCCGAAACACCAACATATCAACTGATGAATCGGACGCCGCTAGCGCATTGAAGCTTAGGCCATCGTCGCGGTATCGATGACGAAGCGGTAGCGAACATCCGACTTCAGGACTCGCTCGTAGGCCTCGTTGATCTGATCTGCGGAGATGACCTCAATTTCTGCACCTAGGCCGTGCTCGCCACAGAAGTCCAGCATGTCCTGGGTTTCTTTGATTCCGCCAATATTGGAGCCAGCGAAGGAGCGACGGCCACCAATCAGGGCAAAAGCGTTGACCGGAAGCGGCTCGGCTGGTGCGCCAACGTTGACCAAGGTGCCGTCAACGCGCAGCAGTTGCAGGAAGGCACTGATATCGATGGACGCGCTGACCGTGTTGATGATCAGATCGAACTTCTTGTGCAGATCCTTGAAAGTGCTCTCATCGCTGGTGGCGCGGTAGTCGCTGGCACCAAGCTTGAGTCCATCATCCTTCTTCTTTAGCGACTGCGACAGGACAGTCACATCGGCACCCATCGCGTTGGCAATCTTCACTGCCATGTGGCCCAAGCCGCCCAGGCCGATCACGGCCACCTTCTTGCCTGGACCTGCACCCCAGTGCTGCAATGGCGAGTAGGTGGTGATTCCGGCGCAGAGCAGGGGAGCGGCAACGTCAAGGTCTAGGCTGTCCGGGATGCTCAACACGAAATCCTCGGTCACAACCACGTTGGTAGTGTAGCCGCCCTGGGTTACGGTGCCGTCGCGGTCGATGGCGCCGTAGGTGCCGACCATGCCCTCAACACAGAACTGTTCCAGGCCCTCGAGGCACTGCTCGCACTTGCCGCAGGAATTGACCATGCAGCCCACGCCGACGCGGTCGCCGACCTTGTGCTTGGTGACTTCGGAACCAACTTCCGCAACGATGCCGGCAATTTCATGGCCTGGAGCCAGCGGGTATGACTGTGGTCCCCAGTCGCCGCGGACGGTGTGGATGTCGGAGTGGCAGATGCCCGCGAACTTGATGTCAATCAAGACATCGTGCGGGCCGACTTCGCGACGTTCGATCTGGATCGGAGCCAGTGGCTCGGTTGCTGATGGGGCTGCATAGGCGTTGGCCATAGTTGTCATAGGAGTGTTCTTCCTTTGTTTTTCTGTTTACTTGTTACCGTTCACCGAGGTCGGCTCGCGGAGGTATTCAGTTGCTGGCGAATCCAGATTTTCGCGCATTGCCGCTGGCTGGTCTTGTGGGATCTGACGTCCAGCGGGAGAAATATGACTTATTCCCTCTAGCGACAACAGCGGTCGATCAGCAAATAATCCCATCTGGACGAGATTTTTGCCTTTTATTTTCAGCGGGCTGGCAGCTGGCAGATTAACTGCCGGATGCTGGCAGCAAATCTTGGCGGGCGCCGCGTTTAGCAATAACGGACAGGGCGATCACTGGGATCAAGGTCAGTATTGCGACGCTGGCTCCGAGCAGGACTGGACCAATGCTGCCCAATGACGATTCCAAAGCCTTGCCACCAGCCCATGAGGCAACCACTGTGCCAGCATTGAAGCCGGCGACAGTTAGTGAAGATGCCAGTGTTGGAGCATTCTTGCCATAGGCAATGGCCAAGGACGCAAGAATCGGGTTGGCGCCGAGCCCGAAGAACCCCAGCAGCGCAATCAAGATGATCATCGGCAACTGCAGATCCGAGAGCAGGCACATGGCCAGCAGGATCACCGTTGAAGCAGCGGGGGCAATCAAGGTGAGCAGATGCGGGTGCGCATCTCCTAGCCTGCCGCCAACCAGGGAACCAATCAGGGAACCGACGCCAAATCCGATCAGCACCAGCGGAATGGCTGGCGCGCTGAATCCTGTGCCGTCAATGAGCAACGGAGAAATATAGGAATAGGCAGCTAATACACCGCCGGTTGTGGTGGCGCAGGCGGCCAAGACTAGCCACAATCGCGCAGAACGAAGCGCGGAAATTTCTTTCCGTATTGATACGGCGGAATGCGGTGCCAAATTGCCAGGCACATGCCGGGCAATAAGGAATGCCGAGATGACCGCGAGTCCCGCCAAGCCCCAGAACGATCCGCGCCATCCAAAGTATTGGGAAGCAAAGGCACCCAAAGGCACCCCCAGAACCGTGGCCAGCATGCCACCAGCATTGATGATCCCCAAGGCTCGCGAAGCCATTCCGGGGCCTGCGCTTTTGGCAGCGACGACTCCTGCGATGGCCCAGAAAGCTCCCGTGGCAAGAGCCGTGGCGAAACGTGCCACGAGCAACAGCTGAAGGCTCGTGCCCAAAGCAACGACGACGTGCCCGGCAGCAAAAACAGCCAATGCCAAGATGAGCGTCAGGCGTTGGGGCAGCCGCAAGGTGAGCAGCGCCATTAGCGGAGCGCCAATAACCATGCCCGCGGCAAATACGGTGATCAGCAGGCCAGCCTGCGAAACGCTGACTTCCAAATCCGCCGCAAGCTGCGTCAGGATTCCAGCAACGATGAACTCGGTAGTGAGCATCGTAAAAGTGCCAACAGCAAGGATATAGACCACCAGCGGGATCGGCCGCCCAGTGGTGCCTCGCGTACTGGTGCCGGTTGGCACCGAAGGACGACGTTCGTCGACGTTCATCAAGTTCCTGTTCTCTGGACTCGCCGTGGATGTAATTCAATTACATCGTGGTTGCCAGCTACTAAGAAGGGCGAGCTTATAGGGGTATTATCTGTACCCCCGAAAAACCGTGAACGTCGTTTACCGTGGAAGCATGACCGAACCCGATGCCCAGCGCAGCAATATTAAAGATTTCTTGACCAGCCGCCGCGCGAGGCTGCGTCCGGAGGAAGTCGGATTGCCGGCCGGCAACCGCAGAAGAGTGCCGGGACTGCGCCGGGAAGAAGTGGCTGTGCTCGCAGGGGTCAGCCCCGAATGGTACGCCAGGTTGGAAAAGGGCAATATCGCCGGTGTCTCGGAAGATGTCCTGACAGCAGTGGCCTCTGCGCTTCAGCTGAATGAAGAAGAACGCATCTATCTCTTCGAACTGGCGCACGCGGCTAAAGGCAGTGCACGAAAGCCGGCACGGCGGAAGAAAACGGGACCCATTGCAGAGCCGGTTCAATGGTTCTTGGATTCGGCGACGCTCTCGGCCGGATTTGTGCGCAATGGACGCCTTGATGTGGTTGCGTCAAACGAGCTGGGCCGGGCACTGCATGCGCCAATGTTCAATAGCGCGACCACGGTTGCCAATGGGTACGCGAATTTTGCGCGCTTCCACTTTTTAGATCCGGCAGCCAAGGACTTCTTCCATGACTGGGAAGGCGGAGCGGCGGCTACCGCGGCACTCTTGCGCGCAGAGGCAGGGCGGGAACCGAATGACAAGGCGCTGCATGATCTGATCGGGGAGCTCTCCACGCTCAGCGAAGACTTTCGTACCCTGTGGGCCACCCACAACATCAGATTCACCCATGAAGGCACCAAGCGAATTCAGCATCCTGTGGTCGGACGGCTGGATCTGGCCTATCGTTCCTTCGACATTACCCAGGTGCCGCGGGCTAGCCACGAAATGAGCATCTATGTTGCCCATCCAGGAAGCCCGAGTGAAGAAGGACTCAAGATGCTCTCCAGCTGGGCGCTGACAACCAGCACCGAACCAACGGCAAAAGCCTAGGCGCAGGCCCGCTGCTGGCGGGTCTTGGGCACTTGATGCGCAGCGGTGAAAACAGCAGATTCCGAAGGACACAGCCAAGCGCCGCCCAGTCGGGATCTGCACCTTTGGCCAATTCCCGGTAGGCTAGTACCTGGGCCTGCATGTTCTATGCCGGTCCCGAATGAAAATAACTCCCAGGGCTGACTGACCGTTGGTCCCGACCGCCAGTTTCGCGGTCCTCGGTAGTGGCTTTCGCTAGGACCATTCAGGGTTCCAGCGCGGGTCTCGATCGAAGACCAGATCTGGGTAGGGCCACGCGGTTCGCTCATCCACCTAGCTGGGAGCGATCGAAAGGAGCACCCCCTTAATGGAGGGTCCAGAAATCCAATTCGCCGAAGCGCAGATCGACAACGGTCGCTACGGCACCCGCACCATCCGCTTCGAAACCGGCCGCCTTGCCAAGCAGGCTGCTGGCTCGGCCATGGTCTACATCGACGACGAAACCGCACTGCTCTCGGCAACCACCGCAGGCAAGCACCCGCGCGAGGGCTTCGACTTCTTCCCACTGACCGTGGACGTCGAAGAGCGCATGTACGCAGCCGGCCGCATCCCGGGCAGCTTCTTCCGCCGCGAAGGCCGCCCGTCGACCGAAGCCATCCTGGCTTGCCGCTTGATGGACCGCCCGCTGCGCCCAGCCTTCGTCAAGGGCCTGCGCAACGAGGTCCAGGTTGTCGTCACCGTCCTGTCCATCGAGCCAGATGAGCTGTACGACGTCGTAGCAATCAACGCTTCCTCGATGTCCACCCAGCTTTCGGGCCTGCCATTCTCCGGCCCAATCGGCGGCGTTCGCGTTGCACTGGTTGACGACGGAAACGGCGCGCAGTGGGTTGCCTTCCCACGCCACTCCGAGCTGAAGAACGCTGTCTTCAACATGGTTGTTGCCGGCCGCATCGCTGGCGACGACGTTGCCATCATGATGGTGGAAGCTGAAGCTACCGACAACGCTTGGGAACTGATCAAGGAACGCGGCGCCCAGGCACCAACCGAAGAGGTTGTTGCAGAAGGCCTTGAGGCTGCCAAGCCATTCATCAAGGTCCTGTGCGAGGCCCAGGCTGACCTGGCTTCCCGCGCTGCCAAGGAAACCGTTGAGTTCCCAGTCTTCCGCGATTACGAAGAAGATGCCTTCGCCGCTGTCGAGGCTGCTGCTTCGACCCGCCTGGCAGAGATCTACACCATCGCTGACAAGCAGGAGCGCGACAACGCTGCCGGCGCCTACAAGGACGAGGTCCTTGCTTCGCTGGCTGGCGAAGGCAACGCCTTCGAAGGCCGCGAGGGTGAAATCTCCAAGGCTTTCGGCGCTGTTACCAAGCACATCGTGCGCCAGCGCATCCTGACCGACCAGGTCCGCATCGACGGACGTGGACTGGCTGACATCCGCCAGCTCTCCGCCGAGGTCGAGGTTCTGCCTCGCGTTCACGGTTCGGCCATCTTCGAGCGTGGCGAAACCCAGATCATGGGCGTCACCACCTTGAACATGCTGAAGATGGAGCAGCAGATCGACTCGCTGTCCCCAGTGAAGTCCAAGCGCTACATGCACAACTACAACTTCCCTCCATACTCGACCGGTGAAACCGGCCGTGTTGGTTCGCCTAAGCGCCGCGAAATCGGCCACGGCGCACTGGCCGAGCGCGCACTGGTCCCAGTGCTGCCAAGCCGCGAGGAATTCCCATACGCAATCCGCCAGGTCTCCGAGGCATTGGGCTCCAACGGCTCGACCTCCATGGGCTCGGTTTGCGCTTCGACCCTGTCGCTGCTGAACGCCGGCGTGCCACTGAAGGCTGCCGTTGCAGGTATCGCCATGGGCCTGGTTTCGGACACCGTTGACGGCGAAACCCGTTACGCTGCCCTGACCGATATCCTCGGCGCCGAAGATGCCATGGGCGACATGGACTTCAAGGTTGCAGGTACCTCCGAGTTCGTTACCGCGATCCAGCTGGACACCAAGCTGGATGGCATTCCAGCTTCGGTTCTGGCCGCTGCGCTGACCCAGGCTCGCGAAGCACGTCTGCACATCCTGAACGTGCTGAACCAGGCCATCGACACCCCGGATGAGCTGAACGTCAACGCTCCGCGAATCATCTCCGTGAAGATTCCAGTGGATAAGATCGGCGAGGTCATCGGCCCTAAGGGCAAGATGATCAACCAGATCCAGGAAGACACCGGCGCTGACATCTCGATCGAGGATGACGGCACCGTGCTGATCGGCGCAACCAACGGCGAGTCCGCTGAAGCTGCCCGTTCGGCCATCAACGCCATCGCCAACCCTCAGGTTCCTGAGGTCGGCGAGCGTTACCTGGGTACCGTCGTGAAGCTGACCACCTTCGGTGCGTTCGTTTCGCTGACCCCTGGCAAGGACGGTCTGCTGCACATCTCCGAGCTGCGCAAGATCAACGATGGCAAGCGCGTTGAAGACGTTGAAGACGTCGTCGGCGTTGGCCAGAAGCTGCAGGTGGAGATCACCAAGATTGATGACCGCGGCAAGCTGTCGCTGGCACCAGTCGTGGAAGAAGAAGCCGAAGAAGCAGTTGCTGCTGAGTAGTCTTTAGATTCCTGCGGAAAACCCCGGTTCATCGATTGATGAACCGGGGTTTTTTCTACCCAGAAACTCGGCGGTGCAAACCTACAGGGACGCAAAAACCATGGTGGCGGCAAAAACAATGCCTGAAGCGATCAGCACCATGGTGGTGTAGCCAAGGATGTCGCGCATCTTCAACCCCGCAATGGCCAGCAATGGCAAAGCCCAGAACGGCTGGATCATGTTCGTCCACTGATCCCCGTAGGCGACTGCCATGATGGGAATTGATGGATCAACACCCAGCTGCGCGGCGGCGGTAAGCATGATCGGCGCCTGCACCGCGAACTGACCGCCCCCGGAAGGAACGAAGAAGTTGACCACTCCGGCCGACAAGAAGGCCAGAAGGCCAAATGTTTGCGGGGTCGACACTGCGATCATGGCTTCCGAGATCACCTCAATGAGGCCGGTTCCCGTCATGAAGCCGAGAATTCCCGCGTAGAGCGGGAATTGCAGGAGAATCTCGCCAACATTGGATGCTGAATGCCTTGTCAGGGCCATCAATTCGAAGGGACTGCGCACCAAGAGCAGGATCAGGCAGAGGAAGGACCAATTCACGATATCCAAGGTGAGCGTGCCGCCCTTGGCAAAATGGATGACCAGATATGCCAGCAGCATCAGCCCCAGCAGCAGCGTTGGGAGGCGGCTGGCATCCACACGATCGGCTGGGGTGCTTACTTCATCATCGATGTCCAGCAGTTTTTCTCGCGCATCGGTTCGCAGCTCGTAGATCTTGTCTTCGCCTCGTGGCGCAGCGAGGTACAAGGCCAAACCCACCAACACGATGGTTGCCACGATCGCGATGAGGTTCCACGGGGCGAAGAGCGTTTCGGAGATTGGCAGCGGTGCACCGAGCTGCTTGGCGATAAACGAGTCCGGCGTTGCAGCAGTGAGCGGCCCAGAGCCGGAATAGCCCATGTGCCAAATGACAAACCCGGCGAATCCGGAGGCGACGAGCAGCGGGAAGTGGACTCGCACATTGCGTTCACGAGCCTGGGCTGCGACTTCGCGGGCCAGCAGTCCTCCCACCACGAGACCAAGTCCCCACGTGATCAACGAGGCAATGGCCGCTACCAGGAAAACGAAGACGTAACTGGATAGGGCGCTCTTGGGAACCCTGCTCAGGGCACGGAGCATTTTGCGCACCGGGCGAGTATTAGCAAGGATGAATCCAAGCATCAAAACCAAGGCCATCTGGGTGATGAAGCCCAGCAGCCCGGCCAGCCCATCACCCCAGCTTTGCACGATGAGCACCGGATTGGAGTCCGTGGCCAGCAGCGCGAGAATCGCCACGATGAAGGTCAGCACGATGGCGAAGACCAATGCCGACGGAATGAATTTTTCGACGAGATTATTGACCGGGCGCATTGCCCGGGAAGCGACGGTACCGCCACGTTTGGTTGTAGGCACACTCATGTTTTCTGCTACCTCACATCATCATTGACTAGGGATATACAACGGTTGCGAGTGTCGTATGGTGACGTGCCCCATAGTAGCCAGATGTTCAGGTAATCAGGGTGCAGTGCTCCGCTCGCCGGTCGCGGAGGGCAGAACTGCTGGAGGAAAACCAAACGCCCGACCGGTTAACGGTCAGGCGTTGGCAGGCTGCTTCAGCAGCGGGTCAGCTGTTGGTTTTCTCAGACCAGGTGCTTGTCGTAGAACTCGCGCAACTGAACGCTCTTCTGCTTGGCAATTTCGTCCCACTCATCGATGGAAGCCGAATCATCGGCATAGTCAGAAGGGATCTTGAAGATCTGCAATGGCACATTAAAGCGCTGGCAAACGCTGGCGTAGGCGTAGCCTTCCATATCCACCAATGATGCTCCGAGGCCCAGCACGTGGGCGCGCTGCTGGTCATCCGAAACGAAGACATCGCCAGTGGCCATGGTGACCTGGTAATCATCAAGCAGGACCTCGCCAGTCGGATCCACGTCGGGAGATGGCAACGGGAAATCGTGCTGGATCAACTTGGTGACCTGGTAAATGGTGTCCAAGCTGGGGCGGTCTTCACCTGCGTGGCCGACCACGCCAGCAGTGCCGAGCACGATTACATTCTTGATATTTCCGTCGGCAATCGCGCCTGCCAAAGCCACCGATGCATTGATCTTGCCGACCCCTGAAACCAGGTGCTCGACATCTGCGAAGGCAACCGCTTCGTCTGCGTGCGCAAAGACGAGCAAAGACTTCTGTTCCGACATGAATTTCCCCTCTAAAGAAGTCAGTTCGGGAAGTCTACTGAGCCCGAACGTCCTAAGAAGTCTACCGGTTACGGCTCATTAACAGTCGTCGAGTCGCCGTTGACCCAACCGATACACTTAATTCATGAGTGATATCGAACTTGCAGAAGTTGAAAGCTTTGCCTTAGACCACACCAAGGTCAAGGCACCTTATGTACGCAAGATTGGCGTGGAGCGTGGTCCGAAGGGCGATGCCATCACCAACTACGACATTCGTTTTGTGCAGCCTAACCATGGCGAAATCCCAACCGCTGGTTTGCACACCATCGAGCACACGATGGCTGGCCTGTTGCGCACCCGTATTGACGGCCTGATTGATTTCTCGCCATTTGGCTGCCGCACCGGCTTCCACATGATTTTGTGGGGCGAGCCAGAGCCTGCGGAGGTTGCCGCTGCAGTGAAAAGCTCCCTGGAGGACATTGCCGAGCGCATTACCTGGGAGGACGTCCCAGGCACCGAGGCAAAGAGCTGTGGCAACTACCGTGACCACTCGCTGCACTCGGCCCGCGAGTGGGCCAAGGTGATCTTGGAACAGGGAATTAGCCTTGACGCTTTTAAGCGTTCCAAGCTCGCCTAAATAACCAACGGGTACAAGAGACCTCGCGCTTCAAAACCGAAGCGCGAGGTTTTTTGCGTATTAAGCACAAGCTGCCGAAGCAATAATGGTGGTCTCAGCAAAACCATATCTGGCCTAGGTAGCATGGTTGATATGCGCAAAGCCATTTCCACCGCCGCCGTTCTAGCTTTCATTGTTTGTTCAACCAGCGGATGTGCTGATCTGGACTCAGCGCGGACAACCACGATTGGCGACGCTTGCCAAAAGGCCATCCAACAGCAAAACGAAGCTTGGGCGGACCCTGATGCTTCGGAATCCAAAATCCAGGAGGCCGAAACCAAGGGCCTGAAAGATTGCAAGGATCTGGACGAATGGAGCACAGCGGTTTCGTACAACCCGGGTTCGGTGGGATACGAGGAACTGAGCCTCGAAGAAGCAGCAAATTCCGTCTACTTGGCATGTTCATCGGTAGATTCCGAACGCGCAACCCCGGTGTGCGCTGATGCCGCAAAACGCGGATACCTCGATGAATCCTAGAACTTTGATCACCGTTGGCTGACTGTGGCCACAACGGTCCCTCAAGCTTCAAACCATTGCCCGCCTTAAAGGTGCTCGGTGCGGTCCGACGGGCACATTTGGCCCTTGAAGCGGGGCGGAACTAATAATGGCGTTGTCGGCTATGACGCCATCGTCCCGCGCTCGGAGAGCCAAGCCAAGGAGATTGTCTAACGCGTTCTCGGCCCCCTTCAACAGGCGGGTGCCTCCAAGCAGACGCTCATCGATACGCTCTGCGCTTATCTGGACGAGAACCGCAACTGGAACGCCGCGTCGGCCCGGCTAGGCATCCAACGGCAAAGTCTTGGCTATCGAATCGGCCGGATCGAACAGCTGTCGGGCAGAAACTTCAAATCGAGCTAGGATTTGGCTGAATTCTGGGTGGCACGAAAAGCCTTGAACCGCAATTCGCCAGGCGCATATTGACCCGAGATTTCAACCTCTTCGACAAACTGGACTGTTGCCTTGCGGCAATGGTTCTGTGGGAGAATGAGGACAATGTTCCGAGCCCGACAGCGGCTCAACCCCGAAGAACTAAGGACGTATTTCGTGGCCATGATTCCATTGCCGTTACATTCGGTGGAGACGACACAGTTCTCTCCGATCGATCCGGCGGACCCCACTCTGGTCCACCGCGGCGAAGGCGGCTCTGAAGTCCGGCGCAGCATCCTGCCGGGGGGCGTCCGCGTCCTGACCGAGGCAATGCCAGGACAGCGCTCCACGACCGTCGGTTTTTGGGTTCCAGTAGGTTCCCGCGATGAGGAAGCCGGCCACTACGGCTCCACCCACTTCCTCGAGCACTTGTTGTTCAAGGGAACCAAGAAGCGTTCGGCCTTGGAAATTGCGCAGTCCTTTGACGCGGTGGGTGGCGAGTCGAATGCGGCTACCGCCAAGGAATCGACCTGCTATTACGCCCGCGTGCTTGATACCGACTTGCCGATGGCGTTGGACGTCATCGCCGATATGGTGACATCTGCGGTCATCGACCCGCAGGAGCTGGAGCAGGAACGCGGCGTGATCATCGAAGAACTCGCGATGGACGCTGACGATGCCACGGACGTGGCCCACGAGCGTTTTGTCGCCCGGGTACTGGGTGACCACCCGCTGGGACGCCCAATCGGCGGCACCCCGGAAGAGATTAACAAGATCAGCCGCGAAGCGGTGATGGAACACTATCGCGCCCACTACCGCCCCAGCGAACTGATCATTACCGCTGCAGGTTCACTGGAACATGACCAGCTGTGCTCGATGGTTCTTAATGCGCTAGCCGAGGCAGGATGGGATCTTGATCCGCTAGCGGTGCCGCAGCCGCGTCGTGGAGGAGAACCGGCCCAGATTTCGTCCAAGGCGGGCATCGAAGTTATCAATCGCCCGGTTGAGCAGGCGAATATCATCATGGGTTGCGTTGGCATCACCGGACATGATGACCGCCGCCAGGTGCTGGCCGTGCTCAATGCCGTACTCGGTGGCGGGATGAGCTCACGCCTATTCCAGGAAATCCGGGAGAAGCGCGGATTGGTTTACTCCACGTATTCGTTCTCCGCAGCCTATACCGATGCTGGCTACTTCGGCATGTATGCAGGCTGCGCGCCTTCCAAGGCGGCCGAGGTCATTGCCTTGCTCGGTGCCGAGCTTGACCGGCTTGCAAGCCACGGCATTACAGAGCAGGAACTCGCCCAGGCCAAGGGGCAGCTGGCCGGAGGCACCGTGCTAGCCCTCGAAGATCCAGGAAGCCGCATGTCGCGGCTTGGACGGGCAGAAATGGTGACTGGGGAGTTCCAGGACATCGATGAAGCCCTTGACCGAGTCAACGCTGTGACCATCAAGCAGGTTCAAGAACTTGCCCAGGAATTGGCGGCCCAAGATCGGGTCATTACCGTGGTCGGGCCGTTCGAAAACGAAGCAGCGCTGGGACTTTAAGCCAGCATCGGAAAAGCGTGGCATTCCATGAAGGGATGCAACGGTTTTCAGTTTAAGGATCCTCGCCGTTTATCTGGCGGCATCAATCAATGCCGCCAGCTCCGGAGCATGGGAGAAATTGAAGCCGTGGGCTCCTTGCTGCATGATCGTGAGCTTCGCGTGATCAATGCCTGCGATCAGGCGAAGGCCGAATTCAGGAGGGGAGAGCGGGTCACGCGTTCCGCAGACAACATCAACGGGGCAACGGACGGTTTTGAGCAAATCGACGGTGGAGTAATCCAGCATTTGCTCGCAGCTTTTGGCCCACCACGGGATTCCACAGCGGAGGTAATCGACCATCAGGATGGCTTTGACAGAATTCAGTTCATGGGGAAAGTCCTGAATCAGCCGACGCGCCTGGCGAAACAGCGTCGCCTCGCGGTCATTAACAGCCGGCGCGGCAATGATGAGGCGTTTGACCAGAGACGGCCACGTGCGTGCGAGCTCGATGGATACCTGGGCACCCATGGAATGACCCAGCACGATGGCGTTCTCCACCTTTAACTCGCGCAAGGCCAGCGCGATCTCGTGGGCAAAGCGCGGCACTGTTACCGGACGACCATCATCCAGGTTCTTGCCGTGTCCGGGGAGCTCCGGAACGATGACGCGATACTTTTTGGCCAGGATGTTGGCCAGGGGAGTGAAGTAGCGGCTGGAAGCGCCCAACCCGTGAATGAGAACGACATCTGGTCCGTGCCCAGCCACGCGGACAGACAGGCGGGTTTTTAGCGATTCAGGCAATTGCCCGAAATATTCGTGGCGCACGGTGGCCTTTCCTTGCGCCAAACGTGCGCTTAAAAACGATAGGTATTGTGGCGCCCAGCTTGGAAAATGGCAGGGCCGCCGATGACAGGGTGTTACTTGGCCATCCCCGTGGTGTGCTGGCTGATAGCTGAGCGCAAATCTTCGGGGAAGAGTTCGTCAATATCCTTCTGGTAGTTTTTGCCTTCATCCGGACGGCGCAGGTCTTGGCCGTCAAGGCGGAATGGGAAGGCATCTACCTGGGCACCAGCATCCGAAGCGGTTTCACTTGAGGGAGCGCAGGTGGCCCAGCCATATGTAGTTGAGCCATCGATCCGGAAGACCTCTACCTGGCAAGAAGCAGAGTCAATTACGGTGCCGTCTTCTTGAACGGCATTAACAACGTCTGCTAATTCCTGGTCTGGCAAGGAAATGGGTTCGGTCTGCGAACCACAAGACGTGACTGCAAAACTGACGGCCAGCATGACACTGATGCCCAGACTAAAACGCCCAATTTTCTGACCCATGGCCCTGCTATCTATTTGGAGACTCCTGGGACTTATTTTTCCCCGTGTCGCAAGGCAATACAAGCTGGACTGGCCGTAGCGCAATGACCTATTCAAAATAATTCATTCACCACCGGCCGGACCCTCTGGTCAAACAGGTCGGATTTCACGTCATCGTTGGCAAGTCGGGGCCCGTCGGAACGATAGGCTTAACTCCATGAGTGCACAGATCAAGGTAGCCGTGCTCGGCGCGGCCGGACGGATGGGAGCCGAAGCGGTTAGAGCTGTTTCCGAAGCTTCCGATATGGAATTGGTGGCCAGCTTGGGTCGAGGCGACGACCTTGCCCAGATTCTCGAAGCAGGAGCAACCCACGTGGTTGACCTTTCGGTTCCGGCAGCCACGGAAGCCAACGTCCGGTTTGCAGTGGAAAACGGTCTTCACGCAGTGGTGGGAACGACGGGCTGGGACGATGATCGCCGTGCCGAACTTGTCTCGCTTCTGGACAATCACCCTGAAGCTGGCGTCTTGATTGCTCCCAACTTCGCCTTGGGATCGGTCTTGGCCAGCGCGTTCGCGGCAACTGCTGCAAAGTACTTTGAATCAGTGGAAATTATCGAATTGCACCACCCTAACAAGGTCGATGCTCCGAGCGGCACTGCCGTGCGCACCGCAGAACTGGTTGCCAAGTCCCGCGAGGCTGCTGGCGTGCCAGCCAGCCCCGACGCGACGGAAACCCAGCTGGAAGGGGCACGGGGTTCCGTGGTTGACGGAATCCACGTTCACTCGGTGCGTCTTCGCGGGCTCGTGGCTCATCAAGAAGTTCTCTTGGGCGGCCCCGGCGAGCAGTTCACCTTGCGCCATGATTCATTTGACCGTGCTTCGTTCATGCCAGGCGTTTTGCTGGGCTTGCGCACCGTGGCATCACGTCCGGGCCTGACCTATGGCCTGGATGGCTACCTGGAGCTTGGCCAGTGAAGACCAAACTTTGGGTTGCCGGAATCCTTCTGCTCTTTGCCCTGTACATTGGGATGACATTCACCCAGGCAGTGCGCTTCATGAGCACCGGCACGCTGATCGCCCAGATCATGGGCGTGGCCATCCTGGTGATTCCAGCATTCTGCACGTGGATCTTGATTCGAGAAGTGCTCTTCGGGCTTCGCACGGAGAAGATGGGCAAGTCCTTGGCTGCATCGGGCGAGCTCCCGCTGGATCTGCCTCGCACGCCTTCGGGTCGATTCGTTCGTGCAGCCGCTGATGAGGATTTTCCTCATCACCAGCGCGACGTGGAAGAGAATCCAGAATCTTGGAAGTCCTGGTACCGACTGGCCTTGGCCTATGAGGCCTGTGGCGATAAGGCTCGCGCTCGCAAATCCATGCGCACCGCAATCGGCTACTGGCTTCAGGACGAAAAAGTCAGCAAGTAGAACGCGTTGATTCGCGCCTTGAAAGTGGATCAGGGCGAGAGTTGAAATAGAAGTGCCGTGGCCAGACACCATTTGGTGCCTGGCCACGGCACTTCTCTCTCTTGAAGCTTTGCTGCGTTGTACCGCCCGCTCAGCTCGGGCTAGAAACGCAGCTTGCGCAAGTAGTTGAAGCCTACCTCTGCAGTCTGCAGCGGTGTGACGTCCGGACGGTCATTCTCGACGATGAATTCCTTCGGGCGGTGGGCTGCGAAGATGCGCGAGAAATCGATGGCTCCGGTACCGAGGTCGGCGAAGTCGCCAGCTGCGTCGCGGTCCTTGACATGGTACTGCAGGGTCTTCTGCGGTGCCTGCTGGATGGTGTCGATGGCGAACTGGATTGGATCCGCGGCGCCAATACCCACACCGCCGGTGACGGCCCAGTACAGGTCAACTTCGAGATGGACGAGACTTGGATCTAAACGGCTGGTGAAAATGTCCCACGGGGTTTCGCCGTTGCCCAGATCAGTAGTGAACTCGTGGGCGTGATTGTGGTAGCCGTACTTCAGACCCGCAGCGTTGGCTGCTACTGCTTCTTCGTTCATCTGGTCAGCCCAGCGGCGCCAGTCGTCACCGTTGCTGGAGACGAGGTAAGGCACGTTGATGTGGGTCTGGCCCAGCGTGACTGCGTCGGCCAGCTTGGTTTCCAAGCCCTCAGGTGAATCGCTGAGTCCGGAGTGGCTGGAGGAAGGGGTGATGCCGAATGAATCGAGGGTTGCACGCAGCTGCTCGGCGGTGCGTCCGTAGAAGCCGGCCAGTTCCACTTTGCTGTAACCGTAGTTGGCCAGCGCGGCCAGAGTTTGGTCCACTCCGTCACCGTTCATGATCGAGCGAAGGGTGTATAGCTGGATGCTGATCAGTCCCGGGGGCACCGGGCGGACGCCGGCTGGAGCCGCCATGGCTGGGGCAACGCCCATTCCGGCCAGTCCGATGGTGGCGCCCAGAGCGGCAGCACCACTGAGGAAGCCTCGTCGGCCGACTTCTTTTTGCTCCAACGAGCGTTTAAGGGCGGCTGGAGCATTGAATCCGAAGCACATAGTGATGCCTTTCTAGCGTGCGACAAACGCTAGATGCATGAAGCATCAGCGCTTTGGTTATGTGACGCACACAACACTATTTTCGGACTTTGTTGTCTGTCAAGCAAAAGTTGTCGGAAATCGACAAAAGGTCGACGAAGCGACATCTTTAGTCGCTCTTAAGACCATTGACCAACGCATCGATATGCTTTGGCGACATGGCGTGGTGGATGGCGAGCATGCTTGCGCCAAGCACTCCGGCATCCAGTCCTGATCCGGACTGGACGATTCGCAGGTGCTGGGTTGCGACGGGTATGGCGCGGGAGTACACGACTTCGCGGATGCCTGCAATGAAGTGCTCACCGGTCAGGGTCATGGAGCCTCCGATCACGATGACTGAGGGGTTTATGAGGCTCACGCAGGCAGAGAGGACTTCGCCAACGTCTCGACCTGCTTGTCGGACAGCGTGTACGGCTTCCGCATTGCCGGAACTGACCAAGGCAATAACGTCCTCGCTGCTGTTGGCTTCGTGTCCAAGGGCGCGCAACTTTTTGGCGACTGCAGGACCGGAGGCAACTGCCTCCAGGCAGTCCAGATTCCCGCAATGGCAAGGGGTGCCGGTGCCATTGTGAACTCTTATGTGCCCGATATCCCCGGCGACGCCGTCTGCGCCGCGCTGCAGTCTTCCGTTTGAAATGATCCCTGAGCCAATGCCTGTGGCGATTTTTACGAACAACATGTTGTCCACATCTGGCCAAGCGGCGTTGCGTTCACCGAGGGCCATGATATTTACATCGTTATCCACGAGAACGGGAACGTTGAAGTGATCTTTTAGAAGCCCGGGGACGTCAAACCCGTTCCAGCCAGGCATGATGGGTGGGTTGAATGGGCGACCGGTGCGATGCTCGACGGGTCCGGGCACGCCAACTCCCACCGATAGCAAATCGGTCAGGGAATGATTGGTTGACTCGAGGAGCTCCTTGCCCAGGTTGACCGCACACTCCAAGACGACATCTGGCCCTTTGGAAACTTCGATACTCTGACTGTTCTCTTTCAGGCGGTGCCCCAGCAGATCGGTCAGGGCAACTCGAACGTGAGAAGCTCCGATATCGATTCCAAGGACGACCTTGCTCCCGGCCTTGAGGGCAATGCGGGTTGAAGGCCGACCGCCGGTGGAAATGGCGTCATCGACGTACCCAACGAGCCCCAGGTCCATTAGCGCTTCGATGCGCAACGTGACGGTTGAGCGAGCCAGGCCCATGAGGTCGGCTAATTCGGTGCGGGTTCGCGGTCGTCCGTCTCGAAGGATTTGGAAAAGTTCGCTGGCGCCGGAGCCGCTAAGGCCACTGAAATTACTTATGTCATTCATCGACTAATTACAACATACAAATCGACAGAACGCGTTACCACCGAGAAAGGGTGTCGCATCGAGCGTTTTGTTGGATGAATCAACAACGATGAGTGCATTGCTGCAATGGTTTTGATTTCATCAATATGTTGAGAGTTAACTCAACTACCGCGTCTGGCAACAAAAGAGAGCCACATTCCCACTGACATATATCGGTGAATTTCATAGATCCGTTGAATGTCGTCATTAGCCGTGCTAGGTTCATGTGACCGGCATCTCATTCGTCTTGTTGGCGATTGCACCCCGCGTCTGACCAGTGCCGTTTCACGCCACCACTCGAGGAGGAGCTCATGGCTAATCGCCCGCGGGCAACACCTAAGAAACAGTTGCCATTGCGCGCACTGGGTGCGGTGGCTGTGCTGACGCTGGCGACTGGCACGCTAAATGGTGCGACCCAATTGGAGAGCCGCCATCGAGCTGCAGATAATGCAGGGAGCGATCACTGCCAAGGGCGCGGCATACCTGCAAATAAGATTTCGATCCAAATGTTCAGCTATTCGAACTGGGGGAACGCCATCGGCACTGAGAAGATCTTTGCCGAGCTGGCCGCCATTGGATATGAAAACGTCGAGCCCTTTGATGAAACCTACGAAGGCCGCACAGCCAAGGAATTCTCCGAACTTCTTGAACGGCACGGACTAAATGCGCCAACAGCTCATGGAAGCACGGACGAGAAAACTTTCGCAGAGACTATAGATTTCGCCAAAACCGTGGGGCAGCGGTACACGGGGTCAGGGGGCTCAGCCTCACCTGGAACAGTTACGCTCCGGGACACCCTCGAAACTGCGAGAACCCTCAATCGTTTGGGCGAAAGGTCCAAAAATTCCGGTACGGGAAAAATCTTTGTCCATAACCATCAAGGGGAATTCACTCGCCAGTTTCCGCATCCTCGGACAGGGGAGCTCACCAGTGCGTGGGCATTGCTAGCCGAGTTCACCGACCCCGGATACGTGACGTTTGAACTTGATGTCCTCTGGGCCGCGGATGCGGGAGTCGACGTTGTTCAGCTTTTGAGCGACTACGGCGAAAGGGTTGAACTATTGCACGTCAAAGACGGTTTCCTCAATGGCGACGAGCGAGCGATTCCAACTGACTTGGGCGAAGGGGAACTTGAGTGGACACCGATTCTCGACGCCGCCCAAAAACAGGTCAAGTACTTCATTGTGGAACGCGATCTTGCGCCATCCACTGCGGAATTCGCGCGTGACAGCTTCGAATTCCTCAGTTGCTACACCTGCTGAATTCAGAATTCCAACAACATAGCGCTTGAGCACCATTACAGAGCAAGTGTGCTCGATACACCACAGCTGAAAGGACAATGACGTGGATATGCCAGCTGGCAGCACTTTCGATGAAACCATGGCCGCACCAGAGCATGATCGAGGGGAATCCAAAGTAGGCCGAGTGGGCTTGTGGCTCATCGGCGCCCGCGGATCCGTGGCGACCACTGCCACGACCGGACTCGCTGCGATCTGCGCTGGGCTGGCACCGGCCGTCGGCTGCGTGACCAGCCAGGAGGAATTTTCAACTATTCCACTACCTAGATTCTCTGACCTGGTCATTGGAGGTCATGATATTAGTGACGTTTCGATAGCCAAGCGAGCAGAGCACTTGGCCAGCACCGGGATGTTGCCGCAACATTTGGTTCAGGCCATTCAGGCCGAATTGGAAGACGCCGATTCCCGGGTCCGGCCCGGATACTTTCCGGGCGCTGAGGGTGTACCGCAGGCCGAGATAGCACGCCGCCTTGCCGAAGACATCCGCCAATTCCGGAATGGCCATGGCTTGGATCGGGTAGTTGTGATCGATGTGTCCTCGACGGAAGCACCGATTGATCACCTGCCCGAATTTGATGATCTGGACCTGCTCATGGCGGCTCTTGAGGACCCTGCACAAGAGATCCTTCCCCCTAGCTCGCTCAGCGCCTATGCAGCGATTCTCGCCGAAGCGCCATATATCTGCTTCACGCCCTCACCTGCCCTGAACATCCCGGCACTGGCGCAGCTCGCCGCCGAGCGCGGTATTCCAACTGCGGGCCAGGATGGCAAAACCGGGCAGACCTGGCTGCGCTCGGTACTGGCGCCAGGCTTGGCCGCGCGCGGATTGCGGGTCTTGTCATGGGCTGGTGCCAATTTGCTCGGAGGAGGAGACGGCGCCACTTTGGCTGACCCGCAGGCAGTGGCAGGTAAGCTCCAATCCAAGAACCGTGGCCTCCAGTCCCTAACCAATGCCGCAACTACGCCTTTGCATATTGACAACGTCCCGGACCTCGGGGAAACCAAAGTCGCTTGGGACTACATTAATGTGGAAGGATTCCTCGGATCCCGTCTGACCTTGCAGACCACGTGGAGCGCTTACGATTCAATGCTGGCAGCCCCGATGATCCTCGATCTCGCCAGGCTCATGGGCCTGGCCGATGCCGCTGGGGAACAGGGGCAGGTCGGCCAGCTAGGGTTCTTCTTCAAGGATCCATGGGGCAGCGATGAGCATGCCTTTGCCGAGCAAAGCCGGCTTCTCTTGGACTGGGCACAGCAGGCAGGTACACGGATTTCCGCCATGACCCACATGCCAGAAGGCCGAGTTTCGCAGGGTGCCGCAGCCCGATGAGCCGCACAAATGACTACCTGGAATTGCTGCGTGCTCCAGCCGTATTAACAGTAATCGGGGATACCCTCGCCGGCGGTGCCGCGGCAAATCGCTCCCCGTTTGGGCGAAGGATTGCACTGCCCCTGGCCAGTGCCTGCCTGTACGCAGCGGGGATGGCTCTCAACGACTACGCCGACCGTGACATTGATGCCGTTGAACGACCAGAGCGGCCCATTCCCTCAGGGCGGGTAGCACCCGGCGCAGCCTTGGCCACTGCTGCGGGACTTACCGCGGCCGGCCTGGGCCTGAGCGCTTTCGGCGGCGGGCGAAGTGCGGTAGCGCTCGGCCTGCCCTTGGCTGCCTCGATCTGGGCCTATGACCTTGTAGCTAAACGGAACCCGGTGACCGGAGCCTTGTCCATGGGGCTGTGCCGGGCACTGGACGTCTTAATGGGGGCAGGATCGGATCGGGTTCGCACCGCATTGCCAGCGGCCGCGATCATGGGCGGACATACCGTGGCCGTCACGGCTCTATCACGCGGCGAAGTCAGCGGCACCAGCGTCGCGGTGGCCTCCGGCGCCACAGCAACCACGGTCGCAGTGTCAGCCGGTGTGCTAGTTGGAGCAGCGCTCGCCGGGGCCCAGAAACCGGGGAGAACGTCTTCCGAGGCCAGCATCCTGATTCGGCACCTGGCCACGACCACGGCAGCCATTGCGGTCTATGCCAGCCGCTGCGGCTCAGCTCAATGGCGTGCCATCCACGAGCCGAGCGCGGGCAACGCCTTGGACGCCACCAAAGCGGGCATCCGGTCGATGATCCCGCTGCAGGCAGCGCTGGCGCTCAGCCATGGCAGTCCAGTCGCCGGAGCGATTATCGGTTCCCTGGACGTAGTCGGCAAGGTGCTGCGTTCGGGCAGCAGAGTGAAGAGGATCAGCGAATCATGAGCGCAGCTGAACAACAACCAGCCCAGGACTTTCCTTTCGCAATCGGCTACGGAACCAACGGCTGGGCGGATCATCCGTTGCCAGTGGCGGTGCGGCTGCTGGCTGAGCAGGGCTACACCGCGGTGGCCTTGACTTTGGGGCACCCGCATCTGGATCCGTTTGCCCCGGACGTGCAAAATCAGGTCGCAGAAATCCGCAGCCTGCTCGAGAAACACCAAATGCGAGTCGTCATCGAAACAGGAACCCGGTTCCTGCTTGATGCCCGGCACAAGCATCGCCCGGCGCTTGTTGAAGAACATGCCGAAGTCCGGCTTGAATTCCTGCGCCGCGCCATTGGCATCGCGGCCGCTTTGGACGCCGACTGCGTATCTTTTTTCTCGGGGATCCTGCCGGAGGGGACATCGGCGCAACTTGGCTGGCAGCGCTTGATTGCGCGCGTTGGCCAGCTGGTCGACTATGCCGCTTCGAACGGCGTGCTGCTCAGCATCGAACCTGAGCCGGGGATGCTCGTGGAAACCGTGGTCGACGCGTTGCGACTGCGCACGGAGTTGGGGAACCCGCAGGGATTGCGCGTCACCGTGGATATTGGGCACTGCGTCGTGGTCGAGCCGCATGGGGTGGAAGCAGCATTGCGCCAAGCAGGGGAATTGCTGGCCAATGTACAGCTAGATGACATGATGGCGCACGCCCACGAGCACCTTCCCTTTGGGCAGGGCATCGTCGACCTGTCCGCGGCACTGAACACCCTGGCCGATATGGATTACCGGGGCGTAGCTGCCGTGGAATTGCCACGCCATTCATGGGATGCGCCGGCTTTGGCCCTGGACAGCATGGCCGCCCTGCGCGAGGCATGGACTGCTTCGGAAGCGCAAAGGACAATCGAAGCTTGGCTGCGCGAATGCCTATCGGCTGTGGCCGAAAATGCCAGCGCATTGCCTCGGATTTTCGCCAGTGCCGGACGCCGTGTGGGCAGGGCGCCAAATTCCCCGCAGGCCGACCCCGCTGGGGTCCTATACGGGACTGCGGATGACACGGCCCGTGCCCGGCTGATCCGTGAACTGTCCCGAATTCAAGAGCCCGGGCCATTCGCCCAGGAAATTAGAGATTTGTACTACCGCGGAGATTCGGCTGAACGAAGGGGCGTATTGCGTGGCATCAATTTGCTTGCGCAATCGCTGCCCGAGCTGGACGGCCGAATCATTGCCACAGGGCTGGAACTCACCTCTGATGCGTTGCGCACCAACGAGACCTCGCTGGTTGCCGCGGCTGTTGGACCGTTTGCCGCATCGCATCTTGACCAGCACGCCTGGCGCCATGCGGTGCTCAAGCTCATCTTCATGGGCGTGAGCTTGAGCGCGGTCAGCGACCTGTCAATCCGTGCTGATGCTGAACTAGCCCGAATGGCCGAGGACTTCGCAGCAGAGCGCCGCGCCGCCCACCGACCTGTTCCCAAAGACGTTGGCTTGCTTCAGGACCTGGTCAGCCACACCTCACGACCCTAAGAAGGATAAGCATGCGCATCTTTGACCCTCATATCCACATGAGCAGCCGCACCACCAATGACTATGAAGCAATGTTTGCTTCGGGGGTGCGTGCTCTGGTTGAACCGGCGTTCTGGCTGGGGCAGCCGCGAACCAGCGTTGAGTCGTTCTTGGATTATTTTGACTCATTGCTCGGGTGGGAACGGTTCAGGGCCGCCCAATTCGGAATTCGGCATCATGCCACGATTGCCTTGAATCCCAAGGAGGCCAACGACCCTCGTTGCGTACCCGTGCTTGAGGAGCTGCCTCGCTACCTGGTGAAGGAGGGTGTGGTCGCGGTCGGAGAAATCGGCTACGACTCCATGACACCAGCCGAGGACCATGCCTTTGCGACCCAGCTGCAATTGGCCCGCGAGTACGACTTGCCGGTCCTGGTGCACACGCCGCACCGCGAGAAGCTGGCCGGAACCCGGCGCACCCTGGACGTTGTGCGCGAATCCGGGATCGCAGCCGGCACCGTGCTGGTGGATCACCTCAACGAAACCAATATCGAAATGGTCAAGGAGGCTGGTTCCTGGATGGGCTTCTCCATATACCCGGACACAAAGATGGATGAACGGCGCATGGTCGACTTGCTGCAGCGCTATGGAACCGAGCGCATCCTGGTGAACTCGGCTGCCGACTGGGGACGGTCTGATCCATTAAAGACCAGGCGCACAGCAGAAGCGATGCTGGCCGCTGGATTCAGCGAAGACGATGTGGACCAGGTCCTATGGCGCAATCCGGTGGAGTTCTACGGGCAAAGCGGCCAATTGATCCTTGATCCTATTCCCGGATTCGAAAGCAGTGCTTTCCCTGACCCTGCTGCTGGCTTTGAGGGGAATTCCGTACTACGAGGGGAGAGAGTCTCATGAGACTGTCCTACTGCACCAACGTCCATCCCGCAGAGGATTTGGAAGGCGTCATCACCCAGTTGCGCCACTACGCCGGCAATATCCGGCGTCGAGCCGGACTGCAGGTCCTCGGCGTTGGGCTGTGGATCCCCTCCGTGCTGGCCACGAGATTGGCAGCTAGCGAGCAGGACCGCCGGGCTCTGCGCGAAGTGCTAGAGGCTGAGGGTCTGCAGCTGCACACCATCAATGCTTTTCCCTACGGCGGATTCCACGATGAAGTTGTCAAGCATGCAGTGTATCTGCCTACGTGGGCCGAGCCAGCGCGTTTGGAATATACGCTGCGCTGCGCGCAGATCCTCGCGGATCTGCTGCCGGAAGGGGAAGTCGGATCGATTTCCACGCTTCCGCTGGCCTGGCGCGACCCATGGGATGAAGTCCAGGACCAGGCAGCGACCAACGCTTTTGCGCAATTGAGCCAGGGGCTTCGCGAGCTCAAGGAACGTACCGGCCGCACTGTGCGGGTGGCCATCGAGCCAGAGCCGGGATGCGTGCTCGACACCATTAGCGACATTGTCCAATGGCTCGGTGCCCGGCTGGAAAGGGGCATCGATCCGGAGTTTGTCGGGGTTTGCGTTGACACCTGCCACCTGGCTGTCTCGTTCGCTGATCCTGCCGGAGCCATCGCGCAGATCCAGAATGCGGGCTTGCGAGTCGTCAAGGTCCAGGCCTCGGCAGCCCTGCACGTGCTCGACCCGAAAGACCGCGCCGCACGTGCCGCGCTGGAAAGTTTTGTTGAACCGAAATACCTGCACCAGGTGCGCGAATCCTCGGCTGCAGGAGTAATTCCGGCCGATGACCTGGACACCGCGCTCGCCGAACTGCCTGGTTCAGGTCCTTGGCGGGTGCACTTCCATATTCCTTTGCACCATGTTCCAGCCGCTCCCTTGCAAACGACCACCGATGTATTGCAAGCGACGGTGAGCGAGGCGGGCAAGCTTCCCTATGCGGACGAGATTCATTTGGATGTCGAAACCTATACCTGGAGCGTGCTTCCGCAGCACGGCAATGCCGAGGAAGTCGGCATCGTCGACGGAATCGCCGCCGAACTGGTATGGGCTGGAGAGAATCTGATGGCTCCGGTGCACGCGAGCTGAAGAGTGCCCCTGATGGCATCAAGTACGTCCTACCAATTTTGTACAGGAGCAATGTGAAACCCGTACTGCTACTTAACGTCGTCGGATTGACCTCCCGGGCGCTGGCGCGCATGCCGCGGCTTGCGAAATTGGCCAACCAAGGCTGGTCGGCAAAGCTGGGCACCGTTTTGCCTGCCGTCACCTGCTCGGCCCAGGCGACCATGCTGACCGGCCTGTCTCCGGCCGAGCATGGAATTGTTGGCAACGGCTGGTATTTCCGGGAACTGGGGGAGGTGCACCTGTGGCGCCAGCACAATCGCCTGGTGGCTGGAGAAAGCATTTGGGAGACCGCCCGGCTGCAGAAACCCGAGTACACCTCGGCGAATATTTGCTGGTGGTACGCGATGGGAATGAGCACCGACCTGACGGTGACTCCGCGACCTATCTATCATGCTGACGGGCGCAAATCCCCTGACGCATACATGCGGCCACCCGAGCTGCATGATGAATTGGTCGGTGCCCATGGTGAATTCCCGCTGTTCCAGTATTGGGGTCCGACCGCGTCCATAGCCTCCAGCCGATGGATCATCAACTCAACCAGGCATGTTATTCGTACCCGTGCACCGCACCTGGTGACTGCCTACCTTCCGCACCTGGATTATGACCTGCAGCGTTTCGGCCCTCGCTCGGCAAAAGCGGACGCTGCGGCGGCCGAACTGGATGCCGAATTGGCCCCATTGATTGATGAGGCCGAAGCAGATGGCTACACCGTGATGGTTGTCGCTGAATACGGCATCGAAGATGCGCATACGCCGGTGGACATCAATCGAGAGCTTCGGCGCGAAGGCCTGCTCGAAGTTTACGTTCAAGACGGACGCGAGCAGCTGGACCCCTGGACCTCAAGGGCATTCGCCGTCGCGGATCATCAAGTCGCCCATGTTTACGTGAAGAACGAGGCCGACATCGGACGAGTGGCGGCTATATTGCGTGCCTTGGACGGTGTTGACGAAGTGCTTGATCGGGAGGCACAGGCCCGGTATGGGCTGGATCACCAGCGCTCCGGGGAACTGGTTGTCGTGGCTGAACCCGGTGCGTGGTTCACCTACTACTTCTGGCTGGACGATTCGCGCGCGCCAGAATATGCCCGCGGGGTGGATATCCATCGAAAGCCAGGCTACGACCCGGCTGAGCTGTTCTTTGACCCTGCTGACCGTTGGGCGAAGGCCAAGGCAGGAGTAAACCTGCTCAAGAAGAAAGCGGGCTTGCGGTATGCCATGAGCACTGTTCCGCTGGATCCTTCCTGCGTGAAGGGCACACACGGGCGCCTGGCGGAATCTGCCCAGGACATGCCATTGATCCTCTGCTCGGATGTCTCGGTGTCAACCGAGATCTCGGCCCTTTTGGAGTCGGGCCGAGCTGTGCCGGCAAAGTCGGTGAAGTCGCTGGTCCTGCACGCGCAGGGCCTCGAATCGTCGGTGGCTTCATCGGTTTGATATCCACCAACACGCATTTTGGCGTTTGATGCAACAAAATGAAATCAAGGTCAAGATTGCCTCTTGACCTTGATTTCGTGCGCAATTTAGCGGGTGCGGGTGAATGGAAATATTAGAATTTTCTGAGTTTGTTTTGTGAAACCACTAGCAAATTGTGAGACAAGCCACTAACGTTCCAATTGACCCGATTCGACCAGCTCCGAATCAATGGCGACAAGGAAGTGAACCATGAAAGTCAACCGAACAGGGAACGCGGACAGAGCTCCGCACGGCGTGGTTTCCGCGCACTTTTCCAAACGACATATGCTGCGCGCGAGCGCCGGGCTTGCTACAGCAGCTGTGCTTGCCTCGGCCCTAGCCGGCGTGCCGGCTTCTGCCCAGCCCAAGGCCCCGGTGCCGGTTGTGCCAGCGGACTCGGCCTTCCAGAAGGTAACGCTCAATGACAGTCCCGGCGAGCCGATGGATCTCGCAGTCCTGCCCGATGGGAGTGTTCTGCACACCACCCGCAGTGGCGAAGTGTGGCTCAATGATGCCACCAGCGGCGTCAACTCCTTGGCAGCCGAAGTGGACGTATACCGCCACGACGAAGAGGGATTGCAGAGCATCGCCTTGGACCCCAAGTTCGGCACCGATGGCAACAACTGGGTTTATCTGTACTACGCGCCGCCGATGAACACCCCAGTCGACGATCCTGAAACCGCCGATATCAACGAGGGCGATGCCCCGGTCAGCGGCACCGCAGCCGACTTTGAACCCTTCAACGGCGTCAACCGGTTGTCACGATTCCAATTTGATGGAAAGTCAATCGATCTGGACACCGAGCAGCAGATCATCGATGTTTCGGCAACCCGCGGCCTGTGCTGCCACGTTGGCGGCGATATCGTCTTCGACGCGAAGGGAGACTTGTATCTCTCAACCGGAGACGACACCAATCCATTCGTGTCCGGCGGGTACTCGCCGATCGACGAGAACCCCGAGTCCAATCCGGGATACGACGCCCAGCGCACTGCGGCAAACACCAACGACTTGCGCGGCAAGGTCTTGCGGATCACCCCGAAGGATGGCGGCGGCTACACCATCCCGGACGGCAACCTGTTCGAAGAAGGCACCGACGGAACGCGCCCAGAGATTTACCTGATGGGTCTGCGCAACCCATTCCGCATCGATGTCAATCAGAGCACCGGAGAGCTTTACGTTGGCGACTATTCGCCCGATGCCAGAAGCGCAAACCCTGACCGGGGACCTGCTGGAACCGGCAAGTGGCTCATCGCCACGGAACCAGCGAACTATGGATGGCCATACTGCGCCACCGAAAGCCTCCCGTACAACGACTATGACTTTGTCACCGGTGTTTCCGGCGAGAAGTTCAACTGCGCTGCACCGGTGAATGAGTCACCGAACAATACCGGCCTGACTCAGCTGCCACCCGTGGCCACTGCAGATGTCTGGTACACCTACGGCCAGTCGGAGCAGTTCCCAGAACTTGGCACCGGAGGCATCGGCCCCATGGCAGGGCCAGCTTATGAATTCAACGCAGAAGCAACCCGTGGAGCACGCCCGGTGGCCTGGCCATCCTATTTCGATGGCAAAGCGCTCTTCTACGAATGGACCCGCGACTACATCAAGGGCATGACGGTTGAAGATGGTTCACTAGTTTCCATCGAGAACGTGATTTCCTCGATTGTGACCGACAATCCGATCGATATGGAATTCGGTCCGAACGGTGCACTGTATATCCTCGAATACGGCGACGGCTACTTCGGCGAAAACGAAGATGCCCAGGTCGCGCGCATCGACTATATCGGTGAGGGCGGCAACCACAGTCCCGTCGCAGTTGCCTCGGGAACTCCTACTGTTGGCACTTCGCCGCTGACTGTTGAATTCTCCAGCGAAGGCACCGCCGACGCTGACAATGACAAGCTGCGGTACGCCTGGGACTTCGATTCCGATGGCGTTGTGGATTCCACCGAGGCATCCCCGGCCTACACCTACCAGGAAGACGGCAAGTACACTGCCACGCTGACCGTAACCGACTTCGGTGGCAAGCATCGCGGGCGCCATTCTTCAGCTGAAGTAGAAATTGAAGTGGGCAACCAGCAGCCGGTCATCGAGTTCATCACCCCGGTTTCGGGCCAGGCCTTCCAATTTGGCGATACCGTCAGCTATGAAGTCAAGGTTACCGATGACCAGCCAGTTGATTGCTCGCTGGTGGAAGTGAGCTACATCCTGGGCCACCATACCCACGGACATCCGCAGACCACCACCAAGGGCTGCACCGGCTCCTTCGTCACCACGGTGCCAGAGGGCCACGACCCTGCAGTAGATGATCTTTCTGCAGTATTCAATGCCACGTACACGGACCAGGGCGACGGCGGCTCGAAGCCGCTCACCGGTACCGCCGAAGTGGTTCTGGAAGCGGCCAGCAACTAGAAGCAAATTGGCTGATCCAGGCAAAAAGGCGGTTGGACCGTTCCCTGAGGGGAATGGGCCAACCGCCTTTTTGGCCTGTGCAATACAGCCTGCGAGTTTTTAGTCCTGCGCCGGCAGTTCAGGAATCGATGGGCGCCGGTGATGCCGTGCCAAGCACGCGGGCTGGATCAGCCAGCAGCTCGGTGAACGCCAGCTCGGCCGCTCCGACCAAAACCGGATCTTCACCCAATGGAGCCAGCTCGATGGCAACTTGTTCCCGCGCTGAACGTGCCCCGCCGACACGGACGGCGTCTTCGAGCAGCGCGGGCATCGTCCTGGCCAAGATGCGCAGGAAACCACCGAGCACAAACACCGATGGATTCAGCTGATGCACCAGGGCCCGCAGCGCTACGGCCAGGAGGCGGGATTGCCTTTGGAGAATTTCAAGCAGCGCTTCCGGGGCGTTGCCCGATTCAAAGAGCCCAAGAACCGTGGATTCGAGATCTTCGGCTTGTCCGGATGGAACCCCGGTCGCGCGCAGAAGTTCCTCGCGGGTCACTTCTGCTTCCAGGCAGCCTGCAGAACCGCACGAACAATTGGCGCCATCGGTGCGTACCAGCAGGTGGCCGATCTGGCCGGCAAAACCAGTAGCCCCCTGCAGCAACTGGCCGCCGCTGAGGATGCCGCCCGCGATGCCGCTGGCGCCGCCATAGAGGTATACAAAATCCGAGACGTCGCGGCCGGCGCCAAAGGCTGCTTGCGCGCGTGCCCCGACAATCGCGTCATTGGCGCATGAGACGGGCAAGTTGAGCGCAGCAGACAGCTGCGCGGCCAAGGGCTCTTCTTGCCACCCCAGCTGCGGGGCTTCGATAACGGTTCCGTCGGCCGGATCCACCAGACCGGGCACGGCAACACCGACGCCGACTACTCGACGATTCTCGGGCAAGGACGTGGCCATGCCTGTGTAGATTGCCGAAACGATATTTACTACTTCGGCGGTGGATGGGGGCGCAACAGTGTGGAAGCGCACCGGGTTCACGATGCGTCCGCCCAGGGCCACCAAGGCGACATTCACGGCGTCCAGATCCGGATTCACGGCCAAGGCGAGCACACCGGGGCCGGGGCTGATCATGATGGAAGGGCGGCCGTGCTGCTGGCGTTGATCCGGTTCGTTTTCAAGAACCAATCCCAGCTGCGCCAATTCGCCAACGAGCGCGGCGATGGTCGAGCGGTTCAGGCCGGTGACCCGAGTCAGTTCAGCACGGGAGATTCCCGCGGAGCAGTGCACCAGTGTCAAGACAGTGGAGAGATTATGCTGCCGGGTAGTGTCGCGATTGCTGCCGAGCCCAGCACCGCTTGCACGGGCACTCGCAGGTTTCCTCGAATTGCTTTCCACGTCCGGATGGTCCCTTCTTGGCAGGACCTTTGCGCCTGCTCCCACAACCATCGTATCTGCACCAAAGCGATAAATACGCTCGTGCTCTCGGCGGTTCAGACTGCAGTTGCGGACAGGTGGACGCGATTGACTGATGCCATGAGCAGGCTGCCCAGGCGCTCTCGCAGGCGATCGGGAATTTCGTCAATGGCCAAGCAGCCCAGCGCTTTTTCGGCATGCTGAACCGCTGAGGCGATGGCGTAGTCCTTGGCGCCGCAGGCAATAAGCATGGCGCGGATTTTTTCTGCTTCAGATGCAGTCATTTGCGGTGTGCCAATGAGCCCGGCGACGCTGTCCCACTGTGGCTGGGTCGCAGCGTAGGAGAGCAGGATGGTCCGCTTGCCTTCGCGCAGATCACCCCAGCGGGATTTGCCGGTTTGGCTTTGCTCGCCGAAGACGCCCAGTACATCGTCGGCAATCTGATAGGCGATGCCGGCAAAACGGCCAAAAGATGCCAGCGCGGATCTCGCCTGTTCAGGGGCGCCAGCCAGTATCGCTCCGGCGTGCAGCGGGGCTTCGAAAGAATAGGCGGACGTCTTGTGGCGCGCAGTGTTCAGGATTTCTTCCAGCGGCGGCATGTCCTGGCCGAGGCTGGATTCGATATCGAATAACTCGCCTCCCACCGAAGCGAAAATAGCCTGGTCCACAACGCAGTGCAGCTCGCGGTGGAGGGCCTCGGAGACCGGCAAGGACCGGATCACCTGGTAGACGCCGGCCAGGGCAAGATCGCCGGCGAGGATTGCAGCGCAGGCCCCGGCATGGTCGGCCGCGGCGGGGCTGGCACCTCGTTGCAGGGCTGCGTTCCTGTAGGTGGCCGCGACATTGGGCGAGCCACGGCGCAGCAGGTCCCGGTCGATGACGTCATCGTGGACCAGCAGGGCGTTATGCAGCAGCTCGAAGGCGGCTGCCACCCCGGTCGCCTCGGTGGCAGATGTGCCACCGAGGCCGGAATAGGCAAGGAGCACTAGGCGTGGACGGGAGCGGGAGCCTCCACGCGAGGTGCGTTCGAGCGCTTCCCACAGTTGCAGGTAGCTTGGCCCCTGAGCGGCTGCACGAAGTTTCGATTCCATGAAAAATCGGTGCAGCCGCTGCTCGACCAGCGCCAGGCCAACATCGAGATCCACGCGTGGCTCCTAGGCCTTGAGAGGTTGCTTTTTGGCCTTGCGCATTTTGCCGGAGGCGAAGCGCTGCTGCAGCAGGACGGCCAGCACGATGATCGCGCCCTTGGCCAGTGCCTGGACCGAGGTGTCCATGTTGTTCTGGGTGAACACGTTGGTCAGGGTGCTGAAGATCAGGACGCCGAGAACGGTGCCCATGATGGTGCCTCGGCCGCCGACCAGCAGCGTTCCGCCGACAACGACCGCGGCAATTGCGTCCAGCTCGTAGAGGTAGCCGTGGGTCGAGGTCCCGGAGGTCGTGCGTCCCATCATCATCAGCCCGGCAATGCCTGCGGCGACGCCGACCAGTACGTAAAGCGAGACGATGTGCCGCTTGACCTTGATACCGGCCAGGCGCGATGCCTCAAGGTTTCCGCCGATGGCTACCGTGCGGCGTCCGAAGGTGGTCCGGTTCAGCAAGAACCACCCGGCGGCCGCGGCCAAGGCGAAGATCCACACGAGTACCGGCACTCCCAGGAAGTCGGCGCGCATGAACTTGGTGAAGCCGGTATTGGTTACCAGCAGGGTCCGGCGTTCCGAGATGATTTCGGCCAGCCCGCGGGCTGCCACCAGCGTGGCCAGGGTGGCAATGAACGCCACCACGTTGCCGTAGGCGATGATGACGCCGTTGATCAGGCCGGCCACGGCGCCCACGAGCAGCGAAACGACAACCATCAGCAGCCAGGTGGACTCGGACGCGGCAGCCTGGACCGCCGTCAAGCTGCCGACCACAGAGGTCAGCCCCAAGACGGATCCGACCGACAAATCGATGCCGCCAGCGGTGATGACAAAGGTGACGCCGATGCTCAACACGCCGATGATCGAGGCGTGCCGCAGGATGACAAGCATGTTCTCCGAAGACGTGAAACGATCACCGCTGGTGACCAGGCCGATCAGGACCAGCACGACCAAGGCGACAACCAAGCCGAGGCTCCGCCCTGCTGGCCCGTGCATCAGGTTCTGCAGCACGCCACCGGAGCGGCCGGTTGTGGAGAGGTGGTCGATTGGCTTCTGGGCCGAGGTCTGTTCAAGTTGCTCGGCAGCTTGGGTCTTCTGCTTGCTCACGCGGCACTTCCCTTCATGACTAGGTCGAGCACACCGTGCTCGTCAATTTCAGTTGCTGTTTTCTGGGCGAGGACCTGTCCATCGTCAATGACCAGGACATTGTCGGAGAGGCCGAGGACTTCTTCGATCTCGCTGGAAATGATGATGATGGCGGTCCCGGCATCTGCCAAGCGGCGGATCAGCATATAGATTTCTGCACGAGCTCCCACGTCGACGCCACGAGTAGGCTCATCGAGCAGCAGCACCGTCGTACCGTGTACCAGCCAGCGGGCCAGCAGGATCTTTTGTTGATTTCCGCCGGAAAGGGTTCTCGCCGGTCGCTGCGGATCGGCGGGGCGGAGTTCCAGGGCATCAATTTGCTCCCGGGCTGCGCGCCGCTCTGCCGATTCGTCCAGCAATCCGGTGCGCGCGAAGCGCTCGAAGGTGGAGAGCGTGACGTTCTTGTAGATCGGCTCGTCCAGGATCAGGCCCTGGCTCTTTCGCTCCTCGGGGGACAGGCCGATGCCGGCGTCCACCGCGGAGGTCACCGAACCGGCGGTCAGCTTCTTTCCCTTCACGCGGACCTGCCCGCCGGTGGCCTTCCGGGCACCGTAGATGGTTTCTACGATTTCCGAGCGCTGAGAGCCGACAAGTCCTGCAAAGCCGAGGATTTCTCCGGCGCGCACGCTGAAGCTGAGCTTTTCGAAGTGGCCTGCCAGCTGCAGTTCGGCGACATCGAGAACCACTGGGGCATCGGCCGGGATGGCGGTCCGTTCAGGGAAGACGTTGGCGACATCGCGTCCGGTCATCCTCCGGATGAGCTCGGCCTTGGGCGTGTCTGCCACGTCCAGGTTATTGGCGGTGCTTTGCCCATCCTTGATCACGGAGATACGGTCGCCGATCTCGCGGATCTCTTCCAGACGGTGGGAAATGTAGACGACGGCGATGCCTTGGGACGTCAATTCCCGGACCACGCGGAACAGGTTCTGCACCTCTCCTGCGTCGAGGATCGCGCTTGGCTCATCCATGATGATCAGCTTGGTGTCGCGGGAGAGTGCCCGGGCCATGCTGACAATTTGCTTGTTAGCGGCCGAGAGCGTTCCGACCTCGCGTGATGGTGAGAGGCTGCCGTGGCCCAGCCGGCGCAGAAGGGTTCGCGCGACGGCATTGGCCTTTTTCACATGCAGAACCCCTCCGGTGGCCTGCTCGTGGCCCAAGAAGATGTTTTCGGCAATGCTCAGGCCATCGACCACATCGAGTTCCTGGTACATGGTGGCGATGCCGAGCCCCAGCGCAGCCGTGGGGGAGGAGATGCCGACCTTTTCTCCTTCCCAGAAAATTTCGCCGTCGTCCGGCTGGTGCACGCCGGAGAGGGTTTTGATCAAGGTGGATTTGCCGGCGCCATTTTGTCCCATGACGCAATGGACCTCACCAGGGAGCACGGACAAGTCAACGCCCTTGAGCGCTTGAACGGCTCCGAATTGCTTCGTGAGCCCGCGCACTTCGAGGAGCGGACGTGGATTTTCATCTTGCATCATGTGATGAATCTAACACATTATGTCGGCGATCGGTAGAAGTTCGTCGATTTTCCCCGAACTTCTGTTATTGTGACAATAGTCACGCACGCTGGTGCCCGAACAGTTCGGTTTGCACGCGGCGGCGCTGCACCTAACTCACTGAGGAGATAGACATGCTTGCAGTTCCTTCCGGACGGAAAATGCTCATCACTACCGGTGCCCTTCTAGCGGTCGGCGCACTGATCACCGGCTGCTCGTCGGATTCCGGTGGCGGTAGCGCCCAGCCCTCGAATGCCTCAAGCGAAGGCAACGCCGCGGCGGGCGACGAAGTGGTCATCGGCTTCTCGGGCCCGGCTGCCGACCACGGCTGGCTCGGCGCAATCAACTCGGCCGCCATTGCACAAGGCGATTCGCTGGAGGATGTCGACTTGCGAGTTGCCGAAGGCACCAACGATGCCAACTTGCAGATCAGCCAAGTTGAGCAGTTCATCAATGACAAGGTAGACGCGATCGTTCTGCTGCCTACCGACGGCGCTGCGCTGACCGCCGTGGCGACCAAGGCCATGGACGCGGGAATTCCAGTCATCAATGTGGACCGCGAGTTCTCCAGTCCTGCCGCCGCCCGCACCACCATTCTGGGCGATAACTACGGCATGGGCCGTAGCGCCGGCGAATACATCTGCGAGCGTCTTGGCGACAAGCCCGATGCAGTTGTTGCGGAAATCCCGGGCGTCGATTCCCTGCCGCTGACTCAAGACCGCAGCGAGGGCTTCGCCGACGCGTTGAAGACCTGTGGCCTGGATGTCGACAACCGCGTGCCAGCTGACTTCACCGTCGCCGGCGGCGAAGCGGCCGCTTCGCAGCTGCTCGCGGCCGCGCCAAAGATTGATGCCATCTGGAACCACGACGATGACCAGGGCCATGGCGTGCTCGCGGCCATCGACAGCGCTGGCCGCGATGAATTCTTCATGGTCGGTGGCGCTGGTTCCAAAAACGCCATGGATCTGATCAAGGGCGGTGAATCGGTGCTGGAAGCCACGGTTCTCTACCCATCCACCCAGGCGGCGGACGGTGTTCGCCTGGCACGACTGATCGCGCAGAACAAGGCCATGAGCGACCTGGTCGAAGTTGAGGTGCCCAAGCGCATCGTTTTGAATGCACCGGTTGTCACCTCGGACAACGTCGACCAGTACCTGCCGACGGCGTTCAGCTCCTAAACCGAGCACAAGGCGTTTCGGGGTGGCTTGCCTTGCACGGTTCAGCCGCCCCGAACGCGATCCCATGAAGATCCACAGCAGGAGGAAACACATGCCCAACCAAAAACCAGCCTTGAAAATTGCCCTCATCGGGCATGGATTCATGGGTGCTGCGCATTCACAAGGATGGCGAGTCGCGCCAAGGTTTTTTGATCTTCCGTTTCAACCAGAAATGACGCTGCTGGTTGGCCGCAACGCCGCCGGCGTCGACGCTGCTGCGGAAAAATGGGGCTGGTCTGAAACGTCAACCGACTGGCGCACCGCCATAGAACGCGAAGACATTGACGTAGTCGACATCGTCACGCCGGGGAATTCGCATGCAGAAATAGCCATTGCCGCCCTGGCCGCCGGCAAGCACGTGCTGTGCGAAAAGCCTTTGGCCAACACCCTTGAAGAAGCCGAAGCCATGGCTGCCGCAGCCCGCAACGCGGACAAGGGTGTCCAGGCGATGGTCGGATTTACCTACCGCAGGGTGCCCGCTGCAACCTTTGCCCGCGACCTGGTGGCCAGCGGAGCGATCGGGCAGGTGCGCCAGGTGCGCGCCGCCTATCTGCAGGATTGGCTGCACGATGAGCGTTCGCCGTTGACTTGGCGGCTGCAAAAGGAGCACGCCGGCACCGGCGCACTGGGTGACATCGGAGCCCATGCCGTGGATCTCTCCCAATTCATCACCGGCCAGAAGATTGTTGGAGTGAGCGGCCTGCTTCAGACCTTTGTCAACGAACGCCCGTTGCTCGATGCACCCACGCAGCTGGGTCCGGTGAGCGTGGATGACGCTGCAGCGTTCACGGCTCGATTTGATGGGGGAATTCTCGGCACATTCGAGGCGACCCGCATGGCCACCGGGCGCAAGAATTCATTGCGCATTGAGGTCTCGGGATCCAAGGGGGCAATTTCCTTTGACCTGGAGAACTACAATTCGCTGGGCTACTACGATGCAACGGCAACGTCCACCCGCCAAGGATTTACGCAAATCATGGTGACGGAGCCGGAGCACCCCTACATCTCTGCCTGGTGGCCCACCGGACATACGCTGGGGTATGAGCACGGATTTGTGCACCAGGCCAAGGATTTCATTGATGCCATCGGGGCTGGCCAGCAGCCAGAGCCGTCATTCGACGACGGGCATCAAGTGCAGTGCGTCCTGGACGCGGTCCAGCGCAGCGCAGCCAGCAACAGCACGTGGACCACCACAGCATAAGGAACACCCAAGGCAGCACGAGGGAACCAAACGAAAAGGAGCCAACGGATGGCACGCGATTTCACCCTATTTACCGGCCAATGGGCCGACTTGCCCCTAGAGGAGGTGGCACGTCTGGCAGCAGGTTGGGGATATGACGGCCTGGAGATCGCGGTCTCCGGTGAGCATCTTGACGCGTGGCGGTGGGATGATGACGACTACATCGCCGAGCGCCTGGGGATCCTGGAAAAATTTGGTTTGAAGGTCTGGGCCATCTCCAACCACCTCAAGGGACAGGCAGTGTGCGACAACCCGATCGACTTCCGCCATCAGGCCATTGTAGGAGACAGGGTCTGGGGAGATGGAGACCCCGAGGGCGTGCGCCAGCGGGCTGCCGAGGAAATGAAGAACACCGCACGGCTGGCCAAGCGCCTAGGCGTTGAAACCGTCGTCGGTTTTACCGGGTCCTCGATTTGGCAGTATGTCGCCATGTTCCCGCCAGTGCCGGCAGAGGTCATCGACGCTGGCTACCAGGACTTTGCTGACCGCTGGAACCCGATCCTGGATGTTTTTGACGAATGCGGTGTGCGCTTTGCACATGAAGTCCATCCATCGGAGATTGCCTATGATTACTGGTCGACGGTCAAGACCCTTGAGGCCATCGGGCACCGCGAGGCTTTTGGGCTGAACTGGGACCCGAGCCACATGGTGTGGCAGGGCATCGACACGGTGGGTTTCATTTCGGACTTCGCCGAGAAGATCTACCACGTTGATTGCAAGGACACCCGCATGCGGATGGGCAACGGCCGCAATGGCGGCCTGGGCTCGCACCTGCCATGGGGCGACCCGCGCAGGGGATGGGATTTTGTCTCGGCCGGCCGTGGGGACGTGCCTTGGGAAGATGCATTCAGGGCCCTGGCCGCGATCGGTTATGAAGGCCCGATTTCCATCGAATGGGAAGACGCTGGCATGGATCGGCTCTACGGCGCGCCCGAGGCGCTGGCGGCGTTGAAGAGGCTGGATTTCCCCGCTTCGTCGACTTCCTTCGATGCGGCTTTCAAACAGGACGCATGAAAACAAGGATGATCTGATCCGTTGCAGGTTTCGGCCGGGACTGGCTCCCGGCAGGGACCGGCAGCGGATCTTCTCTGTGCGCTGCCAGCAAGGTCAAGCTGGAACCAAGGCAGATCAGAACCTCGGACCGGGCCCTGCTTTTGGCGTTGGCTGGCCATCGGCTCCGCTGAGAACCCGCACGCATAATTCCAAGGGCCCAGAAGCCCTGGTGAATCCCAGCCAGATACCGCAGCAGGCAGTAGCCGCGCACAAGATCCACCAGATGGCTGAAGGCTCCAGGATGTCATCGAGCAGCGGGAGCAGAACCAGATGTCCGGCATACAAGGTGAGCGGAGCGCGTCCAGCGCCAGCAAGTACCCGGCCGAGCACGCCAAGGCGGGGCACGAGAAGCAGTAGGACTCCAAGCACTGCAACAGCGCAGCTCGCCGAATGCACGGTGGCAAGCAAGGCGTTGCTGTGCCCAGTTGGAAGCCACAGGTACTCGACACTGGCCAAATATGGGTCCAGTGCTGTCCCCGGCAACCGACCGGTAGTAATGAGCGTTGGGACAAGAGACGGAAGCGCTCCGGAAGCCGCCGAAATTTGGCCGGTGAAACCCAGGCTCATAACGCGGCCGACGATGTAGCTGATCGCTGCGATGGCACCGCCGGACACGGTGAGCACTGCGGCTGTCTTTTGGCTCCCCAAATCGCAATGTCCCAGTGCGACACCCAGGAGCCCGTATCCAAACCAAACCAGAAGCGGGTAGTAGCCGGTAACGGTGAGATCCTGGAACAACGGCCCCGGGGACAGCAGGTCGCCAAAGCTCGGATTGTGGCCGAGGGATTGCCCCAATGAGCCTGCAGCCAAGGGGCGCCAGAACAGTGGCGCGAAGACCAGCCAGAGCACTGAGACTACCCAAATGGTTGTTCTCGGAAGCTTGAGGACCAGCGGAAGCAACAGAAATAGTAGTCCATAGTGGACAAGAATGACTGCGATGCCTTCATTTATCGTCCCAATTACCATTCCGAGCACGGCAATAATTAATGCTCTCAAGGCAAGGACTGAGTAAATCTTAGGGTGGGAAAAGCCCCTGCGAGCCAGGGAACCAGTCATGAGCGTCAGCGATAATCCGGCCAAAACCATGAATAGAACAGAGGCCCGCCCAGAGGCTGCAGCCCCGGTAAATGTAGGGGAGTAGGCACCTGGGCCGCGGTATTCATAGAGCGGGAAAATGTGCGCCGCGAACATCCCCAAGATGGCCACAAGGCGTGCTGCATCAACCGCCAGAATGCGTCGTGGCTTCGCCGAAATGTCCATGGAAACATCGCACCACGGAAGTGGGGATGGATGCCATTGCAACATGCGCAAGTGTAGATTTAAAGCCATGGCTACAAGTGCAATTGATAATCAGGCATACCCATTTGGCACCGTGCTCACTGCAATGGTCACCCCCTTCACCGAAGCGGGGGAAGTTGACTACGCGCTCGCAGCCAAATTGGCCCAGAAGCTCGTCGATGATGGATGCGACGGACTAGTCGTCACCGGCACCACCGGCGAGACCTCGACGCTGAGCGACGAAGAGAACATCCAGATGTTCCGCACCGTCGTCGCGGCAGTCGGCGACCGCGCCGCGGTGCTGGCCGGTTCGACGACCAACGACACCCGCCACTCGATCAAGCTCTCGCTTGCCGCGAAGGAAGCTGGTGTTGACGGTGTGCTGTTGACCACCCCGTATTACAACAAGCCAAGCCAGGCCGGCGTCATCGCGCACGTCAAGGCCATTGCCGAAGCCGTCGAGCTGCCAATCATGCTCTACGACATCCCAGGGCGCACCGGGATCGCACTGGCACCGGAAACCATTATCGAACTCGCCAAGATTCCACAGGTCATCGCGCTGAAGGATGCCAAGGCTGATTACCAGTCCACCACCACGGTGCTGGCCAAGACCGATCTGCACGTCTACTCGGGCGACGATGGATTGACCCTGCCATTGATGGCAGCCGGTGCTGCCGGCGTGGTTTCCGTCACGGCTCACGTTGCAGCCGCGAAGTACCGTACGCTTGTTAATGCAATGCATGCAGGTGATTTGGCGACTGCACGCACCACACACTTTGAGCTGGACGCGATCCAGCGCGGCATCATGGGCCACATTCAGGGCGCCGTGGCCGCAAAATATGGACTTCACTGGCAGGGTGTCCTGCCGAACACCGTCGTCCGGCTGCCGCTTGTGGCACCGTCGGACGCAGAGCTCGATGCCATCCGCGCGGACCTACGTGAAGGCGGATGGGATCTGTAACGAAAGGGACTAACTACATATGACTGAGAGTTCAGTAGGCAAGGCCGACTCTGCACGCTTGCAGACTCCGGGTCGGCTGAAGAAGGGGACAATGCGCATTGTTCCCCTCGGAGGCTTGGGCGAGGTTGGCCGAAACATGACCGTTTTCGAGCTCAACGGGAAACTGTTGATCGTCGACTGCGGTGTGCTCTTCCCCGAAGAGCACCAGCCTGGCGTGGATCTGATCCTGCCGGACTTCTCCTACATCAAGAACCGCTTGGCAGATGTGGTGGGCGTAGTGCTCACCCACGGCCACGAGGACCACATCGGTGCCGTCCCTTACCTGCTGCGCCTGCGCGAAGACATCCCACTGTACGGGTCGAAGCTGACCTTGGCCTTCGTGGAAGCAAAGCTGGCAGAACACCGGATCAAGGCCAACACCAACATTGTGGTGGAAGGCGAGATCGCGCAGATCGGCAACTTCGAATGCGAATTCGTGGCCGTGAACCACTCGATCCCAGACGCCCTGGCCGTGTTCTTGCGGACCGAAGCCGGTACCGTGCTGCACACCGGCGACTTCAAGATGGACCAGCTGCCGCTCGATGGCCGCATCACCGACCTGCGCCACTTCGCGCGCTTGGGCGAGGAAGGCGTGGACCTGTTCCTGCCTGACTCCACCAACGCCGAAGTGCCCGGCTTCACCGTGGCAGAACGCGAAATCGGCCCAGTGCTTGAAGCCAAGTTCGCCCGTGCCCGCCGCCGCATCATCGTCGCTTCCTTCTCCTCGCACGTTCACCGCGTGCAGCAGGTCCTGGATGCCGCCGCGATGCACGGCCGCAAGGTGGCCTTCATCGGCCGCTCGATGGTGCGCAATATGGGCATCGCCGAACGCTTGGGCTACCTGGACATCCCGCAGGGGGTGCTGGTTGACCTCAAGCAGATCGACTCGCTGCCTGACCACAAGGTCGTGCTGATGTCCACCGGTTCGCAGGGCGAGCCAATGGCTGCGCTCTCGCGCATGGCCAACGGCGAGCACAAGGTGCAGATCAACCCGGGCGACACCGTCATCCTGGCCTCGAGCCTGATCCCGGGCAACGAGAACTCTGTCTTCCGCGTGATCAATGGCCTGATGCGCCTGGGCGCCGAGGTCATCCACAAGGGCATGGCCAAGGTCCACGTCTCCGGCCACGCCTCGGCCGGCGAGCTGTTGTACTGCTACAACATCCTGCGCCCGAAGAACGTGCTTCCGGTCCACGGCGAAACCCGCCACCTGATTGCCAACGGCCGCCTGGCCGCGCAGTCCGGCGTTCCGGAGGAAAACGTGCTGCTGGCAGAAGACGGCTCTGTCATCGACATGAAGGATGGCGTCGCCCAGCTGGTAGGCCAGGTTGAATGCGGCTACGTCTACGTTGACGGTTCCAAGGTAGGCACCATCACCGACGATGACCTCAAGGACCGCGTCACCCTGGGCGAAGAAGGTTTCATTTCGGTGATCACCGTGATCAACCGCCAGAATGGCACCATCATCTCCGGCCCCGACATCCACGCTCGCGGTGTGGCGGAGGAAGACTCCGTATTCAACGAGATCAAGCCGAAGATCGCGGCCGCGATTGTGGAAGCGGTATCGAATAACCCGAACCACTCCACGCACCAGCTGCAGCAGATCACCCGTCGCGTGATCGGCTCGTGGGTTTCGCGCAAGCTGCGCCGCCGCCCAATGATCGTTCCGGTCGTTCTCGAAGCCTAGGCTTCTGCAACTAAAGCCCCAAACCAAGAACTTGGTTTGGGGCTTTAGCTGTCTCCGGGCTTGTCGGGCCCGCTATGCCTAGAGCAGTCCCTGCACTCCGGGCAACTGCGCGGGCCGATACGGCACCATGCCGACTACGTGGCCCTCGCAACCTTCTGGAGCACTGGCATCCTGCCACTCATCGCACTGGATGCGTCGCAGCACGCGCCCGGTTTCCACTTCCATTTCGATCACCGTATCCGACTGGGCGGGCACCCAATGGCCCAGTTCCTTGCCCGTGCCCACATCTAGCAGTTTCACGGATTTCCAATCATCCGATGGGGCAGGAAAAACTTCACTCGCCGACGCGGCAGCGGCAAATGCCAGAGTTGCGGCAAGTAATGATGGGCAGAGAACCAGCAGAGTACGAAGCTTCACGATATTCTTCCAGGAGTGTCGGGCATTGTAACCAATCCTACTGTTGATCTATTAATTTGCCTTTAAATTCCCAGCCACTTGGGTGCAGTGTTGAGCCTGTGCCGTGTATCGGGAAGTACTTCGATGGGGCAGAATGACTTCAGAGCCGTCTTGAGGAGTCGAGAAGTGATCGAATTCGAAAATATTTCCAAGCACTATCCTGATGGCACCGTTGCTGTCAGCGACTTCAGCCTGGAGATCCCGGCACATACTTCAACCGTTTTTGTCGGATCCTCCGGCTGCGGCAAGACGACCTTGCTGCGGATGATCAACCGGATGGTGGACCCCAGCTCTGGTTCGGTGCGCATCGACGGCGAGGACATTTCGGAGAAGAACGCTGTGGAGCTGCGACGCAGCATTGGATACGTCATGCAGAATTCGGGACTGCTTCCGCACTTCACCGTGGCAGAGAATATCGCAACCGTTCCCCGGCTGATGGGGGAGCCAAGGAACTCCTCACGCCGCAGGGCGCTGGAATTGATGGATACCGTTGGGCTCTCCGATAGCATGGCCGACAGATACCCGCACCAGCTATCTGGTGGCCAGCAGCAACGCGTCGGAGTCGCCCGGGGCTTGGCTTCGGACCCCAACATCTTGCTTATGGATGAGCCCTTTGGCGCGGTGGATCCGATCGTCCGCGCAGAACTGCAAACTGAGCTGCTGCGATTGCAGAAGGAACTGGACAAGACGATCGTATTTGTCACCCACGATATCGATGAAGCATTCTTGCTGGGGGACCAAGTCGTCATTCTGGCTGCCGGTGCCCAGAAGCTCCAGGTGGGCAGCCCGAGCGAAATCATCGAAAATCCCGCCAATGACTTTGTCGCATCCTTCATCGGCGCCGAGCGCGGGTCCAGGGCGCTGAGCGTCAAGCAGACAGCCCAAGGGCCGGTGCTGGTCGATGCCCAGGGCAAGACCCAAGGCCGACTCGTCGAAGACAGGGCCCATCCATGACCTGGATTTCAGAAAACCTGGCACTGATTGCCTCGTTGTCCCTTGAGCATCTGCGCCAATCGCTGATCGCGATCATGATCGGGTTTGCGCTGTCCATTCCCTTGGGCTGGATCGCCTGGCGCTATAAGCTCGTGGGCGGTCCATTGGTCACGCTGACCGGTTTGCTCTACACCATTCCCTCGCTGGCATTGCTGATGATTCTTCCGGTGATCACCGGCATGAGCGCCATTAGTGAAGCCAACTTGATTGTCGCCTTGAGCATCTATGCGGTAGCGATTATGGTGCGCACAGTCGTTGACGGCCTGGATTCAGTTGATTCTGCAGCGCGTTCTGCTGCCACAGCCATGGGGTTCGGCAGCGCCCGCCGGTTTTTTGCCGTTGACCTGCCATTGGCTGGGCCGGTAATCCTGGCGGGCTTGAGGGTGACAGCGGTCAGCACGATCTCGCTGGCCACGGTCGGGATTCTGGTTGGTGTCACCAACCTGGGTTACTTGTTCACCAATGGCCTGCAGCGACGCATCATCGCTGAGGTGTTTTCAGGGCTGTTGGCCGTGGCGCTCATTGCGTTAGCCGTCGACATATTGCTTGTTCTGCTGGGCCGCTGGCTCATGCCGTGGAGCCAGAAAGACCGAAAGCAAAAGGCCCGCGGCGCTGCGGGCAGCAGGCAGGCGGTGTCCTCGTGAACTTGCTCGTCGAAGCGTTCAAATGGCTTGTTGCTACAGGGCAATGGGAAGGCAAAGCAGGGCTTCAGGTACTGCTGGGACAGCATTTGCTCTTCACCTTGCTGTCCGTGGCCATTGCCGGAATCATCGCCATCCCCGCCGGTTGGGCCATTGGCCACACCGGCAAGGGGCGCGAAATTGCGGTGGCCGCTGCTGGCATCGCCCGTGCAGTGCCCTCCTTCGGCTTGCTGATATTGCTGGTGCTGCTTTTCGGAGTCACGCATAAGCCGGAAGCCGCGCTCGTGGCCTTCGTGGTGCTCGCAATTCCTTCGCTTCTTGCCGGCGCCTACACCGGTTTTGAAGCCATTGATCGCAAAACCGTTGATGCGGCCCGGTCCATGGGAATGACTGAATGGCAAATCTTGTTGAAGGTTGAGGTCCCCTTGGGGCTTTCATTGCTGGTCGGAGGGATCCGGGCAGCTGCCTTGCAAGTCGTTGCTACGGTGACCATCGCCGCATATGTAAATCTTGGTGGACTTGGACTTCCGATTATCACGGGATTGAATCTGCGGCGCTTTGACATGGTGCTCGGCGGCGCCGTGATGGTTGCGGTCCTGGCGCTATTACTCGATTTGCTTCTGGCTCTCGCGCAGAAAGCTGCGGTTCCCCGTGGATTGGGCTCCCAAAGAACAACACCAAAAAATCAAGATGCTGGTCGCTTGCAAGTACAAGATAAGGAACTGACATGAGATTAAAACAGGCAACACGGGTGGCAGCGGTGGCTGCAGCAGGGACTCTGGCCTTGGCCGGTTGCTCCAGCTCGGACCCACTAGCTGCGCAGAGCAGTTCCGAGCAGTCGGGATCGGGGAAAGTCGTTGTAGGATCGCAGGCCTACTATTCGAACGAGATCGTCGCTGAAATTTACGCGCAGGCCCTGGAGAATTCCGGCCTGGACGTTGAACGGCAGTTCAACATCGGACAGCGTGACGCGTACATGCCCCAGTTGGAGAATGGAAGCATCAACGTCTTCCCTGAGTACACGGGCAATCTGCTGCAGTTCTTCATGGAAGACACCGAGGCCCGCTCATCTGCCGATGTCTACAATGAGCTCGAGAAACAGCTTCCAGGATCACTGGCTGTCTTGGACGAGGCTGAAGCTTCTGACCAGGACTCCTACACGGTCACCCGCAAATTTGCCCAGGACAATGATCTCAAGAGCATCGAAGATCTCGCACTTGTCGAGGACCAGCTGACTCTTGGCGGACCACCTGAACTGGCCGAGCGCCCATACGGGCCCAAGGGCCTGGAGAGCACCTACGGGGTGAAGGCCGATTTCTCGGCAACAGGAGACACCACGGTGGAAGATCTTGTTGCAGGAACGGTCAACGTGGCCAACGTGTTCACCGCGGATCCGCGCATCAAGACCGAAGATCTCGTAGTTCTCGAGGATCCCAAGTCGCTCTTCCTCGCATCCAACGTGGTGCCGGTGGTGACAGAGGATCAGTCCTCGACGCTGGGGGAGGTCTTGAACCCGGTCAGCGAGAAGCTTTCGGCCCAGGACCTGATCGACTTGAACGTGCAAAGCACTGTTGAGAAGAAATCAGCGGCCGACATTGCCAAGGCGTGGTTGGCTTCTGAAGGGCTCTGACTCGTAGCCCGTTCAACGAGCGGCTTTTTGCGCAAACGGCCGCCATGACAAGAGAAATCTTGGCATGGCGGCCGTTTCCCGTATCCGGCTGCGGAATTCTTTCATTGCTACCTGGACCAAGGCCTGCTTGTTTTGACTAATGATAATGATTCGCATTAGTGTTTAGGTTTGTTGGCCGGATTGGTGCCGAAATCCGGTGCTGATAGATGGCCTGCAATGAACGGAGCACTGATCAATGAAGAAAATGAGTCCTTGGATGCTGGCGATGCCAGCTATGGTCTTGGCCTTTGCCACTGGCTGCAGCAGTCCGGCAGGGGGATCGGACAGCATGTCCGCAAGCACTGGCACCAGCACCGGCACGGAGAACATCACGCTGGATAGCTGCGGCAGGACTGTCGAATTCGACAAGGCGCCCTCGAGCGTCCTGGCCGTCGGCTCAGAAGCGCCTTCCTTGCTCATGGCCGCCGGGGCTGGCGACAAGCTCACGCATTACGCGGGAAGCCTGAACGTCCCGTTCGACGAGCAGACCAGGGCAATCGTCGAGAATGCCGAGCGGATCACCGAGGATTCCCATGACGTCTCCTATGAAATGATCCTGAATTCCGGAGCCGATGTAGTGATTGGGACGGATATTGCTGCCGGAGTCGATCTGAATTCGCTGGCCGAGCGCCTGGAAAGCGCCGGCGTCAAGATGCTCACCGTCAGCGGCTATTGCGCCGGATTCGAGGACCGTTCGACCGGAGGCCTCAGCGGCTTCGAGCAGATCTACAAGGATGTGGAATCCTACGGCCAGCTTTTCGGCACCGAAGAGACTGCCAAGGAATCAGTCGACCAGATGCGCGATCGCGTAGCTGCGGCAGCACGCGGCATCAAAGGGCAAGACGGGCAACGCGGGCTTCCGCTGTACGTCCCGACCTCGGGGGCCCTGGGATCCTACGGACATGAATCATTGATCGATGAGCAGCTGGATCTGCTGGGCATGCAAAACGTCTTCAGCGACGTGCCGAAACGCTACTTCGAACCCTCCAACGAAGAACTCGTGAACAGCGACGCCGACAAGCTCTTCGCCATGTACCTGCCAACAGGGTCCTCCGGCCTGGAAACAGATCAGCAAGTCCTTGACGAAGTCCGCCAACGCGCTGAGCTAAAAGGACTGCCGGCTCTCCAGGATAAAGACGCTATCGTGCCGTTGAACTACTACTATTCCTCGCCGGGGCCGCTGGCCGTGGATGGCGTTGAAATCATGGCAAAGCAGCTGGCCCAGCGATGACCCGCGCTGATCTGCGCCCCCGAACAGCGGGGATTGCGCGGCATCGATCGGCGCATGCCCGGCCTCGCCGTCCAAGCCAGGAACTGGTCCACGGGGCCCGGCCAATTGAATTCGTGAAGCTGAGCCCGGCATCGAATACCACCGTCCTGGTGACCAGCCGCCATGCGAAAAGCCATTACCCATCGATAGCTCGCCAGCTGATGCGCACCGAACATGTCCATGCTGAGCAAGTCGGGTTTGTCCTTCCGCCTCGCGCCCCCTCCGCCCAAACCCGGCTGCACATGGCCGGGGGCGAACTTTGCGCCAACGCCTGCATGTCGCTAGCGGCATTGCATGCGGCGACCAGCACCGAGAGCGGCGAGCTGAGCCTGCGCATTGAAACTTCCGGTGCAGAACAACCGCTCCATTCCACAGCCCAGCGGCTGGAAGCGGGGTACCGATGCCATCTGCAATTGCCCCTGCCGCAGCAGATTGAACCGTACCCGCTCTCCGGAGCTGCCGGCTGCGCATTAGTCCGGTATCCCGACGCCGTGCACCTGATCATCGAATGCCAAGCATCGGATCGCGCTGAACGCCACCGGGCGCAAAGATTGGCGCTGGACCTGGAAAGCACCCAGGGCGCATCAGTCATCGGAATCATGCTCTACGACCCCAGCCGGGGCAAGCTGGCCCCGCTGGTGAATGTCCCGGCGCTGGGCAGCCTGGTCTGGGAAAGCAGCTGCGGATCGGGAACGGCTGCGCTCGGCGCCTACCTGGCGGCAAAAGCCGGAAGCGATATTGCGGCCGAGATCAAGCAACCCGGTGGCACCATGCACGTCAAGGCGCGTTGCAGCAAGGCCGCCATCACTGATCTGTGGATCAGCACCGACATCCAAATCGTCGCCCAAGGAACGGCATATATCCATGACTGATTTCCCGCTTGCCACCACCGACGCCGTGCGGCAACCGCTGTCCGCAACGCTGCACGGCTATCTCGGCAAATTCACCGAAGCCGCCCACCACTACGACGGATCCACGCACCAGGCAGAACGCCTGGAAGCGCTGCTGGGCGCATACTCGGCCTTGATCACCGATCCGGGCAATGAACCGGAATATGCCCAGCTGGCAGCCACCGAGTCCGGGAGCATGCTGGCAGGGCAATTGCGCGCCCAATCCGCCCGGTGCGTTGCGATCCTCGAGAAATACCGGGCACTGCATCTGCTCAACGGGAAGACCGGTGCCGACGGCTATTTCTCCAACATCGAATCATGCATCGATGAAGAATTCGGGGCGGTCGCTCCGAAAGCCCAGTCAAAGGTCCTGCTGATCGGCTCAGGCTCCTTCCCGATGACCCTGCTGAATCTTGCCTCGCGCACCGGGGCCACGACAGCAGGCATCGATATCGATCCCGAAGCCCTTGATCTTGGCCGCCAAGTAGTTCAGCTACTGGGCGGCAACCTGAAGATCACGCTCAGCTGCGAGCCGATTGAAGAACTGGAGTTCTTGCGCGAGGCAACGCATGTGGTCATCAGCTCCACGGTGCAGGCAAAGTACCAGATGCTGCACCGGATGCACCCATTGACCCGCGACGACGTGGTGGTGGCCATGCGCTACGGCGACGGCCTGAAATCGCTGTTCAACTATCCCAAGGAGCCGGTGGATGCACAGCGCTGGAAATTGGCCGAAACCATTGAACAGCCGCAACAGATATTCGATATCGCGCTGTATTCCAAGCAACGCCCCCACAGGAAAGGCAACTAGCCCATGGATGAACTGGGAAATATCCTGATTGCCGGCACCGGGCCAGTTGCGGTGCAGAGCGCGGTGCTGCTCGCGCAATTGCCCGGTGAACTGGGAATCGCCGGGCGTGATTCGACACGGGCCGCCGAATTCTTCACCGGCGTGGAGCACCATGGCAAGCACGTGCAGGCCCAGGTGCAGAACCCGGCCCATCGTGCGCTGGCAGGCCAAGCGCGCCTGGCGCATCGCTACCTCGGATACCACCGGGTGCGCCCGTGCTGGGACACCTTGGTGATGGCCGTGTCCGCCGACGCCTACCTGCCGGTGCTTCGCGCGCTGCCCGAGGAAACCTTGTCCGCCATGAAAAGGATCGTGCTGCTCTCGCCCACCCTCGGCTCGGCCAAGCTCGTGGGCGAATATGCCCGGCGCAGGGCAGCGCATCCGGAAGTCATCAGCTGCTCAAGCTATTTGGGCGATAGCCGCCAGATTCCAGGGGCCAGCGGAATCAAGGTGCTCACCGCGGGGGTGAAAAAACGGATCTATCTGGGGAGCACAAGGACCCAGAGCCCTGCGGTGGCCCGGCTGGCCGCGGTACTGGAAGCCGCAGGTCCTGCCGTGCAAGCTGCCAGCACGCCGGTGGAAGCTGAAGCACGCAATATGTCCCTGTATGTGCACCCGGCGCTGTTCATGAACGAGCTGGCGCTCCAGGCGGTATTCTCGCCGGGGCCGGTCCCCAAATACGTCTACAAGCTCTTTCCCGAAGGCCCGGTTACCCCCGCCCTGATCCACACCATGGCGCAGGCCTGGCGGGAGCTGAACGCCGTCACCGCGGCGCTGGGCGGCCAAGGCGTCAATCTGCTGCAGTTCATGCTGGAGGACGGGTACCCGGTGCGTCCCGAGAGCATCACCCCGCAGGCGGCAGCCAATTTTGACAAGCTCCCGGCAGCAGAACAGGAATACCTGCTCTACGTCCGCTACGCGTCGTTCCTGATCGACCCCTACTCGCAGCCCGACGAGCACGGTCGCTACTTCGACTTCTCCACCATCGCCTTCCGTCCGATCTTCATCAACGACCAGGGCCAGTGGGACATCCCGCGGATGCCCAAGGAGGATTACTACCGGACCAAGATCATCCAGGGGCTGGCGCGAAAACACGCGGTGCCCTGCCCGATGATCGACCAGTTGCTCGGATCCTACGAGCGGGCACTGGAACACGCGGCGCGGCAGCTGGAGCCCCAGCCGTGTTCGCCACAGTTCCGCGTCGAGGATTTCTCCGAGCACGTGGACATGATCGGCTCCCCGTCAAGGAGCGCGGCATGAAGCAAGCAGAAATGAGTTCCACGCAGCCGCTGCCCAGCGAGCGCCGGATCATCGCCGAAATCTGGCCGGCGCTGCTGGCCTCGGCGCTGGGGCTGCTGCCCTTCACCGTGCTCAGCACCTTCCTGGTGCCGATCGCGGATTGGGCCGGAGCAGGAGTGGCCGAGACCGGCACCCTGCGCGGACTGGCCGGGGTGGGCGCGGTGCTGGCGGGCGTGGCTGCCGCTCCGCTGATCGGCCGCATCGCCCCGGGCACCGTGGCCGCCGTCGCACTGGGGCTCATGGGGGTCGCCGCGGTGCTGGGCACCTTCTCCGGGCTGGCCGCATTGGCGGCCTTCTGCCTGGCCACCGGCATATCCAATGCGCTGCTCTACCCGGCGCTGTCCACCGCCGCGGCTGACCGGTTCGGCACAACCCCTGCCGCAGGGCGCGCGGCCACATTGGTGATGACGGCGCAGACCTTGGCCTCCACGCTCGGAGCGCCGCTGCTGGTGCTCCCGGCCCTGTGGTGGGGGTGGCAGGGGAATCTGATCGCGATCGCCGTGTTGAGCCTCATGCTCATCCCCGCGGTGGTGCGCTACGGCCGCGCCCATGCCGCCGGCACCGAAGATGCCGCAGGCAGCGGATCCAGGCAGGCGTCGCGAATGGGCTATATCGCGGCCTTCCGGGCTTTGGGTGCGGTGCCCGGGGCACGGGCCCTGCTGCTGGTTTCCTTCGGCCGGGCCGGAGCCCTGATGGGGCACTTGGCATTCCTCGCACCGCTGTACGCCGACAAGTTCCAGCTGACCGCCAGCGAGTTCGCCTTTGCCTGGTCCGCCAGCGGCGGGGCCTTTTTCCTCGGCCACCTGCTGGCCGGAAGGATGCTCAACGCCGAAGAGTCCGAACGGCGCACCCGCTCGATGATGGCCATCTGCCTCGGCACTGCCTTGGCAGCCCTGCTCGGAGTCTACCTGGCACCGGCGCTGCCGCTGGCCCTGTTGTGCACCGCGCTGCTATCGGCCAGCCATGCCGTGGTCTCGGCCGCGGTGACAACCTTGCTGGTGGCCCGATGCACCCAGGTGCGCGGCACCGCACTGGGCATGAACGCCGCGGGCATGAGCCTGGGGCTGTTCCTGGGCACGGCCGCATCCGGGGCCACGCTGGCCGCCGCCGGCTACCTGGGCGCAGCCGCCGTGCTCGGCGCCTTGACGCTGCTGGCCCTTGGCGCAGCCCTGGCCGTTCCTGCCGGAACCAGCGACCAGATCCAGGAGCAACAGCCATGACGCACATTCCAACACGCGAGCGCCCCGGCTTTGAGCCCCTGGTTTTCTCCGGCGACGACCTGGAACATGAGCAACGCACCCGGCATGCCTGGATCTGGAATGCCAGCCTGCTGGCGGCCCTGCTGCTGACCCTGCCCATTGCGGTGGGGCTCGGGCCGGTCTCCATCGAGCCTGGCACGGTGCTGCAGATCCTCGGGCAGCACTTCGGGGCTGGCCCGGGGGCAGGGGACTGGAGCGCCTCGGAGCAATCCATTGTGCTGCTCTTGCGCGTGCCCCGGGTGCTGCTGGGAGCGGCCGTGGGCGCCGGCCTGGCGCTCGCCGGGGTGGCGCTGCAGGCCCTGACCCGCAACATCCTGGCCGAACCCTACCTGCTCGGGGTGACCTCCGGCGCCTCCACCCTGTCCGCGGCCTCGATCCTTTTCGGCGCCACCGCGGGAATCGGCACGGCTTCGCTGGCCACCAGCGCCTTTGCCGGCGCCCTGGCCGCCGGCATCGCGGTGTTCCTGCTGGCACGGGTCGGCTCGCAGATGACCTCCACGCGGCTGGTGTTGGCAGGTGTCTCGGTCGGATATGTCCTGCATGCGCTGACCTCGCTGCTGATTTTTGCTTCCGATGATCCCAATGCGGGTCGATCGGTGCTGTTCTGGACCTTGGGGTCGCTGGCCCAGGCCACCGGCCAATCGGCCTCGGTGACGTGGCTGGTGGTGCTGGGCACGCTGGGATGCCTCATGTACTGGTCCCGGCCGATGGACGCCCTGGCCATCGGCGATGCCACCGCCCAGACACTGGGGATCAAGCCGGCGAAACTGCGGGCGGCGGTGATGATCGTGACCGCGCTGTGCGTCGGTGCGCTAGTGGCGGCCTCCGGGGGCATCGGCTTCGTGGGGCTGATCATCCCGCACGTCGCCCGGCTGTGCGTCGGCTCGACCCACCGCCAGTTGCTTCCGGCGGCGGCGCTGCTGGGCGCGCTGTTCCTGCTCTGGGCCGACGTCCTGGCCAGGACCGCTTTGGCGCCGCAGGAGCTGCCCCTGGGAATTGTCACCGCACTGCTCGGCGCGCCATTGCTCTTCATGCTGGTGCGCAAGCTGAACCCCGCCCAATGAGACACCGCCATCTTCGAAAGGCAAGATCATGATTACAGCTACTGATGTTTCCGCCGGCTACGGGGGAGGGCTGGTGGTTCGCGGGGTCGACCTGCAGGCGGACCACGGCGAAGTGGTCGGCCTGATCGGCCCCAACGGCAGCGGCAAGTCCACGTTCCTGCGCACGCTGTACGGGGCTCTGCCCCCGCGAACCGGGCTGGTCACCTTGGACCATGAACCGATCAGCGAGCTGCGCGGAAACCGGCTGGCCCGCCGGGTGGCCGTGGTCGCCCAGGAATCGCCCTCGGATCTGCCGGTCAGCGTCGCTGACATGGTGCTGCTCGGCCGGGCCCCGCAGCGCAGGGCGTTGGCCGCCTTCACCCGCGAAGACCACCAAGCGGTGGCGGCCGCCTTGTCCCGGGTCGGCGCCCGGGACCTGGCCAACCGCCGCTACGCCACCCTCTCGGGCGGCGAGAAGCAGCGGGTGCTGGTGGCCCGGACCCTGGCGCAGCAGGCCGATCACTTGCTGCTTGACGAGCCTACCAATCACCTGGACATCCGCTATCAGCACGAACTGCTGCGCCTGGTCGGGCAACTGGGGGTCACCACCGTGGTGGTGCTCCACGACCTGAACCTCGCCGCCCGGTATTGCGACAAGCTGGTGATCCTCAAGGACGGCCAAGCGCTCGCCGCCGGAACCCCGCGAGAGGTGCTCACCGCGCAGCGGCTGCTGGATGTCTACGGCATTCGCGCCGAGCCGATGGACGTGCAGGGCTGCCTGCAATTGGTCTTCAGCATCGCCGACGAGCCGCAGCTGCACGATGCGGGCGCGCGGGCCGCCAGATGATAGCCTCCCGGTAGGTGGAGCGTGCAGGGCCAGGACCTGCCGTCCCAAGCCAAGACCGTGAAAGGGACCTGACAACATGGCTTCCAATGTGGATGCGGTAGACAAGTACTACGATCTGATCATCCTCGGCACCGGCTCGGGCAATTCGATTCCAGGACCTGAGTTCGATGACAGGTCCATTGCCATTATCGAAAAGGGGGCCTTTGGCGGCACCTGCCTGAACGTGGGCTGCATCCCGACCAAGATGTATGTCTACGCGGCCGACACCGCCTTGGAAACCCGGGAGTCTTCGCGCTTGGGCATCGACGCCCAGGTGAATTCCGTGGATTGGCCGGGCATCGTCAATCGCGTATTCGACCAGCGGATCGATTTGATCGCTAAGGGCGGGGAAGAATACCGCAGGGGTGAAAAGACCCCGAATATCGACGTGTATGACCAGCATGCCCGGTTCGTTGCCGAACGCACGCTGCGCACCGGCCAGGGCACGGCGGCCAAGACCATCAGCGCCGACCAGATCGTTCTGGCGGCAGGCTCGCGTCCCTTCATCCCAGAGGTGATCGCCCAGTCCGGGGTTCATTTCCACACCAATGAAGACATCATGCGCTTGGCCCGGAAGCCAAAATCCATGGTGATCGTTGGCGGCGGCTACATTGCCATGGAGTTTGCCCATGTCTTCGAGGCCCTGGGCACCAAGGTGAGCATCATTGCCCGCTCGGAATTGCTTCGGCACCTGGATGCCGACCTGCGCGAACCCTTCAATGAGCTTGCCGCCCAGCGCTACGACGTGCATCAGGGACGGAATATTGCCGGGGCCAGCCAGCGGGGCAACGAGGTCACCGTGACGCTCGATGACGGGTCTGAGATCAGCGCAGAAGTCCTGCTGGTGGCCACCGGGCGCATTCCCAACGGCGATGAACTGGACTTGGATCTGGCCGGCATCGAGTCCACGGACGGGCGCATCAGAGTTGACGAATTCGGGCGCTCCACCTCGGCGTCGGGCGTGTGGGCGCTGGGCGACATTTCCTCCCCATACATGCTCAAGCACGTTGCCAACGCGGAAATGCGCGCGGTCCGGCACAACCTGCTGAACCCGCAGAACATGAAGAAGATGCCTCATGAACATGTTCCCGCCGCGGTCTTCACCCATCCGCAAATCGCCTATCTGGGGATGACCGAGGAAGAGGCCCGCGAGGCAGGGCACGAGATCACCGTCAAGGTGCAGAAGTATGCCGATGTGGCCTATGGCTGGGCCATGGAAGATCGCAGCGGCATCGCCAAGCTTATTGCCGACAAGAAGACCGGCAAGCTGCTCGGCGCCCACTACATGGGGCCCCAGGCTTCCACGCTGATCCAGCAGATGATCACCGTCATGGCCTTCGATCTGGATGTGAGAGAGGTAGCCAGCAACCAGTACTGGATCCACCCGGCGCTGCCGGAGGTCACCGAAAACGCATTGCTCGGTCTGGACTTCTCCTAAGCGCAATTCATTGCGTGCACGTGCAGATCGGCCCTGGCCACCTGGCGCAATCGGTGGGATGCGTGCGGCCACGGCGCTCCCGGATCGGTGGCTGGAGGCAGGTTGCGCCGGTGGCCATTGCGGCAGCAGGGGCCGGGGCTGCAAGGCCGAAGGTAAAACAGAACAAGGAGGAAAAATGAAGTTGAAGAGCCATCTTGCCGCATCTGCCGCGGCCGGCATCCTGGCCATGGCGCTGGGGGCGGGCGCCATCCCGGCAGCCCAGGCCAGTGGCAAGACCTACACCCAGGAAGTGGCCAGCGCCGGTACCTGCACAAAAATGAAAACCGCCACGGTCCACGCCTTCAGGGCTTCCGGCTATGACGTCAGCGGCCACGCCTGCCTGAAAAGCGCGGGAGGCTACACCCTGATGATCGACTACTCGAAATAGCTTGCCTGCCTTTCACGTGATCCATCTCTAGCTCCCGCCAAACCCCGTGCAGACGTGTAAATTCGGGGCGCATACAGCTGTTGGCGATACCCTAGAACTATGGCCCCACGTACTCAGTCTCAGGGGACGAAGAAGCCGGCGACGCGCAAACCCAAGGCGTCCAGCTCTTCGTCCTCCAAGAAAACGCCCGAGAATCCGGAACAGGAACTCGCTCTGCCCTTACGCGCCCTGCGCAGCGTATGGATGGGCGTTGCCCGGATTTTTGGTGGCGCCTTCCGCCGAATCGGCGGAACGGTGAGCCCTGACTACGAGCTGCGCCGCGACGGCACAGGACTTTTCCTTGCCCTGATCTCGATTACCGTGGCCATCATCGAATGGTGGGGGTTGCGCGCATCGGGCTGGTTTGGACAGGGCGTGCACGCCGTAGCCGGCGGCACCCTGGGTTTCATGGCCGTGCTCCTGCCGGTCATCTTGTTCATCGGGGCCTTCCGGCTCTTCCGCTACCCGGAAGAAGTCACCGCCAATAACCGCATCGGCATTGGCCTGCTGATCATGACGCTCTCCGGCTCATCTATCGCATCGCTGGCACAAGGCTCGCCAGCGGTCACCGATGACTTCGAGCTGCTGTGGAACGCCGGGGGAATGGCCGGCTCCATCCTCGGAACGCCACTGGGCTTGCTGATCACGGTCCCCGGCGCCATGGCCGTCTTCATCTTCCTGGCATTCATGTCCCTCTTGATTGTCACCGCAACGCCATTTACCCAGATTCCGCAGCGGATCCGCGCCGGCTACAACCGCCTGCTGGGCCAGGACCCCGACGCGGCCAAGCCGGCACGCCACACCGCCCAGGCCGAACTGGATCCAAGCCGCGAAGAACACGACCAGTCCTACCTCTACCCGGAGGACGAGCCGGTTGCCCCAGCACCAAAAAAGAAGAAGCCGGGATTCTTCGAACGCCGCGCTGCCGCGGCCCGCCAGGTGACCGAAGTCTACGACGTGGACGGAAGCGAAAGCGCCGAGCGCCCGGGCGACGTAGCCTACGACAAGGCCGTCATCGAGCCCGAAGAATTCTCCGAGGCCTCGACCACGTCGCTGCCGGTGAGCAACCGCAACTCCGGCAAGATCTTTGATGCCGATGAAGCCGCCACCCAGGCCATCGCGCGTCCGAACTTCGAGGATCACGATGCCGCCGAAGCCGCCACCCAGGCAATGCCTGCCGCGTCGAGGCCCGCGCCTGCCGGCCCGCCTCCCGGGGTGAAGCGCCCCACCAAGGCCGAAAGCGAGATGGCCGAGATCATGGCCAATATCGGTTTGAAGGCCGAGCCGGAGGCAACCACCTCCGCCATGGACCAGGTTTCATCGCGCGCCGCAGGCCTTTCGGCCAGCCCGCAGGCGCCGATCCCGGCGCGCAGCGAGCAGCTGCAGCTTTCCGGGGACGTCACCTACACCCTGCCAGAAGACGGCTACCTGCCGGCCGGCCCGCCAGCCAAGGAAGCTTCCGAGGCCAACCAGGTAGTGGTTGACGCGCTGACCAACACCCTGCAGCAGTTCAAGGTCGACGCCCAGGTGACCGGCTTCTCCCGCGGGCCGACGGTGACCCGCTACGAAATCGAGCTGTCGCCAGGCACCAAGGTGGAGAAGGTCACCGCGCTGGCCAAGAACATCTCCTACGCGGTGGCTTCCTCCGACGTGCGCATCCTTTCGCCGATCCCCGGCAAGTCCGCCATCGGCATTGAAATTCCGAATACCGACAAGGAAGTTGTTGCCCTGGGCGACGTGCTGCGCAGCAACAACGCCCGAAAGACCGAGCACCCCATGGTGATGGGCGTCGGCAAGGATGTCGAAGGCGGCTTTGTGGTCGCCAACCTCGCCAAGATGCCGCACCTGCTGGTGGCAGGCGCCACCGGCGCCGGCAAGTCCTCGTTCGTGAATTCCATGATCACCTCGATCCTGATGCGCGCCACCCCCGATGAGGTCCGCATGGTCATGGTTGACCCCAAGCGCGTGGAGCTGACCGCCTACGAGGGCGTGCCGCACCTGATCACCCCGATCATCACCAACCCGAAGAAGGCCGCCGAGGCACTGGGCTGGGTGGTCCGGGAAATGGACACCCGCTACGACGACCTGGCCAACTTCGGCTACAAGCACATCGACGACTTCAACAAGGCTGTGAAGGCCGGCAAGGTCCACCCGCCGGAGGGCTCCCAGCGGGTGCTCAAGCCCTACCCGTACCTGCTGGTGATTGTCGACGAGCTCGCCGATCTGATGATGGTCGCACCGCGCGATGTGGAAGAGTCGATCGTTCGCATCACCCAGCTGGCCCGTGCCGCCGGCATCCACCTGGTGCTGGCCACCCAGCGTCCATCCGTGGACGTGGTCACCGGCCTGATCAAGGCCAACGTGCCTTCGCGCATGGCCTTCGCCACCTCCTCGGTCACCGACTCCCGCGTGGTCCTGGACCAGCCCGGCGCCGAGAAGCTGCTGGGCCAGGGTGACGCGCTGTTCCTGCCCATGGGCACCTCCAAGCCGATGCGCGTGCAGGGCGCCTGGGTCACCGAGTCCGAGATCCAGCGCGTGGTCGAACACGTCAAGACGCAGCTGGCACCGGAGTACCGCGAAGACGTGATTCCGGCCGCCGAAAAGAAGAAGCAGATCGACGAGGATATCGGAGACGATCTGGACCTGCTGCTGCAGGCCACCGAATTGGTGGTCACCAGCCAGTTCGGTTCCACCTCGATGCTTCAGCGCAAGCTGCGTGTTGGCTTCGCCAAGGCAGGCCGCCTGATGGACTTGATGGAATCGCGCGGAGTGGTAGGCCCTTCCGAGGGCTCCAAGGCCCGCGACGTGCTCATCCAGCCCGATGACCTGCCAATGGTTCTGGCCGCGATGCGCGGCGATGACCCGGCAACCACCGCGCCATCGGCCACCGAAGCAGCCCTGGTGGCCGAAGCCAACGTGAACCACGCTGATCCAGTGGCCGAATACGCCGAAGACCTGGTGGCCAGGGACTTGGATGATCGCCCGCAAGCCGTTGACTACTTTGACGGCTCCGACGAACCGGGCGAAGACGCCTGGGACCTGACAGGAAGAAACTAGAACCCATGAGCGAGCAAGCTGGCCACGGTGCCCAGCCACCGGTTCCGACACTGAACATCGCCAATGTGCTCACGTGCATTCGCATCATCATGGTGCCCTTCTTCGTCTGGGCGCTGCTGGCCGACGGCTCGCAGCAGGGGCTTTGGCGCTGGGTTGCCCTCGTGCTGTTTGTCCTGGCCATGTACACCGACAAGCTCGACGGGGACCTGGCCCGCAGCCGCGGACTGATTACCAACTTCGGCAAGATCGCCGACCCGATTGCGGACAAGCTGCTCACCGGCTCGGCCCTTGTATGCTTCTCCATCTTGTCGGAGCTTCCATGGTGGGTGACCATCGTGATCCTGGTTCGCGAATGGGGCATTACGCTGCTGCGCGTGGTGGTGATCCGCTACGGCGTGATTGCCGCGAACATGGGCGGCAAAATCAAGACCGTCCTGCAGTCGGTGGTGATTGGCCTGTACCTGCTTCCATACACCCACACCATCGAATGGCTGCACGCTGTTGCCTGGTACCTGATGCTGCTGACCGTGGCCGTGACCGTGGTGACGGGCGTTGAATACCTCATCAAGGCCGGCCAGCTGGTCGCAGGCGCCAAGAAGCAGAAGTAGGGCGCGGCGCATGATGAAATCCCAGGCTCCCGCCGTCATCGCCGCGGCCATTGGACAAGGCGTCCAGCTGGCCACGGCAGAATCCCTCACCGCCGGCATGATCGCCGCGCGCTTGGCTGAAGTGCCCGGGGCCTCGGCCGTATTGCGCGGGGGAGTCGTGAGCTATTCCTCTGACGTGAAACGAGCGCTGCTCAAGGTAGATGCGCAATTGCTCGATGCCCGGGGCTCAGTTGACCCCGAGGTGGCTCGGCAGATGGCGGTGGGCGCGCTGCAAGCTTGCGGTGCGGACCTGGCCGTGTCGGCAACGGGAGTGGCAGGGCCTGAGGCCCACGATGGCAAGCCTGTCGGCACGGTGTACATTGGCTGGGCCCGCGGTGCCGAGTCGGGGTCCACTGTGCACCACTTTGTGGGCGATCGCGCCCAGATCCGTGAACAAAGCACCCATGCGGCGCTTCAACAGTTGGCTGCCATCCTGGATAAAGCTTCTTCACAGTAAGACGCGCAAGACTAGTTCTCCCGAGATATTACGCAAAAATCATGCTTCATGTGGCGAGCGTCGCATTTTTCAGATTAGGCTGAGGATCGGGGAACAAAATCGTATGACCCGCCGTTGTACGAATTACAGGGCCGCAAGGTTGGCCCCCGTATTAAACAGATCTTCGAGATGGACCTAGGAGCAAAGGCTAAATTTATGGTCAAGCAACCCGTTACTGTCAATGGTGTTGTCCGTTGGCGCGATATGGGAGAAGCCCATACGGTCCAGCCCGAGAAGGAGGAGCACAAAATGGTAGTACTCCGTCATGAAATCGGCGATGTTCTGCGTGACGTCCGTCAGCGCCAGGGACGCACCCTTCGCGAGGTTTCACATAGCGCCCGAGTTTCCCTCGGTTACCTTTCCGAAGTTGAACGCGGTCAGAAGGAAGCCTCCTCGGAGCTGCTTTCCTCGATCTGCGTGGCGCTGGAAATTCCACTGTCCCTCATGCTGCGTGAAGTCTCCGAACGAGTAGCGCTGGCTGAAGGTATCGCCATCCCTGATACCGTGCCAACGGATATGGCCAACGAGTTCGCTGAGAAAAGCGCCGGAAAGCCGCTGGCTTCCGTCTAAGTCAAAAAATCTTATGGTTTCCGCGGCTCAGTAATCGAGTTGGCCGGGGCCGAACAAGGAGCCCACGCTCATCGCGTGGGCTCCTTGCCTATGTCATGGGAGAATAATCAGGTGAAAATCAGCGATTTCTGGCGCAATATGGAAGCCGAGTTCGGGCCGCGGTACTCCCACGTCCTGGCCGACTCCATGGCTTTGACCGAACTTGACAGCCTCACCCCTGCCGAAGCATTGAACAAGGGCGTCAAGCCCAAGCAAATCTGGGAGGCGCTGTGCCGCGCCCAGGACGTTCCAGCTGAACGTTGGCTCGGCGTGGATATCGAACCCAAGGATTCCTGACCGCCGAATTCGAAAATGGTGTTTTCGATACTTCGAAAACGCCGTGTTGGATTTCGAACATCTGTTCGGATATGCTTATCCTAGAAGCAGCGCAGGAAACTGCACCAAAAACTTAAGCACTGAGATTGTCCACACTGGCGGGCTATCAGAGTCCAAAGTGTCGGTGGATGAGCATACTGTCTACAACAGGACATAAATCATGAGCAGGTCGCTTCCGGCTTGCATGAGCAAAGGTGAACCATGGCAGCAAATAATGATCGAGAAAAGGCACTAGAGGCTGTCCTCGGCCAAATTGACAAGGCCTATGGCAAGGGCTCGGTCATGCGCCTGGGCGATGAAACCCGTGCCCCTATTGAAATTATCCCAACTGGTTCGGTCGCATTGGACGTCGCCCTGGGAATTGGCGGCCTGCCACGCGGTCGCGTCGTGGAGATCTACGGCCCGGAATCTTCCGGTAAGACGACGGTGGCGCTCCATGCTGTTGCCAGCGCGCAGAAGGCTGGCGGCGTCGCCGCCTTCATTGACGCCGAGCACGCCCTTGATCCTGAATACGCCAAGAAGCTTGGTGTAGATACCGATGCGCTTCTGGTCTCGCAGCCGGATACCGGCGAGCAGGCGCTGGAAATCATGGATATGCTCGTGGGTTCCGGTGCATTGGATATCATCGTTATCGACTCCGTGGCCGCGCTGGTGCCACGCGCCGAAATCGAAGGCGAAATGGGCGATAGCCACGTTGGTCTTCAGGCTCGATTGATGTCGCAGGCTCTGCGTAAGATCACCGGTCGCCTCTCGGCATCCAAGACCACGGCCATCTTCATCAACCAGCTGCGTGAGAAGATCGGTGTCTTCTTCGGCAGCCCTGAAACCACCACCGGTGGTAAGGCGCTGAAGTTCTACGCTTCGGTCCGTATCGATATCCGCCGCATTGAGACCTTGAAAGAGGGCACCAACCCGGTGGGTAACCGCACCCGCTGCAAGGTCGTCAAGAATAAGATGGCTCCTCCTTTCAAGCAGGCCGAATTCGATATCCTGTACGGTCATGGAATCTCTCGCGAAGGTTCGCTGATCGACATGGGTGTTGAGCACAACCTGGTCAAGAAGTCCGGCGCCTGGTTCACCTATGATGGCGACCAGCTGGGCCAGGGCAAGGAAAACGCCCGTCGCTTCTTGCGCGATAATCCAGACCTGTCCGATGAACTTGAGCGGCAGATCTTGCAGAAGCTCGGCGTCCTGCCAAAGGACGAGGTTGAAGAAGACGAGACAGAACTGCGAGTCGTCGAGGGCGACAAATAGTGTCCTCAAACTTCCAACGACGTAGCGTCCGCCCCGGACACAAATCCGGGGCGGACGCTACGTCCGTTTCGCAAGAGTTTCAGGGAAGCCTCGACGACATGCCGGATTGGGCGAAGCCCGACCTCCAGGCCGCGAAAGCGCCAGCCTCGGAACCGGCGGGCGCAGAGCACTCCACGTCGAAACTTCCTGAACATGGTCATCGCCGCATCATTGTGCCAGCTCCGCAGGAGAGCAAAAAGCCTGAAAGCGTCGATGAACTGCGTGCAGCGATGGAACGCATCGTCGCCGCACCAGCACCCCCGAAGCCGTCGAAGAAGGAACGCCGCGAAGCGCGGGAAGCCCGGAAGCTGGCCCGCGAAGCGGGGGAAGCGGAAGAACTCACCGACGAACAGTGGCGTGAGAAAGCGCGAAACATCCTGCTTCGCCAGCTAACTGCCAGCGACAAGACCGCAAAGCAGCTCAAAGACAAGCTGCTGGACAAGGAATGCCCGGAAGAAATCGCTGACGAACTCATTGAGCGATACGCGGAGATCAATCTTGTCGATGACCAGCGTTTTGCGAAGTCATGGGTGGTGACGCGAGCCCGCTCCAGGGGGCTGGCCCGCGGCGCGATTAAGCATGAGCTTCGCTCAAAAGGCGTCGATGATGAACTCGCCACCGAAGCGTTGGAACAGATTGACGATGAAGCAGAAGAACAGCGCGCCCGCGAACTCGTCCGCGCAAAACTCCGTCCAGAATCAATGGGAGTAGATCGCGACAAGGCTTTGCGCCGTTTAGTTGGAATGCTCGGACGCAAAGGCTACAACGGTTCGATGGCATTCAAGGTAGCTCGCGAAGAATGGGAAGAACGGTTCAGATCCTGAGGCTATCGATGTTTCTTTCGCATGAATGGCCTCTTGCCCAAGCGAAATAGCCAGTCATCCAAGCTTTGGTAAACCCACAAAATGATGACAGCGATCGCAACCAATATTGAACCTGTCCCAATATTAAAAAGCAGATCGTCAGTTCTGTAATCCATTGGCGGGATTACGCCGATCGCCATCGGAACGGCAAAAAGGAACAGCGCGCTGGGGAAGCCATCCACCAATGGAAAACCTTCATGGAGCGCGACAGCGGCAAGGCGCGCCCAGCTGGACTCTTGGCTGGTGGTTCGTCAGCGTCGCAACCCGCGGTTCTGCTCGCAATCCTTGAAATTGCCAACAGATGGAGCAATTCGATCATATCGGAAACCGCTGCGCTGCGCTCCAGATGATTCACGAGTACTCATCTCCTATTCGTGGGCGGTTCGCCCTAGGGTCGCCTACATTTCAGCTCGATGGAAATTTCGGTAATCTTGAAGGGTGACTGAGCAACAAACCGTGAGCATCCCGGAAACCGAAGAATTCCCGCGTACCTATGAAGTACGCACCTTCGGTTGCCAAATGAACGTCCACGATTCCGAGAGGCTTTCTGGTCTTTTGGAAGACGCGGGATTGAGCCGAAAGCCTGAGGAGCTCAAGGACGGCGTTGCTGATGTCGTCGTCTTCAATACTTGCGCAGTGCGCGAAAACGCGGACAACAAGCTCTACGGGAACCTCGGCATCCTCAAGGGCATCAAGGCAGAGCGCCCAGGCATGCAAATTGCAGTTGGCGGTTGCCTGGCCCAAAAGGATCGCGACACCATCCTGAAAAAGGCCCCCTGGGTCGACGTGGTCTTCGGAACCCATAACATCGGGTCCTTGCCTGCACTGCTGGCTCGTTCAGAACACAACAAGAAGGCAGAGCTTGAGATCCTCGAATCTCTTGACGTCTTCCCTTCAACTTTGCCAACGCGGCGCGAGTCCGTCTACGCCGGCTGGGTATCGATCTCCGTAGGCTGCAACAATACGTGCACCTTCTGCATCGTTCCTTCGCTGCGCGGCAAGGAACGCGACCGTCGTCCCGGCGAAATTCTGGCCGAGATCCAAGCGCTCGTTGACGACGGCGCCATCGAAGTGACCCTGCTGGGCCAGAACGTCAACTCCTACGGCGTTGAATTCGGGGACCGCCTGGCCTTCGGCAAGCTCCTGCGCGCTTGCGGCGAAATCGAAGGGCTCGAACGCGTACGATTCACCAGCCCGCACCCTGCAGCATTCACCGACGATGTCATCGACGCAATGGCCGAAACGCCTAATGTCATGCCGCAGCTGCATATGCCATTGCAGTCCGGATCCGACAAGGTGCTCAAGGAAATGCGTCGATCCTACCGTTCCAAGAAGTTCCTCGGAATTTTGGACAAGGTGCGCGAGCGAATCCCGCACGCCGCGATCACAACGGACATCATTGTCGGATTCCCCGGTGAATCCGAAGAGGACTTCCAGGCAACCTTGGACGTTGTCGAGGCTTCTCGTTTCTCCTCGGCCTTCACCTTCCAGTACTCCAAGCGGCCAGGCACGCCCGCGGCAACCCTGGAAGGCCAGCTGCCCAAAGCAGTGGTCCAGGAACGCTTCGAGCGCCTGACCGCGCTGCAGGACCGCATCGCCAAGGAAGAAAACGCCAAGCAGCTGGGACGAACCGTGGAAGTGATGGTGACCGAGCAGTCGGGGCGCAAGGCCGAGGAAACGCACCGGCTTGCTGGCCGTGCGCAGGACCAGCGGCTGGTGCACTTCTCCGTGCCCGAGGGAGCGCAAACTCCGCGTCCAGGCGATCTGGTGATCCTGCCCATTACCGAAGTGGCAGCATTCCACCTCATTTCGGATCCGGATTCCGGCCAGTACTCACTGCGCCGTTCCCGCGCCGGAGACGCCTGGGACCGCGCGCAGGCAGAAAGCTGTGGCGTTCCTGCTCCGGGTGAAACTACTGCCACGGGCCGCACAAATTTGGGCATGCCAACTCTCAAGGTGCGCAGCTAGCCCGATGACGGATATTCATCTGCCGATCATCGCTATCGTCGGTCCTACCGGTACCGGCAAATCGGACTTGGCGATTTCACTGGCCCAGCAGCTGGGCGGGGAAATCGTTAATTCTGATGCCCTGCAGTTCTACAGGGGCATGGATATTGGGACCGCAAAGTTGCCGGTGTCTGATCGCGGGGGCATTGAACACCATCTGATGGACACGCTGTCGATCGCCGAAGAAGCCTCGGTTGCCACGTTCCAAGAAGAAGCACGCGAGCACTTCGCGCAAATTCGCGCGCGTGGCAAGGTGCCGATCATGGTCGGCGGATCAGGACTTTATGTCAGGGCAGCACTGGATGTCATTGATTTTCCGCCCACCGATCCAGGCGTCAGGAAGAAGCTGGAAGCAGAGGTCCAGAAAAAGGGCGACGGAGATCTTCGCCGCCGGCTAGCTGAAGTGGACCCCGTGTCCGCCGAGCGCAACCTGGATCTGCGGCGGGCTATCCGGGCCTTGGAAGTCCATGAAATTTCCGCGCGCCCGTTCAGCTCCTACATGCCGCAGCGCGAGTACATTGCTCCGGCTCTTCAGATCGGACTGAATTACGATCGTTCAGCGTTGCATGAAGCATTGGAAGCACGTGTGCACACAATGGATGCGATGGGATTGGCTGAAGAAGTTGCCGGTTTGCTGGAACTGGGACTGCGCGAAGGCAAAACAGCTTCTCGCGCGATCGGGTACCAGCAGTACACGGATTATCTTGACGGAAAAATCACCCGGGCCGAGGCCATAACCCAGACGGTGGTTGCCACCAGAAAATTTGCCCGACGCCAAATCACATGGTTCAACGCTGACCCGCGGGTCAAGTGGCTGGACCCCACCGAACCGGACCTCATTGGCAAAGCACTCGCCCTTATCGGCAAGCCATCCGAGGAACCAACACGCTAGGAGTATCGATGTACAGCACCGAACTAGGCCAACTGGCGGGGCAGCCTTTCGCCAAGGGCCATGCCACAGGAAACGACTTCGTCTTGATTGCGGATCCGGAAGCCGCGGTGGATCTGACCGCCGAACAGGTGGCGGCACTGTGCCATCGGCGCTTCGGCATCGGCGGCGACGGCTTGATTCGCGCGGTTCCCACATCCAAGGTGCCCGGGTACGAACAGCAGGTGGCCCAGAATCCAGGGGCCTACTGGTTCATGGACTACCGGAATGGCGATGGCTCCATCGCCGAAATGTGCGGCAACGGGGTGCGCGCCTTCGCCCACTTCCTGATCGCTGAAGGCCTGGTGGATCTTCCCGTAGGCCAGAGCATCCACATCGGCAGCCGCGCCGGCATCAAGATGATCACCCGGCTTGTTGAAGGCTACGCGGTGAATTTGGGTCCGTGGGGACTGATCTTCGAGGACCAGGCGGAAGCCGACTCCATAGATTCCATGGTCAAGCCACGCGGTTGGGAACAGGCGCTGCCAGCTTTGAGCATCACCATGGGCAACCCGCACACAGTGGTGGCCCTTCCCGATATCGACATGCTCGACAGCCTTGAGCTGTTCGTAGAACCAGAAGTCGCACCAAAGCCTGAAAACGGCACCAACGTCGAATTCGTGGTTCCCAACGAGCCGCTGATCGAAGAGGACGGAGTTGCCCAGGTGACGATGCGCGTTCATGAACGCGGAGTAGGGGAGACCCTTTCCTGTGGCACCGGCGCATGCGCTGCCGCCGCCGCGGTTCGATACTGGGCCCGAGGCACGGCGCTGATCAACCAGTGGGCCGTGTCGGTGCCAGGCGGCCTCGTAGGCGTTGAATTCCGTGCCAACGATGCCGGCGGCGAAGACACGATCCTTTCCGGCCCTGCAGAACTAGTTGCACGCGGAGTGATCGGCGCGAAGTAGCCGGTGAAGCAAAAATTGCAGGCATCTCGTCCTATGGACAGATGCCTGCAATTGCTGGAATGAGGTTCTAGGCCGGTCGCGAAACCTTCAGGACGCGGAAGGCCTTGGCCGTGGCCTCGCGAGTGATCGACCAGTCCTGGGGAAGCTGTTCGGCCAGCCATTTCTGCAAGGAATCGCTCCCCAGATTCTTCTGCACTACCAGCCAGGCGTCCCCGCCTGCTGCCAGGCGCGGCAGCCACAGCATCAGAAGTTCGTGCAGCGCTTCCTTGCCGATGCGGATGGGCGGATTGGACCAGATGGTATCGAACTGTAGACCGGGTTCAACGGAATCGGGGGTTCCGACTACCACGTTGCCCAACCCCAGGCGCTGGGCATTCAGCCCGGTCAATTCGATCGAGCGTTCATTGACGTCCACGCCGTGAACCGTGGATTCGGGGGACCTCTCTGCAGCGGTCAGGGTAATGGGTCCCCAGCCGCATCCGATGTCAAGCACACGCCCGCGTGGGGTGGGGACATGCTGCAACAACACTGCGGTGCCTTTATCCAAGCCTGAAGGCGAGAAGATTCCTGCGGCTGTCTGAACCTTGCGCACCGTGCCGTTAATTTCGACTTCAATGGTGCGTCGTTCATCGGCCGAGGCTGGGCTGGCGGTGAAGTAGTGATCCGAGGTCATAGGCAAAGTTTATCGTTGTGCTTCCCGTGGCCAAAGACCAGCGCATTCAACGTGAGCAAAGCGATATAGGCAGCTTGAACATTGACTGATAGAGTTTTCCCTATGACTTTCGTTTTCGTCTAATACGTAACCGCAGCGGTTACCTCGCGATCCTCCCCGGCGACGCGCCTATTTGGCGTGCCGGCATTGAAGGATTGGCAGACGGCGAAGTCTTTTTTGTTTTCCGCAAGTTGTGCATCACACACCTTGCCATTCGCCTTCGCACCTCGGTAACCCCGCATTCACCTGCTTGCCTATATTTTTTGAGCGCTGTCAAAAGGACCACGAATGTTTGATGAACCGACAGAACCCCAACGCGTCACGTCGCGAACTGGGGGTCAACCGCACTATTCTGGAATGCGAAGTACTTCTAAGGAGACCATGACTAACTCCGAGTCACACGAGCACGATTCGGCATCAATGGATGATGCCCAGATCCAGGCCGCTATCGACCGGATCCTCGAAGCCGATGAAGCCCAAAGCCCACAGGTCCAGCATTTCGGAGAAGAAGATACCTCAATCTTCTCCGGGCAGGCCACTGCGCTCAACCGCTTCTCGACCGGCTTTACCCAATACGACGGGGACCAGGACGATCTCGCGGAGCGTCGCGCCCTGCGTCGCGTCGCGGGCCTGTCCACCGAACTCGAAGACGTTACCGAGGTCGAGTACCGCCAGCTGCGCCTGGAGCGCGTTGTGCTGGCTGGTATTTGGAGCGAGGGCACCGTCACCGACGCCGAAAACTCCCTGCGCGAACTGGCCGCCTTGGCTGAGACCGCAGGTTCCGAAGTTCTCGACGGCGTGGTGCAGCGCCGCAGCAAGCCGGACCCTTCGACATTCCTGGGGTCGGGCAAGGCCGAGGAACTGCGCGGCATCGTTGCCTCCACCGGCGCGGATACCGTGGTGGTTGATGCTGAGCTGGCTCCGTCCCAGCGCCGCGCCCTCGAGGACATTGTGAAGGTCAAGGTTATTGACCGCACAAGCCTGATCCTTGATATCTTTGCCCAGCATGCGAAGTCCCGGGAAGGCAAGGCACAGGTTGAACTGGCTCAGCTCGAGTACCTGCTGCCACGTCTTCGCGGCTGGGGCGAATCGATGTCCCGCCAGGCTGGTGGCCGTGTAGGCGCCGCTGGTGGCGGCATTGGCTCGCGCGGCCCGGGTGAAACCAAGATCGAAATGGACCGTCGCCGAATTCGCGACCGCATGGCCAAGCTGCGTCGCGAGATCAAGGCCATGAAGCCTGCTCGTGAGGCCAAGCGCGCCAACCGCAAGCGCAATGAAGTGCCTGCGGTGGCCATCGCCGGATACACCAACGCCGGAAAATCATCATTGCTCAACCGTCTGACCAACGCCGGTGTCCTGGTGGAGAACGCGCTGTTCGCCACCTTGGATCCAACCGTGCGCCAGTCGGCGACTGAAGACGGGCTGACCTATACGTTGGCCGATACAGTTGGATTCGTGTCGAACCTTCCAACCCAGTTGGTGGAAGCCTTCCGCTCAACTCTGGAAGAAATTGCCGATTCTGATCTAATCCTGCACGTCGTGGATGCTTCGCACCCTGACCCGGAGGGGCAGATTCAGGCCGTTCGTACCGTGCTTGGCGAAGTTGACGCGTTGAATATCCCGGAAATCATCGTCCTGAATAAGGCTGACGTCGCGGATCCATTTGTCATTGAACGAATCCGCAACCGTGAATCCAATACCTCCGTGGTTTCGGCTCACACCGGTGAGGGCATCGACGAGCTGCTGGAAAAGATCAGCTCGTCGATTCCGCGCCCAGGCATTCAGCTTGAAGTTCTCATCCCGTACAACCGCGGGGATTTGATTGCAAAGCTGCATCAGAGCGAATCTGAAATCCTGGAAAGCGAACACCTGGACAACGGCACGCGATTGATCGTCAAGGTGCGCGATTCCCTGGCGGCAGAGTTGGAGACTTTCAACATTCATGGATAAGCAAGAGCAGGCCCTTGAGCTTCTTGAGGCCGCGGTAACTTCCATGGGTGGCGCCATGCGTACAGGCCAGCAGGAAATGGTCAAGCACGTGGTGGCTGCCTTGGAAGACGAAGAACATTTGCTGGTTCAAGCTGGCACCGGAACGGGAAAGTCCATGGGCTATCTCATTCCGGCGCTGGCCCATGCGCAAACTAGTGCCAAGCCAGTGATTGTTTCAACCGCTACACTCGCGTTGCAGTCGCAAATTGTCGGTCGCGACGTGCCGAGATTACTTGAGTCACTCAAGGGCAAGCTCTCCCGTCCCATGGATGTGGCTCTGCTCAAAGGCCGCTCCAACTACCTGTGCCAATACAAGCTCGGTGGCGGATACCCCGATGACGAAGGCACGCTGTTCTCGATGGATGAACCGGCAGTACCCGCCGGAACTACCTATTCACCGCTTGCCAGTGAAGTGATGAAACTTCGCGATTGGGCAGAGCGCACCGACACCGGCGACCGAGATGAATTGGTGCCCGGCGTCAGCGACAAGGCCTGGAAGCAGGTTTCGGTTTCGGCGATGGAATGCCTGGGTTCTCAAAAGTGCCCGATGGCCGATGAATGCTTCTCGGAAATGGCACGCGCCCGCGCAGCCGAATCTGACGTGGTGATCACCAATCACGCCTTGCTGGCGGTGTCTGCGTTTGAAGGCCTGTCGGTCTTGCCGGATTTCGATGTGGCCATCATCGATGAGGCCCACGAACTGCAGGACCGCGTGACCAGCTCGGTGTCTGGCGCGCTGTCGGCTCGAACGGTGATGACTGCTGCTGGTGGCGCCAAGCGCCACTGCGGCGTGAACGTCGATGAAATGGTCAAAGCGGCCAACCGACTGGAGAAGTCCCTGACCGGGATCCCCACCGGTCTGCTGGAGCAAGGCTTGCGCGAAGACATGGGCATTGCACTCAATGACATTGTTGAGCAGGCTCGCCTCGCATTGGCGCTGTCCAAGCCAGAGGCGAACGCGCCCGCCGATGGCGGACGACAGACTGCACGATCCCAGCTGCAGGCTGTTATGGATGACTCTCTGCGGATGCTCGAATCTGAAGAGCGCCGCGAAGTTCTCTACACAACGCGCCCACGGGAATTCGTAGAAGGCCGAGGCTACGTCGAGGCCGAAGAATCCCAACCGGCAACGCTCAATGTCGCACCGCTGTCGGTGGCAGGAAAACTGCGCGAAGGCCTATTTGATGGCCGCACCGTCGTACTCACCAGTGCAACGTTGGCTATCGGTTCGCAATTTGATGCCGTGGCCGGTTCACTGGGCTTGATGGGGAACGGAGCCCCGACATGGACTGGCGTCGATGTGGGAAGCCCTTTTGATTATCCAAAACAAGGCATCCTGTACGTAGCCAGGCATTTGCCAAAACCTGGCCGTCAACTTGCCGCTGAGACCCTGGACGAGATTGAAGATCTCATCAAGGCATCCGGCGGTGGCGCACTGGCGCTGTTCACTTCGAAGCGTTCGGCGGAAGAAGCCGCCAGCATCTTGCGCGAGCGGCTGGACGTGGACATCTTGTGCCAGGGCGAGGCCAGCATGAAATCCCTGGTTGAACAGTTCGCAGAGGAACGCGACACTTGCCTCTTTGGCACGATGACGCTGTGGCAGGGAGTTGACGTCCCGGGGGATTCCTGCCGTCTGGTCATCATCGACAAGATTCCATTCCCACGCCCCGACGACCCGATTTCGAAGGCCCGGACCGAAGACGTCGCCAAGCACGGTGGCAATGGCTTTATGCAGGTTTCGGCTACTCATGCCGCCATCCGCTTGGCGCAGGGCGCAGGACGCCTGATCCGATCGGTCAACGACCGGGGCGTTGTTGCCATATTGGACTCGCGCATGGCCACGGCGCGCTATGGAAGCTTCCTGAAGGCTACCCTGCCACCGATGTGGCCCACAGTAGACAAGAAGGTTATTTCTGGAGTTCTGGAACGCCTCAAGCCTGCTGAAAAGTAACTTCCGGTGCTTGAAATCAATGACCCGGTGACTCGGGCTCGTTGAATGCACTAATGTCTGTGCCACAGGGAAGGCAAATTCCGGAAGGCAAGATGAAATCCATGAGGGAACTGGCGCGTGAAGCAGCCGAAGATACGCATGCGCGTTTTGGCCATCGGCTCCTTCGCCTGCCAGGCACGTGGATTGGCCGGCCCTATAGCCTTCAGCACCGGATGCATGACGGAAGCATGCTCAGCAATATGAATGGATTTTCTCATCCGTTTGCTGAGTGGAACTATTGGTGGCAGGCCCACTATCTGGATGCGATCCTTGACGACGGGCTGGGCTATTGGGAAGCTGGCGATCGTGATGCAGCCCGGCGCGAACTTCACCGTGCCAAAGACCTGCTGGCAGGAATCCGCATACGCAATTTCGGAGTCTTCCCGAACTACTTCTTTGACGATATGGCATGGCTGGCGCTGGCAAGCCAGAGGTTGCTGGCCTTTTCCCGGAAGCTGGAAGGGCACAGCCACCTCGGTGCAAAACGAGCAATAACGACTTTGCGCAAGCAATTGGAAAGCGGCATCGACGAAGTCCTCGATGGCGGTTTGTACTGGTCGAGGAAACGCGATTTCAAGAATGCCCCTGCCAACGCTCCTGCCGCACTCTTTTTCGCACGCATCGGTGATCGCGAACAAGCCAGGAAGCTGCTTGACTGGATGCATTCCAACATCTTCAGCGACCAGCACGGTTTATATTTTGATGGGCTCAGACTCACTTCAACAGGCCAAAAACTGGAAGATCACCTCTATACCTATAACCAGGGTCCGGTGCTCGGCGCGCTGCTGGAATTAGGTACCGCGGCTGATTTGGAGCATGCTGCTGCACTTGTTCATGCCACACGCCGGCATCTGGCCGATGAGGCTGGATCCCTGGTGCTTGATGGAGGAGGCGATGGCAACCTATTTGCCGGGATTCTCTGCCGATACCTGGCCCTCTGCGCAAACGATGATCGCATGGATCTGGACGTTCGGGGCATCGCACGCGATTTGGTGACGTCGACAGCTAGCCGATTGGTCAACGAAGAACCACGACGGCTCTCAGCGGCAGTTCAGCGTTGGATGATCTTCAGCGCAGCACAACGCTGCGAATCGAAACCGAAATCGCAGGGAGTAATGGACTGAGGGGTGTTGATGCTTGCGCACCAACACCCCTCATGCCTGATGCGATTAGAGCGAACGCATCACAGAAACAACACGGCCCATGATCTTGGCCGCGTCGCCCAAGATCGGTTCGTAGCGTGAGTTCTGGGGCAGTAGCCATGTATGCCCATCGCGCTGCCGGAAGGTTTTGACAGTGGCTTCTTCGTCCAGCAATGCAGCGACGATATCGCCGTTTTCAGCATTCTGCTGACGGCGGACGACTACCCAGTCACCATCGCAGATAGCGGCATCAACCATGGAATCGCCAGAGACTTTGAGCATGAACAATTCGCCGTGTCCGACCAGCTGGCGAGGCAACGAGAAAACATCTTCGACAGACTGATCAGCAAGGATCGGCCCACCAGCAGCGATCCGGCCGACCAATGGAACCATGGTGGTATCGGCTGACGTGCTGAGCTCGATGACCATCGCGTCTTCGGCAGCCTTGCTCTCTGCAGCCTCCGACGCCGTTGAGTTCTCAGCATCGTCCGCCAACTGCAGTGGCAACAAAATCTCCATGGCGCGTGGACGGCGTGGATCTCGACGAATGTACCCGAGCTTTTCTAGCTGGCTCAATTGGTGGGTGACGCTCGAAAGGCTCTTGAGTCCTACCGAGTCGCCAATCTCACGCATGGATGGTGGATAGCCGTTCTTGCCGATGGCACGCTGGATCGTTTCCAGGATCTTCTTTTGGCGAATCGTCAACGAGCGTGCATTCGATCGGGGAGTGCGTTGTGAAGCTGACATGAGATTTTGCCTTCCCTAGCTATCTGTCGAAAGTTCAGCAGTCCAAACTGTCGGAGCCAGATGGTGTGATGTTTTCATTGCTCGTCTACTTCGAAATCTTAGTGGATAAGCGAGCTTCTTTCAAAGATTTGTTCGAAAACTTCTGGACAAGTCGGACGAAGCTCTGTTAGAACAGATGTACTAGTTTCGATCAAGTCTTCGAAATCTACGTATCGAATATAACTTCGCATCGCTACACAATCTTGAGGAGATAAGGTCATGGCAACCCTCGCACTTGACTCAAATCAAACCCAGAGTCCATTGAAGATCCGGATCAACCGCCGCGGCTGGGCTGTTTTGGTGGGCATTCCAGTTTTTGCGCTAACCGTAGCTGCAGCGTTCTTCTTCTCGATGTTCGCTTCTGATGCAAAGGCATCATCTGAACTCCCAATGGGAGTCGAAACTGTGGACGTCACCGTTATCCCGGGCGATACCGTGTGGAGCTTGGCCAAGGAATACGCCCAGGGCTACGACGTCACTTCTGCTGTCAGCCACATTTCGGAACTCAACTCCCTCCAGGGAAGCGAGATCCACGTTGGCGACTCGCTGTCGATCCCGGTGCTCGCTGGTTAGAGCATCGATCGAGGCAGGGGATTGTTACCTTGGCTCGTAGCGGATTCACCCGCCAAGCCGGTACACACGTAGACTTATTGCGTGAATGACCGCAGTGAACTTTTGAGTCAGCTGCCCTTGCGTGAGAATCTCCGCGGGCTATCCCCATATGGCGCACCACAAATCGACGTGCCCATTCAGCTGAATGTCAACGAGAACACTCATCCGCTTCCGCCAACCGTCGTGGATGCCATTGCGCAAGAGGTCGCAAAAGCAGCAACCAGCCTCAACAGATACCCGGATCGTGAATTCACCGAACTCCGTGAACTGCTGGCTAACTATCTCGGCCATTCCCTGACCGCAGGGAACATCTGGGCGGCAAACGGCTCGAACGAAATCCTCCAGCAAATCCTGCAAGCATTCGGCGGGCCAGGACGAAGCGTCATGAGTTTCGGGCCAACATACTCGATGTACCCCCTCCTCGCTAGCGGGACCGATACAACATATATCGCCGGTACGCGCGCCGAGGATTTCACTCTCTCCGCAGAATCCGCGGCAGAACAAGTTCTCAGGCACCAACCGAACATTGTCTTCCTGTGCTCTCCCAACAACCCCACGGGCACGGCGCTTGGCCTGGACGTGATCACAGCCGTATATGACGCAATGAGCGAGCACAATGGCATGGTCATTGTTGACGAAGCCTACGCCGAGTTTTCCTTGTCCAGCACCAAATCGGCGCTCACCTTGCTTGAAGGCCGCCAGCGGCTCATCGTCACGCGCACCATGTCAAAGGCCTTTGGCCTTGCCGGCGCCCGCGTCGGGTACCTCGCAGCGGCGCCTGAAGTCACCGATGCCATTCGCTTGGTGCGGCTGCCGTACCACCTCTCGGCCGTCACGCAAGCAACTGCCGTAGCGGCGCTGAAGAATATCGATTTGTTGTTGGCCCAGGTGGAAGACATCAAAACGCAACGAGATCGAATTGTTGCGCGCTTGAAAGAGCTTGGGCTTAAGCCTTCCGTCTCCGACTCCAACTTCGTCTTTTTCGGCGGGCTGGAGAACCCCCACGCGGTGTGGGAAGGATTGTTGGAAGCAGGCATTATCGTCCGCGACAATGGGATCCCGGGCACTCTGCGAGTAACCGCCGGAACCGAATCAGAAACTACTGCGTTCTTGGACCGTCTATCCGAGCTGCTCGGCGCGGAAAAGTAATCAAGAACAAGCGAAGGAAGACATGGCTGCCGAATTGATTGGCGCACGTCGCGCCCGCATGGAACGCGTCACCAGCGAATCGTCCGTATTCGTAGAACTAGATCTCGATGGAACTGGTGTGTCGGAGATCAGCACGTCCGTGCCGTTCTACGACCACATGCTCACCGCGCTGTCCAAGCACTCGCTCATTGACTTGACCGTTCGGGCAACGGGCGATACCCACATCGACGTGCACCATACCGTGGAGGACACCGCCATCACCATCGGCGAAGTGCTGCGCGTTGCCCTGGGCAACAAGGCCGGCATCCGGCGCTTCGGCACCGCATATGCTCCATTGGATGAAGCACTTTCGCGTTCAGTGGTGGATGTATCCGGACGCCCCTACCTCGTCCACTCCGGCGAGCCGGCGGGGCAGGAATACCACCTCATCGGTGGGCACTTCACCGGTTCCATGACCCGCCACGTCTTTGAAGCCATCACCTTCCATGCCCAGATTTGTGCACATGTCGAGGTGCTCTCGGGCCGCGATCCACACCATATTGTTGAAGCCCAGTTCAAGTCCTTTGCACGAGCTCTGCGCGAAGCCGTTGAATTCGACGAACGCATGGGTGACAAGATTCCATCCACGAAGGGTGCACTTTAAGTGGAAAAGAAGAATGTAGTTGTTCTCGACTACGGTTCGGGCAACGTCCGTTCGGCTGTCCGGGCGCTGGAAGCCGCGGGTGCTCACGTGGAGCTGACCGCAGATCCCGAAAAGGTCATGAGCGCTGACGGGCTGGTTGTTCCTGGCGTTGGCGCCTACGCGTCCGTGATGGAACAGCTGACGAATATTGGAGCCCTGCGCTGGATCGGCCGCCGCATCGCCGGAGGACAACCCGTATTGGGGATTTGCGTCGGCCACCAGGTCTTCTTCGAGGAAGGTGTTGAGCACGGAGTCCAAACTGCCGGTATCGGCGAATGGCCCGGCACTGTCGAACGGCTTAAATCCGATGTCATTCCGCACATGGGCTGGAATACCGTGCAGCCACCAGCTAGCACCAAGCTCTTTGCCGGCGTCGAGAACGAGCGTTTTTACTTCGTGCACTCATACGCAGTACAGAAGTGGGAATTCGACGTTACGCAACCTGCAATGACTCCGCCTCAAGTTACCTGGAGCACGCACGGAACCCCATTTGTGGCCGCAGTGGAGAACGGCCCACTGTCGGCAGTGCAATTCCACCCGGAAAAGTCAGGCGAAGCCGGCGCACAGCTGTTGCGCAACTGGTTGGGCACCCTGTAGGCATGTGGACCATCGTGCTTGGGTTCGTTGGCGCATTCCTGGCTGGCGGAGCGATCTCCCTCAAAAGCCAGAAGGCCCATATCTCTTGGGTCATCGCGCTATGGGCTCTCGCAGCAATGAGCATAATTGCCGCGTGGGTACTGGCTCTCTAAAAAATTCATTTCTTTACAAAGGACATTATGAGCGAGCAACCAATACTCGAACTCTTGCCTGCCGTAGACATCGCCGGAGGCCAGGCTGTGCGTCTGGTCCAGGGCGAAGCCGGTTCCGAGACGGGCTACGGCGATCCACTGGAAGCTGCCCTTTCCTGGCAGAACGCAGGCGCTGAATGGCTGCACCTGGTTGATTTGGATGCTGCTTTTGACCGCGGCAGCAACGTGGAGATCGTCCAGCGCATCGCCAAGGAACTGAACATCAAAGTTGAGCTCTCTGGTGGCATTCGTGACGATGCGTCCCTGGACCGCGCCTTGGAATTTGGCGCGACCCGCGTCAACTTGGGAACCGCTGCGCTAGAGAATCCTGAATGGACCAAGCAGGCCATCGCCCGTCATGGCGACAAGATCGCAGTGGGCATGGACGTTCGAGGCACCACATTGTCGGGCCACGGCTGGACCAAAGATGGAGGGGACTTGTGGGAGGTCCTGGCGCGCTTGGAAGATGCAGGATGCGCCCGTTACGTCGTCACCGACGTGACCAAGGACGGCACCCTTCGCGGACCGAACGTCGAGCTGTTGCGTCAAATTGCCGCAAAAACCAATAAGCCTGTCGTAGCGTCGGGCGGCATCTCGTCGCTCGAAGACCTGCGTGTGCTTCGCGAGCTAGTTCCAGAAGGCATCGAGGGCGCCATCATGGGCAAGGCCCTGTACTCCGGACAGTTCACTTTGCAGGAGGCCCTGGACGTAGCAGGACGCCGTTAAGTCCGTTCGCTCCACCACAATGACGGTTTGAAGGCCACTGGGCATTCAAGCCGTCATTTGTTTTCTGACGCGGACAGCGCACGATGAAACCAGAGGGCATTCGCCAGCTGCTGATTTTCGCAAAAAATCTTGAATTACCCATCAGTGGTGTTCAAGCTCATGGGAGAAGATTCCGTCCCTTCTTTCAACTGAAGCAAATCCACCGATAGCATGGAGCTATGAGCACGGAGCATTCTGAATCAGCGCCTCAACGCCACCTGCCTGGACATATCGTCGCGGCCTTGGCCCAGGCCGGTTCACCCGCCGACTCTGCGGGGCAGGATTGGGAAGGGCGCGACCTCAGCGGCGAGGGCAACCCCCTGCATAATTTCGACAAGGATGACGGCAGCGCCGACTCCCAAACCATGGAGGCGCTGACGCAGCTGCGCGACGGCAAAGGCTCCGAGGCCGAAGTCCACAAGGCCTTGGCCACCGCACGGGTGTTCGTGGCGGTCGTCGCCCAGCTCGGCGAAGAAGCCATGACCGAGCACGGTTTCGCTTCGGACAAGGAAGCCGACATGGCGCTGGTGAAGATCAATGCTCCGGACGGTCGAATGGCCCTGCCTGTCTTCAGCACCGTCGAACGACTGCAAGCCTGGCACAAGGAGGCCCGGCCGGTGGCAGTGTTTGCCCCGCGCGCGGCACTCTCGGCGGTCAGCGAGGAATGCCAGCTGCTGGTCCTTGATCCGGGCAACGACTTCACTTTCGTCCTGCGCCGACCGGGGGTCTGGAACCTCGCCAAGCAGATCGACTGGACTCCGAGCTATCAGAATCAGCAGATCGCCAACCTCGTGCAGGACGCCACCGAAGGCTTCAGCCAATTGCAGGCCGTGAAGCTGGCTCCAGGCAGGGGAGTAGGCTCAAGAACCAGGGACGGCCAGATGGTTCCTGGCGGCGGATCCGGACCAGAACTCAATTTGCAGTTCGTTTTCGCACCGGAAACAAGCCGGGAGAAGGCGCAGGAAATCACCGGCGCCATCCAGGGGCGCTTGGCCCAGAACACTGAATTCACTGAAGCGGTGGATTCCCTAGAACTCAGTTTGCATAGCGCGCCAAGCTAGACTCGGCGGGCTCCTAGAAGTAAGGAACACCTCGGGCATGAAAAGCTATTGGCAGATTCTGCGCCAGCCGCAGATCTCGATGCTCCTGCTGATTGGCATGATTGCCCGACTTCCTCACTCTGCACTGAGCATGCTCTTGCTCCTGCATCTGGTCAACAACCTTGAACAGAGCTGGGTCTCGGCCGGCTTGGTCACTGCTTTGATGACCCTGGGTATCGCCATCGGCGCGCCCTGGCGCGGATCACGCGTCGACTCGTGGGGATTGCGCCGGGCCATGCTGCCCTCGATCATCGTCGAAACCCTGGTTTGGTGCACCGTCCCACACGTGCCGCTGGTCTGGGTTTACCCCTTGGCCTTCGTCGGCGGTTTATTCGCCCTGCCAGTATTCTCCGTGGTGCGTACGGCCTTGGGCATCATGACCACCGGCGAGCAGCGGCGAACCGCATTTGCCTTGGACGCGACAGCCACCGAATTGGTGTTCATCGTCGGGCCGGCAACTGCCGGCATTGTTGCCACCCAGATCAGCAGCGTGATCGGTCTAAGCGTCATTGGACTGACCGCCTCCCTGGCCGGACTGGCGCTGATGTTCCTCAACCCGCCAACTCGCAGCGATGACCCCAAGGCCATCGCCATGCAGCCCAATGCCCATGAAGAGCGGCTGGGTGCCGAGGCCAGCTTCATTGCCGCAGCCCCAATGGGCGTGCAGGAGGTTGAAGGCGAACTGATCGTTGCTGGCTGGAAGTCGGCGCGGGCGAGGATCAAGAAGCGCGGCCGGGCCTTCAAGAGCCGCTTCAGCTGGATCAGTGCTTCGGTGCTGGCGGTTTTCATCGCCTCCGCCGGAGCGGGGATGCTGCTCACCGGCACCGAAGTGGCCATCGTGGCCGAGCTCGATGCCGCCATGCAAAGCCACCGTCTCGGATTGGTGTTCTTCTTCTGGTGCGGTGCTTCGCTGATTGGCGGCCTGGTCTACGGCTCCATGAAGCGCGTGGTTTCGCCCCTGCTGCTGCTGTTGTTCATGGCGATTTTGACGATCCCGATGTACTTCGCGTGGGACACCTGGTCCTTGGCCCTCTTCTCCGCCTTACCCGGTTTCCTCTGTGCGCCGACCCTCTCGGCCGCCTCGGAATGGCTCACCGATTTGGTGGCCGAAAAGCGCCGTGGCGAAGCCATGGGCTGGTACGGTTCCGCGATGACTGCTGGCACCGCATTGGGTTCACCGGTCACCGGGCTCTTCGTGGACAGCGTTGGCCCGGCTTATGCCTTTGTCGGCATTGGCATCATGGCCACCATCGTGGTCTTGGCCGCCCTGGTTGCCCAGCAGGTTCGCCGTCGGGTGCGCCGGGCTCGCCGGCAGCGCTGGGAAACTACGGCCTAGCCCTGCGCCCTCTCGGCGATGCGCGAGTACATATACAGGTCCTTGGGCTCATTGCCGATCAGCTCCCAGCCGCGCAACAACCCTTCGCGCTGGAACCCGCTGCGCTCGGCCGCACGCCAGGAGCCTTCGTTCCACGGCTCGACGTAGAGCTCGACACGATGGATGCCCGGATAGTCCAGGGCCCAATCAGCGAGGGTGTTCAGCGCGCAGGCGGCAATGCCTTGACGGCGATGTTCGGGTCCCACCCAGTAGCCGATGCTTGCCCGTCCGTGGCGGGCGTCGCGGAACCACAGGCCAATCTGCCCGACAGCCCGGTGGGTTGTCGAATCCGCGATGGCGAATGAGTATCCGGTTCCATCCGTGGTTCTGCTCCATTGGCGATAGATGAATTCCAGGCATTGTTGATGATCGCCCTGTAGCGGCACGGTGGTGATCTTTGTGATGTAGGGGTCCGTCGAAGCCTGCTTGATGAGCGGGATGTCCTGAAGCGAAAACGGGCGCAGATAATAGGGCGTTGCGTCCAAGACGGGCTGTTCGATCAGTTCCATTGGAACAACACTAGCCCGAAGCGGCCGGTTCGCTGCGCAAAAGGGATCTTGTGATGCAGACAACGATGGGCTCGGCTTCCGAAGAAGCCGAGCCCATGATGTTAATCTCTTAAAAAACTAGGATGATTGCTTAGTTGACAGCGCCGGTGAACTTTTCGCCGGGGCCCTTGCCTGGAGCATCCGGGATCAGCGAAGCCTCGCGGAACGCCAGCTGCAAGCTGCGCAGGCCATCGCGCAACGGAGCTGCGTGCTGCGAACCGATCTCAGGTGCGCCCGCGGTGACTAGGCCTGCAAGAGCGGTGATCAGCTTTCGAGCTTCATCCAGATCCTTCAGCTCAACGGCGTCTTCGCCCTCGGCCAGGCCGCATTTAACGGCGGCCGCGCTCATGAGGTGAACCGCCGCGGTGGTGATGATTTCTACAGCCGGTACTTCGGCGATATCGCGCACCTGCTGATCGACGAGGTGCTGATGCGAGTTGGTGTCTTCGGTACTCATACTGCTAAGCTTGTCACAGACCGACTCGATGCCGGTACTTCTCATGTTCTCCAGTTAGCCCTGGATGCCAGATTCGTACTAGTATTGAGCCATGCAAGTGGAGGCCATCTCCCACCCGCTGTCGCCGTTTCCAGGCTTCCGGGTATTTCGGCAGGATCGCATTCGTGCAATCCCCAGATGCAGGCGCAATCATGTGCGCCACTCATCATGTCGTTCTCTTTTGGCCTTCGCCTGCAATCGCAGACGGGGGCCTTCTTCGTTTGTGGTTATGGATTACGAATTTCAGGAGTGACACATCAGCGATCCACGCATTAATGAGCGCATTCGCGTGCCAGAGGTACGTCTCGTCGGCCCCAATGGTGAGCAGGTAGGCATCGTCCGCATCGAGGACGCGCTTCGTTTGGCTCATGAGTCCGATCTGGACTTGGTCGAGGTGGCACCCAACGCCAAGCCTCCAGTGTGCAAACTGATGGACTTCGGCAAGTACAAGTACGAAGCCGCTGTTAAGGCTCGTGAAGCTCGTAAGAACCAGACCAACACGGTCTTGAAGGAAGTTCGCTTCCGCCTGAAGATTGATACTCACGACTACGAGACCAAGGTTGGGCACGCGTTGCGCTTCCTGGGCGCTGGCGACAAGGTGAAAGCCATGATCCAGTTCCGCGGTCGTGAACAGCAGCGTCCAGAGATGGGTATCCGCTTGCTGGAAAAGTTTGCAGCAGACGTCGCCGAGGTTGGAATCATTGAGTCCAGCCCGCGCATCGATGGCCGAAACATGGTCATGGTTGTTGGTCCGCTGAAGAACAAGGCAGAGGCTCGCCGCGAACAGCAGCAGCAGAAGTCCGGTGGCCGTAATGCGGCCAAGCGCAAGATCCGCACCGACGCTCCAGCTGAAACCGAGGGCCAGAACGTTGCAGCAGCTATGGATGACGAAGCCCGCGCCAAGTTGGAGCAGGCCCGCCGAGCAGCTGAAGGCGACGCCTAGCCAAGCCTGTTGGGCTTTCGAGCCCGTCACCGTTTACGGTGAAGGATCTTCCCCCGGGAAGGTCCAACTACAAGAGAACAACAGCGGTCACCTTATACGGGGCCCGCTTCGGATGATCCCCATTCGGTAATTTTGCCGTGTGGAGCACGTTAGGAGAACGGCAGCTATGCCGAAGTTCAAGACTCACAGTGGCGCCAAGAAGCGCTTCAAGCTGACCGGTAGCGGTAAGCTCGTTCGTCAGCAGGCCAACCGTCGCCACTACCTGGAGCACAAGTCCTCGCGCATTACCCGTCGCCTGGCTTCTGACCAGATCGTCGCTAAGGCCGATGTAAAGACCATCAAGCGGATGCTGGGCCTCTAAGCTCTCCCTTTCGCAATTCGGGGAAGCAATACCCCACCACCCATAGATTTCTCCCAACCCGCAAAATCGCGGGCACTGGGGAACTGACTTGAAGGAGTACACACGTGGCACGTGTGAAGCGGGCTGTAAACGCCCACAAGAAGCGTCGCGTCGTTCTGGAACGCGCAAAGGGTTACCGCGGTCAGCGTTCGCGCCTGTACCGTAAGGCCAAGGAGCAGCTGCTCCACTCGTTCGTTTACAGCTTCAACGACCGCCGTAAGCGCAAGGGCGACTTCCGCCGCCTGTGGATCCAGCGCATCAACGCTGCATCCCGCGCCAACGGCATGACCTACAACCGCTTGATCCAGGGCCTGAAGGCTGCTGAGATCGAGGTTGACCGCCGCATGCTGGCCGAACTGGCCGTATCGGACTCCAACGCATTCGCAACCCTGGTTAAGGTTGCAAAGGAAGCTCTTCCAGCTGACGTCAACGCTCCACGCGCTGCCGCAGAGGTTGCTGCTCCAAAGGCTGCCAAGGCTCCTAAGGCTGCCGCTGCCAAGTCCGTCGAGGGCGAGGGCGTAATCAAGGCTGTTGAAGGCGAAGACGCTCCTGAGGGCTTCGTTATCAAGGGCAACGCCGGCTCGAACAAGTACCACGTTCCAGGCTCGACCTGGTACGAGCAGACCGAAGCTGAATTCTGGTTCAACTCGGTTGAAGCTGCCAAGGCTGCAGGCTTCGAACCAGCTGGTGGAGAATCCCGCCAGCAGATGAAGTAAATCTTTTCTCCCTTTGAGCTAGTGCTCAGGTAGGACAGATCACACCGATGGGTGGGTTCCGCGCATGACGCGGAACCCGCCCATTAGTGTTTCTACCGGTATTCTCGAAGTATGAGCAGTTTTCCCCCTGAAGTGATGTCCAATCCACGCGCCGAACGAGTCAAAGCCGTTGCCCGGCTTGCCAACCGCAAGGGGCGTGAAGCCACAGGGGAATTCCTGGTCGAAGGACCACAGGCCGTGCGGGAAGCACTCAAAGCCCACCTGCTGGATGACAACCTTCTCCAGGCCGTCTACGTGGTGGGTGGTTTCCTCGAAAGCCATGACGAGTTCGCAGAACTGCTCGAGCAAACGCAGGTTCCAACGCGCATCGTCACCGGCGAAGTACTGCATGCCATGGCCGATACCCAGACCCCGCAGGGAATTCTTGCCGTCGCTGCGATCGCCCAGCCGCAACTGAGCGAAGTGCTCTCCTCCAAGCCGCAGCTCATTGCGGTCCTCTGCCGAGTCCAGGATCCGGGCAACGCAGGCACCGTGCTGCGTGCTGCCGACGCCGCCGGGGCCGACGCAGTAATCCTGACCAAGGGCAGCGTTGATATTTACAACCCGAAGGCCGTGCGTTCCACCGTCGGCTCGCTGTTCCACCTGCCGGTGCTGAACAACATCGAATTCGACCATCTCATCGAAGCCGCTAAAACCACCGGAAGCCAAGTGCTGGCCGCCGATGGATACGGTGCGCTCAACCTTGATTCGCTCCAGGATGCAGCAGTCCTCCGGGCGCACCACAGCGGTGCGGAAGAAAACCAGGGGTTTGAGGGCCAGCCAGTCCTGGAAGCGCCAACGCTATGGCTTTTCGGCAACGAGGGGCAGGGCCTTGAAGAGCATGAAAAGCAGGCCGCAGACCATGCCGTGGCCGTTCCGCTCTACGGCGTGGCCGAATCGCTGAATGTGGGCACCGCAGCGACCGTATGCCTGTACGCATCAGCGCGGGCCCAGCACACCTCCAAGTCGAGCTAACCCATGCCGGAAACAAGAATGCTGAAACAAATTGTCGCGGTAGCCATCGTTGATGATCTGGAAGCTCCGGGCAAACTGCTAGCCGCCCGCCGCAACCGGCCTGAATCCCTGGCCGGATTGTGGGAGTTCCCCGGAGGGAAAGTTGAGCCGGGGGAGAGTGAAATCGACGCGGTGCACCGGGAACTGCGCGAAGAGCTCGGAGTCACCATCCAGCTAGGCGCGCCCATCCCAAGTCCCCACCGCCAAGGGTGGCCGCTGAACGAGAAGGCAGCCATGCGGATGTGGTTTGCACAGATTACCGCTGGGGTGCCCGACACCTTGGATGGACATGATCAGCTGGCCTGGCTCGCGCTCGATGGCTCATTGCACAAGGCCGTTGAATGGATCCCAGCGGATGCACCGATAGTCGCGGCATGCCTGGAGCAAGCACGTGCAAGTGCGACCAAATAAAGACGCGTAAGCTTGAACTAGCGCCCGTTGAGGCAATGCACGTTTTCTGAACCCCAACATTTTTTGAGGAGCCCTTTTCCGTGAAGAGACTTTTGAGCGTGATCGCGCTGGTCTTTACCGCCGTCCTAGCTTTGTCCGGCTGCGTCAACATGAATGCAGAAGTCAACGTTCAGGGTCAAGACAAGACGACCGGTGCCGTTGAAGTCACCATGAACAAGGAAAACCTTCAAGGCATGAGCCTCGATGAACTTCTGGCTTCCCAGATTGACACTGCTGCCATGGAAAAGCAGATTGGCGGCAAGTGGACCTACTCGAAGATCGAAGAGGGCGAGAACGTTGGCCTGCGCTTCGAAACCGATGGCGTGAAAACCTACACCCAGCTCAAGGACGCGTTCAAGGTCTTCGGATTTGAGATCAACCTGGCAGATGACGGCAAGGAAGTGACCTTCTCCATGCCAGGCGACAAGGCAGCCGTTGACTCCTCCTTCACCGAGGCCAACCTGCACGTGAACTTCCCCGGTGAAGTCACCTCCCACGCCCCGGGCGAAGTCGAGCAACACACTGTGACTTTTGACATGATTCAGGGCGCTCCGGTGTACCAGGCCACCGGCAAATTCGACCACTCGCTGTTCTACTCGGCGATCTTCGGGGGAGCAATACTCGTCCTGACTCTGGTCTTCGTATTGGCTTTCGCGCCAAAGGGCGCCAAGGAAGCGCACTAAGCATCCGGATTGCTGCTTCGTGGTAAGAAGCTTCACGTCAAGGGCCCGTCATCGGTGAAACGATCACGGGCCCTTGGCAATAGAATGGAACCAAAGTGTTCTACGCGTAAGTACAAGATAAGAGTAAGGATCGATCGATCCCATGTCTGATCAGACAACTGGACCAGCTCCCGACGGGGAGCCAAACGTTCCGCACCCAACCGATGAAGCAGGAATCCAGGCAGCCGTTGAAGCTGCCTTGGCCGCCATCGAGGCTGCCGGCGACCTGAACGAGCTGAAGGAAGCCCGCCTGGCGCATACCGGCGAAAAGTCGGCGCTGTCCCTGGCCAACCGCCAGATCGGCCAGCTCGACAAGTCCGAAAAGGCCGTCGCTGGCAAGCTGGTTGGTTCGGCCCGCGGACGGGTCAACAAGGCGCTGGCCGCCCGCACCACGGTGCTGGAAGAAGCAGAAGCCGCCCGCATCCTCATCGAAGAGACCGTTGACGTCACCGCCGCCGCGCGCCGCCGCCCCCTTGGCGCCCGCCATCCGCTCTCGGTCCTGCAGGACCGGGTGTCCGACATCTTCGTCGGCATGGGCTGGGAAATTGCCGAGGGCCCAGAAGTTGAATCCGAATGGTTCAACTTCGACGCGCTGAACTTCAAGCCGGACCACCCGGCCCGCGAAATGCAGGACACCTTCTTCATCGAGCCTGCCGACGCGCACCTGGTATTGCGCACCCACACCTCCCCGGTGCAGGTCCGCTCCATGCTCGATCGCGATCTGCCGGTCTACGTGCTGTGCCCGGGACGTACCTTCCGCACCGATGAGCTCGATGCCACCCACACCCCGGTCTTCCACCAGTTCGAAGGCCTGGCCGTGGACAAGGGCCTGACCATGGCCGACCTGCGCGGCACCCTGGAGCACTTCGCCCGCCAGATGTTCGGTGAAGAAGCCCAGATCCGCCTGCGCCCAGCCTACTTCCCCTTCACCGAGCCGTCGGCCGAGCTGGACATCTGGCACCCGGGTGCCAAGGGCGGCCCGCGCTGGATCGAGTGGGGTGGCTGCGGCATGATCAACCCGAACGTGCTGCGCGCTGCAGGCATCGACCCGGAAGAGTACTCCGGCTTTGCCTTCGGCATGGGCATTGAGCGCACGCTCATGTTCCGCAACGATGTCCCCGACATGCACGACATGATCGAAGGCGACATCCGTTTCAGCCAGCACTTCGGGATGGAGATCTAAGCAATGCGTATTCCACTTTCATGGCTGCGCGAGTATGCGCAGGTACCGGCCGACGCCTCGGCTGAAGACGTCATGGCGGACCTGGTCAAAGTCGGCCTCGAAGAAGAAGACGTGCACCGCCCCTCCGACGAGCTTTCCGGCCCGATCGTGGTCGGCCAGGTGCTCTCCTTGGAAAAGGAGGTCGCCTCCAACGGCAAGACCATCAACTGGTGCCAGGTCCGCGTGGTCCCGGAAGGCACCGAACAGACCCTGACCGGCAAGGGCATCGACCCCTCGGGCGTGCAGGGGATCGTCTGCGGCGCGCACAACTTCGTGGAAGGCGACAAGGTAGTTGTCACCCTGCCCGGAGCGGTGCTGCCAGGAGACTTCAAGATCTCCCCGCGCAAGACCTACGGCCACACCTCGGCCGGCATGATCGCCTCCTCGCGCGAACTGGGCATCGGCGATGACCACGATGGCATCATCGTGCTCTCCAACTACGGGCTGGACCCGGAACTGGGCACCGACGTCTTCGAGCTCTTCGGGCTGGACGACCAGGCCGCCGAGATCAACGTGACCCCGGACCGCGGCTACTGCTTCTCGATCCGCGGCGTGGCCCGCGAGTACGCGCTGGCTACCGACACCTCCTTCACCGACCCGGCAAGCACCGTTGCGGTCGCTGATGCCACGGAGGCCGGCCACGAGGTCGTGCTTGCAGACCAGGCGCCAATTTACGATGTCCCTGGTTGCACCCGCTTCGTGACCCGCGAGGTCACCGGCATCAACCCGGCCCTGCCCACCCCGCGCTGGATGGCTTCGCGCCTGCAGCTGGCGGGCATGCGCTCGATCTCGCTGCCGGTGGACATCTCGAACTACGTGATGCTGGAGCTCGGCGCGCCGCTGCACTTCTACGATGCCGACAAGCTCACCGGTGCGATCACCGTGCGCCGCGCCAATGCCGGGGAGAAGCTGACCACCCTGGACGACAAGGAGCGCGAGCTCTCGGCCGAGGACCTGTTGATCACCGACGAGTCCGGTGCCCTGGGCATCGCCGGGGTCATGGGCGGGGCGGCCACCGAGGTCTCGGATTCGACCACCCGGGTGCTGATCGAGGCCGCGCACTTCGACGCCGTGTCCATCGGCCGATCGCGCCGCCGCCACAAGCTGCCTTCCGAAGCGTCCAAGCGCTTTGAACGCGGTGTGGATCCGAGCATCATGCAGATCGCGGCCCAGCGCGCCGTGAATCTGCTCGTGCAGCTGGCCGGTGGCACCGAAACCACCAAGATCACCGACGCCGGCGCGCAGCCAGCCGACACGCAGATCCAGCTGCCAGCAGGTTTCGCCAGCGCACTGATCGGCGTGGACTACACCGATGAGCAGACCGTGGACTCGCTGGAAGGCATCGGCGCCACCGTGGCGCAGAACACCGGCGGCTTCCTGGTCACCGCCCCGAGCTGGCGCCCGGACCTGGCCATCAAGGAAGACCTGGTCGAGGAAGTGGCCCGCGTTGTGGGCTACGACAAGATCCCGGCAACCTTGCCAGTGGCCCCTCCGGGCCGTGGCTTGACCCGCGCGCAGTCCCAGCGTCGCCGCTTGCTCCAGGGCCTGGCGGATGCCGGACTGACCGAGATCCTGTCCTACCCGTTCGTCTCCGAGCTGCAGAATAACACCTTCGGCGCGGCCCAGGCCGGGACCGAGGTCAAGGCCATTTCGCTGGCCAACCCGATCTCCAAGGAATTCCGCTTCCTGCGCACCAGCCTGCTGCCAGGGCTGCTGGACACCGCGCGCCGCAATATCGGCCGCGGCTTCCGCGATCTGGCCCTCTACGAGGGCGGCTTGGTGTTCCTGCCAGGCGAGCAGCTGGGATCCAGCGTGCTTCCGCCACTGGGCGCCAAGCCCAGTGATGAAGTGCTGGCCGAATTGTTCAACGGCGTGCCCCGCCAGCCATGGCATCTGGCTGCTGTCCTCACCGGGCATGAAGCCTCGGCCGCCGCTGGCTTCGAGCCACGCGCCTGGGATTGGGCAGACGCGCTGGATGCGGCGCAGACCGTGGCCGGCATCCTTGGTGTCCAGCTCGAAGTTGCCCAGGGCAGCCACCAGGGCTTCCACCCGGGCCGTGCAGCCCAGCTGATGGTTGCCGGTGAAGTTGTCGGCTATGCCGGTGAACTGCACCCGCAGCTGCTCAAGGATTGGGACCTGCCAGCTCGCACGGTAGCCATGGAAGTGAACGCCGCTGCGCTGATGGCTGCTGCACCTGCCGTGGTTGTCGCAGAGCACCTGTCCAGCCAGCCACTGGCTACCCAGGACGTGGCTCTTGTGGTGGACCAGGACGTTGTTGCCGGTGACGTACTCGCAGCACTGCGCGAAGGCGCCGGAGACCTGCTCGAAGATATCGCCTTGTTCGACGTGTACCAGGGCAAGGGGATCGAAGATGGCAAGAAGTCGTTGGCCTTCGGCCTGCGCTTCCGCGCTACCGATCGCACCCTGACCGCCGATGAGGCATCCGAGGCGCGCGCAGCTGCTGTGGCTGTGGCCGCCGAGAAGTTTGGTGCCACCCAGCGCTAGCTGAAACTGCAGATGCCCCGCCGGCTGTCTTGATTTATTTCAGGGCGATGGGCGGGGCATTTGTGATTTTCCGTGTCCGGGTTTTGCCAACAAGGCGTCTACACTTGATTCTGGGAAACCGCTGATAATTACTTGATGCTAAGGAAGTGACGGCTCGTGAAGGGACTGCGTTCATGCGGCGCCGTGCTGCTGGTATTGTTCCTCGGCCTGCTGGCAATCGCAGCGCTCATCGCAGCCGGTTGGGCAGCCGTGGTGTTCATCGAACGCGGTGCAGGAGCGCACCTGCAAGATGAACCGACACCGACCTACCAGCCAGAAGAGGAAGCCCCGGATCCCTTGCGCCCTACCAGCTTCGGGCTGCCGCATGAGGCGAGCACCTATTAGAGCGGCCTCGCGGCTTTGGTGAGGGTGAGAAGCGACGCGTCCTGGCTTTGAACGAGAAATCCTTGCCATTCAAGGACTCTAAGCGACGCCGCATTATCGGGTGCCACCCTGGCAATGAGGTCGGCGATTCCAGCTTTTTCAAGCTGCCCTATGCCCAGGGCGACCAGGTCCTTGGCCAGCCCCTGGCCCCAGAACTCTGGCGCCAGCCAGTATCCGATCTCGGTGGCCCCGGCACGCTGTGTTGCGGTGAATAGGCCGATGCGAACCCTGCCGCGCCAGGCAATGAACCACGAAATTCCAGGGCATTCCAGTGCGTGGGCTACACGCTGTTCGGAGTATGCGCGGCTCCATGGCTGGCCATCACCGATGTACGCGGTAACCCGCTCATCCGCGGCCAGGTCCGCAACGAATTCCGTGTCGGCTTCGGAGATTGCCGTTAGCAGCAGTGGGGAAGTCATGTCTTCAGCGTATTGCATGGCCTTGTGACGCTCTAGCTACGTACACGTCTAGCTACGTACACGTCTAGCTACGTACACGTCTAGCTACGTACACGTCTAGCTACGTACACGAGACGTCGAACGCAGAGCTGCATGCTTAAGCAAAAGCAGGGAACGACGGGCATCGTTCCCTGCTGAAGATCAAAAAATTACTTTGCTGCGCTAGCGGTAACCGGTGGCAGGTCCGACCATGGGAAGGTGATCCACTTGTCGGTGCGGCGCCATTCGTAGTCCGGCACCATGATGGTGCGCGGCTTGGTGTAGAGGCAGACGGTCTTGACATCTGCGCCCCAAGCGGAGACCAGATCGACGACCTTCTCCAAGGTGCGGCCGGAGTCGGAGACATCGTCGACTATCAGGATCTTCTTGTCGCGCAGGTGGCCATCATCCAGCATTGGCGGAAGCACCACTGGCTCAGGAAGCACGGTGCCGATGCCCGTGTAGAACTCCACGTTCAGGGCGCCGCAGGCCTTGACGCCCAGGGCGTAGGAAATCGAGCCGGCCAGCAGCAGGCCGCCGCGTGCCACGGCCAGGACGATTTCCGGCTCGAAGCCGCTGTCTACAATGGTCTGTGCCAGTTCGCGGGATGCCTCGCCGAAGGTGTCCCAGGTGAGGATTTCGCGCTCTGGTTCTGAAAGGACGGATGCCCCTGAATCGTCAATGCTAGTCATTCTGCAATTTTACCGCCGTTTTCCATGCCATCGTGCTTGAATCAAATGCCTGATCCGGTTTTCAGCACTAGTCCGGAGCGGTTTTTGCTTATTGATTAGGCAATAATCCGAAAGGGAGCCCCATCGCTGAGCAATGCATCACGTCATGGCGAATGGCGCCCAGGGAGAAGCTGATGCGTGCTCCGGGGAGCGGCGGAGCAGCGGACCGTGACGAGCTGGACCATGGCTCGGCTGGTCCCGCGGCTAAAACCCCTTTTGATCGATAAACTGGTGGAAGCAGTCGTCGACTCACCATCTGGCATCGGTCTAAGGAGAAGCGAGCATGACACGTAGCATTCGAAAGGGGCGCGCTGTCAGTGCCTTGGCAATCCTGGCATGGGGATTCTTCACCGCGGTGGCACCGGCCCACGCCGTGACCGCAGTGCAAATCCACGCCGGTGAAAACCTGGGGACAGTGACCATCGACGATACCGCTGGCGTGATCAATCGTGAACGGCTTTCAGATGCCCTCGATGATCTGGATTTCAACGAACCGACCAACGTCGCGGTCTATACGCGCAACGGCGAATACTCGGATGACATCAATGCAAAAACCCTCGAATTCGCCCGTGAATCCCATCCGGAATGGATTTCGGATAAGCCTGAGGACTACGGGGACTACTGGGCCGATGGGCTGCTGATCATCACCCTGTCCGTCGAAGGACCCGGAGACGGGCAAATCGGCACGTACTTCGGCGAAGACCGCAAGGTCAGCACCGGCCAGATGGAAAGCATCCAAGAAAAAGGCTACGACGATTTCAACCTGTCACGGTGGACCGATGGCGTGATAGCCGTAGCCACCAAGGCCTCGGGCATCATGAATCGGCCGTGGTACAAGAGCCCTGCGCTCTGGTGGACCGTAGCAGCCGGAGGAGGCGGCACCGGAATTGTCCTGGGAGCCACTGCCGCAGTGCGTTCTTCGCGACGCAAGAACTTTGCCCAGGATTTTCACGCAGGACGAGAGCATCTGACCAATGTCACGATGGACTTGGAAGAAACCGAGCTCGCCGCAAAAACTCTGCCCACAGGATCGGCGCACGCCGCGGAGCTGGAACGCCGCTTTGCCGACTTCATGGCCAACTATCGCGAAACCTTCGATGCGCAAGCCAAGCTGGACATAGCTGGGAAGAAGTACCGGTCATCAACCGATGGCGTGGAAGCCGCCAAGATATTCAAGGACGACGCGCAAAACCTCGACCGCACCGACGACGCCATCATTGCCGCCGCTGCACTCTACACTCGCTCGGCTTCATGGGAAGACGCATGGCGTGCGCAAACCAAGCCGCTCGCCGATGACCTATCGCAGATTTCCACGCTCATTGATGACGCTGAACCCGAATTGGCAGGCAGTGCCGCGGCGCTGGCTTCGTACCGGGTGACAGCCGCAGAATCGCTGGAAGCACTGGGCACCCAATTGAAGACCGAGGAAATCGATGTAGATCAGGCATTGGACCAGCTCTCCGATCTTCGCCAAGGACTGACCGAGCGCCTGGACGAGTTTGCCAAGGCCCAAATCGACGCCTATGCAGAAAATGACGAGGAGAAGGAACAGATGCGCGAGGCGATGGAACGCTCGCGCAACTCCATCGGAAGCCATAGCCCACGTGGCGGGACCATCTTGGACGTATTGAACCCCGGCGCGATGTACTGGAGCGTCAGCAGCTACCACACCGGCTACACCTCTGGCGCGAACTCGGTAGACCAGTCGCGGGAATCCGCCAGCTCATCCGGGTCGGTGTCTACCGGATATTCCGGAGGCGGCAGCTTCTCTGGCTCCGGCGGATCTTCACGCTTCTAGCGACGATTGATGCGCATTTTCAACAAGCTGCTGCCCGCGTCAGTACACGTGGCAGAAACGCGTTCGGAGCTGGACGAGGGGCCTCGGTACCGGTCCGAAGAGATCTACGTGGCCAACGCGGTCGAATCCCGCCAGCAAGAATTTCGCACGGTGCGCATTTGTGCCCGGCAAGCGCTCGCTGAACTAGGCCACGGCGGACATGTTCTGGTGCCTGATGAGCACCGGGCACCGGTCTGGCCACAGGGTGTCGTGGGAAGCATGACGCACTGCGAAGGGCTGCGGGCCGCTGCCGTGGCGAGTTCGGATCAGTGGAGCGGGATCGGCATTGACGCCGAGCCGCATTTGGCGCTGCCGCCAGGCACCGTGGATCTTCTCCTGCTGCCAGCTGAACAAGAGGCAGTAGACCGGCTGTCCACCCTGGAACCGGGCATCGCCTGGGACAAGCTGATTTTCAGCGCCAAGGAAAGCGTCTTCAAAACCTGGTTTCCGATGGCACGGCGATGGCTGGATTTCCTTGAATGCGAGATCAGTGTGGGCCAGCGGCCCGGGGCCTTCACCGCCCGAATCCTGCAGGCCGGGACCTTGCATCTGGGCACAGACTTGTCAGTGGTTTCCGGGCACTGGACGGCCGAGGATCGGGCGGGGCACGGATTGCTGGCCACCGCGATTGCCGTTCGGCAGAATTCTGTAGGGACCTAGAATTCTTCGCCGTGGGTGATGACGTTTGCTGCACGGCCCACGATCTGCGGGTCGGGTGATCCGACCAGTTCATGGTCCTTGCCCGCGTAATCAAAGCGGTTCAGCACATGGCGCATGGCCGCAAGCCGTGCGCGCTTCTTGTCGTTGGACTTCACTACCGTCCACGGGGCGTGGTCGGTGTCCGTCTTGAGGAACATTTCCTTCTTTGCTTCCGTGTACTTGTCCCATTTGTCCAGGGATTCAAGATCCATGGGGGAGAGCTTCCACTGGCGCACGGGATCAAGGCGGCGAATAGTGAATCGGGTGAGCTGCTCGCTGGCGGAGACGGAAAACCAGAACTTCACCAGATCAATGCCTTCGTCCACCACGAGTTGTTCAAACAGGGGCGTCTGATCGAGGAAATGGCCCGCTTGGGCTGGCGTGCAGAATCCCATGACCCGTTCCACACCGGCACGGTTGTACCAGGAGCGGTCAAACAGCACGATTTCCCCGGCGGACGGGAAATGCTGCACATAGCGCTGGTAGTACCACTGGGTGGTTTCCCGATCGCTGGGTTTTTCCAGGGCCACGACGCGGGCGCCACGGGGATTCAGGTGCTCGGTGAATCTCTTGATCGTCCCGCCCTTGCCGGCGGCATCGCGGCCTTCAAAAACAATCATGATGCGTCGGCCCTTGGCCTTGGCCCACTTTTGAAGTTTGAGCAGCTCAATCTGCAAGGCACGCTTTTCGAGCTCGTAGGTTTCGCGGTCGAGTTTCTCTTCGTAAGGGTAGTCCTCGCGCCAGGTATCGACCACGCTGCCATCGGCGCGCAGCAACAATGGATCGTCATCATCATCGTCGAGCACCGAGTAGCCGCGGAAAGCATCATCAAGCAGGGGGATTTCTACGCTCATAGTGGCAAGCCTAGAATCAGTGGATGAACAGCCAATGAACCGGAACTGAACGAGGCGACCGGCGGGCCCGGCGCTCAGCCCGGGAAGGGCGGCAGCTGGAGGTCGGCAAGCCAACTGTGCAGAATTTGATCAGTTTCAATGCCGGGCGCATGCTGTTTCAGGTGCTTGCTGAACTTTTTCGCATCGACACTTCCATGCTGATAGGTGCCCGTCCAATCGCGCAGCATCTCGTAGAACGCTTCATCGCCCAGCTCTTTGAGCAGCGCGTAGAGAGCCAGCGCACCGCGCTTGTAGACGCGATCATCAAACATGTCCTCCGGGCCGGGATCCCCGATCATGAGGTCCTGGGGGAGGGCATTGAGCTTCTCCCAGGCTGAGCGGGCACGCTGTTCCATCGGCATGGCACCACAGTGTTCGGAGTAGACCCACTCGCTGAAACACGCGAACCCTTCATTCAGCCAGATGTCCTTCCACCCAGCAGGTGTCAGCGAGTTGCCGAACCATTGGTGCGCGAACTCGTGGGCGATCAGCCGCTGTGCCTCCCAGTCCAGGGACAGGTGGTTGCGCCCGAAGATGCTCATGCCCTGGGCTTCCAGCGGAATTTCCAGGTCGTCGTCAACCACCACGATCTTGTAATTCTCAAAGGGGTACGGGCCGAATTTGCGTTCAAAGATTTCGGCCATCTGCCCCTGCTTGGCAAAGGCGCCACGCACCGCCAAGTCGTTGCCCGGTACCGAGTAGGCCAGCAGATGGTGCCCGCGGTCAAAAGCGATCTCGACATAGCGCCCGATCTGCAAGGTGGCCAGATAGGTCGCCATCGGTTCACGCTGTTCATAGATCCAGGTGGAGCGGCTGGCCGAACGGCGCTGGGAGAGCAAATCGCCATTGGCAACGACCCGGTATCCGGCGTCGGTGGACACCTCGAAGCGATACGATGACTTGTGGCTGGGGTGGTCATTGCAGGGGAACCAGGTGGAAGCCCCGACCGGCTGGCCGGAAACGAGAATGCCGTCGGTCAGCTCTTCCCAGCCGACTTCGCCCCAAGGCCCGTTATCCACCGCGGGGTTGCCGCCATAGCGCAGGTTCAGCTCGATATGCTCGCCGGCCTTGACCCGATTCGGGGTCGAGACCACAACGCGGTGGTGCTTCTTGGCCACGGAGACTTTGCGCCCCTGGCAGGTGGCCTTGATGATCTTGAGCCCGTTGAGGTTCAGCGCGATCTCGTTGAGGTCCACAAGGGCGCGGATGCGCAGCATCGCCCGGCCATCGAGGTGGTTGCTGGCCAGCTTCACTACGAGGTTCACGTCGTAGTGCTCCACGGTGTAGTCCGGGGAGCCGTGGTGCTTGGTGTACTCATCCAATATGCGATGGTGCATCGGTGTGTTGCCTCAGGCTTCCTGTGTGGCGGGCTGTGGAAGGTGCGTATCCGGGTTGATGTTCCAGCGTACTGCCGGATTGCCCCGCCAGTAGGTATTGGCGGGCAGAACCTCGCCGCGCAGGATCAGGCTGGCCGGACCGGTGGTGGTGCCCTCGGAGATCTGCGCGGCCGGCAGGATCACGCTGTGCGGGCCGAGGGTTGCTCCGGCACCTAGGGTGACCGCGTCAATGGACATGATGCGGTCGTGGAATAGGTGGGTCTGCAGCACCGAGCCGCGGTTGACCGTGGAATGGTCCTGAAGGGTCACCAGATCGGCTTCGGGCAGCCAGTAGCTTTCGCACCACACGCCGTGGCCGATCTTCGCGCCCTGGGCACGCAGGAACCACACCAGGGCCGGGGTTCCCGAAGCGAGGCGGGCGAACCATTGGGCGCACACCAGCTCGGTGAAGGAATCGACCATTTCGGTACGCCAGATAAATGAGCTCCACAGGGTGTGCTCGCCGGGGCGGATTGGGCCGACCACCAGCCACTTGGCGGCCACCGCGATCGCCGCGGCCACTGCGCCGGCGATCACCAGCACCGCGCCGGAGAGCAAAATGCCCGCCCAGACGCCGGCATGGGTGGCCAAAGCCGCCAGCGCCCACAGCACCCCGCCGGCGATGGCAACGGTCGTGAATACTGCCAGGCTGCGGGCCAGCTCCCAGAAGGAGCGCATGATTTTCAGCTTCATGCCCGGTCGGTAGGTCCGCTCCGTTTTGGCTTCCACTGTGGTGCGGCGCAACTTGTTCGGCGGAGAACCGATCCACGAGGTGCCGGGTTTCATCTTCTTCGGGGTGGCCGAGAGCACCGCGATCAGCGAGCGCTTGGGTACCCGGCGCCCGGCATGCAGGATGCCGGAGTTGCCGAGGAAGGCCTTTTTGCCCACGCGGACCGGGGCGATATGCATCCATCCGCCACCGAGTTCGTAGGAGGCCACCATGGTGTCATCGGCCAGGAAGGCGCCGGAGGAGATGGTGGTCATCTTGGGGATCAGCAGCACTGTGGAAATTTCCACATCCCGTCCGACCTTGGCACCCAGCAGGCGCAGCCAGATCGGAGTGAACAGCGAAGCGTACAGCGGGAAGAGCTGGTCGCGGGCGGTATCAAGCACGCGTTCGGTAGCCCAGGCCTGCCAGCCCACGCGGGAGGTGACCGGGTGCCAGCCTTCAACCAGGCCGATGGACAGCAAGCGAACCACGGCGACGGTCAAGGCCATGCTCGACAGGAACCAGGCCAGCGCCGCCACAAGGACGGCCGGGATGAAGCTCCACCCGATTCCGGCCAGCGAATCGGCCGGCCGCAAGATCGGGGTGATGGCCAGCAGGGCAATGGCCACCGGGATCCACTGCCACAGGTTGAGCAGCAGGGATGCGATGCCGGCGAGCAGGCGCGGCGCTGCGCGGTACACCGGCTGGGCCTCGGGCCATTTGGGCTTGGCCTTGGACTGGCGGGTGGCCGGGGATCCGGCGTAGCGCGAGTTCGCGCGGGTATGCCCGTAGACGGCCGAACCGGCGTCGACGATGCAATGATCGCCGATGACGGCACCGGGCATCAGAGTGCTGCGTGCGCCGATGGAGGCATGGGCGCCGATGTCGATGGCCCCGACATGCAGCTTGTCGCCATCGATCCAGTAGCCGCTGACATCCACTTCGGGTTCGATGGTGGCCCCGGGGCCCACAGCGAGCATTCCGGTCACCGGAGGCAGGGTGTGCAAGGTTGCGGTGCGGTCGATTTTTGCTCCGAGCATCCGGGCGTACCACGGCAGCAGCGGGGCGCTGGACAGCGAGATCGGATCGACCACATCTGCCACGTGCTGGGCCAGCCACAGCCGCAGGTGCACGGATCCCGAACGCGGGTAGATGCCGGGTTCCAGCCCGCGCAGCAGCAGCTTATTGGCCAGGATGGACAGCGACATCCGCCCGGCCGGGGTGGCGAAGACCAGCCAGAGCGCAGCGACCGCGTACCAGGGCACGGGCAGCGGGGCGTCGAATACGCCCAGGGCCGCCAGCGCCAGGTGCCCGATCGCCACATAGGTGAACCAGCGCAGGCCGGAGAGGATGAACAGCGGGAAGGCCACGAGGGTTTGCGCCAGCTGGGTGCTGCGCCTGGTGCGGGCCACGGTGCGAGGCTCCACCGGCTCGCTGGCGGCCTGCTGCCCGCCGAGATACTCCGCCAGGGCGCCGAACCGCGGGTAGTCGTAGAGCTCGGCGACCGTCAGATCGGGGTAGCGCACGCGCAGGGCGGAGACCAATTGGGCCGCCGAGAGCGATCCGCCGCCGGCGGCAAAGAAGTCAGAGTCAAGGCCGGAAACCGGGGTGCCCAAGGCGCCCTGCCAGGCCTCGGCAATGAAGCTGCCCGCTTCATCCAGCTGCGGCGAATCGCCGGCGGCCCCGGTGTTTTCTTCTCCGGGCAATGGCCACGGCAGGGCGTTGCGGTCGACCTTGCCGCTGGTTTTCATCGGCAGGCTGTCCATGACGGCCAGGATCGGCACCATGGGTGCGGGCAGGTCTTCAAGGAGCGCGCTGCGGGCCGCCGGCAGGTCATAGCCTTCGGGAGCTTGCAGGTATCCGACGAGGATCTTGTTGCCGGTGGCGGTTTCCCGCACCGCCACCGCCGCCGAGGATACTCCTGCCAAGGAGTTCAGTGCGGCATCGATTTCGCCCAGCTCGATGCGCCGGCCCCCGATTTTCACCTGGTCGTCAACGCGCCCGATGAAAATCAGCCCCAACGGGTCGTTGACGACCATATCGCCGGAACGGTAGGCGCGCTCCCAGCCCAGGGTGGGCATGGGGGCGTACTTTTCCGCGTCCTTTTCGGGATCCAGGTAGCGGGCCAGGCCCACGCCGCCAATGATCAGCTCGCCCGATTCGCCCTCGGCCACCGGAATGCCCTGGGGGTCGACCACTGCCAGGTCCCATCCGGCCAGAGGCAGGCCGATGCGCACCGGCAGGCTGCCGTCCATGGTGGCACCGCAGGCCACCACCGTGGCTTCGGTGGGGCCATAGGTATTCCAGACCTCGCGGCCCTCGGTCGCCAGGCGGCCGGCGAGCTCGGGCGGGCAGGCTTCGCCGCCAAAAATCAGCAGCCGCACCGAGTCCAGGGCCTGGGCGGGCCACAGTGCCGCCAAGGTGGGAACGGTGGAGACGGCGGTGATGGATCGCGAAATCAGCCAGGGGCCCAGGTCCATGCCGCTGCGCACCAGGGCGCGCGGGGCAGGCACCAGGCAGGCGCCGTTGCGCCAGGCGATCCACATTTCCTCGCAGGAGGCGTCGAAGGCCACCGACAGCCCGGCGAGCACGCGGTCCGTGGTGTTTAGCGGGTCGGCAGGCAGGAACATCTGCGCTTCGGCATCGGCAAAGGCCGCGGCCGAACGGTGGGATACCGCGACACCCTTGGGCTTTCCGGTGGAACCCGAGGTGAAAATGATCCAGGCGTCATCCTCCAGTCCCGGCATCCGTGGCGCGGCGAATGGCTTGGGCCGCCCGGATTCGGCCACGATGGTGCCGGTGCCCTTGATGATTCCGGCCACCTGGGCTTCGGTGAAGACGGTTTTGGCCCGCTCGTCGGGGTCATCGGCATCCACCGGAACGTAGGCGGCGCCCACCCAGAGGATCGCCAGGATCCATTCGTAGAGGTGGCGGGTGCCGGATTCGACGCGCACCCCAATGCGGTCGCCAGCGCCCAGCCCCTGCTCATGCAAGCGGCGGGCCTTGGCCTTGACCTCCTCGATGAGCTCGGCGTAGCTCTCGGTGCGCTCCCCGTCATCAATGGCGGGGGCGTCGGGGTATGCCCGGGCGGTCGCCTGCAGGATGTCCAAAAGTGTTCGAGGAGCCGGGGCCAGGGCACCGGAAGGAAACTGGGGAGCATAGATTTCTTGATCCGGCGCCGTAGCTTGATCGTTGTCCATGATGAACGGATCCATCCCTTCTCATTTAACTGCGTAAATGGAATCGGGGCGCTGGGGGAGAGCGTCCCACAAAGGATATGGATGCTGGAGGGGTGGATCGGGGGATCCAGTGCCTATCTTAATGGGCAGTGGATGAACGGGTTCGGCTGATTCGGCTGAACTGTCGGCTAAGTCTCACTGATTTCGCAACTGCTACGCCTTGGGCCCGGGGCGCCGGCCACAATGTTGTTCCCCGGACCCAAAGCTGGTAGCTACGGCAGCAAGATGACCTTGCCGGTGGTGGCCCGCGATTCCAGCGCCGCATGTGCTGTGCCCGCCTCGGCCAGCGGGTACCGGGCTCCGATGCGCACATCGATCTTGCCTGTGGCCACCCAGCCGACCATATCGCCGAAGCGCCAGTGCATTTCCTGCTCCGAGGTCAGGAAATCGGCGAGCTTGGGGCGGGTCACGGTCAGCGATCCTCCAGCGTTCAGGCGCTGCAGGTTGAAATCCGGGACCTGCCCGCTGGCGCCGCCAAAGAGCACCAAGGTGCCTCGCCGGCGCAGTGCTGCCAAGGAGGTGTCGAAGGTGTCCTTGCCAATGCCGTCATAGACCGCGTTCACGCCCTGGCCCCCGGTGATCTTCTCGACCGTTTCGGCGACCTGGTTGTAGTCGACCACGTAGTCGGCTCCGGCGGCCTTGGCCAGGTCCTTCTTCTCCTGGCTGGAGGCGGTGGTGATCACGGTGGCGCCCTTGAGCTTGAGCAACTGGGTGAGGATCAGCCCCACGCCACCCGCGCCGGCATAGGTGAGGATGACATCGCCGTTGTGCACCATGTAGCTGGAGTGGACCAGGTAGTGGGCGGTCATGCCCTGCAAGGGCAGGGCGGCAGCGATATGCAGGTCCACCGAGTCCGGGACCTTGGCGGTCAGTTCGGCATCGACCACGGCATAGTTCGAGTATCCGGCCACGCCTGAGGCGGTGGCTACGCGATCGCCCGGCTTGAAGTTCTGGACGCCCTGGCCGATCTGCTCCACCACTCCGGAGAACTCGGAACCCGGCACAAACGGGTAGTCGACGCTGTAGACGCCGCTGCGCTGGTAGGTTTCGATGAAGTTGACGCCGGTGGCTGCGACCTTGATCAGCAGCTGTCCGGGGCCTGGGGCGGGGACGGGGATTCGGGTTAGCTGCAATCCGGTGGCGTCGGTGGGTTCGTTGACCACGATGGCTTGTTGCTGCATTATGCGGTGCTCCTGAAATACGCGGTGTCTGCGGGGTGTTCCGGCGGGCCTCTACGGCCAGTTTAGGACTTTGCCCGCCATGGTGGGGACAGGACTTGGTGGATGTCGGGTTACGTGACGAAGTATTTTATGAATATTTATTAGCGCACATGAATATTTCGCGATAGAATCTGGTCATGACGATTTCAGTAGCTGTCTCCGGCGCCAGCGGATACGCCGGCGGTGAGGTCCTTCGCATCCTTGCAGCCCATCCAGAAGTAGAGATTGGCGCGATCACCGCGCATTCCCAGGCCGGGCAGCGACTCGGTTCCATCGCGCCGCACCTGCATGCGCTCGCCGACCGCGTCCTGGTGGACACCACGGTAGAGAACCTCGCCGGGCACGACGTCGTATTCCTGGCCCTGCCGCACGGTGCCTCGGCCGCCGTCGCCGCGGCCCTGCCGGAAAACACCCTGGTCATCGACGCCGGCGCGGACCACCGGCTCGAATCCGCAGCAGCCTGGGAAAAATTCTACGGTTCACAACATGCAGGCTTCTGGCCCTACGGCCTGCCTGAGCTCCCGGGCCAGCGCGAGAAGCTCGTGGGCACCCGCCGCGTAGCCGTGCCCGGCTGCTATCCCACTGGCGGGCAGCTGGCCCTGGCTCCGGGCTTTGCCGCAGGGCTGCTGGAAGCCGACGACGTGGTCATCGTTTCCGCCTCGGGCACTTCGGGGGCCGGCAAGTCGCTGAAGCCGAACCTGCTGGGCAGCGAAGTCATGGGCTCGATGAGCACCTACGGCGTGGGCGGCATCCACCGGCACATTCCGGAAATGGAGCAGGGCTTCTCCAAGCTCGCCGGCCAGCCGGTCACCGTGTCCTTCACCCCCACCCTGGCCCCGATGCCGCGCGGCATCCTGACCACCGCCACCGCCAAGGTTAAGCCCGGGGTGAGCGCCGGGGCGCTGCGCGCCGCCTGGGAACAGGCCTACGCGAACGAGCAGTTCGTGCACCTGCTGCCCGAGGGCCAATGGCCGACCACCGGTGCGGTCCAGGGCTCCAACCACGTCCAGCTGCAGCTGGCCTTCGACGAGCACGCCAACCGCGTCATCGTCACCGCCGCCCTGGACAACCTCACCAAGGGCACCGCAGGTGCCGCGGTCCAGTCGATGAACATCGCGCTCGGCCTGGAAGAAAATACCGGATTGCTCATGCAAGGAGTCGCACCGTGAGTCTCGCCTATACCAGCACCCACCCATCGGCAGCCACCACGGGTGTCACCGCCCCGGCCGGTTTTACCGCCGCCGGCGTGCCAGCCGGGCTGAAGTCCACCGGCAAGAACGATGTGGTTCTGGTCAAGAACCTCGGGCCTCAGTTCACCGCGGCCGGGGTCTTCACCTCCAACCGCGTGGCCGCCGCCCCGGTGTACTGGTCCAAGCAGGTGCTGGCCGATGGCCGCATCGACGCGGTCCTGCTGAACTCCGGCGGAGCCAACGCCTGCACCGGTGCCGAAGGCTTCGGCAACACCCACCAGAGCGCCGAATTCGCGGCCGGGCTGCTGGATGTCTCCGCCGGGGACGTGGCCGTGGCCTCCACCGGGCTGATCGGCGTGCAGCTGCCCATGGACAAGCTGCTGCCCGGCATCGAAGCCGCCGCGACGGCGCTGGCCAGCGGCCAAGCCGCCGCCGATGAGGCCGCCGCCGGCATCATGACCACCGATACCGTGCCCAAGCTGGTCTCCCGCGTGGTGGGCCCGGCCGGTTCGGCCCAGATCACCATCGGCGGCATGGCCAAGGGCGCGGGCATGCTCGCCCCGGCGCTGGCCACGATGCTCGTGGTGCTCACCACCGACGCGGTGCTCACCAGCGCCCAGGCCGACACCGCGCTGCGCGCCGCCACCGCGATGAGCTTCGACCGCGCGGACTCCGATGGCTGCATGTCCACCAATGACACCGTGCTCCTGCTGGCCTCTGGCGCCTCGGGCACCACCCCGGACATCGCCGAGTTCACCGACGCGCTCACCGACGCCTGCTGCGAGCTGGCCGCAAAGCTGATCGAGGATGCCGAGGGAGCGGACCACACCATCGCGATCCGCACCTTCAACGCCGCTACCGAGGCCGACGCCCTGGAAGTGTCCAAGGCCGTCTCGCGCTCCAACCTGGTCAAGACCGCGGTCTTCGGCAGGGACCCGAACTGGGGCCGGGTGCTCTCCGAGGTCGGCACCACCAAGGCCGCCTTCGAGCCCGATGAGCTCAACGTGTCGATCAACGGCGTCATGGTCTGCAAGAACGGAGGGGTCGGCGAAGACCGCAACCTGGTCTCGCTCGAAGAGCGCAATGTCTCGATCGAGATCGACCTGAACGCCGGCACCGAGGAAGCCACCGTGCTGACCAACGACCTGACCCACGACTACGTCCACGAAAATTCCGCCTACTCCAGCTAGGCTGCACCCGAGGAATCACCCATGGCCCACACCGCCCGCACCAACCTGGATATCGCCCAGTCCAAAGCCGAAGCACTGATCGAGGCGCTGCCCTGGATCCAGCGCTTTGCCGGAACCACCATGGTCATCAAATACGGCGGCAATGCCATGGTCAACGATCAGCTGCGCCGCGCCTTCGCCGAGGACATCGTGTTCCTGCGCCATGCCGGAATCAACCCGGTGGTGGTGCACGGCGGCGGCCCGCAGATCAACAAGATGCTCGACACCCTGGGCATCAAGTCCGAGTTCCGCGGTGGGCTGCGCGTGACCACCCCCGAAGCCATGGACGTGGTGCGGATGGTGCTCACCGGCCAGGTGCAGCGCGACCTGGTCGGCCTGATCAACTCGCACGGCCCCTACTCGGTGGGCATGTCCGGGGAGGACGGCGCCACCTTGCAGGCGATCCGCACCGGCACCGTGGTCGACGGGCAGCCGGTGGACCTGGGACTGGTCGGCGAGGTCACCCGGGTGCGCACCGACCAGGTGGACTCGCTGGTGGATGCCGGGATGATCCCGGTGATTTCCACCGTCGCCCCGGAATTCGACGCGCAGGGCGATCCGACCGGCGCGGTGCTCAACGTCAACGCGGATACCGCCGCGGCCGCCCTGGCCAGCGCGCTGGGAGCCACCAAGCTGGTGATCCTCACCGACGTGGAGGGCCTGTACGCAGCCTGGCCGGACAAGTCCTCGCTGATCAGCTCGATCACCAACGACGAGCTGCGCGGCATGCTGCCCAGCCTCGAATCGGGCATGATCCCCAAAATGGGCGCCTGCCTCAAAGCCGTCGACGAAGGCGTGGGCCAGGCCCACATCGTCGATGGCCGGGCCCCGCACTCGATGCTGCTGGAAATCTTCACCACCGCCGGCGTGGGCACCCAGGTGCTCCCGGCCTCCCACACCAACTTGAAGGAGGGCAAGTGAGCGAGCAGACCGCGCACACTCCCAAGACCATTGAACTGGCCACCGACCAGGTGCAGGAGCTGGCCCAGCTCTCCTCCTCGGTGCTCGCCGAGCGCTACCAGCAGTCCCTGCTGGGCGTCTTCGGCGCCCCGCAGCGCGTGCTCGTGCGCGGGGCCGGCTGCCATGTCTGGGACGCCGACGGCAACCAGTACCTGGACCTGCTCGGCGGCATCGCCGTCAACACCCTGGGCCACGCCAATCCGCTGCTCACCAGCGTGATCGCCAGCCAGCTGGCCACCTTGGGGCACGTGTCGAACTTCTTCACCTCCCCGAGCCAGATCGCCCTGGCCGAAAAGCTGCTGGAAATTTCCGCGGCCCCGGCCGGCTCCAAGGTCTTCTTCGCCAACTCCGGCACCGAAGCCAACGAGGCCGCACTGAAGCTCACCCGGCGCAACGCCGGCACCGAAGATGCCCCGCGCACCCGCGTGGTCGCCCTGGAACAGGCCTTCCACGGCCGCACCCTGGGCGCGCTGTCGCTGACCCACAAGGAAAAGTACCGCGCACCCTTCGCCCCGCTGCCCGAGAATGTCAGCTGGATCCCCGCCGGGGACATCGATGCGCTGCGCGCCGCGGTGGACGAGACCGTATCCGCGGTGTTCATCGAGCCGATCCAGGGCGAAGCCGGCGTGAAGATGCTCTCCGCGCAGTACCTGCAGGCGGCTCGCGACATCACCCGCGAAGCCGGCGCCCTGCTGGTCTTCGACGAGGTGCAGACCGGCATGGGCCGCACCGGCTCCTTCTTCGCCTCGGCACCGGTGATCCCGGATGTCATGACCCTGGCCAAGGGGCTGGGCGGCGGCTTCCCGATCGGCGCGATGATCGTCTTCGGCCAGGAGAACACCGCCTGGCTGACCCCGGGGGACCACGGAACCACCTTCGGCGGGAACCCGGTGGCCTGCGCCGCCGGCCTGGCGGTCATCCACACCATCGAATCCCAGAACCTGCTGGACCAGGTCCGGTCCAACGGCCACTGGCTGCGCGAACAGCTCGCTGCGGTGCCCGGGATCAGCGCGGTGCGCGGGGCAGGCATGCTCACCGCCTTTGAGCTGGCCCAGGCCAATGCCCCGAAGCTGGTTGCCGCGGCGCTGGACGCCGGATTCATCATCAACGCCACCGATGATTCCACCATCCGCCTGGCCCCGCCATTGGTGATCACCCAAGAGCAATTGGGCAGCTTCCTGGCCGCCCTGCCGAAGCTGATCGCCTCCGCCTAGAACTCCGCCCCCGCCCATTGCGGCCCCCCCCAGCATTAAAGGAGCACCACCCATGAGCGCCACCCGCCACTTCCTGACCGACCTGGATTTCACCCCCGACGAGCAGTCCAAGGTGCTTGATCTGGCCGCGGCAATGAAGGCCGACAAGTACGGCTACCAGCCCTACGCCGGCCCGCAGACCGTTGCGGTCTTCTTCGACAAGACCTCCACGCGCACCCGGGTCTCCTTCCACGCCGGCATCGCCGAGCTGGGCGGATCCCCGCTGATCATCAACTCCGGCGAATCCCAGCTGGGCCACAAGGAATCCATCGCCGACTCCGCCAAGGTGCTTGAGCGCATGGTCTCCACCATCGTCTGGCGCACCTATGCCCAGTCAGGGCTGGAGGAAATGGCCGCGAATTCCTCGGTGCCGGTGATCAATGCGCTGTCCGATGACTACCACCCCTGCCAGCTGATCGCCGACCTGCTCACCGTGCGCGAGCACAAGGGCAAAACCGCGGGCCTGACTATGAGCTACCTGGGAGATGCGGCGAACAACATGGCCAACTCCTACCTTCTGGCCGGGGTCACCGCCGGCATGCACGTGCGCATCGCCGGCCCCGAGGGCTACCTGCCGGCCGCCTCGATCGTCGCCGCCGCACAGGAGCGCGCCGCGCTGACCGGGGGATCGGTCACGATCACCACCGATGCCGCCGCCGCGCTGGAGGACGCCGACGTGGTGGTCACCGACACCTGGGTATCCATGGGCCAGGAGGATGAGAAGGAAGCACGGCTGAAGCTGTTCACCGACTACTCGGTGAGCACCGCGGCGATGAAGCTGGCCAAGGACGACGCCATCGTTCTGCACTGCCTGCCGGCCTACCGCGGCTACGAAATCGACGCCGAGGTGATCGACGGCCCGCAATCGGTGGTCTTCGACGAGGCGGAAAACCGCGTGCACGCCCAGAAGGCCGTGATGGCCTGGCTGATGGTTGCCTCGGGCCTGGCCGAAGATTCGCGAGTGGAGCTCTAGGATGTCCGCCCAGCCAAGCACCAAAACCGCCCGGCAGGCCCGCATCCGCGCCTTTCTGGGCAACAATTCAGTCAAATCCCAGGCCGAGCTGCTCGGGCTGCTCAAGGACGACGGGCTGGAGGTCACCCAGGCCACGCTCTCGCGCGATCTGGTGGAGATCGGCGCGGTGCGCATCCGCGACCACTCCGGCCAGCTGATCTACGCCGTGCGCCAGGAAGGCGGGGACCGTTCCCCGCAGACCGCCATCACCCAGGAAGTGCTCGACGCGCGCCTGGCCAAGATCTGCGCCGAGCAGCTGGTCACCGCCGAAGCCTCCGGGAACATCGTGGTGCTGCGCACCCCGCCGGGGGCCGCGAACCTTTTGGCCTTGGCCATCGACCACTCGCAAATGCCCTCGATCCTGGGCTGCATCGCCGGGGATGACACCATCATGGTCACCACCCGGGATATCGACGGGGGAGCCGAGGTGGCCGCCCGCTTCCTGCAGCTGGCCGAACCGCGCTAGCCGCGCCCCTTGAGCACGCCACGCCGCCGCGCACTTATCCACAGTGCGCGGCGGCGTGCTGCTTAATCCGTGCCCGCCGCCGGAGCATCGATGCATGGAAATGCAGCAGCTCTCGCGCACGCTCACCGCGCTGGCCGACCAGATGGCCGATCAGGGGGACGATGAGCAGCTGCTGGGCGCGCCGCAATTGCTACAGGCCCAATCCCTGTGCCTGAAGCTGATGGCCCGCCTTTCCCGCCAGGCCGAACAGCTGGCGGACCCGCGCGCCGCCGTGGCCTATGCCCAGTTTGCAGAAGCCTTCAGCCGCCAGGCCACCCGCTCGAATATCATCGCCGCCAGCCTCGTGGAAACCACCGCCGCCCATGCCCTGCATCTTCAGGAATTCGACGATCTGTGCGCCGGCCGCACCGACTTCAGCGCCGAACCGCGCTTTGCCGCCGGACGCACGGTCTACCAGGACGCCGCAAACCTGCTGGCCAACCTGCTCGACCTGAACTACTTCGAGGCTTCCCGCCGGGTGGACGACGCGCATCTGGTGCATGCCCGGCGCGAGGTGACCGGAGCCGCCTGCGCACCGCGCTTCACCCTTCTGGCCGAGCATTTCGCCACTGCTTCGGATCCGCTGGCCGCGTCCTCCAACGCGTCTTCGCCCTGGTCGCCGCCTGATCTGCATCACCTGCGCGATCCGCGCGAAGTGCTCAAAACCGCCCGGGCGCTGGATAAGTTCGAACCCGAGGACACCACCTTCGACGGCATCCCCACCTCGGCCACCGCCACCGCGCCCGACGGCGCGCTCTTAGAGGAGCATGCCAGCGCGCTGCTGGCCGAAATTCCGGTGCGCACCCGTCAAAAGCACCTGGCGACGCTCATCAAGGAGTACAAGGATGCCCATGCGCAGACCCGCACTCCGCCGCTGGGCCTCTTCCGCGGCAGGGTCGTCAATGGCGTGCATGAATTCATTGTCCGCGTGTGCGCCTTGGATGCCGAGCTTTGGATCTCGCTGATCGCGCAGGCCGACAACAAGCGCACCCAGGCTGGAGCAGCCGCCCGCCAGGCGTCCGAAAATCCCCAGCCCGAGCAGTCCGAGCAGTCCGAGCAGTCCGAGCAGCCCGAGCGATCCGGGAATTCTGGGCCGCTGGAAGAAGCAACCCCGCACGAAGAATCCCCGGATCAAGGAACCCCGATCGATGAACAGCCCGCCGGCGAACTACCCGGCGAACTACCCGATGAGCTCTGGCACAGCGATGATCCGCTGCCTGAATGGGCCCGCGGCGAAGATTCCCCGCCCGGCGACGCAGATCCGCCCCATCGCACAGCACCCGGTGCCGCCGCGCCGACAATGCCAGGCTCCTGCACCATCCCGGAGCGAAGGCTCAACGCCCTGAACGCGGTGCTGCGCAATATCGACCCTGAAAACAGCACCAAGCGCATCACCCCGGAAATCGTCGTGCACGCCAGCTATGAGGATCTCAACGATCTGGCCTCGCTGCACGGAATCACCGCCCACGGCGTGAAGCTTTCCGCGCCCGAATTGCGCACCATGCTGTGCGAAGCGAAGGTGCTGAGCCCGATCTACAACGCCGACGGGTTGATCATGGACATCGGCCGCGATGCCCGGCTCTTCCCGCGGTGGATGAAGCTTGCCGCCCGTGACCGCGACGGCGGATGCCTGGTGCCTGGCTGCACGGTCGAACCGACATTGCTGGAATTCCACCATTTCAAGCCGTGGTCCAAAGGCGGGCATACCCGGCTGCAAGATTGCTGTCCACTGTGCTCAACCCATCACGTCATGGTCCACAGCGGGTATTTGCGGCTGGTGAAGATCAAGGGCTTGCCCCACGTCATCCTGCCCAGGCATCTGGATCCCGAACAGCAGCCGCGGCGCAATAGCTATTTTGCGCGCACCTGACCAGGCGCGCTTCCACCACCCCGGACATGAGCACTGCCGCGCCCTTCGCTAAGGAAGGACGCGGCAGTGCTCTGCCAGGATCGTTGCGGGAATCAGGCTGCCAATTCCTGGACGGCGTCGAGGTCGAAGGCCCGCTCGAAAGCGGCCTGGACTTCATCGGTATGCGCCACCAGCACAATCTTGTGGATCGGCGAGATGTGCTTGTTGGTATCGATCCAGCGATCGATGGCTTCATGGGCGATGTCTGCCACCTGCTGTGGCTCCCAGCCGAAGGCCCCGGCGCCGATGGCAGGGAAGGCGATGGAGTGGGCATCGTGGCGTGCTGCCACATAGAGCGAGTTCACGAAGCAATCGTTCAAAATTTTTGGGTTGGGCTTGATCAGCGCCAAATTCGGCGCGGCCGTGTGGATGACCCACTTCGCATCAAGATCTCCGGCCTTCGTGGCCACGGCGATTCCTGAAGGGATTCCGTCGGGGTAGCGCTGTGCGCGGACTTCTCGGCAGGCAGCCAGCAGGCTGGGGCCGGCAGCTTCATGAATTGCTCCATCAACTCCGCCACCACCTAGAAGTGAAGGGTTGGCTGCGTTCACAATGGCATCAACGTGCAGGGTGGTGATGTCACCACGGTACAACTGGATTTCCATTTCGTACCTCCGAAGATAGTTCCGATTCGGTTATGGCAACACCTTACGCCCGGGCGCTGTGGACTGGAAGAGGTTAAACATCGAGTTTTCTGCGTGTCGGGCGACGGCGAAAAATGCATGAATCCCCGACGCAATGAATATTTATGAGCAACATTGCATAAAACTTTGCTAGAGTGGGGTGCAGTGCAATTTTCACCGGCAGAAAGGAACGGGCCATGGCCTCGTCAACAAATGAAGGATCGCTCTGGGGCGGCCGCTTCTCCGGCGGCCCTGCGGACGCAATGGCCGCGCTGAGCAAGTCAACCCATTTCGACTGGCGCCTGGCCAGCTATGACATTGCCGGTTCGCGTGCCCACGCCAAGGTGCTCAATCGCGCCGGCCTGCTCACCGATGCCGAGCTGATCGACATGATCGCCGCCTTGGACCAGCTGGAAGCAGATGTTAAATCCGAGGCCTACGTCGCCGCGGAATCCGACGAAGACGTGCACGGGTCCCTCGAGCGCGGATTGCTCGAGCGCGCGGGCACCCAGCTCGGCGGCAAGCTGCGCGCCGGGCGCTCGCGCAATGACCAGATCGCGACCCTGGGCCGGATGTTCCTGCGGGACCACGCACGCATCATTGCCCGCGGCGTGATCGACACCCTCGATGCCATGGTCGAACAGGCCAAGGCCCACCCGTATGCCCCGATGCCGGGGCGCACCCACTTGCAGCACGCGCAGCCGATCCTGCTTTCGCACCTGCTGCTGGCCTACTCCTGGCCGCTGCTGCGCGACGTGCAGCGCCTGGCCGATTGGGACAAGCGCGCTGCGGTTTCCCCCTATGGCTCTGGTGCGCTGGCCGGCCAGACCCTGGGCCTGGATCCGAACTTCGTCGCGGCCGAGCTCGGCTTCGACTCTGCGGTGCACAACTCGATTGATGGCACCGCCGCCCGTGACGTTTTTGCCGAATTCTCCTGGATCGCCGCGATGATCGGGGTCGATCTTTCCCGCGTTTCGGAGGAAGTGATCCTCTGGGCGACCAAGGAATTCAGCTTCGTGAAGCTGCACGATTCCTTCTCCACCGGCTCCTCGATCATGCCGCAGAAGAAGAACCCGGATATCGCCGAGCTGGCCCGCGGCAAGGCCGGGCGCCTGATCGGCGATCTCACCGGCCTGCTGGCCACCCTCAAGGCGCTGCCGCTGGCCTACAATCGCGACCTGCAGGAGGACAAGGAACCGGTCTTCGACGCCGCGGATACCTTGGAAATCCTGCTCCCGGCCGTCGCCGGCATGATGGGCACGTTGACCTTCAACACCGAGCGCATGGCCGAATTGGCGCCGCAGGGCTTCGCGCTGGCCACCGATATTGCCGAATGGCTGGTCCGCCAGGGCGTGCCTTTCCGTGATGCGCACGAGCTCTCCGGCGCCGCGGTGCAGCTGGCCGAATCGCGGGGCGTGGAATTGTGGGATCTGACCGACGAGGAATACGCCGGCATTTCCGAGCACCTGACCCCGCAGGTCCGCGAAGTCCTCTCCACCGAAGGCTCGCTGAACGCGCGCAACGGCCAGGGCGGCACCGCGCCGAGCGCCGTTGCGGCCCAGCTGGTGGAATTCGAACGCCAGCTGGCGGAAATCAAGGCGTGGGCTAGCTAGGATCCAGCCACGCGGCCTGCCCGCTTGCGGCGGCCACCATGCGGAATGCTCCGCGCGGTGGCCGCTTGCGCGTTAACCCGCAACCCGCGCTAAAGTGTGTGCTATGGCACAACTTTTGGCTCCCGCCGACCTTATCGCACAAGTCACCTCCGCATTGGACGAACTGGCCGATCAATTGCGCGGGGTCCCGGCCGCCGATTACGCCAAACCCAGTTCGCTGCCGGGCTGGAGCACCGCGCAGCTGATCGCCCATTTGGCTTCCCTGGCCAAAGCGGCGGTGCGCCAGTTTGAGCGTGCCGGCACCGAGGATTTGCCGCCAATGTACGACGGGGGAGCCGAAGGGCGGATCGAGGCCATCAACATGACCGCGCTGATGCGCCCCGAATCCTTGCAGGCGTTGGCCCTTGAGGCGCTAGCCCAACTGCGTGCGTCCTTGCCGCAGGCCGAGCAGAAGTGGGAAGCGGGCGTCGGATATCGTCCCGGGGCGCAGGTCGCGGACATGATGTACGCAACGTGGCGGGAAATGCTGATCCACGCCACGGACCTTGACCGGGCAATCCGACCCCCGGCCACCTGGCCGGCAGAATTCTGCGCCCATTTATTCAGGGCGCTGGTGGCCCGCGTGCCGCAAGGAACGCGACTGGTCCTCCAACCGCATGGCAAGGCCCGCATGGTCTTGGGGCAAGGCGAGAAATCGTGGGTGCTGTCCGGCACCGATTTCGACCTGGCGGCATGGCTTGCCGGCCGCGAAATTCCTGGTTCCATCCGTGTCACGGCCGCCGCCGACGGGGCTGCCGATCCGCAATTGCTGCCGTGGCCCAGCGACCGATTGATGGAACGTTAAGCGCGCCATTGCATGGGCAGCGGCCAAAATGTGCTCATGATTATGCATCCTGACGCATCATCGGGCGGGCAGAAGGACTAAAATTGCTAGGCGTGACTACTTCTGAGAGCATTAGCGACCTGCTGGACCGACTGAGCAAGATCGTCCCCGACTATCCGCAGCCCGGGATCTCCTTCAAGGACCTGACTCCGGTTTTCGCCGATCCGGTGGGCTTGCGCCGCATGGTTGACGAGCTGATCGCCCCCTTTGAAGGGCAATTCGACATTGTCGCTGGCCTTGAGGCACGCGGTTTTGTGCTGGCCGCGGCCGCCGCCTATGCCTCGGGCAAGGGCATGCTCACGATCCGCAAGGCCGGCAAGCTGCCACGCGAGGTCTACCGCGACGAGTACACTCTGGAATACGGCACCAGCTGCCTGGAAGTGCACAAGGACGAGATCGCGCCGGGCACCCGCGTGCTGATCCTCGACGACGTGCTCGCCACCGGCGGCACGGTCGGATCCTCGGTGCGCTTGATTGAAAAAACCGGTGCCGTGGTCGCCGGAGTCGGCGTGGTGCTGGAACTGGATGGCTTGAACGGACGCGGAAAGCTGGAAGGGCACACAGTGCATTCCCTGCAGGTCGTCCACTCCTGATTTCACGGCCGATCGCAGTAATACTGCGCAGTGTTTCACGCCGCTGGCGAACAGCCGGCGGACCAAGACAGCGAGCAGCAGGCGGACAGCTGGCGCCACATGGCCCAGGGGCCGCACCAGCCCGCCCGGAGGATTACCGGCCAGCGATTAAAGGCGCGTATCATTATCTGTCCTGTGATTTTGCGCAGGATGCAGATTGTGAGCGCGAAGGGAACCAGGTTGACCGAGACGATCGAACGCGACTTGTTGGCTGAATCCGAGTATGTGGGCCGCTTGTATGAGCGGCTCGACGAACTGCGCGCCGAAAAGGTCGAGCAGCTTGAGCGCACCCGGGCCCAGGGAGCCGTTGGAACCTTCCAGAACATGTCCGAGCGCGACTCCTTCGCTACCTTGTACGAGGACCGGATCGCCCAGCTGGACGCGGTCCAGGACCGGCTGGTTTTCGGGCGGCTGGACATGAAAGACCAGGAGCAGGAACAGGGCCCGCGCTACATCGGGCGCATCGGCCTGTCCGATGAAGAGCTGAACCGGCTGATGATCGACTGGCGCGCTTCCGAGGCCGCCCCCTTCTACCAGGCCACCGCGCTGAACCCGCGCGGGGTGCGCCGCCGCCGCCACCTGATGCTCAAGGGCCGGAGCGTGGCCGGGATCGAAGACGACGTGCTCGACGAGACCTGGCTGGATGAGGGGCATACCCATCACGGCGAGGGCGCGCTGATGGCTGCCCTGCGCGAAAAGCGCACCGGCCGCATGGGCGATATTGTCGGCACCATCCAGGCCGAGCAGGACGCGATCATCCGCGCGCAGCTGCCCGGCGCGGTGGTGGTCCAGGGCGGTCCGGGCACCGGCAAGACCGCGGTGGCTCTGCACCGTGCCGCCTTCCTGCTCTACGAATACCGCGAACGGCTCAAGAACGCCGGCGTGCTGATCGTCGGCCCGTCGAATTCCTTCATGCGCTACATCGAGCGCGTGCTGCCCTCGCTGGGCGAGACCGGCGTGGTGATGTCCTCGGTGGGCGATCTGTACCACGGGCTGCATGCGGTGCCCGAAACCAACCGCACCGTCGCCCGGCTCAAGGGCCATATTTCGATGGCCAAGGTCGTCGCCAACGCCGTGCGCAACCGCCAGCGCCTGATTCCCGCTGACCGCACCGTGGTAGTGGAGGGCACCCGCCTGACGCTGACCCCGAAGATGGTCCGCAACGCGCGCGAACGCGCCCGCCACACCCACAAGCCCTATAACGAGGCCCGCGAAACATTCGTAAAGGTGCTGGTGGGCGACCTGGCCGAGCAGCTGCGCCGCAAGCTGGAGGAATCGGCCGGGCAGTCCTCGACCACCGACCGCTCCTACCTGCCCCAGGAAGTGCGCGAATCGCACGATGTGCGCGTGGCGCTGAACCTGTGCTGGATGCCGATGACCCCGCAGCAGCTGGTGGCCGAGCTTTTTGCCACCCCGCACCTGCTCGCCGCCGCCGCGCCTCACCTGAAGGAGTCCGAGCGCGACGCCCTGTACCGCCGCGCCAACTCCCCGTTCACCGAGGCCGATGTGCCGCTGCTGGATGAGGCCGCGCAGCTGCTCGGCGACTTTGCGGACCCCAATGCGGCCGCCCACTCCGCGCAGTATGAGGCGGATGTCGAAAACGCCAAGGCCGCGTTGACCAATATGCACACCATGCTGGAAAACGCCGGCATCGATGGCGTAATCACCGCCGAACAGGTAGCCGGGGTGAACCAGGAAACCGCAGCGAAGCTCTCCGCAGCCGAACGCGCGGTGGCCGATCGCACCTGGGCCTACGGGCACATCGTCGTTGACGAGGCACAGGAGCTTTCGCCCATGCAGTGGCGCCTGCTGGTGCGCCGCTGCCCGATGAAGTCCTTCACCATCGTGGGCGATATCGCGCAGACCTCGGCGGCTTCGGGCGCCAACAGCTGGTCCCAGGCGCTCAAGCCATTCTTCGGGGAGCGGTTCGACCTTGAGGAGCTGACGGTCAACTACCGCACCCCGGCACAGATTGCCGATGCCGCTGTGCGCGTGGCCCAGGCCGCGGGCTTGCGCATCACCACCCCGCAGGCTGTGCGCGAGGGCGACTGGCCACCGGTGATCACCAAAACCACGCAGGAGCATCTGGACGCAGCGGTTCTTGATGCGCTCGCCCAGGAATTGGCCTATTCCGCTGGCGGCCTGCAGGCGGTTATCGTTCCGCAGCAGGACCTTGGCCGGATCCGTTCTGCGGTGAGGGAAGTCCATGGCGATCGGGTGGGCACCGGATCGGGCGGATTGAGCCAGGACATCGTGGTGATCACCGCCCGCGAGTCCAAGGGCCTGGAATTCGACGGCGTGCTGATCCTGGAACCCGCACAGCTGGTTGCGGAAGTCGACGGCGGCGTGGGGGATTTGTATGTGGCGATGACCCGCACCACCCAGCGCCTGCATCTGGTGCATAGCCAGCCGCTTCCCGAGGGATTGGACTAGGCGCGAGCAGATGTGACCAAGGGCGGGGACCGGCAACTGGCACTTGTCCATGGCCAAGCGATAATCTGGGAACTGCGCGCCGAGACGGCAACCCCAACTCGCGGTGCAAAAGCAGAACCGCGTGAGATCTTCACGCGTAACAGGGGCAGAACGAAGACAGAAAATGGTCACAGTGAGCATGTCTGATACCAAGCAGAATCCCGTGATTGCGGGTCAGAGCAACGACGCATCTTTTCAGAACGTCTGGCAGGAACTTAAGTGGCGCGGCCTGGTGCACGTATCCACCGATGAGACCGAGCTGGAACGCGCCCTGTCCGAAGAGACTGTGACCTACTATTGCGGGTTCGACCCCACTGCGCCTTCCCTGCACCTGGGTAACCTGGTGCAGCTGCTGAACATGCGCCGCCTGCAGCTGGCCGGCCATAAGCCGCTGGCCTTGGTCGGCGGTTCCACCGGCTTGATCGGCGATCCGCGCCAAACCGCGGAGCGCACCTTGAATACCAAGGAGACCGTGACCGAATGGGTCGCCAAGCTCCAGGCCCAGGTTTCCCGCTTCCTCTCTGCCGAGGGGGAGAACGCGGTACAGCTGGTGAACAACTTGGACTGGACCCAGCAGCTTTCCGCGCTGGACTTCCTGCGCGACGTGGGCAAGTACTTCCGTGTGGGCACCATGGTCAAGAAGGAGATCGTTGCCGCGCGCCTGAACTCCGACGAGGGCATCAGCTACACCGAATTCTCCTACCAGGTGCTGCAGGGCTACGACTTCCTGGAGCTGAACCGCCAGTACGGCTGCACCCTGCAGACCGGCGGCTCGGACCAGTGGGGCAACCTGACCAGCGGCACCGATCTGATCCGCAAGGTTCAGGGCAATTCGGTGCACGCCTATGGCACCCCGCTGATCACCAACTCGGACGGCACCAAATTCGGCAAGTCCGAAGGCAACGCCATCTGGCTGGATGCAGAAATGTGCAGCCCGTACACCTTCTACCAGTTCTGGTTGAACACGGCTGATGCCGATGTGATCGACCGCTTGAAGGTCTTCACCTTCTTGACCCGCGAGCAGATCGCCGAGCTTGAGGCCGAAGTTGCCGAGCGCCCATTCAAGCGCGTTGCCCAGCGCACCTTGGCCTGGGAAGTGACGTCCCTGGTCCATGGGGAGCAGGCCACCGAGCAGGTGATCGCTGCTTCGGCCGCAGTATTCGACAATGGCGATCTGGGCGCGATCGACTTGCCTACCTTGGAATCGGTCATCGCCGAGCTTCCAACCGCCAAGGTTGAGGCCGGCGATCTGGGCATCCTGAATGTGCTGCATGCATCGGGCTTGAGCAAGTCGCAGTCGGAGGCCCGACGCACAGTGAGCGAGGGCGGAGCGTATGTGAACAACGAAAAGGTTGAAGGCATCGACACCGTGCTCAGCGTGGCCGACTTCCTGCACGGACGCTATGCCATCGTTCGACGCGGCAAGAAGAACATGGCCGTGATCGAGCTGGCGCAGTAGGACTGCAATACCGGCGAACTACACGAAACCACCAAAAATGTTGTGAAGCAGCACACTTTTTTGGTGGTTTTGTTGTACTCGGAACTGATATTCCCTAGTCAGTGCATGATTTGAGGCCAAAATCCGACACGCTTTCCGATTTTGCGTCTGG